>CAJUPW010000023.1 GCA_910588635.1 uncultured Oscillospiraceae bacterium | reverse complement strand
GAATACTGGATGTATTTCAAGGAAAATTGGCAAAGTATGGCGGAAAAAGAGCCGCCGTTTGGGCATGCTGACATTTTTAAAACAAGCCCTACACGAAGGATGTTATATATATGCTGGACTGCCAACAGGAGATACGATTCTGCAAGGCCCGCCGGGGGGCCATCGCCCGAGATTTCGCCCGGCTCAACCCGGAGCAGCAGAAGGCCGCCCTGGCCACCGAGGGGCCGCTGCTGCTGCTGGCGGGGGCGGGGAGCGGCAAGACCACCGTCCTCATCCACCGCATCGCCAACCTGATGAAATACGGCCGGGGCTCCGACAGCGCGGAGGCGCCCGAGTCTATCACTGAGGACGACCTGGCCTTTCTGGAGCGCTACGCGGAGACCGGAGAAGGAGACAAGGCCCGTCAGGAGCGGCTGTGCCGCCTGGAGCCCGCCGCCCCCTGGACCATCCTGGCCATCACCTTCACCAACAAGGCCGCCGGAGAGCTGAAGGACCGCCTGGCCGCCATGCTGGGCCCCTCCGCCAACGATGTCTGGGCCTCCACCTTCCACTCCGCCTGCGTGCGCATCCTCCGCCGGGATATCGACAAGCTGGGCTTCTCCTCCTCCTTCACCATCTACGATACCAACGACTCCCTCCGGGTGGTGAAGGATATTCTCAAAGAGCTGAACATGGACGACAAGCAGTTCCCGCCCCGGTCCATCCTGGGATACATCTCCCGGGCCAAGGACGCCATGAAGCTGGCCCCGGACTATCTGGCCGAGTGCAAGGCGGCGGAGGATTTCAGGCTGACCAAAATCGCCAACGTGTACATGGAGTACCAGCGCCGGCTGTGGGAGGCCAACGCCCTGGACTTTGACGACATCATCCTTCACACCGTCCGGCTGCTGAAGGGCTTTGATGACGTACGGGAGTATTATCAGCGGAAATTCCGCTATGTATTGATCGACGAATACCAGGACACCAACAACCTGCAGTACCTGCTGGCCTCTACCCTGGCCGGGGGCTGTGAAAACTTCTGTGTGGTGGGCGACGACGACCAGTCCATCTACCGCTTCCGGGGGGCCACTATCGAGAACATCCTCTCCTTCGAGAAGCAGTATAAGGGCTGCCGCACCATCCGTCTGGAGGAGAACTACCGCTCCACCGGCCACATCCTGGACGCGGCCAACGCCGTCATCCGCAACAACCAGGGCCGCAAGGGCAAGGAGCTGTGGACCCGCGCCGGGGCCGGAGACATGCTCCGGCTGTACACCGCCATGAACGAGAACGACGAGGCCCAGTATGTGGCCAACAAGATTTTGGAGCACTTCGGCCAGGGCCGGAAGTGGAAGGACCATGCCGTCCTCTACCGGATGAACGCCCAGTCCAACCAGCTGGAGCAGGCCTTCAAGCGAAACGGCGTTCCCTACCGGATCATCGGGGGCACCCGGTTCTTCGACCGGGCGGAGGTAAAGGACGTGCTGGCCTATCTGGCCGTGCTGGACAACCCGGAGGACGACCTGCGCCTCACCCGGATTATCAACAATCCCCCCCGGGGCATCGGGGCCAAAACGGTGGACACCGCCCAGGAGCTGGCCCGCCGGGACGAGAGCTCCTTTTACGCCGTCATCGACAACGCCGCCCTCTATCCGGAGCTGCAGAAGGCGTCGAAAAAGCTCTCGGAGTTCACCGGGCTGATTCAGGAGCTGTACCAGCTTCTGGCAGAGAATACCCTCACCCTCCCGGAGTTCTACGAGGAGCTGCTTGCCCGCACCGGCTACGCCGTGATGCTGGAGAGCAAAAACACCGTGGAGGACCGCACCCGGCTGGAGAACGTGCGGGAGCTGCTCACCTCCATCAACAGCTATCTGGAAAACCGGGCCGACCCCGAGGAGAGCCTGGCCAACGCCTTGCACAACTTTCTGGACGAGATCGCCCTGTACACCGATATCGACAGCCACGACCCCAGCCAGGATTGCGTGGTGATGATGACCATGCACGCCGCCAAGGGGCTGGAGTTCCCGGTGGTCTTCGTGGTGGGGGCGGAGGAGGGCATCTTCCCCGGCATCCGGGCCATCGGCGAGGCGGAGGAGATGGAGGAGGAACGCCGGCTTTGCTATGTGGCCATGACCAGAGCCAAGGAGCAGCTTTTCCTCACCTGCGCCAACCAGCGGATGCTCTTCGGCCGCACCAGCGCCAACCGGCCCTCCCGGTTTGTGGAGGAGATACCCCCGGAGCACCTGGAGCGCTCGGGCAGGACCTTCCTGTCCGACCCGGGGGACAGCGGCTGGAGCGGAATGCCCAGCCGGACGTCGGGCTACGGCGGATACGGCGGCCAGCGGCCGGCCTACGGGGCGGGCCGTCAGGGCTTCGGCGGAGGCCGGAGCTCCGACGCCTCCTTTGGAAGAGACGCCGCCCCGGGCGCCGGAGCGGGGCCGAACGGAAAACGGTTTTCTCCGCTGGGCCAGAGGCCGGCCAGTTCCCCCGGAGGGGGGGCGAATCCCGCCCTCCGGCTTGCCAAGGGGGATATGGTGGACCACAAGGCCTTTGGCCGGGGGATGGTGCTGTCCGTCCAGCCTATGGGGGGCGACGCCCTGATAGAGATCGCCTTTGACGGCGTGGGCACCAAGCGGCTGATGCTCAAGGCCGCCGCCGCCCATATGACGAAAGGGTCCTGAAGGTGGGCGCTGTGGATGTTTTGACAAGAGATTTTTATGACCGGGATACCCTCGCCGCCGCCCGGGACCTGCTGGGCCGGGATATCGTCCGGGTGCTGCCCGACGGCGCCCGGCTGCGGTGCCGCATCACCGAGACCGAAGCCTACATCGGCCGGCTGGACAAGGCCTGCCACGCCTACGGCTACAAGCGCACCCCCCGGACCGAAACTCTCTTCTCTCCGCCGGGGACAGCCTACGTCTACCTGATCTACGGCATGTACCACTGCCTCAACTTTGTCACCGAGCCAGAGGGCGAGCCGGCCGCCGTCCTCATCCGGGGGGCAATCCCCGTGGAGAACGGAGACCGGCTCGCCCGCATCCGCTTCGGGCGGGGTCCGGAGGAGCTGACCCCCTACCAGCGGAAAAATTTCCTCAACGGACCGGGCAGGCTGTGCCGGGGGCTGGACCTCACCCGGGCCCAGAACGGCCTGGACCTGACCGACCCCGGCTTCGGGCTGTACGTCCTGCCCGGGTCGCCCCCGGACCCGGTCCGGGTCCGCACAGGCAGGCGGATCGGCATCGACTACGCCCAGGAGGCGGCGGACTTCCCCTGGCGGTTCTGGTATGAATAGAGCTCAGGCCCCCGTAGGGGGCCTGAGCTTCGGCTTTTATTTGTCGTACTCCTCAAAGGTCTTTACCACCTCCGCCTCCGGAGCGGGGGTTGCCAGCGAGACGATCACGATGGCGGCCAGGGCCACCAGGAAAGCGGGGAGCAGCTCGTAGATGTTCCACACGCCGCCCAGCGGCTTCACCAGGAACTTCCATACGAAGATCATCACGCCCCCGGCCACCAGGCCGGCCATAATGCCCTGGCGGTTGCTCCGCTTCCAGAACAGGGCGCACAGCATGGCGGGACCGAATGTGGCGCCGAAGCCCGCCCAGGCGAAGGAGACAATCTGGAACACGTTGCTGTCCGGATCAGAGGCCAGGAACATGGCGATCACGGCGATGACAATCACGGTGAGCCGGGCATACAGCATGGTCTGCTTCTGGGTCAGCTTGATGCCGAACACGTCCTGCACCAGGTTCTCCGAGAAAGCGGAGGAGGCGGCCAGCAGCTGGCTGTCCGCGGTGGACATGGTAGCGGCCAGGATGCCGGCCAGGATGCAGCCGGCCACAATGGCGGGCAGGATGCCATAGCTGGACAGCAGGTCAGACAGCCGGACGATCACCGTCTCGGTGGCGCTGCCCTCCAGGAAGGGAATGCGGCCAGCGGCGGAGACGGCGTGGCCCACGATGCCGATGAACACCGCCACGCCCATGGAGAGCACCACCCAGGTGGCGGCGATGCGGCGGGAGAGCTTCAGCTCGTTCTCGTCCCGGATGGCCATAAAGCGCACCAGAATGTGGGGCATACCGAAGTAGCCCAGGCCCCAGGCCATCATGGAAATGACGCGGATGAAGCCGTAAGGCTCAGCGGAGCCGGCGGACACGTTGTAGGTCTCCGTAAAGCTGAGGAAGCCGGGCAGGGTCCGGGCGTGGTCCAGAACCGCGTCCATGCCCCCGGCCTGGACAATGCCGAACACCACAATGATGGTCAGGGCGATGGTCATGATGATGGACTGGATCAGGTCCATGGTGGCCACGGCGGCGAAGCCGCCGATGGAGGTGTAGCTGATGATGACGATAGCGCCGATGACCACCGCCGTCATGTAGCTCCAGCTGAACAGGCTGTTGAACAGCTTGCCGATGGCGGCCAGGCCGGAGGCCACATAGGGCACGAAGAAGATGAGGATAATCAGGGCGGAGATGCACATGATGACCGGCTTCTTCTCGCCGTACCGTTTGGAGATGAAGCTGGGGATGGTGATGGCGTCCAGCTTGACGCTGTAGCGGCGCAGCCGCCGGGCCACCAGCAGGAAGTTGAGATAGGTGCCCGCGGCCAGGCCGATGGCGGTCCAGCTGGCGTCGGCCACGCCGGACAGGTAGGCCAGGCCGGGAATGCCCATGAGCAGGTAGCTGCTCATGTCGCTGGCCTCGGCGCTCATGGCGGTGACCAGGGGGCCCATCCCCCGGCCCCCCAGGTAGAAGCCCTCGGCGCTCTTCTTGGACCGGCGGCCGATCATCACGCCGGTGAGGATGACAAAACAGAGGTATGCGATAATAGTGCCCATAATACAGGCCTGCGCGGTAGTCATAAAATTCCTCCCAAAGCCTCTCCGGCAGGCCGCACAACAGCCCGCCGAACAGCAGATTATGGGTATCATACCAGAAACCCGGCAAGAACGCAATATAGAACAAACTCCGTACAGAATAAAAAATAATAGCCCGCTAATCCTGAAATATCAAGAAAAACAGGCTGTACATTTTATAAAATACTATTTTGTACATTCCTACAAACTTCCGCTGGTTTCCCCCGAAAGCCTTGTAGAAACATGGGCATCATGGTCTTTGCGTACTGGGACAGGGAGTAGTCCCCCTCTGACAGACACCAGTCGTAGATGAGGGCCCGCTCGCACAGGGCGTAGACCCGGACGATCTCGTTTGCGGTGACATCGCCGCGCAGCTCCCCCCGCTGCTGGCCCTGGAGCACCGTCTGGCGCAGCAGCCGGTAGTAGGTACGGTTGTGGTCCAGGAGGGACTTGTCCCCCCGGGTGACCAGCTGGTAGGAATACAGCCGGGCCGCCAAATCCAACGAGATGGAGTTCTCCAGCATGGCGAACAGCTCCCGGTTTAAATACATCAGCTGCTCGAAGCGGTCCTGCTCCGGGTCCAGGGTCTCCATCAGCTCCTCATACTTCCGGTCGAACACGTCGGCCAGGGTAGACAGTAGGGCGTCCTTGCCCTGGAAGTAGTGGTAGAAGGACCCCCGGGAGGTGCCCGATGCCTCGATGATCTCCTCCACGGTGGTGTCGTCGTAGCCCTGGCAGTAAAACAGCTGCCAGGCCGCGTCGATGATCTTCCCCCGGGTGTTCCGGGTGTTCTTTTTGGCCATTTTGATCCCTCCTGCCCCTCCGCAACTTTCAGTTGCGGCAATTTCCAAGTAGACTTGATTGATTTTTGCCCCGTTTTCTCTATAATAAAAGAAAATCAGGAGGAGGTCAAGACATGACATTGGGAGAAAAAATTCTGTCCCTCCGCACCGCGCGGGACATGTCCCAGGACGACCTGGCGGAGAAGCTGGAGGTCTCCCGGCAGAGCGTGAGCAAGTGGGAGACGGGCCAGTCCACCCCCGACCTGGACAAGATCATCAAGCTGGCCGACCTGTTTGGGGTGGGCGTGGATGAACTGGTCCGGGAGGGGGAGCGCCCCCGGCCCCCGGAGCCACCCCAGCCCCAGGTCATCTATGTGGAACGGGAGCAAAAGCAAGGGCTGTCCCCCGTCCAGAAGCTGGGCGTTATTATGGAGGTCTCAGGCGCGGCGCTGGCCGTCATCGGATTGATGGGCGCTCCTCTGCTGATCTGGGCGGCCCTGTCTCTGGTCATCCTGGGCCTGCCCCTTCTGCTCGCCAAAAAGCACCCCTGGCTCATCATGGGCTGGCTGGCGGTGGCGCTGAGCTGTCTGGTACTGAACCCCTATACCAGCGTGTCGCCCTGGGGACTGGTCGGCGGATTGAAGTATCTGCATCATTTGATCGTGATTCCGGAGATAAGATACCGTACCTACCATTTTGCCGCCGCCGTCGGCATTGTGCGGGGCCTGGTGACCTTGCTCCTAATCGTTTTCACCGGGCGGGCCTGCGGCAAGACGTGGAGAGAAACATGGAAAAAACGGAGAAAGGACGGCTGAAAAAGCCCTCCGAGCAGTTGCTCGGAGGGCCTGTCATTATCTCTGCGCCGCCGCATCCCGCAGAAAACTCTCAAAGTAGGGCAAGGTAGACCGGCCATACCGGCGCTGCCACTCTTTGGGGTGGAGCTTCCGTCCTGCGTTCAGGTCATCCTTATAGTCAGAGATATAGTCAAATACTTCTCCAACAATAAGGGGTAAATTTACCATCGTTTCCTTATACTCATCCTGATCTACAATTGCGGGTGCAACGCTATCCAAATACGCATTATTTTTGATTAAAATGGACTTGGTATAATCAAGGCCGGATTGACTGCGTTTAGATCTGGCGGAGTTTTTGAAGTGATAGGCGTATGGATGCCGGACATGAGAGCGAAACGGAATGCAGATAAACAAATCGTCCAGATATTCAATCAACAGACAGGAATAGGGGCGTCCGTTCTTCACCGCTATCTCCGGATACTGGCTGTGAGGATAATCTATAAAAATTGGGGGGACAGATTATATATCTCTGCTGCGTATTCCATCATTCGACACTCCAATGTAAAGGAAAAGCGGGGAGGGCGATCCCCTCCCCGCCGGATGGCTTCTTTCGGTCACTTTTTATTTTACCGTTGAGTCAGAACCGTCACTCAACATCTTCGCTCGGTCAATTTTTATTTTACCGACGAGTCAGAACCGTCACTCGTCTCATACGGAAACCACCCTTACTACTTATTATTATAGCCCCTGTTCAGAAATATGTCAATATGAATTTCCCTCTCTTCCATAGAGGCATGAATGCTCAGTCCTCATTCCGATAGGGGTCCGGCACAATATGGACCGCTGCGGAGGGGATCACTCCCCCTTTTTGCCCTGTTTCCACAGCACATAGGCCAGGATCAGCCCGCCGATGACCATAATCAGTCCGATCACCAGGGCCAGGGTGGGAATTGCCATCATCACCGACCGCATCCCGGAAAAGGGAGACGCCTGTGCGATTCCCAGTTCCCCCATGATAGCCTCCTCCAGCTCCGGAGGGCCGCTGTAGGTCCAGCCGCCATCCATGCCGAAGCCGCCCATGCCCCGGAAAAAACCGGAGACCATGAACCGTCCCACAAGACCGAACAGGGTCAGGCCGGCCCCCTCCAGCGCCAGGTAGACCCCGGCCAGCCAGCCCCAGCGCCGGACCATTTTCCCGATGAAGCCGGGGAGACTGGACCCCGGCGCGGACTGGGGCGGAGGCGGGGGCGCGGAGGGCTCCTGGGCCGGCTGCGGAGACGCGGGCCGCTCCGGCTCCGCCTCCTCGTCCAGCAGGTGGTCGGTGGTGACCCCGAAGGCCTTGGCCAGGGCCAGCAGCTTGCCGATGTCCGGGGCCGCCTCGCCCAGCTCCCACTTGCTCACCGCCTGGCGGGACACCCCCACCTGTGCGGCCAGCTCCTCCTGAGACAGCCTTTTGTCCCGCCGGTAGTATGCGATCTTTTCGTTGAGTTTCATATCAGGCACCTCCTTTCTGATAGGTCCAGCCTAGCAGAAAAATCGGTTGCGTTCCACCAGGAGGGGCTGGAACTTTCCGCAACCAACGGTTGCAAATCTCTTAAACCGGGGGATATTTCCACCAGTCGGGAGGCAGCTGGGAGGACCCGCGCCCATATACGGTCAGCGCGATGTTCAGGTCCACATTGCCCTCGATGCCGTCCACCGTGCCGGAGCTGGAGTACTGCCAGATATCATAGCGGTAGCGGAAGCTGGTGGGGAGGGTCTCCTTGGTGTAGTGGGCCAGCCAGAAGGCGGGGTAGTCCTGGAGATACTCCAGGGCCAGCCCCCCCTCGTAAATCTTGGAGGGGCTGCCGTAGGTCATGGGGGTATAGCCCGCCTCCTTGATTACCTTACAGAAGGCCAGGGCGCAGGCGGTGACGGTGTTGCCGTCGGTGTTCCGGGTGCGGGAATTGTCCTTGTCCTGCTCCTCCCAGTCAAAGACGATGGGGTATGTAACTTTGTAGTCCTTGATCCACTCCAGCACCTGCCGGGCCTCCTCCTCCGCCTCGGCGGGGGTGAGGGCCTGGGAGAAGAAGTAGACCCCCACGTCCATGCCGTTGGCCAGCGCCCCGGACATGTTGGCGTCGAAATACTCGTCCTTGGTGATGGCGCCCAGGGTATAGCCCCGGTATCCGGCCCGGATCATGGCAAAGCTCATGCCCGAGGCCGCCACCCGGCTCCAGTCGATCTCCTTCTGATGGGCGGAGACATCCACCCCTTTGGCGTACCGGCCCCCCTGGTAGGTAAGATAGCCGTTCTCGTCCAGGCGGTAGCGCTCATTGTCATAGGGGTTTGCGGGCACCGCCCGGGGCTCAGGTAGGGGGTAGCCGTAGGTCATGCCGTAATACACCTTCCCGCACCGCATCACCACCGTGGCCCCCTCCCCCCGGGTGATATTGTTCCGGGGGGCGAAGCTGCCGTCCGAGTTGCCCGACAGCAGCCCCTCCCCGTAGGCCCAGTCCACGGCTTCCAGCGCCCAGGAGGAGACGGTATCCCGGTCGGTGCAGGCGGCCTCGCCGGCCGCCTCGGGGCGGCCCCGGCCGTTCCAGAGAATGACGGCCGCCTCCTCTCGGGTGATGGGGTTCTCCGGACGGAAGGTGCCGTCCGGGTAGCCGCCCACCGCACCGCTCTCCTTTGCCCAGACGATGGCGCTGAAGCTGGGGTGATCGGCCGCTACATCCGAGAAGGTCTCCTCCGGCGCGGAAGAATCATCCGGAATCTCCCCCTCCTCCGGCGCGGGGGAGCCGGCCAGGCGGTAGAGAGACTCCGCCAGAGCCGCCCGGGTCAGGGGCGCTTTCGGCTGAAATTCCCCGGGAGCCGTCCCGTCCATCAGCCCGTGCTGCTGGCAGAAGGCGATGGGGGTGGAGTACCAGATCTCGTCGTTTACGTCTAAGTAGGTGGTCTTGTTGGCGGAGACGGGGGTGAGGCTCAGGGTCAGGGCCAGAGCGGTCAGCCCGGCCGCCAGGGTCTTGCGCGTCTTGCATATCATGGTGTTCCTCGCTCTCTTGATCGTAGTCGGAATGTCGTACTTTGCCAGTATAGCACGAACAGCGGGGCCAGCTCAACAGGTTTTTGCTGGAAAAAAATGGGGCCGTCCTCTTGGGACGGCCCTCTGACCAGAACACTCAGTTCTTCAGGCTCTGCATGGGGGCGGGGATACGCCCTCCCCGCTCCACAAAATCTTTGGCGGAGAAGGGGTGGACCTCCTGCACCGGCGCGGAGCCCAGCAGGCCGCCGAACTCCACCGTGTCCCCCACAGTGCAGCCCGGTGCGGGGATGACGCGCACAGCGGTGGTCTTGGAGTTAACCATGCCGATGGCCGCCTCATCGGCGATGATGGCGGAGATGGTCTCGGCGGGGGTGTCGCCGGGGACGGCGATCATGTCCAGGCCCACCGAACACACGCAGGTCATGGCCTCCAGCTTGTCCAGGGTAAGGGCCCCGGAGGCGGCCGCGGCGATCATGCCCTCGTCCTCGCTCACCGGAATAAAGGCGCCTGACAGCCCGCCCACGTGGGAGGAGGCCATCACGCCCCCCTTCTTCACCGCGTCGTTGAGCAGGGCCAGGGCTGCGGTGGTGCCGTGGGTGCCGCACACCTCCAGGCCCATCTCCTCCAGAATCCGGGCCACGCTGTCCCCCACGGCGGGGGTGGGGGCCAGGGACAGGTCCACAATGCCGAAGGGGGTGTCCAGCCGGCGGCTGGCCTCCTGAGCCACCAGCTGGCCCATGCGGGTGATGCGGAAAGCGGTCTTTTTCACCGTCTCGGCCACCACGTCGAAGGGCTGTCCCTTCACGTCCCGGAGGGCGTGGTATACCACCCCGGGGCCGGAGACCCCCACGTTGATGACCTTTTCCGGCTCGCCCACCCCGTGGAAGGCTCCCGCCATAAAGGGGTTGTCCTCCACCGCGTTGCAGAACACCACCAGCTTGGCGCAGCCGAAGCCCCCCCTGTCGGCGGTCTTTTCCGCCAGAGCCTTGATGGTGCGGCCCATGAGGGCCACCGCGTCCATGTCGATGCCCGCCCTGGTGGAGCCCACGTTGACCGAGGAGCAGACGATATCCGTAACGGCCAGAGCCTCGGGGATGGAGTTGATGAGGATGCGGTCGGCGTTGGTCATGCCCTTCTGCACCAGGGCGGAGAAGCCGCCGATGAAGTTGACCCCCGTTGTCTTGGCGGCCCGGTCCAGGGCCTGGGCGAAGGGGACGTAGCTGTCCGTCTCCGCCGCCGCGGCCACCAGGGCGATGGGGGTGACCGAGATGCGCTTGTTGACGATGGGGATGCCGAACTCCTTCTCAATGGCCTGGCCGGTAGCCACCAGCTTCTCGGCGCAGCGGGTGATCTTGTCATACACCTTGTCACAGGCGGTCTTTACATCGCTGTGGGCGCAGGAGAGCAGAGAGATGCCCATGGTGATGGTGCGCACGTCCAGATGCTGCTGGTCGATCATCTGGATGGTCTGCATGATTTCGTGTTGGTTCAACATGTCGGCCACCTCTTAAATGCGATGCATGGCATGAAAGATGTCCTCCCGCTGGATACGGATGGACAGCCCCTCCTCCTGGCCGGCCTGGGAGAGGATGTCGGTCAAGTCGCCGACGGACTTCTCGCAGGCGGAGGTGTCCACCAGCATGACCATGGTGAAAAACTCCTGCAAAACGGTTTGGGTGATGTCCAGAATGTTGATGTTGTGCTGGGCCAGCAGAGAGCACACGGCGGCAGTGATGCCAACCCGGTCTTTGCCGATCACGGTTACAATGGCTTTCATCTTGATGTTCCTTTCTAATTCAACTCGTCCAGGGTCAGCTCGAAGCCGTCCAGGAAGTGGTCCATAAAGTATCTCAGGGCAGGGCTGGGATTCTTGCACAGAGCGGCGTAGGTCTGCTCCCTGGCCTTTTTGAACTCGGTGTTGCCCGCCTTCAGCTCCTCCACGCACTTGAGATAAGCCGACAGCTTGTCCGCCGCCTTGACGATAGCGCGGACCTCCGGGTCCGGGATGGTGACCGCCTCCTCAAAGTCTCCGCGCAGGTCGGGGGGCAGCATAGACAGCAGCTTTTTCTCCGCCACCGACTCCACCGCCTTATAGGCGTTCTGGATGTCCGGGTTGTCGTATTTGATGGGGGTGGGCATGTCGCCGGTGAGAATCTCGCTGGCGTCGTGGTACAGCGCGGCCACCGCCACTCCGCCGGGGTCGGTCTGACCGCCGAAATAGCGGTTCTCAATGACGGCCAGGGCGTGGGCCAGCACGGCCACCTGGTGGGAGTGCTCCTGGATGTTTTCCAGACGGGTGTTGCGCATCAGCCCCCAGCGGTTGATGTACCGCATCCGGGAGATCATGGGAAAAAAGTTGTAGGCCACGGCAAAAACGCTCCTTTTTTCAAGTCCTCTTATTCTACCATGGCGGAAAGCGGTTGTAAACCTTTCTCTTGACAAATCCCTCTCAGCCGGTATAATAGTCCGTACGGGTGTCAAGACACCTATACGGACTATTTCCATTTGAAAAAGAGGAGATCAAAATGAAGGAATTTCTCAAGCGGAAGAACATCGTGATTTCCGCCAAGCGCTACGGCATCGACGCCCTGGGGGCTATGGCCCAGGGCCTGTTCTGCTCGCTGCTCATCGGCACCATCATCAAGACTCTGGGCCAACAGCTCTCCGCCCAATTCCTGGTTGATATCGGCCAGTTCGCCTTCGAGATGTCCGGCCCGGCCATGGCCGTGGCCATCGGCTACGCGCTGAAAGCCGATCCTATGGTGCTGTTCTCCCTCACCGGAGTGGGCTGGGCGGCGAACAAGCTGGGCGGGGCCGGCGGGCCGCTGGCCGTGCTGTTCATCGCCATCGTGGCCGCCGAGTGCGGCAAGCTGGTGTCCAAGGAGACCAAGGTTGACATCCTGATCACCCCGGCGGTCACCGTGTGCGTGGGGGTCGGGCTGGCCGCCCTGATCGCCCCCCCCATTGCCTCCGGAGCCTATGCCTTCGGCCAGTTCATTAAAGACCTGACCGTCCTCCAGCCCTTCTGGATGGGCATTGCCGTGTCTGTCCTGGTGGGCGTCGCCCTCACCTTGCCCATCTCCTCGGCGGCCATCTGCGCCTCCTTCACTCTCACCGGCCTGGCCGGCGGGGCGGCGGTTGCCGGCTGCTGCGCCCAGATGGTGGGCTTCGCCGTGATGTCCTTCCGTGAGAACCGCTGGGGCGGGCTGGTCAGTCAGGGCATCGGTACATCCATGCTGCAAATGCCCAATATTGTAAAAAATCCCCGCATCTGGATCCCCCCCACCCTGGCCTCCGCCATCACCGGCCCCATCGCCACCTGCCTGTTCCGGCTGGAGATGAACGACCCCGCCGGCGGTGTGGCCTCCGGCATGGGCACCTGCGGCTTTGTAG
Source organism: uncultured Oscillospiraceae bacterium (assembly GCA_910588635.1). Classification (GTDB taxonomy): domain Bacteria; phylum Bacillota; class Clostridia; order Oscillospirales; family Oscillospiraceae; genus Lawsonibacter. The sequence continues at coordinate 32,527 of CAJUPW010000023.1, read as the reverse complement.
GCCAGATCGGCGTTTGGTCGGGCTGGGTCAACGACGTGGCCTCGGGCGCCAAGGCGGCCGTCACCTCCGCCGACTGGCTGGGACTGGTCCTGGTCTGTTTTGTCCTCCCCGCCGTGATGTCCGTCCTCTTCTGCGAAATTTTGCGGAAGATGGGCTGGATCAAAGAGGGCGATCTGACCTTGCCGCAATAATCGAATTTTTTCGGGAGCGGCCGCGAAAATAGCGGTCGCTCTTTCTCTTTTGCCCCTTGACGCTTTCCCCTCAGAGGATGTAAAATATTATGATTGTTCTGTTGTAAAGAGAGAAAGGGAGAGGTCGGATATGGCTCAGACAGGCTTTGACAACGAAAAGTATCTTGCAACTCAGTCCCAGCACATCCGGGAGCGCATCGCCCAGTTCGGGGGCAAGCTCTATCTGGAGTTCGGGGGCAAGCTCTTTGACGACTACCACGCCAGCCGGGTGCTTCCCGGCTTTGAGCCGGACAGCAAGCTGCGGATGCTGGAGCAGCTGCGGGACAAGGCGGAGATTATCATCGCCATCAACGCCGGCGACATAGAGAAGAACAAGGTCCGCGGGGACCTGGGCATCACCTACGACAGCGACGTGCTCCGGCTCATCGACCAGTTCCGGGGCCGGGGGCTGTATGTGGGCAGCGTGGTGGTCACCCGGTACACCGGCCAGCCCGCCGCCGACGCCTTCCAGGCCCGGCTGGAGGGACTGGGGCTGAAGGTCTACCGCCACTACCCCATCGACGGCTACCCCCACAACATCGCCAGGATCGTCAGCGACGAGGGCTACGGCCGCAACCAGTTTATCGAGACGAAGGCCCCCCTGGTGGTGGTCACCGCCCCCGGCCCGGGCAGCGGCAAGATGGCCACCTGCCTGAGCCAGCTCTACCACGAGCACAAGCGCGGGGTGGTGGCCGGCTACGCCAAGTTCGAGACCTTCCCCATCTGGAACCTGCCCCTGAAGCACCCGGTGAATCTGGCCTATGAGGCGGCCACCGCCGACCTGGACGACGTGAACATGATCGACCCCTTCCACCTCCAGGCCTACGGCGAGACCACGGTGAACTACAACCGGGACGTGGAGGTTTTCCCCGTGCTGGCCGCCATGTTCGAGAAGATCACCGGCTCCTGCCCCTACCAGTCCCCCACCGACATGGGGGTGAACATGGCCGGGAACTGCATCTTCGACGACGAGGCCTGCCGCCAGGCGGCCATGCAGGAGATTGTCCGCCGGTACTACGACGCCCTGTGCGACCGCCGCCAGGGCAAGGGCGGCGACTCCCCGGTGTACAAGCTGGAGCTGCTCATGCAGCAGGCGGGCGTCACCACGGACATCCGCCCGGCGGCAGCCCGGGCAAATGAGCTGGCCGAGCTGACCGGCGAGCCCGCCATGGCCATCCATCTCTCCGACGGCACCATGGTGGACGGCAAGACCTCCGAGCTGATGGGCTGTTCCGCCGCTGCCCTGCTCAACGCGTTAAAATACCTGTCCGGGGCGGGAGGACACGGCGTCCACCTCATTGCCCAGAGCGCCATTGAGCCCATCCAGAAGGTCAAGGTGGACTATCTCGGCTCCGCCAACCCCCGGCTGCACAGCGACGAGGTGCTCATCGCCCTTGCCTCCTCCGCCAGCGCCGAGCCCATGGCCGCCCGGGCCCTGGATCAGCTGGCCGCCCTCAAGGGCTGCCAGGCCCACTGCTCTGTGATCCTTTCCCCCGCCGACGCCAACACCTATAAAAAGTTGGGCCTCCAGCTCACCTGTGAGCCCAAGTATCAGACCAACCGGCTCTATCACAGGTAAAACAGGCGCCGTCTCCCCGCCCAATGGGCAAAAGAAAAGTTTTCCTATATTCCCCCAAGGAGGAAATGCTATGCTGTTGAACGTACTGGCCGTGGGCGACGTGGTGGGCGAGGGAGGACAGGACATCCTGTCCCGCCGCCTGCCCTCACTGCGGGAAAAGCTGGGGGTCCACTTTGCCGTGGTCAACGGAGAGAACGCCTCCGGCGTGGGCATCACCCCCGCCCAGGCCCGGCGCATCCTGGAGGCCGGGGCCGATGTCATCACCCTGGGCAACCACACCTGGAACCGCATCCAGATCGGCGCCTATCTGGACAAGGAGGAGCGCATCCTCCGCCCCGCCAACTATGCCGGCCGGGTGCCCGGCAGGGGCTTTGGGGTCTATCCCTGTCAGGGGCTGCGGCTGGGCGTGCTGAACATCATGGGCCGGGTGGACCTGAACGCCAACCTGGACAGCCCCTTCAAGGCGGCCAACTACTTTGTCAGCCGGGGAGGCTATGACCTGCTGCTGGTGGACTTCCACGCCGAGGCCACCAGCGAGAAGGGGGCCATGGGCTGGCACCTGGACGGCCGGGCGGCGGCGGTGTGGGGCACCCACACCCACGTGCCCACGGCGGACTGCCGGGTGCTCCCCGGGGGCGCCGGCTTTGTCACCGACCTGGGGATGACCGGCCCCATCAACTCGGTTCTGGGCATCAAGCCGGAAAACTCCCTGAACCTGTTCCTGGGGGGCCTGCCCCGGCGGTATGAGGAGGCCGAGGGCAGCTGCAAGCTCAATGCCTGCCTGTTTACCATTGACACCGACAAAAAGAAGTGCGTCAGCGTGACGCGGACGGACATCACCGAGTAGGGGCCGCCGCCCGGCGGCCCCCTGAAGAGGGAATCATCATGATAAAAATCATCCACGGGGCCGATTTCCACCTGGACAGCCCCTTTTCCGGCCTGACGCCGGAGCGGGCCGTCCAGCGGCGGGGAGAGCAGCGGGAGCTGCTGGACGCCCTGGCCCGGCTGGCCCGGGAAAAGCGGGCCGATCTGGTGCTGCTCTCCGGCGACCTGCTGGACTCGGAGCATGTCTACCGCGAGACCGCCCAGGCCCTTCGCTCCGCTCTGGGCAGCCTCCCCTGTCCGGTGTTCATCGCCCCGGGCAACCACGACTTTTACGGCCCCCGGTCGGTGTGGAGCGCCCTGGACTGGCCGGACAACGTACATATCTTCGACGCCCCGGAGTGGGTGGACCTGCCTGGCTGCTCCCTGTGGGGCCGGGCCTTCACCGACGCCCACCAGGAGTCCTGCCCCCTGGAGGGGCTGTCCGTCCCCGACGACGGAAAGCTCCACATCGCCTGCCTCCACGGCGACGTGGGCGGCACAGGGGGCTACGGTCCCATTTCGGTCATGGACATCGCCGCCAGCGGCCTGGACTACCTGGCCCTGGGCCATGTCCACCAGACCAGCGGCCTGCAAAGGTCGGGGAACACCTTCTGGGCCTACCCCGGCTGTCCCGAGGGCCGGGGCTTTGACGAGCTGGGGGACAAAGGGGTCCTCTATGTGGAGGCGGAGCCGGGGAATGTAACCGCCCGGTTCATCCCCCTGGCCAAACGGCGGTATGAGATAATCTCCGTGGATATCACCGGGGCGGCTGACGTGCTGTCCGCAGTGCGCTCCGCCTTGCCCGCCGGCCCGGAAAGCCTCGTCTGCCGTCTTGTCCTCACCGGAGAGGGGCCGTCCCCCGATCTGGCCGCCCTGGACCGGGCGCTGTCCCCGGCGTTTTACGGCCTTACCCTGATTGACCGCACCCGCCTGCCCCGGAACCTGTGGGAGCGGCGGGGAGAGGACGCCCTGACGGGGCTGTTCCTGCGCGCCATGTGGGACAAGTGCCAGACCCGGCCGGACGATCCCGTCTGTCAGCTGGCCGCCCGATACGGGCTGGCCGCTCTGGAAGGAGGGGAGGAACCGTGAAGATCAAGTCCATGACCGCCACCTTTGGCCGGCTGGAGAGGGCCCGTCTGGAGCCGGGACCTGGCCTCACCCTCATCCACGCTCCCAACGAGGGGGGCAAGTCCACCTGGGCCGCCTTCTGGCGGGCCATGCTCTATGGCATCGACACCCGGGACCGGGACAAGAAGGGCTATCTGGCCGACAAAAACCGCTATCAGCCCTGGTCGGGCGCCCCCATGGAGGGGGAGATCACTCTGGACTGCGAGGGCCGGGATATCACCATCCGCCGGGGGCCGAGAGGGAGCGCTCCCTTCGGGTCCTTCTCCGCCGTCTACACCGGCACCCAGGAGCCGGTACCCGGCCTCACCGCCGCCAACTGCGGCGAGCTGCTCACCGGGGTGGGGGCGGAGGTGTTCACCCGCTCCGCCTTTCTGGGGGACGGCAATCTGTCCCTCACCGCCGCCCCCGAGCTGGAGCGGCGCATCGCCGCTCTGGTGTCCTCGGGGGAGGAGGACGTGTCCTTCTCCCAGGCCATGGAACGGCTGAAAAACTGGAAAAACCGCCGTCAGGTCAACCGCAGCGTGGGAGAAATCCCCAAGCTGGAGGGGGAGCTGGATCAGGTGCGGGAAAGTCTGTCCCGGCTGGAGGAGGCGGCCGCCCTGGCCGCCCGGCTGGAGGGGGAGCACGCCGCCCTGGCCCGTACCAGAGAGGGCCTGGAGCGGCAGGCGCAGGCCCATAAGGCCATCGCCCGGCAGAAGCTGGACCGCCGCTACACCCAGGCTGAGGAGGAGTATCAGGCCGCCCGGAAGCAGCTGGACAACCTGGAGACCGAGCTGTCCGCCCGGCCCATCCCCGACCGGGAGGCGCTGAAAAAGGCTCAGGGGGAGCTGCAGTACCTCAAGGCCCTGGACGAGGAGATCAAGCAGGGGGAGCCCGCCCTGAAGAAGGCGGAGGAGTCCGCCGCCAAGGCCAGGGAGGCCGCAAAGGACGAACACTTCCCCGATCTGACCGGGGAGGAGGCGGTGGCCAAGGCCGAAGTGGATTCCGCCGCCTGTCAAGCCGCTGTCCGAACAGCAGGCAAGGTCAAACGGGGTATCTGGATTTTTCTGCTTTTGGGCTTTGGCGGCGGAATTGGGGTAATTGCGCGGCAATTGATGAAAAATGAAACCGCTCCCCTCGGCCCTATTTTAGGTATGCTGGCGGGGGTCGCCGTCGTGACTTTGGGAGCTGGCTTTCTGTATTTCTATAGGAAACGGCAAGCCCGCCGCGTTCTGGCTCAATACGGCGTCCAGACCCCGGAGGAGCTCACTGCCCTGGCCCTGGCCTATCAGGAGCGCTGTCAGGCGGCGGACAAGGCCGCCCATGAGGTGGAGGTCATCCGAAACGCCGTCACCGAGCGGCAGAACAAGCGGGACGAGACAAAATCCAATCTGCTGGACTTCGTCCATGCCTTCGCCCCGGAGGTGAAGGACCTGTTCGGCTGTTCGGCGGCGCTGTCCCGAGCCCTGGGCATGGAACATGAGCTGGCCCTGGCCCGGGAGCGCGCCCAGGAGCGCCGCCGCCGTCTGGACGACCTGGCCGCCCAGGGGGCCGGCCACGAGGAGGGGGACCGCCTCCCGGAGCTGCCCGTCCCGGACATGGGCCCGGAGGAGACGGACCGGGCGCTGGCCCGGGCGGCGGAGCGGCTGGAGCAGGTGAGCGCCCAGCTGAATCAGGCCCGGGGCACTCTTCAGGCCATGGGGGACCAGGCCGTGCTGTCCGCCCAGAAGGAGCGGCTGGAGGAAAAGCTGACCCGGAAGCGGCTGGAGCTGGACGCCCTGAGCCTGGCTATGGACGCCCTCACCCAGGCCAACGCCCTTCTCCAGGAGCGCTTTTCCCCCGAGCTGAACCGGCTCACCGGCCGGTACATGGCCCGGCTCACCGGGGACAAATACCCGGCGGTCTCCCTCACCCGGGAGCTGGAGGGCTTCGTCCGGGGCGCGGACGGCATCTTACCCCGCTCCGCCCTGTACCTGTCCCGCGGGACGGCGGATCAGCTCTATCTGGCCCTGCGGCTGGCTGTCTGCCGGCTGTGCCTGCCCGAAAAGCCCCCCATTCTGCTGGACGACGCCCTGGCCTCCTTCGACGACGCCCGCCTGGAGGCGGCCCTGGAGCTGCTTTGGGAGCTGTCCGGGGAGCAGCAGCTGCTCCTGTTCACCTGCCAGAAGCGGGAGGGAGAGGTGCTGGCCAGCACGCCGGGGGTAACAAAAATCGAGCTGTAGGGAGCGGCCCTTACAAATGGTTGCAATTCCCCCCGAAAGTGGGTATAATACCCCTTACGACGCATGGAAATGAGGTGTCCCAATGGACGAATATAACGGCCTGCCCCAGCAGCCGGAGGAGCTCTCTGCCGTTCCGGAGGAGGAAGACGAGGAGGAACAGGCCCCCCGCCGGCCGGGGGCGGAGCTGTACGAGTGGCTTCAGATGTTTCTGGGCTGTGTGGTGGCGGCGGTGGTACTGTTCAACTGCGTGGCCCGGCTCACCCGGGTGGACGGCAGTTCCATGGACACCACCCTCCAGCACGGGGAGATCATGCTCATCTGGTCCTTGGGCTACACCCCGAAGCAGGGGGACATCGTGGTGCTGAACAAGACCTCTGTCCTTCTGCCCGACTGGACCGAGCCCCGGGCCATTGTCAAGCGGGTCATCGCCACCGGCGGGCAGACGGTGGACGTGGACTACTCCACCGGCACCGTCTATGTGGACGGCCGCCCCCTGGACGAGCCCTATCTCCACGAGGAGATGCGCCGCCCCGGCGCCCCCTCCATGCAGGAGACCCACTGGGAGGTTCCCGAGGGCTCCATCTTCGTCATGGGAGACAACCGGAACTACTCCACCGACAGCCGGGACAGCCTGCTGGGCGCTATTGACACCGATTATATCCTGGGCAAGGCCATCCTTGCCCTTTGGCCTCTGAACCGCTTCGGCGCTGTATAAACATCCCGCCCCGACCGGAATGAGCCGCCCCGGATTGTGCGGACAACGCAATTACCCCCTGATGTAGTACTCCGTTTTCCTACATCAGGGGGTTTTTCTATCGTCCGGTTATACTGGTTCCGTTCATGATCCCTTCTTCGCCACGGCCAGGGCGCGGTACACGTCCAGAATTCGGGTGAACAGGGCGTCCTCGGGCTTCAGGCCGGCGTACTTCTCCAGCGCCTTCTCCACACCGTCGGTCTCGATGGCTTTCATCAGCTCCACGCTCTGCTCGTCCTCGGGGCAGTTGAAGTGGAGGGCGGCAGCCGCGCCGAAGATCAGGTGGTCCACGCTCAGGCCGTAGCTGTAGGCGGTCATCAGGGGCTTCATCAGCCGGTCGGAGGGGGCCAGCTTGCGGATGGGCTCCCGGGCCACGCGGGCGGTCTCATCGGCCAGGAAGGGGTTCTGGAAGCGGGCGAAGATGCGCTCAATATAGGCGTGGTGGGCGTCGGGGTCGAAGCCGAACTTTTGAATGAGTCCCTCGCCGCTCTCCCACATGGCCTGGTGGACCAGAGCGCCGATGGCGGGATCGGCGATGCTTTCCACAATGGTCTTGTAGCCCTTCAGGGCGCCCAGATAGGCGCAGATGGCGTGGCCGCTGTTCAGGGTGAACAGCTTGCGCTCCAGATAGGCGTCCAGGTTGTCCACCCAGCCCAGCCCCTGGATGTCGGGCAGCTCGCCCTTCCAGCCGCCCTTCTCCACGTCCCACTCGGTGTACTGCTCCACCGCCACATCCAGGGGGTTCTCAAAGGAGGCCTTGGGGACAATGCGGTCCACGGCGCAGTCGGCGAAGCCCACATACTCCCTGGCGTAGTCCAGGTCCGCCCCGTCCAGGTTGGCGTAGACGGCGTCCCGCAGCTGGCTGGTGCCCCGGATGGCGTTCTCACAGGCTACCACATTGAGGATCTGCTTGCTTCCGGCCACTTTCCGGGCCTTGATGCCGGCAGCAATGGGCTTGGCCACGATGGGCAGGATGCGCAGACCCACGGCGGTGGTAACAAGCTCGCAGTCACCGGCAATGGCGTCCACCAGCTCCTGATTGGCGGAGGAGATGCCGCTGATGTTGGTGACGGTCCACTGCTCCTGTACCTTGTCCTGAATGTGGACGGTGTAGCTCTTGCGCTGGTTGATGGCGGAAATCAGGTTCTCCGCCACGTCGGCGAAGGTGACATGGTAGCCGCTCTTCTCCAGCAGGGCGCCGATGAAGCCTCGCCCGATGTTGCCCGCACCGATCATAATTGCCTGTTTCATGGTCAAATTCCGCTCCTCTTATCATAAATTTGGTGTGCTCCTGGTCTCGTTGTTTACAGTATAACACCCGAGTCCCCGCTCCGCAAGATGGGATAATACCGAAAATTTCCGTTAAAAATCAATCAATATCCGTCAAATGAGCGATTCTGACTATTTTAATTTCTTGCTGCTTTTTCTTTTGCTCTCAAGGATGCCGGAATGGTTTGACTGTTTTCGGTTTTTTTCTGCTTTTTTCTTTCTTTATGCGGGTTGTACAAAAATAACACCGTCTTTTTGTCTACAAAGCGAAGAAAAATTTGGTTGACAACCCCATTGGGCTGTGGTAAGATTTTGTCAGTCAAAATCAATCATAACTCCAAAATCAATCAAACAGGAGGTGAAACATCATGTTGGCTGAGCAGCGCGCCCGAGCGATTTTGCAGCAGCTCTCCCAGCACCAGACCGTCAGCGTGGCCGACCTGTGCCAGTCCACCGGCGCCTCGGAGGCCACCATCCGCCGGGACCTGACCGCTCTGGCCCGCCAGGGCCGCCTGGTGAAGATTCACGGCGGGGCCACCAGCCTGGAGGAGGAGGAGTTTTTGGCAAGGGAGCCGGACCTTGCCACCAAGCAGCGCTACTCCCGGGAGAAGGAGCGCATCGCCCGCTACGCCGCGGGGCTGGTGGGGGAGGACGACGTGGTCTTTCTGGACACAGGGACCACGGTACTCCACATCGCCGATCACCTGAAGGGCTCCAAGGCCCTGTTTGTCACCAGCAGCATCGACCTGGCCGGCCAGCTCACCGGGCACGGCCTCCTGGTCTACGTCCTGGGGGGCGCGTTGAAGGTTGGCACAGTGGACATCGTGGGCGCTGAGGCCCTGGATGCCTTGCGGCGGTACAACTTCACCAAGGCCTTTTTGGGCGTCAGCGGCGTCAGCGTCAACCAGGGCTTTACCACCCCGGACCCGGAGGCGGCGGCATTGAAAATACTGGCGGCCTCCAAGGCCCAGTCGGTGTACGTACTGGCCGACTCCAGCAAATTCGGCCGGGTTACCGCCGCCACCATCCTGCCTCTGGAGGAGGCCCGCATCATCACCGACAAGCTGCCCGACCGGAAGTATCTGGACAGCACCGACATCGTCGCGGTCTGATCCGCAGACGCCGCGCACGCACAGCACATATTGAAAGGAGATACATCTGTGAAAGAACATGTACAAAAATTTGGGCGCTTCCTCAGCGGAATGGTCATGCCCAACATTGGGGCATTCATCGCCTGGGGCCTGATCGCGGCTCTGTTCATCCCAGACGGCTGGCTGGGCAAGTGGGGCCCCGCCGCTACTATCAACACCATGGTGGGCCCCATGCTCCAGTACCTGCTCCCCATCCTGATCGGCTATACCGGCGGCCGGGCCATCGGCGGCCAGAAGGGAGCGGTCACCGGCGCGCTGGCTACTCTGGGCGCCATCGCCGCTACCAGCAGCACCATGTTTATCGGCGCCATGATCTGCGGCCCCTTGGGCGGCTGGTGCATCAAGAAGTTTGACGAGAAGATGGAGGGCCGCATCCCCGCCGGCTTCGAGATGGTGGTCAACAACTTCTCCGTGGGCATCATCGGCGGCATCCTGGCCGTGCTGTCCATCTTCGCCATCGGTCCCGCCTGCGTGAAGATCACGGACATGCTGGGCGCGGGCGTGGGCTTCCTGGTGGACCACGGCCTGCTGCCCCTCACAGCCGTACTGGTTGAGCCCGCCAAGGTGCTCTTCCTGAACAACGCCATCAACCACGGCGTGTTCACCCCCATCGGCACCGAGCAGGCCGCCGAGCTGGGCAAGTCCATCCTGTTCATGATTGAGTCCAACCCCGGCCCCGGCCTGGGGCTGCTGCTGGCCTACTGCGTGGCCGGCAAGGGTGAGACCCGCTCCTCCGCCGGCGCGGCCGCCGTCATCCAGTTCGTGGGCGGCATCCACGAGATATACTTCCCCTATGTCCTCATGAACCCCATCGTCATCCTGGGCCCCATGGTGGGCAACATCGCCGGCATCTTCACCCTGTCCATCCTGGGCGGCGGCCTGGTGGCCGCGGCCTCCCCCGGCTCCATCATCGCCGAGCTGCTCATGACCCCCAAGGGCGGTTACTTTGCCAATATCGCCGGTATCGCCGTGGCCGGAGCGGTCAGCTTCGCCATCTCCGTGTTCCTGCTGAAGTTCTTCGGCAAGGATGCCAGCCTGGCTGAGGCCCAGGCCCAAGTGGCCGCCTCCAAGGCCGCTTCCAAGGGCCAGGCCGTCTCCGCCGCCGCCCCCACCGGCGCCAATGTGGACATCAAGTCCGTAAAGAAGATCGTCTTTGCCTGCGACGCCGGCATGGGCTCCTCCGCCATGGGCGCCACCATGCTGCGCAACAAGCTGAAGGACGCCGGCATCACCGACATCGAAGTCATCCACCACCCCGTGTCCGAGATTCCCTCCGACTGCCAGATCGTCGTCACCCACCACGAGCTGGCCCACCGCGCGGTAGCCAGCAATCCCAGTGCCCGGGTGATTCCCATCCAGAACTTCATGGGCGCCCCCGAGTACGCCACGCTGGTGGAGGAGCTGGCGTCCGCCCGCAACGGCAGGGCCGCTCCCGCAGCCCCCGCCGCCGCCGAGGCCCCCGCCGCCCCCGCCGCAATCCTGCTGGAGAAGAAGAACATCGTGCTGGGCTGCAAGTCCGTCACCCCCGAGGAGGCCATCACCGCCTGCGGCAGGCTGATGGTGGACAGCGGCTACTGCGCAGAGGGCTACGTCCAGGGCATGATCGAGCGCAACGCCGGTTTCCCCGTGGCCATCGGCAGCCATGTGGCCATCCCCCACGGCACCAACGAGTCTCGCCAGTTCATCCAAAAGACCGGTCTGGTGGTCATGACCTACCCTGAGGGCATCGTCTGGGGCGAGGACGAGGAGCTGGTCCGTCTGGTCATCGGCATCGCCTCCCAGGGCGAGGAGCATCTGGACATCCTCAACCGCATCGTGGAGGTCTGCGAGACCGAGGAGGATACCGACGCTCTTGTGGACAACGCCACCGTGGAGGACCTGTACAAAAAGCTGAACGGCCTGTCCTGATTCCCATCGTTTCTGTTCCCGCCGCGGGTTCTCCCGCGGCGGGCCTCCTTTATCCCAAACCCGCCGTAAATTTTCTTGCCTTTCCGTCCCGCATCCGATATAATATATTGCATAATACGGACCTAACCGAAATTGGCGGTAAAAAGGAGGCAACCAGATGAAACAATATCAGGAAATGACCCGTGAGGAGCTTCAGGCCCAGCGGGAGGCGCTGGAGCAGACCTACTCCCGGCTGAAGGCCGAGGGCCTCAAGCTGAATATGGCCCGGGGCAAGCCGGGAGCCGATCAGCTTGAGCTGTCCCTACCCATGCTGGACACCCTCAACTCCACAAGCGACTGTCACGACGCCAGCGGCGTGGACTGCCGCAACTACGGCGAGCTTCCAGGCATTCCGGAAGCCCGGAAGCTCTTCGCGGACTACATGGGCGTGTCCCCCGAGGAAACCATCGTGGTAGGCAGCGCCTCCCTCACCTTCATGTACGACTGCATGGCCCGGGCCATGCTGCTGGGCGTTCTGGGGGGCGATAAGCCCTGGTGCAAGTACGACAAGGTGAAGTTTCTCTGCCCCGTCCCCGGCTACGACCGCCACTTCACCATCTGCGAGACCCTGGGTATTGAGATGATTAACATCCCCCTCACCGAGTGGGGCCCGGACATGGACCTGGTGGAGAAGCTGGTCTCTGAGGACGAGACCGTCAAGGGCATCTGGTGCGTGCCCAAATTCACCAACCCCCTGGGCGGGTCCTACTCCGACGAGGCGGTGCGCCGCCTGGCCTCCCTGAAGCCCGCCGCCAAAGATTTCCGCATTTTCTGGGACAACGCCTACGCCGCCCACTACGTCTACGAGGACACCCCGGTGCTCAACATCCTGGAGGAGTGCAGGAAAGCGGGAAATCCCGACATGGTGTATATCTTCGGCTCCACCTCCAAGATCACCTTCCCCGGGGCGGGGGTGGCCTTCTTCGCCGCCTCCAAAGCCAACGTGGACTTCACCGCCGGGCAGCTGGACGCCCAGGCCATCAGCTGGGACAAGATGAACATGCTGCGCCATGTGCGCTACTTCAAGGATGTGGAGGGCATCAGGGCCCAGATGGACAAACACGCCGCCATCCTCCGGCCCAAGTTCGACGCGGTACTGTCCACCCTGGAGGCCGAGATCGGCTCCACCGGGGCGGGCTCCTGGGTGAAGCCCAAGGGGGGCTACTTCGTCACCTATATGGCCATGCCCGGCTGCGCCAGACGGATCGTCTCCCTGTGCAAGGAGGCCGGCGTGGTCCTCACCGCGGCGGGGGCCACCCACCCCTACCACAGGGACCCGGAGGACAGCTATATCCGGCTGGCCCCCTCCTTCCCCTCCCCCGCCGAGCTGGCTCAGGCAATGGAGGTATTCTGCGCCGCCGCCAAGCTCGCCGCCGTGGAGAAGCTACTGGCCTGATCTGGCCTGACCCGATCAATCATATGGCCGGTTTTGGCGCCGAAGCGCCAAAACCGGCCATATTTGAAGGAAAATTTCATCAAATCTTAATAGCCAAGCCCCGTACCCTGTGCTATAATACCTGCATGCGCGGCCCAACCGCCGCTCTGTTCTGCCCTTTGGGGCCGGAAAGGATGGACAAGCTTGGAAAAACAGTATGATATCCTCGTCGCCGGGGCCGGCTACGCCGGCGCTGTGGCCGCCCGGGCTCTGGCGGAAAAGGGGAAAAAGGTGCTGGTGCTGGAACGCCGGGACCACATCGGCGGAAACGCCTACGACTGCCCGGACGAGAGCGGGGTGCTCATTCACAAGTACGGCCCCCACATCTTCCACACCAACGATAAGCGGGTCTTTGATTTTCTGTCCCGGTTCACCGGGTGGCGGCGCTACCAGCACCGGGTCATCGCCAACATCCCCCGGGACAACCCCGAGGTGGTCCCGGCCCGCAAAAAGACGGACGGCCGCTTCTTCTTTCCGGTGCCCTTCAATCTGGACTCCCTGAAAAACGCCTTCGGCATGGAGGAGGGGGCCCGGCTGGGCCAAAAGCTGCTGGACGCGTACCCCGCCCAGAGCCAGGTGACCATCCTGGAGCTGCGCCGGAACCCGGACCCGGAGATTGCCGCCATCGCGGACTATGTGTACGGGCATGTCTTTGTCCGCTACACCATGAAGCAGTGGGGCCAGACCCCGGAGGAGATCGACCCCAACACCACCGCCCGGGTGCCAGTGCGCCTGTCTCAGGACGACCGCTACTTTCAGGACGCCTACCAGGGGATGCCGCTGGAGGGCTACACCAGGATGTTTGAAAGGATGCTGGACCACCCCAATATCGAGGTGCGGCTGGGGGTGGACGCCCGGCCTATTCTGAAGGAGGCCCGGGTTCCGGTCATCTACACCGGCCAGGTGGACGAGCTCTTCAACTTCCAGTTCGGCCCTCTGCCCTACCGGACCCTGGACTTCCGCTTTGAGACCCTGTCTCAGGACTGCTTCCAGACCCACGCCACGGTGAACTACACCGTGGACGAGGACTTCACCCGGATCACCGAGTTCAAGCATCTCACCGGGCAGGTCCTTCCCGGCGTGACCACCATCGTGAAGGAGTACTCCCGGGCCTACGCCGGGGCGGAGGGCGAAATTCCCTACTACGCCATTATCAATCCCGAGAACAACGCCCTCTACGCCAGATACAGGGCTGAGGCGGACAAGCAGCCCAATCTTTACCTGCTGGGCCGGCTGGCCGAGTACAAATACTACAACATGGACGCCATCGCCGGGAGAGCGCTGGAGCTGGCGGACAGGCTGTAAAGGAGAGAAGGACCAATGGAGAAGCTGATTACCTTCGCCGTCCCCTGCTACAACTCGGCGGCGTACATGGAGCACTGTGTGGACACCCTACTCCAGGGCGGGGACGACATCGAGATCATCCTGGTGGACGACGGCTCCGCTAAGGACGACACCCCGGCCATCTGCGACCGATACGCTGAACAATATCCCAACGTCGTCCGGGCCATTCACCAGGAGAACGGCGGCCACGGCGAGGGGGTCAACCAGGGCCTCCGGAACGCCTCCGGCATCTACTACAAGGTGGTGGACTCCGACGACTGGGTGGACGTGGACGCCCTCCGCCAGGTACTGGACAAGCTGCGCCAGTTTACCCGTGACAACAAGCCGGTGGACCTGATGATCGCCAACTACGTCTACGAGCACGTGGAGGATAATACCCAGCGTCCGGTGAACTACCGCAACGTGTTCCCGGTGGGCCGGGTATTCAACTGGAAGCATATCGGCCGCTTCAGGCCGGGGCAGTACCTGCTGATGCACAGCGTGATCTACCGCACTCAGATTCTGCGGGACTGCCAGCTGGAGCTGCCCAAGCACACCTTCTATGTGGACAACATCTTTGTGTATGAGCCCCTGCCCCTGGTGAAGAACCTCTACTACATGGATGTGGACCTGTACCGCTACTTCATCGGCCGGGCGGACCAGAGCGTGAACGAGAGCGTAATGATGGGCCGGGTGGACCAGCAGCTGCGGGTGAACTACCACATGATCGACTGCTGGAATCTCCGCTTTGTGGCCAAACAGAACAAGAAGCTGGCCCGGTATATGTACAACTATCTGGCCATTATGATGTCCATCTCCTCCATCTTCCTCACCATGGAGGGCAGCCCCGAGTCTCTGGGCAAGCGGACCCGGCTGTGGGAGTACCTGCGGACGGTAGACTCCGGGCTGTACGCCCGGATGCGCTACTTCTCCATCCCCGCCGCCACCAACCTGCCCACCGCCCCGGGCCGGAAGCTGTCCATCGCCCTGTACCGTATTGCGCAGAAGATATATAAATTCAACTGAGACGGCAAAAGCCTCCGGTCCTTTTCGGGACCGGAGGCTTTTTGGCTGCCTGTATTCATACGCGAAAATCTCTCGCCCAGGCGGCCGTTTGAGGTTGGGGTCTTATACCAGAGGGGCCGCCAGCAGGAAGAACTCCCCGTGGGTGAGGGACTGGGGAACCTTCTCCGGGGCTCTGCCCAGGCGGGCGGAGAGAAACCGCTTCACTTCCTCCCCGGTAACGGGGGCGTCGGCCTTGCCGCCGTCGGGCAGGCACCCCGCCCGGACGGCCAGCAGCAGCGGGGCGGCGTAGGGGTGGCCGGGCTTGAGATCGGGCCATGGCAGCTTCTCCTGTCCCCGGACCAGGGCGACGCGGGTATCCACAGCCTCCCAGCCGAAGGCCATCATAGCCAGTTCTCCCCGGGTGAGGGGGTTGTCCGTCCGCAGGGAGTTGTCCCGGTAGGCGGGGCACCAGCCCCCCTCCAGCAGCCGCCTGGCCGCCGCGCCCCGGGGGTCGCTCTGGGGAACGTCCAGGAAGGGGGACAGCTCCATCAGCCGGGACACTGTCACCACCTGGTACCCCTGGGCGGCGAGCAGCTCCAGCTGCCTGTCCAGCCCGTGGGCGATGGGAGAGCGGCGGGCCATATTGTAGCCGTCCTTCTGGAAGATGATCTGGCCGCAGAAGCAGTCGGGATTTTCCGCCAGTCTCTGGGCGATGGGCTTCCAGGTGGCCTCTACCTCCGCCTCATAGGAGGACAGGGGGAGCCAGCCCGCCCCGTCGAAGCTGGCCGCCATGTACTGGTAGCCCAGCTTGGCGTAGGCGTCGTAGCTGGAAAAGCCCCCGGCGATGCCGTCCACATAGTGGGGGGGCCGGGAGAGCCTGATCTCGTAATTGTGGCGCTCCTTCATCAGGGCGTGGAGCTTCTCCAGGTCTGCCACCGCCTCGTCCAGCCCGGCCAGGGTGTGCCGCCTGCCGTAGACCAGGTTCTTCTTGCCGAAGAGGACGTGGGAGTAGGTGTGGCTGGTAATCTCGTGGCCACCCTGGAGCAGCCGGTCCACCAGCTCCGGACAGTGGAGGGCGCCGCCGTCGCTGTCCTTGCCAAAGTCTGGGTAGTGGTCGTAGGCGACGCCTCCCCAGGAGGCCTCCCCCTCCTTCCCCGGCTGGTCGGGGTAGTTGCCCGAGGTGTCCCCCACCACGTCGAAGGAGCCGGCGGCGCCATACTTCTCCAGGGTCTCCGCCAGCACCAGAGTGAGGGGCTTGCCGCCGAAGCCGTCCGGATTGGCGGGCAGGCGGCAGGGGCCGTCGTCAAAGGTCATGGCGCAGACGCGCTCCCCCAGCGCCACCTGTTCAATGCGCCGGACAGGGGAGAGATACACCGGGGTACGCGCCCGAATCTGATCCTGAAAGCGGTGCTTCACCTTTTTGGCCGTACCGATGGCCTTTGTCATAAGGGACATGGCGGTTCCTCCTATTTTTGTAAAATGTCCAACCAGGAGCAGTAGAGCACATAGGCCGCGCCCACGGCCAGGTTTTTCAGCCCGCCCTTCCGCTTTCTCTGGGCAAACTGGGACAGGCCCTTGCGCAGGTGGGAGGTATTTCTCACCAGCACAGGGGCGCAGTTCCCCGTCAGAATGGCCGCTTTCAGCTCGAACAGGGTAAGCCCGGCTCCCTCCACACGGGTGTAGGCGTTCCCCACCTCACGGCGGGAGTGGGCGTCGCTCCCCCCCACGGCGGGCAGTCCCAGGCTTTGAGCCAGGGCGGCGGCTCTTTCGTTGGCCTCCTTCACCTTGAGATCGGCCCGGGCGTTGGCCCCCTCCACGCAGTCGGGGCGGAAATCGAAGTCCTCCGGGGCGGCGCCCGGGGACTGGTAGGGGTGGGCCAGAACGGCGATTCCCCCCCGGCGGTGAATTTCCTCAACGGCGTCCCCGCCCTGGGGCAGGCCGTTCTTCCGTAAGCTCTCCAGGTCCAGGGGCTCCTCCAGAAACAGGCCGGTGACGTGGCCCTGACGGGTGGACACCTCGCAGCCGGGGATGAGGAGCACCCCGTTCAGCCGCTGGGGCACGGGGGTGCAGAGATTGTGGTCTGTGATTGCCACCGCGTCCAGCCCCGCCTCTTTCGCCGCCGCGGTCAGCTCCTCCAGGGAGGACAGGCCGTCCAACGAGGCGGCGGTGTGGACGTGGAGGTCTGCTTTGTAGGTCATGGCTTCTCCTTTTTCAGCAGGGATCGGTAGTACATCAGCCCCGGCTTTGGGTCGCTCCACTCCCACAGGCCGTCCTTCACCGCCGGGTTGAGAAAGTCCCCCAGCGCCCCCAGGGCCTTGCCGGGCCGGCCCCGTCTCAGCCAGCCCAGGCCAGCCATCAGGTCGGAGGCTCCAAACTGCATTTTACAGGGCCGGAAGGGGGGGAGGGGCGGCAGAGGCTCGGGCCTTTTCCACCGGCTGCCCCGGTTGCGGGACAGGGTATACCACATTAAAGGGATACCGCTCTTCGAAGCCCGGGTCAGGGGAAAGGTGCCCCACACCCGGGGGTTGATTTCCAACAGGCGGGGCTTTCCGTCCGCCCCCTCCTTGAACTCGAACATGGCCAGGCCGGTGTAGCCCGTCTCGGATACCATTCGGGCGGCGTACTCCTCCAGGTCGGGCCGGTCCGACCGGACACAGCAGGAGGACGGCCCGCCGGACACCGGGTACTCCCGCACCCGGCGGTGACACAGGGCGGCGCGTACCGTCCCCTCCTCCGCCAGCACAGAGCAGCCCAGCCCGACCCCGGACAGATACTCCTGGACCATGGGGGCCTCGCCGGTGAGGGCCGAAAACCGCTCAAAGGCAGCCGCCCCCTGCTCCAGAGTGGCCGCGATGACATACCGCTGGGCGGCGGACAGGCCGAATTTCTCCCCGCACAGGGGTTTCACTACACAGGGCAGCGAAATGCGGGCAAAGAAGCCGGGGAGGCTCTCCCCCTCCTCAGGGGTGTACCGCGCCGGGACGGGGACGCCCAGCTTCTCCCCCAGGCGGGCCACTGTCTCCTTGCTGTTGAAGGCGTCCAGCTGCTCCGGGGTGGGGATGCACAGGCCGCACACCGCCTCGAAGCGCGCCCGCTCCGCCGACAGGGCGGCCAGGGTGGCCGCCCCCACGGGCAGTAGGGCGGGGCGCTCCCCCTCCCGCGACTCCAGACGGGCGCACAGGTCATAGAGGGCGTCCGTCCAGCTCTCCCTGGGCAGGAGGACGGTCTCGTCCGTATATTTGGATACAAATCCCAGGGGGGCGGCGACCCCCTCCCGCTCACAGCACACCGTCCGGACCCCGGCCTGGGCCAGGTCCCGGATCAGGGCCAGCGACATGCGGTAGTGTACGTCGGTCATGACAGCAGTCACCATTCTCCCCCCTCAGCGCTACAAATATAGCATGTTTTTCCACAAATTGCAACGGGAAGAAAATCCTTGACATACCTTGTTCCTCAAGGTATACTATACCTAGAGGAACAAAGTATCTGCCGGAGGCGGCAAAAGACGTTTCGCCCGTTTTCTCAAGGGCGGCGGGGTCCGGGGCGGCGTCCTCGGGGAAGAAAGGATGGTCAAGATGAAATTTGACAAGGGCCTGATGGCGGGGAGCGGAACCATGCTGGTCCTGTCTCTGCTGGAGAAGGGCGACATGTACGGCTACCAGATGATTGAGGAGCTCTCCCGCCGGTCCAGCGACCTGTTCCAGATGAAGGAGGGCACCCTGTACCCCATCCTCCACGCCCTGGAGAAGGACAAGTGCCTGTCCTCCTACCAGCAGGAGGCCCCCACGGGGCGGATGCGGAAATACTACAAAATCACCCGGCGGGGGAAGCAGCTTCTGGACGACAAGAGGGCGGAGTGGGCGGCCTTCCACCAGGGGGTGGAGCAGGTGCTGTCGGGCGGGGCAAACGCCCTGGCGTGAGGAACCGGCCATGAAGCACATTATGGGGATGTACTCCTGGCTGAACATCGCCGTCTCCGGCATCCGGTTCGGCCCGGACCGGGAGGCGGTGCGGCGTGAGCTGACGGAGCACATGGAGGACAAGACCGCCGACCTTCTGCGTATCTTCCCGGACATGACCGAGGAGGAGGCCCAGGAGCGGGCCCTGGCGGGCATGGGGGACGCCTGGGAGCTGAAAAAGGAGCTGGCCAAGGTCCATACCCCCTGGCTGGGCTGGCTGTGGCGGTGTACCCAGGTACTGGTGTGGGGGCTGCTGGTTTTTAGCCTGATCGCGGCCCTGGGCAGCGGTGTAGTCCTCCTGGAAAACCAAACATACCTCTGGAAGGAGGCCCGGCAGTCCCGGGCGGTGGGCCGGGCCCTGTACGAAGACGGCGTCCCCGACTGGGAGGGGGAGCGGCTGGCCGTCCTCCAGGTGGACGGGGAGGAGCGGCTGGGCCGGGCGGTAATCTCGGTGTCCAAAGCCGCCCGGTGGCGGGAGCCTGAGGGAGACTGCCTCTATCTCCGGCTGCGCATCACCTGGGACCGGCCCTGGGAGGTCAACTTTATGGCCATCAGCTGTCTGCGGGCGGAGGACGATCTCGGCAACTCCTATGAGATCAACGCCGCCCGGGCCATGCAGGAGGGCTGGAACTGGCGGCAGCGGGACCTGCTCCTGGAGGGCGTCCCCCTTGATGCCAAAGTGCTGCGCATCCGCCACGTCTGGCGGGAGGAGCTGGACCTGGCGGTGGACCTGACAAGGGAGGTGACCCCATGAGAATACCGAACTTTTTGGAAAAGGGATGGGGCCGGGTAAAAAAGCTGTGGGACCGCCTGCCCAAGCTGCCCCGGAGGTGGCGGATCGTCCGCAACCTGACGCTGGCGGCGGCGCTGGCCGTGCTGGTCCTGGAGCTGCTGGAGTGGCCCTCCCTCAGCTCTTATAGGGCCTTTCAGCGGCTGGAGGGGGCCTTCCTCCTCACCCCCTCCCGGCTGGTTTTCCAGGTGGAGCGGGGCAAGACCGCTGGTTATCTCTCCGAAGGGGACAGCTGGATCGCGGTGGGCAGCGTGTCCAAATTTGACGACGCGGGCAAGCCCCTGAATCTGTACCGGAACTATGCCTTGCTCCACTATATCCTGCCCAAGGAGGGGATCGTGGCGGTGCTCCTCCCGGCGAAGAACGAGCACAACGGCGCGGTGGTGGCCGTGTGGGGCGCTCCGGAGCAGGCCGTCTCCGGGACCATGGAGCTGGACCTGAAGGGCGTAAAGAACCCCTTTCAGGGCACCTTTACCATGCGGAGTCAGGAGACCTTCTCCGCCCAGGCCCGGCGGCGGGAGGACGGCTGGTTCATCTTTCAGTTCGTCCCCCACGATGACCATGGGGAAAACATCCGCTGCACCATGGATATGCTGATGTGGTGGGGACCGGCGTTCTCCTGGGACGAGATGGAGCAGCCCTACCGGCTGACCCTGACCGACGGACAGGGGAACACCGTGGCCGAGCAGTCGGCCACCCTGTCCCCGGCCCAGCGGCTGCCGCAGTGGCCCTAGGAGCCGCCCCCCTGGGCGGCCCGCAGAGAGGAGAAACGCCATGGATCGAACAAGCTGGCTGGACACGGCCGTCTCCGGCATCCGCTTCGGCCCCGACCGGAAGGCGGTGCGGGCGGAGCTGGAGGGCCATATTGAGGATAAGACCGCCGACCTTCAGCGCATCTTCCCCGGCATCCCGG
Organism: uncultured Oscillospiraceae bacterium; assembly: GCA_910588635.1. Taxonomy (GTDB): domain Bacteria; phylum Bacillota; class Clostridia; order Oscillospirales; family Oscillospiraceae; genus Lawsonibacter. Next base: position 11,979 of record CAJUPW010000023.1, on the reverse strand, counting down.
AGGAGGAGGCCAGGGAGCGGGCCCTGTCCGGTATGGGGGACCCGGAGGAGCTGAAGATTTCTCTGGCCAAGGTCCACCGTCCCTGGCTGGGCTGGCTGTGGACGGCCAGCCGGTGGGCGCTGTGGGTCACGCTGCTCGCGCTGAATCTGGCCGCCCTGGGGACCCGGACCGAATACGGCAACTCCCTCCGGGGGCGGAGCGGGACGGAGGTCTATCACCGTATCCGGGATGGGGAGAAGGCCCAATTGGGGCAGTACACCTTCCGGATCACGGCGGCGGCGTACCTGGATGTTCCCGAGGACGGCGTCCGCGAGGACACCCTACAGCTTGTCCTGCGGGCGTCCTCCCCCCGGTTCTGGGAGCGGCTGAGCTGGGAGGCGTTTTACAGCAGCCTCACCGCCGTCGGCCCAGACGGGACCCGGTATCCCATGGACCGGCAGGATATTCGGATGGACGAGAGCAGGGGCGTCTATCAGGTGTACACCGGCTCGGCGGGGTGCCGGTGGGGCATCTTCTGGCGGGAGGCGGCGGTGTACATCCCGGCGGAGGGCTGGCGGCCCGGCGATCATGTGACCCTGGAGCTGGAGAGCCCGGCGGGGAGGATATCCCTGTCCGCGCCGGTGGAGGAGAGGGTGGAGATACCGTGAAAAAGTGGTGGAAAAAGCTGGAGCGCGCTTTTGAGCGGATCAGCCGGGGGAAGAAGCTGGCCTGCAACGTGGCCCTGTGCGCCTTTCTGCTGGTGCTGATCTGGTCCCGGTTCGGCTATCCCCTACCTGCGGAGCTGGAGTTCCGCCGCCTGGAGCGCACCCACCTCATGCCCCGAAGTGAGATTGTGTTCTCCAACGGAGCCCGGAGCGAGGACGGGCTCCGGGTATCCAGAAGCGACAGGTCCGTGTTCGCTCTGGACGGGACGGAGCTGCACCTGCGGGGCCGGTGGTTTGCCGGTGCCGGGAAAGAATGGGCGGTGCTGGCCTGTCTGGATCGCTCCTACAACAGTTTTATCCGGGAAATCCCCCTGGACGGCGGGCCCACCCTGGCGCCCTTGGCCCGGCCCGACTGGTATTTGGACCTCAACGGCTACTGGGTCACCCAGGGGTGGGGAGAGACGCCGGAGGGCCACCCCGCCTATGAGTACGAATACCACAATTTCAGCGCGTTCCTCCTCTTCGGCGCGCCCGAGGAGACCGTCCGGGCGGAGCTGACCGTCCGGGACGGCGGCGCGGAGCGCACCGGAGGAGGCTGGGCGCTGGAAAACGGGCTGTGGCTGCTGGGGGTGGAGGACGGAGAGGCCCGGGCCCGGGATCAGGTCTCGGAGATTCCCTACACCCTGCGGCTGTACGGCGCTTCGGACACGCTCCTGTCGGAGCGGAGCGGAACGCTGTGGGAGGGGGACGCTCCCTCTTTCGTCGTCGGCTGACCCCTTCCCAAGGGACAATTTCAGGGACGCCGGGCAAGCCGGCGTCCCTTTTGCCGTCCAACTACGCCGGGCACTGCCGGCCGGTGTGGTCGATGGTGTACTCTCCCGACAGGATAATCTGGGAGATGGGCACAAAGGTGTACCCCTCCTGGAGGAGGGTCTGTATGATGGCGGGCAGCGCCTCCGGGGTGTGGAGGGCGGCGTTGTGGAACAGGACGATGGACCCGGGCTGGACCTTGGAGGTCACCCGCCGGGTAATCTCTCCCGCCTCCAGGTCCTTCCAGTCCAGGCTGTCACTGAGTGTAACAAAGGAAAGTTCTTGTAAGAAATTCTGGGTGATTGTATAATTTGTGCGCGTGCAGTTCTGACAGAAATCGTCGTTGCTACGAGACGAAGTATCCGTACCCACGGCATGAGCCAGCCGCCATAGGTGTAGCGCGAATGTAAAGATAATCCGGCCAAAAAGCCAGGTTCATAGTGGATCTGGCTTTTTTATTGTTTGTGTACTCATAGTCATGCTTTAGCCCATTGGTTTCTGTACAGTCTTTTGCTCACCATATATACTGTCAGCAGGGTACACAACGGTATCCCAAATATGACTTAAAGGAGGTGGGGCAAGGCGCATGGCCTTGTCCGCAGAATATGAAGATCAGAACCGATTTTATCACCAATTCCAGTAGCAGCAGTTTCATTTTAGCACAAAAAGGAGAGTTCAGCGAGGCTCAGAAAGAGACTATCCTTAAATATGTTATGGACAATATGTTGGGAGACACCATTCTGACCCCGGAGAGTTCTGAGGAAGAAATCCATAAAGCATTCAAAGAGAATTATATAAGGGATGACGATGAGCAGGCGGCCATTCGTCAGGCTCTGGCAGAAGGGAAAACGATCCGCCATGGCGATGTTGACTTTGAATGCTGTGAAGACACATATGCTGAACTCTTTGAGCGGCTGTGGAAGGTCCTGGAGAGTGCGGCCCCGGATACTTTCTCAATTTTAGACGGCGATTTGAACTACTAAGCCAGGAGACCGCTTCACATATGAAAATGCGAAAAGATAAGGACTTTATTTCGTTTTTTGATGAGGCTACCGGCCATTATGTGCGGTCAGGTATCATTAAAAATGGAGTTGAGTCATCGGAAGACCCTTTCATGACCTCTTTTCCCGAATTGCTGGATGTCGGTATCATGGGGCATTGTCGGCATGGTCAGAGCGGCCTGTGCCTGAAAGCCGGTGTGGAGTGCTACCAGGACGGTCTCCACGCCACCGCCCCCAACATGACATTAGAGGATTTTCAGGAGATCGCCAGGCAGTGCGAAGGAAACACCTATCAAATCGCGCTGGGCGGCTGTGGAGACCCCGACCAACACGAACACTTTGCGGAAATCCTTGAGACCTGCCGGAGCGCTGGCATCGTGCCGAACTTCACCACCTCTGGCCTGGGGCTAAATGCTGAACTTGCCCAGCTTTGCAAAAAGTACTGCGGGGCCGTGGCGGTAAGCTGGTATCGAAGCCCTTATACACTGCGGGCAATCGACCTGTTGCTCCAGGCCGAAGTTAAGACCAATATTCACTATGTGGTCAGCAACAGCACGATTGAAGAAGCGGTGACCCACCTGAAGGAGCACAGTTTTCCATCTGGTATCAACGCTATTGTGTTTTTGCTTCACAAGCCAGTTGGGCTTGGAAGCCAGGAACAGGTCCTGAGTTACAATGACCCCCGAGTGAAGGAGTTTCTTGAACTTGCCTGTGGCGGTGACCATGAGTATAAGATAGGATTTGACTCCTGTACAGTTCCAGGGTTAGTTTCGCAATCAATCGAAGTCAATCTGGACAGCATTGATACCTGCGAGGGCGCCCGCTGGTCGGCCTACATCAGCCCGGATATGGTGATGCTGCCGTGTAGTTTTGACAACCAGGCTAGACGGTGGGCGGTGGACCTGCGGACCCATACCATTCAGGAGGCATGGGACAGTCCGGTTTTCGAGGATTTCCGGAACCACCTCCGCCAAAGCTGCCCTGATTGTGAACACCGGCTGGCCTGTATGGGAGGCTGCTCCATCTGCCGGGAAGTTGTATTGTGTCAAAATTGTACTGCTTAAAATGGTGCTCCCGGTCTGCTGGGCCGGGAGCATTTTTACGGTATGCCGTATTCAAATAGTATGAAAAGATTGGCAGACAAACGTCAGAAATGGAGCTGAACCGAAATGGCGAACAGGATCGACAGCATCGCAATGATAAACTTATCCCTTGTTACAACAGATGATTTGCAATGGAAATATGAGACCGGTTCCAGCATTACTTCAGGCACAGGGAAACGAAAGATTTATTCCTATCGCAACGGCGTAGAGACCTCTATCGGAGATATTGAGTTTTCTGTTTGGTGTGCGGCGGCGGAACATGTGATAAAACGGGATGGGTTATGTCTGTTATCCTTCAGCAACACAAAGGGTAAAAGGACTCTGGAACCTTTAGGCAACAAAGCCGCCGAAAAGAGATAAAAAGATGGGATTATAGATATCGTCGATAATGACAGCGAAAGAAGGGTAGAGGACCCAAGCGATATTATGCCAGCCGTACTGGTCCATCACCGCCTTCTCATTGGCTACGGCGTTGGGCCCGGAGCCACAGCCCCAACCGCAGTTGCCGGCGGTCATCACCGCCGCTCCGTAATCCCGGCCAAAGAGATTAAAGGAGACGAAGATGCCGAACAGAACGATGAGCACGGCCTGGGCCGCCAGAATAACACTCATCTGCCCCGCCACAGGAGCCAAGGCGGTGATGTCGATGGTCATGAGCACCAGAGCCAGGTACAGCTCCAGGAACATGTGCTCAATGGCGTCCACCTCGGGAGTGTAGAATTTGATATTGGCGGCTTCCATCACGTTGCGGCCAATGGCGCCGGCAAAGAGACACCCAATAAATTTGGGCATTTCGATCTTAGGAATGTTGTCCAGCAGACAGTAGATGGGCATACCCAGGGCGGCCAGCAGCAGGCACATGGCGAACATGGAGATCATCCGGCTGTTGTTCAGTTCGGGGACAGCGCCGGAGGCAATGGCTTCGGGCTTGTCGTTGGGGTCGGACTTCAGGTGGTGGCGGCTGATGAGGAAAGCGGCCACCGGTCCGCCAATCAGGGAACCCATCACATTGCCCAAGGTTCCTGCGGCCACCCCCACTGTAGTGGCGGAGTCTGGGGCGCCCATCTTCTGAAAGATAGGGCCAAAGGCGGAGGCGGTGCCAACCCCGCCGGACATGGCGGCGGAGGAGCACTGGAGGGAGAGCAGAGGGTGGAGACCCACCAGGTTGCCCACCAGCACGCCGATTACGTCCTGAAGGGTGATAAGCAGGCAGGCACCAATGGCGATTTTGACGCACAGGCTGCTCCCCGCCCGTTTCAGCATCCGGGTGCTGAAGCCGAAGCCCACGCACAGGAAGAACAAGTTCTGGCATAGGTCCTTGACCACAGCGGCGTCGAAAGAAAGGGCGACCAGTCCGGAGCCTTTTATCAAAGAAATCACAATGGAAAAGATCAGACCGGAAACCACCGGGGCGGGAATGGCGAATTTGCGCAGGGGGGCGGAGTGAGCCACAATGGCCCGTCCCAAGAAGATGACAATGGCTGCGAAGCCGAGGGTGGTAAGATACTCGAATTTAAAGGCACTGACCGCGCCCGCCTCGCCGGGGGTATAGGTTCCAAAATAGTTGAGCAATTTCACCGCTGATTCTGACATGTTGACGCACCCTTTCCGTACAGAAAAAATAAAAAAAGCGAAAGCGTCTTTAAGGTCTATACCTTAAAGACGCCTTTGCCTTTACATTCGTACATTATATCCAGATGACCAGCGTTTGTCAAGGTAATTTTGATATAAACTTGAAAAATATTGCATGGCGGTTTTTTTGTCTTAAAGTTCGTAAGAAACCCCCTCTAAGACAAAAGATTCCCCCCTTGGATTTGCACGGGCTCTTTGCTAAACTGTTATTAGTGATAAAAAGAAAAGGTAAATAGATGGGAAATTCATCGAAATGCAAAACGAAAAGGAAGCCGGTGATCAAGAAATGAGTGAAACCATTGTATCCATGCGAGGGATTTGCAAAACCTTCCCGGACGGCCCATTATAGGGAACCGCACCGCCAAAGCCGACACTAAAATCCTGGGAAGAAATAACGCCAGCATTCCGCAGCTCTTTCAGTAAGCTGCCGTACTCGTCGCGGGTCATGTTTTGACATCATATTTCTTTGCCAAAGGATATGAAAACCCGGTTTGATACGTTGGAGCTGTCGGCGGAGGCCACGGAGAGCAAGAAAAATTCCCCTCTGGAGGAAATGCCGGAGGGCCTGCTGCACTTCTACTTAAACCAGTGTAAAGTGGGCGCGTATTTGAGCCAGCAGCATGAAGCGTCTTTGATGGAATACCGGGATCAGCTCTCCGCCTTCGACCAAACCATTCAAGAATATCAGGATATGCTGGACGGCAACAAGGCTTTGCCGGAGCAGATGAAGCTGGAGGACGTTTCCAAGCTGCTGGAACGATACGGTGGACTCCATCACCGGCACAGCTGTGAGAGAGCGGGTGCCGGACTCCATTTTTGACGGAGCGGACCGGGTGGAGCTGGTGGATCGGGAACCGGAGGACCTGCTGCCGGGCGGGACTCAGCCTTGGATATTTACCCTTGAAAACCTCACTGCTCTGCGGGAACTGGCCCTACGCCGCTGTGCCGACCGGGTGAGCCTGCGCGGGGGGGACCTCCGGCCGGAGCCGGGGTGAGTATTATACAGAAGAGCACATTTTGGTGTGCCTGTCCTCTTCCCCTTCCAACGCAAAAATTATCCGTACGGCGGCCCGGATGGCCAGAGCGTTTCAGGGCCGCTTTACCGCTCTGTTTGTGGAGACGCCGGATGCCGCCGCCATGGAGGAGGCGGATAAGAGACGGCTGCGGGAGAATATCCGTTTGGCCCGGCAGCTGGGGGCCTCCGTTGAGACCACCTTTGGCGAGGATGTTCCCTACCAGATCGCGGAGTTTGCCAGGCTGTCCGGAGCATCCAAAATAGTGATCGGACGCAGTACGGTAGCCCGACGCTGGTTTTTCGGGAAACCCACCCTCACCGAGCGGCTGATTTCCGCCGCTCCTAACCTGGACATCCATGTGATCCCGGACGCCAGCGCGGAAAACGGCTGGCGGGTGCGGAGGAGGCTGCCCCGCCGGGTTAGCCCCATCCCTCTGCGGGACATCGGGAAGACCGCCCTTGTTCTGCTGGCGGCGACTCTTATCAGCTACGCCTTTTACACCTTGGGCTTTACGGACGCCAACATTATCGCCGTTTACCTGTTCGCTGTTCTGGTCTGCTCGGTGATTACCACAAGCCCACTGTGCGGATTGCTGGCCTCGGTGGTCAGCGTGCTGGTGTTCAACTTCTTCTTCACCGTTCCCCGGTTCACCTTCCGGTTCAGCGCCCCAGACTACCTGGTCACTATGCCCATCATGTTCATGGTAGCCCTGCTCACGGGGTCTTTGGCAACTCGCCTGAAGGACAACGTCGAGCAGTCTGCCCAGGCGGCCTTCCGGACCCAACTGCTCTTTGAGACAAATCAGCTCCTGCAAAAGGAACATGATGAGTCCGCTATACTGAAGGCCATGGCAGGGCAGCTCACCAAACTGCTGGAGCGGGATATTGTAATCTATCCCTCCAACGGAAAAGAATTGTCCGCCCCCAGCGTGTATCGGAGGTTGGACAGCGGAGGATATGATCTGACTACTGAAACGGAGAGGGCGGCGGCGGATTGGGTGCTGCGCAACAGCAGGCACGCCGGAGCCACCACCGATACGTTGAGCGGTGCGAAGGGCCTTTACCTGGCTATCCGGACAGGGGGCAAGGTCTACGGTATCGTGGGCATCGCCATGGAGGGCGTGCCTCTGGATCCCTTTGAAAACAGCGTCCTGCTGTCCATTCTGGGGGAGTGTGCCCTGGCTCTGGAGGGTATCCGCAGCGCCAGGGAGAAGGAGGAAGCCGCTGTCTTGGCAAAAAATGAACAGCTCCGGGCTAATCTGCTCCGGGCCATCTCCCACGACCTGCGCACCCCCCTGACCTCCATCTCAGGCAGTGCCGGAAATTTGCTGGCCAACTATGAGAAGATGGACAGGACGGACCGGGTGCGGGCCTTCACAGACATATATGACGATGCCCAATGGCTTATCAACCTGGTGGAAAATCTGCTGGCCATCACCCGGATTGAAGGCGGTCGGGTCAGCCTGAACCAGTCCGTGGAGCTGATAGATGAGGTGGTGGCGGAGACTCTGCGGCACATCGACCGTAAGAGCGCCGAGCATATCATCCGGCATGACAGTGCCAGGACCTGATCCTGGCCTGCATTGACGCCAAGCTTATCGTACAGGTGCTGATCAATCTGGTGGACAACGCCATCAAGTATACCTCTCCCGGCTCGATGATCCAAATCCACACAGAGAAACGGGACGGTTGAATACAGGTCTCGGTATCAGACGATGGGCCAGGCATCCCAGATGAACAAAAACCTCGTATCTTTGAGATGTTTTACAGCGGAGCAAATAGAGCGGCGGATAGTCGGAGGGGCCTGGGGCTGGGCTTGACTCTGTGCAAGTCCATTGTGACTGCGCATGGCGGAAGCATCTCCGTCTCTGATAACCGGCCCAGCGGAACGATTTTCACCTTCACATTACCTGTAGGGGAGGTAGAACTGCATGAATAAGCCCCTGATCCTGGTGGTGGAAGACGACCCCCCGGTGCGCAACCTTATTACCACCACGCTGAAGACAAACGACTACCGCTATCTGTCCGCCGCCAACGGAGAGACGGCCATTATGGAGGCCTCATCCCATAATCCGGACATTGTTCTGCTGGATCTGGGCCTGCCGGATGTGGACGGGGTGCAGGTGATCGAGAATATTCGCTCCTGGTCCAATCTGCCTATCATCGTCATCAGCGCCCGAAGTGAGGACACAGACAAAATAGAGGCCCTGGACGCAGGGGCGGACGACTACCTCACCAAGCCCTTCTCCGTGGAGGAGCTGCTGGCCCGGTTGCGGGTGACCCAGCGCCGGCTGACGTTTATGTCTGCTGAGGCGCTGGCGGCGGGGTCCGTGTTTGTCAATGGAAAGCTGCGGGTGGACTACGCCGGAGGCTGTGCCTTTCTGGACGGGCAGGAGCTGCATCTGACCCCCATTGAGTACAAGCTGCTGTGCCTGCTGTCTAAAAATGCCGGAAAAGTGCTGACCCACACTTTTATTACCCAGAACATCTGGGGCAGGAGCTGGGACAACGACGTAGCCTCCTTGAGGGTGTTTATGGCGACGCTCAGAAAAAAGCTGGAGCCAGTTCCGGATTCACCCCAGTATATCCAGACCCACATTGGGGTGGGGTATCGGATGATGAAGGTAGAGTAAAAAATTCTCAATTTCTTGTTTGTCAGTATAAATTATTACGAAAAAGCAGCGGTGCGTTTCATATTGTATGGAAGGCTGTGTTTGTCAATAAAAAAGTTAAGCAAAAGGGCTCAAAAAAGGTGAGCACCCTCAGCACCTGTAGATTATAAAGGATAAGGATTACTATTTGGTATTGGAGCCCCAACGCGCAAATTTTGAAGCTCTTTTACCTAACGATGAAAATATTCGTTTCCACGGGCTCCAATGCGCAAGTTTTGGAGCCCTTTTGTTATGCGCGAAGAACAGACCGTTCCTGCGAGCCCTAATGCACAGCTTTTGGGGCTCTTTTCCTATAAAAAGGCCTTGAGGAATGCTGGCCGGGGAGTTTTCTCAGAGTCAACTCACCGCTGACGGTCTTCACCCCAACGACCTGGGACACAAACTGATTGCTACGGAAATCACTGGCTTTTTGGAGCGGGTCATGGCTCAGATGGAGGAGATGGAGGAGGAACTACTTTTCCCCGCCCCCATGACGGCCAACTCCTATGAGAATGCCCGACGGTTGACCATTCGGGAGGCGTCCCCTGCCCTTTCCGGCTTCCGGGCAGACCCCAGGGAAAAATCCGGCCACCTGGACTGCTTCAAAAACGGCTGGATCGGCCAGAGACCGGGGGACTCCATCCGCTTCGAGGTGGAGGCCTCCTGCATCGCGGTCCAATACCGAAAGACCGTCCGCCGCCCCGCTCTGGCCGCGCGGCTGATTCTGGACGGCGATACCGAGCATCCGATATCGCTGGACGGAAACTTTGACGAGGACTGGGGCGACTGCCTGTACCTGGAGCCGGTCCTCCACCGGGGACAGCGGGGGATCCACACGGTAGAAATTATCGTCACAGACACCCGGACAGAGGGGGCTGCCCCCTTTTATCTGCTGTCGCTGATCGTCGCATAAGTGAGGAGGAGCAAGCATGTCATTTAGAAAGGACTTCATGTGGGGCGCGGCCACCAGCGCTTATCAGATTGAGGGGGCCTGGAACGGGGACGGGCGGGGCCCCAGCATCTGGGACATCTGTAGTCATGAGGGCGGCCATGGCCCACAATGTGCTGAAGGCTCACGGTAAGGCGGTGCGGATGCTGCGGCAATACGGGAGACAGCTTTTGGAGATTGGTTTCGCTCCCACCTGCTCCGCCGCATATCCGGAACGGGAGATACCAGAAGATATCGAAGCGGCCCGGCAGGCAATGTTTGCCTTGCCCGATGATCTGCGGAACTGGACCTGGAACATCCCTTGGTGGTCAGACCCTGTTCTGCTGGGCCATTACCCGGAGGAGGGGCTGAAACGCTTTGCCCCCTATCTGCCCAAAATTACTGCCGAGGACATGAAACTGATTTCAGAGCCCATCGACGTGTATGCTCAGAATATCTATAATGGCAAGCGTGTTCGTATGGGGAACGATGGCAGGGCAGAGATTGTTGAGCGATATCCTGGCTTTCCCCGGACGGCCAACGGCTGGCCTATCACGCCGGAAGCACTATACTGGGGACCAAAGTTTCTGTATGAGCGGTATGGTAAGCCCTTCTATATTACGGAAAATGGACTGTCATGCCAAGATGTGATATCACTGGATGGCGCAGTCCATGACCCTAATCGTATTGACTTTTTGGCCCGTTATCTGGGGCAGTTGAAGCGGGTTGCGGGAGAGATCGATCTGCGGGGATATTTTCAGTGGTCGCTGCTGGATAACTTTGAGTGGGAAAAGGGTTACTCTGAACGCTTCGGATTGATCTTTATAGATTATCCGTCGCAAAAACGAATTTTGAAAGACTCCGCTTATTGGTACAGTGAAATTATACGCAAAAATGGAGAAATTCTGACTGAAGATACGATAGATAAGTGCAAAGCCAAACAAAAATAAAACAAATTGAAACCTGAAACTTTTGTCACGTTTACTTTCTGTATTGCTGTATTTCCGATTTAATATATATTGAATTTCCACATCAAATGCGCCTTGGCCATACTGGGACGCACTTTTTACATCAATTTTACAATACTTGACTTTCGATTTTTACATGGCGGCAGTATTCTTTTCTCGTACCCAAAAGTCGAAAGGAGAAATTTGAACATGAAAAAATTTGCAAGTCTTATGGTGGCCGCTGTACTGGCTCTGTCGGTTATGGCGGGATGTTCGCAGAAAACGTCCGGCACCGTCACCACCGATGGCTCCACCTCCATGGAGAAGGTGATCGGTGCGCTGGGTGAGGCGTTTGAGGTGGAAAACAGCGGCGTGACCTTCACCTACAACCCCACCGGCTCCGGTTCCGGCATCCAGGCAGTCTTGGAGGGGCGCTGTGACATCGGCCTCAGCAGCCGCAATCTGAAGGGGGAAGAATCCGCCCAGGGCCTGACCGGGACGGTGCTGGCCTATGACGGCATCGCGGTGATCGTCAACCCCGACAACCCCGTTTCTGATCTCGATGTGGACACCATCGCCAAAATCTTTACTGGCGAAATTACCAACTGGAAGGATGCAGGTGGACACGACGCTGAGATCGTCCTGATTGGTCGGGAAGCGGGCAGCGGAACCAGGGACGGCTTTGAATCCATCACCGGCACGGCGGACAACTGCCAGTACCGCCAGGAGCTGACCTCCACCGGTGATGTGATCACCGCCGTGTCCCAAAACCCGGATGCCATCGGCTACGCCTCCCTCGCCTCCGTCAAGGACACCGTGCGGGCCGTCACAGTAGGCGGCGTGGCCCCCACAGAGGATACGGTGAAGGACGGCAGCTATGTCATTCAGCGGCCCTTTGTCCTGGTCACAAAAACGGACACTCCCCTTTCGGAAGCGGCTCAGAAGTTCTTCGACTTCGCAATCTCTCTTGACGCTGCGGGGCTGATCTCCTGTGCGGGCGCTGTGGCGGCAAATTGACGATGGAACGAAAAAAGCAACTGCTGGAAACCGTAGTCCACGGGATATTCCTGATGCTGGGGCTGGTCACGGTGGGCTGTGTACTGCTGATCACCGCCTATCTGGTGGCCTCCGGCATCCCCGCCATCCGACAGATCGGGCTTATGCCCTTTCTGCTGGGTGACTCCTGGGAATCCACCGCCGCACAGCCCTCATACGGCATCCTCCCGTTCATTCTCACCAGCATTTACG
>CAJUPW010000022.1 GCA_910588635.1 uncultured Oscillospiraceae bacterium | reverse complement strand
ACTGGCCCACGCCGATGGACTTGGGGTCGATCTTCACCAGCTCGGCCAGGGGGTCCTGGAGCCGCCGGGCGATGGACACGGCGGAGCGCAGGTTCACGTCGAACTGGGGAAACTCTTCGGCGGCCAGCTTGGAGGCGGAGTAGACGCTGGCCCCCGCCTCGCTGACGATCATGTAGGACACATTGCCCCCGACCTTTTTAATGAGCTCCACCGTCATCTGCTCGGTCTCCCGGCTGGCGGTGCCGTTGCCGATGGCGATGTGCTCCACCCCGTGCTTTCGGATCAGGCCGGACAGCCTGACGACGCACTCCTCCTTCTGCCGGGGGCCGTGGGTGGGGTAGACCACGGCGGTGTCCAGCACCTTGCCGGTGGGGTCCACCACCGCCACCTTGCAGCCCATGCGGTAGCCCGGGTCCAGGCCCATGGTCACCTTGCCCTTGACAGGGGGCTGCATGAGCAAGGGTTTGAGATTCAGGGCAAACATGTGGATGGCCCCCTCGTTGGCCTGGTCGGTGAGGGCGTTCCGAATTTCCCGTTCCATGGAGGGCTGAATGAGGCGGTCGTAGGCATCATCCGCCGCCGAGCGGACAAAGTCCATGGCCGCCCGGTTGGGCACCACAGCCCGGCGCACGGCGATATGGGCGGTCTCCGGGTCCAGCTCCACCGACACCTTGAGCACATTCTCACGCTCCCCCCGGTTGACGGCCAGCACCTGGTAGCCCTGGACCCGGCTCACCGGCTGCCTGAAGTCGTAGTAGAGGCGGTAGACGGTGTCCTCCGGCTCCTTGTCCGCTGCCCTGGACGCCAGCACGGCCCGGCGCAGGTACAGCTCCCGCAGCTCCTTGCGGATGCCGGCGTCGTCGGAGATGCGCTCGGCAATGATGTCGCCGGCCCCCTGGAGGGCTTCCGCCGCCGTCTCCACCCCCTTCTCGGGGTCGATGAAGTCCCGGGCGGACTCCTCTATATTGACAGGAGGACCGAAGGCGAAAGCCAGATCGGCCAGAGGTTCCAGGCCCTTTTCCCGGGCGATGGTGGCCCGGGTGCGCCGCTTCTGCTTGTAGGGGCGATACAGGTCCTCCACCTCGGCCAGGGTGGCGGCGGCGTCGATGGCGGCGGACAGCTCTTCCGTCAGCTTGCCCTGGTTCTCAATGGAACCCTTTACCTCGGTTTTTCGGGCGTCCAGATTGCGCAGATACTGCAGCCGGTCGGCCAGCGTCCGCAGAAGCTGGTCGTCCATGGAGCCGTGGAGCTCCTTCCGGTATCGGGCGATAAAAGGAATAGTGGCCCCCTCGTCAATGAGGCTTACTACATTTTGCACATGCTGCTCGGCGCGGCCCAGCTCCCGGGCCAGGGTCCGGATCATCAAGTCCATATGTCGTTCTCCTTGCAGATAAAATCAAAGGTAAGGACAGTTTACCCCAACAGGGCGGAAAAGTCCAGAGGGATGTGAGGGGGCGGTTTGGACGGGGGACTGACGGAATTTACCATTGCAATCGACGGGAGAATAGGGTATGATGTACTAAAAATCCACAAAATTCCCTGCCGTTTCAACGTTTGTGCAGGAAAGAGAATACACGGGAAAAAGGCAGGTAAAATTTGAGAACATTATTTGCTCCATGTCTTGCAATGAGCGGAAAAATACGCTATAATGAAACATACGCTGCATATCCTGCGGCATAAAGATTGAGAATGGCAAGCAACTGTTAAAAGTCCGGAAAGCCCCTTGATTTTCCGGGGAAAGCGTGTTAAAATTAAATTCTGAATCTCTGGTCATATCTTTAGAGGAGGGCGTGCAAGTGGCTGGCTATCTGTTTTCCAATTCCCTTTTGATGCTGGAGCGGGCCATGGGCTATCAGTGGACCAAATTCAGCGCCATTTCCGACAACATCGTCAATGCGGAAACGCCCAATTACAAGGCGAAATATGTCACCTTTGAGGAGGCGCTGGACGCCAGCATCCGTACCTCTCTCCGGAGCGCCGACCGGCGGGCCTCCGCCGTTCGGGACGCCATCGACCGCTCCCGGCCGGTGGTCCATGTGGCCGAGAACGAGAGCATGCGCATGGACGACAACGGGGTCAACATCACCGACCAGGAGACGGAGGCCACCCGTACCGTCTACCAGATGCAGTATACCATGGACGCCATCAACAGCAACCTGTCCCTGATGCGCACCCTGATCCGCGGACAGTAGGAACGGCTTTGAACGCCAAAAATAAACATGGGAGGGATGCGGCATGGCATTTGTCAGTACCATTGATGTGATCGGTTCCGGCTTTACCGCGCAGCAGCAGCGGCTGGACATCATTTCAGAGAATATCGTCAACATGAACACCACCCGGACGGAGAACGGAGAGGGACCCTACCGCCGGAAGGTGGTGGTCTTTGAGGCGGAGCAGCGGGTGGGCCGCTTCCAGGAGGTGCTGGATCAGGCCCGCTACCGCCGTCTGGGCCTCCGGCCCACCCAAACCCGGGGAGGGGTTCGGGTGACAGAGATCAACGAGGATCCCTCCGACTTCAAGCTGAAGTATGACCCGGAGGACCCGGACGCCAACGAGGACGGCTATGTGGAGCTGCCCAATGTGGACCTGGTGAAGGAGATCACCGACGGTATGGCGGCCAGTCAGGCCTTCTCCGCCAATATCACGGCCTTTAATCTGCTGAAGAGCGTAATCTCCAAGGGACTGGAGATTGGCAAATAGATGAATCTAGGTCAGGTTACATTTTCGCCTGCGGGCAGGAGGCCCAAAGTCGAAAAGGCGGTCTGGCCTGGATTTGCGTTTTGGGATAGAAGAGTATGGGGCCGTTTTGGCCCCTTCAGGAGGAATATTTTATGGAATTCACCCCCATCCGACCCATTGAGCCCCTGTTTGATTCCCTGACTCAGCCGGCCAAACAGGCGGAGGAGAACCCCGCCGTTTCCATGTTCGCCAACGTGTTCCAGCAGGCCATCCAGAACGTGCGGGACACCAACGCCACCCAGGTGGACCTGGAGTATCAGCTGGCCACCGGACAGATCGACAACCCCGCTCTGGTGACCACCGCCATCGCGAAGGCCTCCACCGCCGCCGAGCTGCTGATGCAGATGCGCAACAAGGCCGTGGACGCCTACAACGAGCTGATGCGCATTTCCCTGTAAAGCGCGGGAGTCCGTTTTTTAAGATAACTGGCCGGAGGGGTTCAAGTTGCAGACGAAACTGAAAGGCTTTTGGGAAAAAATCAAAGGCTTTTTCGCAAAACTGAATAAGAAAACCCGGATCTTGCTGGGCGTCTGCGCGGCCGTGATTCTGGTGCTGATTGTTGCGGCGGCGCTGCTGCTCAACCGAAAGGAATACGCCAGTCTGTGTACCGGCCTGACGGTCAATGAGACCAGTTCGGTGATATCCTTCCTCAACGAAAACGGCGTGACGGACTACAAAATCAGCGGCGACAGCATTCTGGTGCCGGCGGGCCGGGAGGAGCAGCTCCAGATTCAGCTGGTGACCTCCAGAATCCTGAACTCCGGGTTCTACTACGAGACCTATTTTGGCGAGGCGGGGACCTTCTCCACCGAGGCGGAGCGGCGGGAGGCCATGCGCATCGCCACCCAGGAGAAGCTGGAGGCCATGATCCGCCAGCTGGACGGGATCCGGGATGCCCAGGTTGTGATTACGCTGTCGAGTGAGCGGGTCTATGTGCTGGACCCCCAGACCTCCGAGGCCTCCGCCACGGTGCTGGTCACCCCGGACGGCAACCGGCTGCTCAGCGCCGGGACGGTGGAGAGCATCCGATATATGGTGTCCCACGCCGTGAAGGACCTGAATGTCGGCGACGTCACCATTTCTGACACCTATAATAATACATATAACGACACCTCCGCCGGCGTGGGGCACATGGCCGACGCCAACACCCTGAAGCTGCAGTATGAGCAGGAAGTCAACAACAAGGTCCGCAGCCAGGTGTATGAGGCCCTGAGAAATATCTACGGTGATGACAATGTGGCCGTAGCCGTCAACACCACGGTAGACATGAGCCGTAAGGTGGTGGAGTCCACCAAGTACGCCCAGCCCGAGGGTTCGGCGGCCAACGCCGGCCTGGTCGGCACAGAGAAGTGGTTCTGGGTCATCGGCGAGGACGGCACCACCGCCCAGGGGGGCACCGTGGGCACCACCAGCAACTCCGACATCCCCCTCTACCCGGACAGGGTGCCCGACGGCGTGGACGACGCCCCCTATTCCAGCGGCGACGGGGAGCGGAATTACCACATCGATCAGGAAGTGACCCAGCGGGAGGTGTTTGCCGGCACCATTACAGACCTGAATGTAGCGGTTACCATCAACCAGAAGGCGGAGAACGCCGGGAGCATGACCGTTGAGCAATTGACCCGCCATGTGGCAGTGGCCGCCGGCATCGGCACCAGTGCCGAGCAGTGGGACTCCCATGTGTCCGTGGCCATCGCGCCCTTCGCCGACGACGCGCCCATCGCCGGAACTGACGGCTTCTTCGTCAGACTGCTGGCCGGTGTGCCCGACTGGATGATCCTTGCCGCCATCGGCGGACTGATCCTGTTTATCATCCTGCTGATTATCATTCTGCTGCTGCGCCGCAGATCCAAGAAGAAGCGGCTGGCCAAGCAGGCGGCCCTGGAGGCCGAGATGCGTGCGGCCGAGGAGGCCGCGGCTGCCGAGGCGGCCGCCGCCGTGATTGCGGCGGCCCCCACCGGCGGCGCCGATATTATGGAGGTCAACACCGAGAAGAGCATGGAGCTGCGTAAGGCGGTCCGGCAGTTCGCCCAGAACAACCCGGAGATCGCCGCGCAGATGGTGAAGACCTGGCTGAAAGGGGAGGATGGCGGTGCCTGAATTGATGAAGGTTGAGCTTACCCCTCCGCAGAAGGCGGCCGCGGTAATCGTCTCCCTGGGGGCGGATAAGGCCTCCGGCCTGTACCAGTACATGGACCCGGAGGAGATCGAGGCCCTCACCCTGGAGGTGGCCCGGCTGGGGATGCTGGATTCCGAGCAGACCGAGGCGGTGCTCACCGAGTTTTACCAGAACTGCCTGACCAGCAAGGCGGTGACCGAGGGCGGCCTTGAGTACGCCCGTACCGTGCTGGAGAAGGCCTTCGGCAATCAGACCGCCCTGGCCTTGCTGGAGAAGGTGACCAAGTCCCTGAAAACCCGGGAGTTCGCCTTCCTGGACAAGGCGGATGTCAAGGCGCTGTACTCCGCGCTGCAGAACGAGCGTCCCCAGACGGTGGCGCTGGTGCTGTCCTATGTGGACCCGGACAAGGCCGCCGGCGTCATCGAGCAGCTGGAGCCCCGCCGCCAGATCAAGGTGGTGGAGGCCATCGCCACCATGGAGAGCGCCTCTCCCACCGCCATCAAAACCATCGAGGCGGAGATGGAGCGCAAGTTCTCCAGCATCATCACCCAGTCCAACGTGAAGGTGGGCGGCATCGATTATGTGGCCGGCATCATGAACAACCTGGACCGCTCCAGCGAGAAATCCATCTTCGACGGCCTGTCCGCCCAGAACGCCGACTTGGCCGAGGAGATTCGCAAACGGATGTTCGTATTCGAGGACATCATTACCATGGACGACCGCTCCGTGCAGCGCTTCGTCCGGGACTGCGACCCAAGAGACCTGGTGCTGGCCCTCAAGACGGCCAACGCCGACGTGTCCAGCAAGCTGTTTACCAACATGTCCGCCCGTATGGCCGAGAGCATCCGGGACGACCTGGAGGTTACCACAAATGTCCGTATGAAGGACGTGGAGGACGCCCAGCAGCGGATCGTGGGCGTCATCCGGGATTTGGAGGAGAGAAACGAGATTATTATCATGAAGGGCGGAAAGGACGATATCATTGCGTAACATCCTGAAGGGCTTTCTGGAGCCCCAGGCGGAGAAGTACATTCTGCCTGACGCCAGCGATATCCACTTTGAAGAGGGTATCTCAGACTTCCAGCTTCCCTCCCTGGACGAGGAGGAGCAGCTTCCCCCGGAGGAGTCCGAGCTGGAGACCGTGGACGTTACCGTGGGGGAGGAGGAGCCCATGACGCCGGAGCCTGAGCCGGAACCGGAACAGCCGGAGAAGCCGAAGGCTCCGGAGACCCCCGTCCACTACGCCCAGCTCCAGGCTGAGCTGATTCTGAACAAGGCTCGAGAGGAGGCGGAGGAGCTTCTGGTCCGGGCCCGGGAACAGGTTATGCAGGAGCAGGAGGAGATTCGGGCGGGCGCCCGGGACGAGGGCTACCGGGACGGCTACGCTCAGGGCACCGCTAAGGCCATGAGCGACGCGGTCCGGGACCGTGAGGCCACCGCTGCCCGGCTGGAAAAGGAGGTCAAGGCCTTTCTGGAAAAGGCCTCCCTGGCGCGGGAGGAGATGATCCTCCAGAGCCGGGACGAGCTGGTGGAGCTGTGCCTGGCCGTGGCCGAGAAGGTGGTGCGGGTCAGCCTGAAGAGCAGCAGCGAAGTCATCGTCCGCATGATTCAGACGGCCACCGAGCGAATGAAGCGCCAGGAGTGGGTGCATATCTATATTTCTGGCTGCGATGTTCGCCAGCTTTCCAAAATATCCCCGGCCCTGACCACTACTCTGGGCGCCCTGTCCCAGCACATCAAGATCATTCCCATGGGGGACGGCGAGGACGGCACCTGCATCGTGGAGACGCCGGAGGAGATCGTGGACGCCAGCATATCCACCCAGATGTCCAACGTTCGGGACGTAATCCGGGACCAGATCGGCGTCCAGTGGCCCCAGTAAAGGAGAGACCGCATGTTTCGGGAGCTGATTCCCGCTGTCCGCTCCGCCGAGACGGTGGGCCGGACGGGGAAGATCGAAAATATCGTGGGCATGTCCATTGAGGCCTCCGGCGGCCGGGCCGCCATCGGCGATATCTGCCGCATCTACTCCAACGAGTCGGGCGGCCAGATCCCCGCCGAAGTGGTGGGCTTCAAGAACGACCACATCCTCTTAATGCCCTATGCCAACATGAGCGGCATTTCCGCGGGCAATTTCGTCCGCAACACCGGCAAGCGGCTTACTCTTCCGGTGGGGCCCTTTCTGCGGGGGCGGGTGATTAACGCGCTGGGCCAGCCCATCGACGGCGGCGAGCCCTTCCAGCGGGCTGACACCTTCTCTGTGGACAGCACCTACATAAATCCCATGTCCCGCCCCCCCATCCGGGAGCGGATGGAGTTTGGCGTGAAGGCCATCGACAGCCTGATTACCATCGGCAAGGGACAGCGTATCGGCATCTTCGCCGGCTCCGGCGTGGGCAAATCCACCCTGATGGGCATGATCGCCAAGAACGTAAAGGCGGACATCAACGTAATCGCCCTGGTGGGCGAGCGCGGCCGCGAGGTTCTGGAGTTCATGCAGAAGGACTTGGGGGAGGAGGGCATGCGCCGCTCCGTGCTGGTGGTCGCCACCAGCGACCAGCCCGCCATGCTGCGGATGAAATGTCCCAGCGTTGCCACCAGCATCGCCGAGTATTTTGCCGGACAGGGCTACGACGTACTGCTGATGATGGACTCCCTCACCCGTTTCGCCATGGCCCAGCGTGAGATCGGCCTGGCCATCGGAGAGCCGCCGGTGGCCAGAGGATACACCCCCTCCATGTACGCCGAGATGCCCAAGCTGCTGGAGCGCAGCGGAAACTTTGAAAAGGGTTCTATTACCGGGGTCTACACCGTATTGGTAGAGGGCGACGATACCAACGAGCCCATCGCCGACACGGTCCGCGGTATTCTGGACGGACACGTCGTCCTGTCCCGCGCTCTAGCCAATTCCAACCACTTCCCCGCCATCGACGTGGGGGCCAGCATCTCCCGTCTGATGGTGGAGATTGTCCCCCCGGAGCACCGGAAGCTGGCCGGAGAGCTGAGAGACATCATGGGCGTGTACGAGAAAAACGCCGACCTGGTGTCCATCGGCGCCTACAAGGCGGGCACCAACCCCAAGCTGGACCACGCCCTGACCAAGATGGACGCCATCAATCAGTTTTTGATGCAGGGCGTGGACGAGGCTTTCACCTATGAGGAAAGTCTGACCGAGATGGAACGTATTCTGAGATAGACCATATAAAGGAGTGGGCGCGGACCATGAAAAAATTCCGCTTCTCGCTGGAGACGGTTTTGGACTATAAGCAGCAGGCCCTGGATTCCCTCCGGGCGGAGCACGCGGCCATCCTGGCCCAGGTGCGGGCTCAGGAGGAAGTGATCGCGGACCTGGAGGAGGAGCACCGTCAGGCGGATATGGATTTCACCCAGCGCAAGCTGGAGGGAATCAATATCGTGGACGCCATGAGCTACGAAACCTATCTGCGCTCCCTGGAGCAGAAGCTCCGGGAGGAGAACCGGAAGCTGGAGCGGCTGCGGCACATGGAGGAGCAGAAGCGCACCCAGGTGGTGGAGGCCAGGAAGGAGACGGCCACCATCGAGAAGCTGAGAGAGCACAAGCTGGACAGCTACCGCAAGGCGGAGCAGAAGGCCGAGGAACAGCGCATTGAGGAGTTTGTCTCCACCGCCCGCGCCATGGCGGCGATGGGCATTTAAAAGGGGAGCTGCACGTTTTCGTGTTTCTCTATATATGGGTCACAGGAAGGAGGTGAACGCAATGAGTACGCCGCTTTCGTTCTGTGACATCAGCGCACGGTTTGGGCAGACGCCCGCTCCTCAGCAGAGCATTGAGGAGCAGACCGGCTGGAACCCCAGACAGCTCTTTTTGGATTACCTGCAAAAGGTCCGGGAACAGCGGGAGGAGAACGCCAAGCACGCCGAAGAGGACGCCCTGATGGCTATGATCGACGCCATGAACGCATCTAAGGAGGATCAGGCGTCAGGCAAGACGGAGCGAACTCTGACCGAGTCCCTGGCCAACGCCGGCAAGGCCATCAACGAGCGGTACAACGGCAAGGTGGCCCCTGAGGATACCCTGACGGTCCAGGCCTTGCTGTCCTGTCTTGGAGACCGGTTCAATTTTGAGCAGGTTGACGAGATTCAGGAGAATCAGGACAGGGCCCGGGAGGATCGGGAGCAGGAGACCGAAAAGGAACGTCTGGAAGTCACAGAAGCGCGCGACCCCAGCGACACCGTTGACCCTGACAGTATTTGAAAGGAGGTGAACAAGACATGAATGTAAACGACCAATGGATGCTGGAGAAAATGCAGCAGATGGCCGCCAATATGGCCGCGTCCTTGCCCCAGGCGGGTCAGAACGCCGATACCCCCGAGGCCGGGAAGGGCGAGAGCTTCAAGGACATGATGGACAAAGCCAAGGACCAGAAGCTGGAGGCCCCTAAGAAAAGCGACCCGGCTCAGAAGAAAGAGCCTGTCCAGAGCAGGGAACCCGTCCAGAAGAAGGAACCGGGCCAGAACACCGAGGGCAAGACCGCCGTCAGCATGAGCGACCCCCGGATTCAGGCGATGTCCCCCGAGACCCAGGCGCAGATTGCGGCGGGCTTCCTGACCCCGGTGGAGACGCCGAACGGAACCCTTCTGCTTCGGGTTGACGCCGAACCCACCGCGATTGTCATGCCCTTGCTGCCCAACGGTATGCGGGACCCGAGCAAGCCTATCACGCTGGTCAACAGCGACGGCGAGCAGTTTGAGGTCTATCTGGACCTGGAGGACGGCGAGCACAAGCTGTTCCAGCTTACCGACGACGGCGGGAAAAAGCAGATCGACCTTTTCCCGGAGCAGCCGAAGCTTGACCTTCTGAGCAGCCCGAAAAATCTGGATATGACGGTGGTCACCAGAGAGGGCAAAGTCACCACTTTGCGGGAAGCAATGGCGGAGTTTGACGGCCAGGACGACGCTGACACCGATCTGGACGCCTCGGCGATGGCAGACAGACAGCCCCTGTTCAAGGATGTGAAGGCCGCTCCCATCAAGGTGGGCGACAACTTCCAGCTGGATACCCAGCAGCCCGATATGGAGGCCAAGCTGGCCGAAACCATCCGCTTCGCGGCCCAGCAGGGACTGCGGCAGATCGAGATCAGGCTCAGCCCCGAGAATCTGGGCGCCCTGACCATCAGACTGACTCAGAGCGCCGACGGCACCTTGCAGGTGCTTCTGCGCACCAGCACCGTCAAGGCGGCCAACCTGCTCAGCCAGCACACGGACGGCCTGAACGCGGCCCTGCAGGGCTACGGCCAGAACGAGGTCCGGGTGGAGGTCCAGCGCGGCGAGGACAGCCAGCAGGCGCAGCAGCAACAGCAGCAGCAGACCGACCCCAACGGCCACAACCGTCAGAGCCAGCAGCAACAGCAGCGGTCTCAGGAGGAGAGCCACAGCGGCGACTTTCTCCAGAAGCTCCGGCTGGGACTGTTCGGCACGGAGGATATGTAAGTTTTAACGGAGGTGAAACAAAAATGGCAGATTCTTTGATCCAGAGAGGGATCGACATTTTGAACCGCAGTACGGCCTATACCGCTCAGACTGATTTTGACGCCTATATCAACCGCTGGGAGGAGAAGGAGAAGGAGGACGCCCTCTACGAGGACAGAGGCACCTTATCCTTTACCGACATGCTGGGGCTGATGGTGGCCCAATTCCAGAACCAGACCATGGACAATCAGGCCAGTACCACCGACATGATGAACCAGCTGGTGCAGATGAGCTCTATGCAGGCCATGAACGAGATGACCAGCAACATGAAGGAGCTGGCCCTGGCCAACGTGATGAGCTATGCCGCCTCCCTGGTGGGTAAGACCGTCACCGTGGGCGTGTATAACGAGAAGACCAAGGAGATGGAAGAGATCGTGGGCACGGTGCAAGGAACCGGCACCTACGACGGCCAGCAGGTTATCTACCTGGATAATGGAAAGGGCTACTTCCTCAGCGACATCATGGCCGTGGGCACGCTGCCTCCCAAGGAGGAGACCCCCGATCCCGATGGCGGCGGCGATGAGAACACCACCACTCCCCCGGTGGACGACAAGGACAACAACGGCTCCGAGAGCTGAGCCGGTTGGCCGGAAGGGAAGCCGGCAGTAAGCGGACAGGAGGTCCGCAGAGAAAGTTGAGGAAACACTATGGCAGAACGCATCAATTCCATCCAGGGCGTGTCCCCGGTGGAGCGCGTCCAACAGGTCAGCCCGGTCAGCCGGACGACGGGCGGACAGTTCGGCGCTCTGCTCCGGCAGGAGATCAGGGTTGCGGAGCCCGCGATATCCTTCTCAAAGCACGCCCAGAACCGCGCGGCGGAACGGGGCATCCAGGTTGACGACGCCCTCATGGACCAGCTTGCCGACTCGGTAGAGCGGGCCCAGGCCAAGGGAGCCACCAATATCCTGGCCTTTGACGCGACCCGGGCGTTCATCATCAATGTTCCCCACGGGCGGGTGATTACCACCATGTCCCAGGAGGAGATGGAAGAGAACATCTTCACCAATATTGACGGCGCTGTACTGCTGAAATAGGGCAAAAGCAGGACCTTTTTGGATGCTTTGGCCCCTTGCCCGACTGACAGGGGGCCGGCAGCGCCTACGGAAAGGAAGTTTAATCTATGACAGGTGCAATGTACGCCGCCATTGGCGGCCTGAAGTCCCACATGACCAAGCTGAACGTGATCGGCAACAACGTGGCCAACGTGAACACCCACGGCTACAAGGCCCAGCGCATGACCTTCCAGGAGTCCATCTACACCACCAGCCGCTCCGGCTCCAACGGCGGCGTGACCATGGGAGGCAACAACCCCTCCCAGATCGGCTACGGCTGCTCCGTGGGCTCCATCGACCTGAACATGGCCCCCTCCACCTACGCCCCCACCGGCGTGGCGCTGGACTGCATGCTCACCGGCGAGGGATTCTTCATGGTGGGCGATAAGATCGATTATGATATTGAGGAAACGGGAACTCCGGGAGAGGATGATTATAACAGAACGGTGACCGGCAGCGGAATCAGAAACGCTGAAGGCCTGAACGAGCCTCTGCTGACCCGGGTGGGCGACTTCTGGGTGGACGCCGACGGCTATATCTGCAACCGTGACAACAAGGTGCTCTACGGCTTTGCCCGGGTGCAGAATCCCAACTATAAGCCCGGCGCGACGAAGGCCGAGATTGCGGAACAGAAAGCCAAGGGCATAGACATTGAGAGCGCCACCATCATCAGCACCGAGCTGGTTCCCTTGCGGGTGCCCCTGTCCGCCGCCGCCCCTACTGAGAAGAATGGGGGTCTGGTAGAGGTGACTGAAGACGGAGAGACGACTACGAAAGCCCTCTGGAAGGAGGGCGATCCGGTCTATCCCTACCTGAGCGCCACCGGAGAAAACCGCTACGCCTCCTATAAAGAGGTGCCCTCGCCGGTTGACCCCGATAAGACGACTGGCGACGGCTCTCAGGCGGTAGCGGGCAAGTCTCAGATCGCGGTGGCCCAGAACACCAACGAGAAGCGGGTCTCCGATGAGCTGATCACACAGCTGAAGGGCATGAGCATCGGCCCCGATGGCTCCATCACCGGAACCTGCGAGGGCAAGACCGTGGTCATCGGCTATGTGGCCATCGCCAGCGCCGACAGCCCCGACGGCGTGACCCATATGGACGGCCGCTACTACAAGGCCATGGGCGGCGCGGGCAGCCTGCGTGTGGCCGCTCTGGTGGACCTGCCCACCAAGTATCTGGGCAACCAGGTGGTTACCGGAGAAGGCGACGATATGGTTGCTCCCCCCGCCGCGGACGCCATTCTCAACGACTCCGGCAACAGCGTCAAGAACGGCGGCCTGGAGGCCTCCAGCACCGACGTGGCCAACGAGTTCGCCGAGATGATTACCACCCAGCGCGGCTATCAGGCCAACACCCGTATCGTCACCGTTACCGACCAGATGCTGGAGGAACTGGTGAACATGAAGCGGTAAGCGTTTCCCCTGATGTAAGGCATTGATCCGGCCCGTCCCCGGCGGGGCCTCCCCGCCGGGGCGGGCAGAGATGAAAGGAAGGTTTGTCATATGATCCAGCTGACGAAGAGAAACGGTGAGCGGTTCCTGGTCAATCACCATCAGATCGAAACCATTGAGATGATCCCCGAGTCTAAGATCGTTATGATGAACCGGGACTATTTCATCGTGCGGGAATCCCCCGACCAGATCATCCGCAAGATTGCCGAGTACACCGCCAAGGTGCAGGATGTGCACCGTGCCCTGACCGTTGAGGACCGGCGCTGAGAAGGACCGGGGGCATGTTCGACAGGCGTTGAGATGCCTGCGGCGCGCCGACGCCTATCAAATGTGCCCCAAACAGAGAAAAAAACCCTAGCGGAAGAGGAGTGGACTGAAAAGCAATGAATATTACTTATATCATTGGCGTGGTGGCCGCCTTCGGCGTTATGGTCGTGGGTATGATGCAGGGCGGCGAACAATTTCTAACGCCTGACCAGATCATGAACTTTGTGGACGGCGCCAGCGTGTTCATCACCATCGGCTGTACCTTCGCGGTGTTGATCGCCAGCTTTCCCATTCCCACCCTGAGCTCCATCCCCAAGCACTTCGCGGTGCTGATGAACACCAAGAAGTACGACCCTCTGTCCGTCATTGAAAAGCTGGTGGAGCTGGCCCAGGTGGCCCGTAAAAACGGCCTGCTGGCCCTGGAGGAGATGGGCAACCAGGAGAGCGACCCCTTCTTCAAGCAGTGCATCATGCTGGTGGTGGACAACAACGACGCCGACCAGGCCCGCGAGATCATGATGAACGATATCGAGCAGGCCTCCGCCCGGCATGAGTCCGCCGCGGGCATGTACGACAAGGCCTCCTCCGTGGCCCCGGCCTTCGGCATGGTGGGTACGCTGGTCGGTCTGATTAACATGCTGAAAGGCATGGATATCGAGGCCGGAGGCGCCAGCAGCATCGGCACCTCCATGGGCACCGCTCTGATTACCACCCTGTACGGCTGCGTGCTGGCCCACATGATCTTTGGCCCCATCGCCACCCAGCTGCGCCAGCGTGACGAGGAGGAGATGCTCTGCAAGCTCATCATCGTGGAGGGCATCATGTCCATTCAGTCCGGCGCCAACCCCAAGTTCCTGCGCGAGAAGCTGCTCACCTTCCTGAGCCAGAAGCAGCGCGGCGGCGAGGGCGGCAAAAAGGGCAAGGAATAATAAGTCCTGCCTACCTGTGAACTGAGGTGAAACCATGGCAAGCATAAAAAAGAAAAGCTCCGGGGGCGGCGGAGCCAACTGGATGGACACCTATGGCGACATGGTGACCTTGCTGCTGTGCTTCTTCGTGCTGCTGTACTCCATCTCCAGCCTCGACGCGGAGAAGTGGATGATCGTGGTGCGCAGCTTTAACAAGGACGCCATCGTCAAAAGCGAGGTTCCCGTGGGACCGGACGGCAGCGGAGACACCTCCGGCGGCGGCGGAATGCCTGCCCTGACCGAGGTGGAGCAGGACCTGACGGAGCTGTATGAGTTCCTGGCCTCCTACGCCGCCGCCAATCAGGAGGCCGGCGATATCGTGGTCAGCAAGGGAGACGGGTATGTGTTCATCTCCTTCTCCGACGCGGTGTTCTTCGACGGCGACAGCACCCTCCTGCGGGAGGACGGCAAGCAGATGCTGGACGGCATCATGCCCGCCCTGAATGAGTGCGCCCCCTCCATCGACCAGCTGAAGGTGCTGGGCCATACCGCACAGGCGGGGAACACACCCAACAAGGCGGCAGGCGACCGGCGGATTGCCGGCGGGCGGGCGGCCGCCGTGGCGGCCTATATCCAGGACGGCACCATAGACAATCTGGACCCGGCCCGGATCGTGGACGAGGGGCATGGCCAGTGGCTCAATGTGGCAGAACATGACGGCACGGAGGAAAACAAGGTGAAGAACCGCCGGGTGGAACTGATGATTACCGGCCTGGACCTGGAAAGCGAGCTGGGCGACAGCATTGAACAGTACCGGACCATATATCAGACGGAGTAGCGGCTCAGAACGACGGTCTGACCGAGCGTATGCGCCCCCGGCAGGAGCCAAGGAATCAGAAAAATGAGGGAACAATATGGCTGAAGTCTTATCACAAAGTCAGATAGACGCCCTTTTGAACGCGGCCAGGAGCGGAGAACTGGACGTTGACAAACCGGCGGAAAAGTCTGAGGAGAAAAAATATCGTAAATATGACTTTTACAGCCCGCGCAAGTTCACCAAGGACAGGCTGAAGATGCTCAACAGCATCTTCGAGGGCTATGCCCGGGTCATCAACTCCAGGATCAACGCCTTGCTCCACTCCACCTGTGAGATTGAGGTTGACAGCGTGGAGGAACAGCGGTATTATGAGTTTTCCAACGCGCTTACCGAGAGCGACGTGGTCGCCCTGGCCAAGATCGACCTGGAGAAGCTCCAGGGGGAGGACCCCATCCTGGTCCATATGGACACGCCGGTGGTGCTGTCCATGCTGGACCGCATGATGGGCGGCGAGGGAGAACCGGACCCCACCCTCTCCAGCGAATACACGATGACTGACCTGGAGCTGAACATGTACGAGAACCTGATCTCAGATCTGATTCCCATTTTGGGCAACAGCTGGGAGAACTATATCACGATCCATTTCGACTATGTGCGCACCGAGGAGAATCCCACCTTGGTTCAGCTCATCGGCTATGAGGAGACGGTGGTCATCATAGGGCTGAACATCAAGTTCCCCAACTGCACCGGGCGGATGAGCCTGTGCCTGCCCGGCGAGATGCTGACCAACATCTTTACCGAGATCAGCAAGAGCACCAGCCGCCGGAGCACGGGAGAGGACAAGTCCGAGGAAATCTTCGGTTCCTTGCGGGAATCTGAACTGGAGATTGTGGCCGAGCTGGCCCGCACCCGCATTCTGCTCAGCGACCTGTACCACCTGAATGTGGGCGATGTTGTGGATATCAAGCGGCCAAAGGATACGCCTGTCTTCCTGAATATCGGGGGACGAAGATGGTTTGACGGAAAAATGGGCATCAGCAATAAGCAGGTGGCCGTGAAAATCGGAGAGACCTACATTAAGATGTAGGCGAGAAGGAGCGAATCTGGATGGAAGATATTATTTTTAACCCGATGGAAATAGACGCCATCGGGGAGATCATGAACATCAGCCTGGGCTCCTCGGCTACCGCGGCGTCAAATATGTTGGATCACCGGGTGGATATCACAACGCCCACGGTGAGCATTGTCAACGCGGAGGATTTTGCCCTGGGGAAGATTGAGCCGGCGGTCGGCGTGGAGATCAAGTATGTGTGCGGCCTGGAGGGCAGCAACATCATGCTTCTCAAGCGCAGCGACGTGAAGGCGATTGTAGACATTCTTCTGGGTACCGAGACCCCCGACGAGGAGTTTGAGCTCAACGAGCTGTCCGTCAGCGCCGTGTGCGAGGTCATGAACCAGATGATGGGCTCCTCTGCCACGGCCCTGTCCGACCTGCTGGGCCGGATGGTGAACATCTCCACCCCCGAATCCTTTGAGCTGGACGATCTGGACAAGGTGAAGGAGGAGCACTTCCCCGTCACCCACGGCCCGGTGGTGGTGGTCCGCTTCAATCTGCGGATTGAGGACGTGATCGACAGCGAGTTCATGAACGTCATGTCGGTGGAGCTGGCCAAGGAGCTGATTGCCGGCTTCGGACTGGACGTGGAGGAGCCGGAGCCCGCTCCGGCCCCGGCCCCCGCGCCGGCTCCCGCACCTGCGGCTCCTGCCCCCGCCGCCCCGGCTGCCGCTCCCGCGGCCCCGGCCCCCGCGCCTGCGGCCGCTCCTCCCGGGATGCCCCCGGCGGGCGGGGAGGCGCCCGGCTACCCCGGCTATCCCCCCTACGGACAGATGCCCCCGGCGGGCCAGTACCCATATCCCTATCCGCCTTATCCCATGTATCCGCCCCAGCCTGAGCCCAAGGTTATCAACGCGGCGCAGCCCAAGATGCGCGAGCTGGCCGCCGACAACCGGCTCAACCAGGAGCAGAAGGACAATCTGGACCTGATCCTGTCCGTCTCCCTGGAGGTGGCAGTGGAGATCGGCCGGACCAGGCGGAAGATTCAGGATATCCTGTCCTTCTCCAAGGGGTCTCTGGTGGTTCTGGACAAGTTGGCCGGCGACCAGGTTGACCTGCTGGTCAACGGGCAGTGTATCGCCAAGGGCGACGTGGTGGTGATCGACGACAACTTCGGCATCCGCATCACCGAAATCCTGCAAAAGCCGGATATCAACGAGCTGACCCAGGGCTGAGGCCCTTATCCATATTATCACATCAAAAATTAAGTATATGAAAAAAGGATGGTAAACTATGGCTAAGATTCTTACTGCTGACGACGCTGCTTTTATGCGCAAGGTGATTAAGGACACTCTGACCAAGGCCGGCTACACCGAGATTTACGAGGCGGAGGACGGCGCCATCGCGGTGGAGAAGTACAACGAGATCAAGCCCGACCTGGTGCTCATGGACATCACCATGCCCAACATGGACGGCCTGGAGGCCCTCAAGGCCATCCGCGCCTCCGACCCGGGCGCCAATGTGGTCATGTGCTCCGCCATGGGCCAGGAGACCATGGTCATCGACGCCATCCGCTCCGGCGCCAAGGACTTCATCGTCAAGCCCTTCAAGCCCGAGCGAGTGCTGAAAACCGTCACCTCCATCGTAGGCGAGCCCTGAGTTCATGGGGCCTCTTCTCTCCGCGGTCGGCCTGTTGGCCGCTGTCCTTCTGGTGCTGGCCGGGGCCTGGATTTTTACCCGCTGGGCGGGGAAAAATCTGGGCGGCGGCTTCGCCGGATTTGGCGGCAGCGGGCGCATTGAGGTGCTGGACCGGACCAATCTGGACCGGGACCGGGCAATTCTGCTGATCCGGGCGGGCGAGCGGTATCTGCTGCTGGGCAGCGCCCCGGGGGGGCTGACCTTACTATCCGAGCTGACGGCGGAGGAGGGAGAGAACTGGAACCCTCCCGCGCCCTCCGGCGCTCCTGAGAAGCCTGCGGAATTCCTGGCCCTGCTGCGGCGGCTGAGAGAGAAAAAATAGATTGACCTGCCGGGGCAGCGAAGCGAGGTGAAGAAGAATGCCTACCGACGCACTGATTAATGTAAACGGGGAGAGCGTGCAGGCGCTGGAGATTCTGCTGCTTACCACTATCATGATGCTTCTGCCTTCGCTCATCATCATGATGACCTCCTTTACCAGGTATGTGGTGGTGTTCTCCTTCCTGCGCAGCGCCATGGGCACTCAGCAGACCCCGCCCAACATGGTGCTTGTGGGCATGGCCCTGATTCTCACCCTGTTCACCATGAGTCCGACCCTCTCCGCCATCAATGAGGAGGCCTTCCAGCCCTATCAGGAGGAGGAGATCACTCAGGAGGAGTTTTTTCAGCGGGCTCAGGTTCCGCTGAAGCGGTTTATGATAAGGTGGACCAGAGTGGAGAGCATGGAGCTGTACTGCAACATGTCGGGCACCCCCATCCCTGAGACGGAGGAGGCGACCCAGGACCTGCCCCTTACGGTCATTATTCCCGCCTTTATCACCAGTGAGCTGAAGCAGGCATTTTTTATTGGGTTTCTGCTCTATATCCCCTTCATGCTCATCGACATGGTGGTGGCCTCCACCCTGATGTCCATGGGTATGGTCATGCTCCCGCCGTCCATGATCTCCACTCCCTTCAAGCTGCTGCTGTTTATCCTGCTGGACGGGTGGCAGCTGCTGTTCTCCACGCTGGTGCGGGGCTTCGGCCTTGGGTAAGGAGGGCGTATGGATACAAGTGTTGTTACCCGGATCATGCGGGAGGGCGTTTGGGTCGCTATCCAGCTGGGCGGACCTATGCTGATTTTGAGTATGGCGGTTGGCGTGCTGGTTGCCATTTTCCAGGCGGTCACCCAGATTCATGAGCAGACCCTGGGCTTTATCCTCAAGCTGATTGTGGTGATTCTGGTCCTTCTGGTCGGCGGCGGCTGGATGATGGAGACCTTGCTGGACTATACCAGGGGGCTCTTCGAGCTGATGGTCGGCGTCTGACGGACGAGAGGAGGGACCGCCCTTGTTTTGGAACGCGCTTACCTTGTTTCTGCTGATTACCGCCCGGATGACGGGCTGTGTGGCTTTTAATCCTCTGCTGGGCCGGCGGGGGATTCCCAACATGGTGAAGGGCGGGCTGATCCTGCTGCTGTCTCTGAGCGCCTTTTTCATCACGCCGGTAAGCGTTGAGACGCCATCCACTCTGCTGGGGCTGGCCCTGATGTTCGGGATGGAGCTGTTTTTGGGCTATATACTGGGCCTGATTGTGAACTTGTTTTTCTACATCCCCATGATGGCCGGATCGGTCATTGACATGCAGATGGGTCTGTCCATGGCCTCCACCTATGACCCGGCTTCGGGCATCCAGGTGACGGCCACCTCCACGCTGCTTAACGTGCTGATGTCCCTGCTGTTCTTCGCGGCCAACGGCCACCACACGCTGATTCGGATTTTCCTGGCCTCAGGGCGGGTGGTTCCCTTCGGGACGGCGGCGCTGGGGGAGAACCTTTACGGGGCCGTAATCCAGATTTTTGTGGACTGTACCCTGTTGGGCATCAAGCTGGCCATGCCCGTTCTGGCGGCCGAGCTGATGGGCCAGGTGGGGATGGGTATTTTGATGAAGGCCATCCCGCAAATCAACGTCTTTGCTATCAATATTGAGCTGAAGGTGATTATCGGCCTGGTGCTGATTATGCTGATGCTCTTTCCCTTCAGTCAGTTTCTGCTGGAGGCCGAGACCCAGATGCTGGTGTCTCTCCAGGAGATACTGCCCCTTATGTCGGGCTGACCTGGGTAAACGCGGCTGACAAAGGGGGGATCACTCCATGGC
The DNA here is from genome assembly GCA_910588635.1 of uncultured Oscillospiraceae bacterium. Classification (GTDB taxonomy): domain Bacteria; phylum Bacillota; class Clostridia; order Oscillospirales; family Oscillospiraceae; genus Lawsonibacter. The sequence goes on along the minus strand of CAJUPW010000022.1, from coordinate 27,400 downwards.
CGGCGACTCCAAGACCGAAAAGGCAACACCAAAAAAGCGACGGGACGAACGAAAAAAAGGTAATGTCCTGATGAGCAAGGATGCCGTGGCTGTGGCTACCCTGATCGGCAGCCTGTTTATGGTCCAGATTATGAGCGGCCTTTTTCTGGAGCAGATCAAGGGCTTGCTGAACCTCTGCTTTTCCTACGCGGCCGGCGGTGTGTCCGGAGTAACTTCCGGCGTGCTCAAGGAGCTGCTGAAGCAGGTGATCCTGAGCTTTGTGGTCATGGCCGGCCCCTTTCTGGCGGTCACCGCCTTGCTGGCCGTGGGCGTCACATTCTTCCAGACCAAGATGCTGGTGGCCGGCGAGTCCATCAAGCCGAAATTCAGCCGGATCAACCCCCTTCAGGGCTTTAAACGGCTGTTTTCCTTGCGCAGCATCATCGAGGCTTTTAAAGGCATTCTGAAAATTACCATCCTGCTGGTACTGATTTACAACTACTTTCAAAAGGCCGCGCTGGGATTCAGCCGCTTTTTGGATATGGAGCTGTCCCAATCCTGCGGCATCTTCTTTCAGGAGAGCGTCACGCTGGTGATTCAGATTGCCGTCGCGTTTGCCGTGTTGGCCTTCTTTGACTACCTCTACCAGTGGTGGGACTACGAACGCCAGCTGAAGATGTCCAAGCAGGAGATCAAGGAGGAGTATAAACAGACAGAAGGCGATCCTCAGGTCAAGGGCAAGATCAAGCAAATCCAGCGTCAGCGGGCCCAGCAGCGCATGATGCAGCAGGTGCCCGGCGCCGATGTAGTTATCCGCAACCCTACCCACTTCGCCGTGGCCATGCGGTACAAGCCGGATCAGGACAACGCCCCGGTGGTTCTGGCCAAGGGTATGGATGAGCTGGCCCTCCGGATCGTCCAGGTGGCCGAGGAGAACGGCGTCTCCGTGGTGGAGAACGTGCCCCTGGCCCGCTCTCTCTACGCATCCACCAAGCTGGACCGGGAGATTCCCCCCGAGCTCTACGGCCCGGTGGCTGAGGTTCTGGTTTACGTCCTTAAGCTGGACCAGAACATTTAATGAATTCGATAACAAGGCCCGCAAGGGCGTTTTGACAAGCTCTCAGGAAAGGATGACACCATGCGGCGGATTTTTCAAAACAGCATAGCCCTCATGGTCGTGGTCATCGTCATGTTCCTGATTGTTCCCTTGGATGAGAGCTTGCTTGATATTCTGATTATCATCAATATTTCTCTGTCCATCGTGATCCTGATGGTCACCATGACGATCTCAGAGGCGTTGGAATTTTCCATTTTCCCCTCCCTGCTGCTGATTACCACCCTGTTCCGTCTGGGTCTGAACGTATCCACCACCCGGTCCATCCTCAGCTACGACGGCTCCGGCGAGGTGGGCACGGCGGTCATCCGGACCTTCGGCCAGCTGATTACCCAGGGGAATGTGGTGCTGGGCATCATCATCTTCTTCATCATCGTGCTGGTGCAGTTCATCGTCATCACTAAGGGCGCCGAGCGCGTGGCCGAGGTGGCCGCCCGCTTCACCCTGGACGCCATGCCCGGCAAGCAGATGGCCATTGACGCCGACCTCTCCTCCGGCCTGATCAACGAGCAGCAGGCACGGGAGCGCCGGAGTAAAATTCAGCGGGAGGCCGACTTCTACGGCGCCATGGACGGCGCCACCAAGATTGTCAAGGGCGACGCCACCATGTCCCTGATTATCACCGCCATCAACCTCATTGGCGGCATCATTATCGGCTCCATGAACGGTGTGGGTGACCTGGCCACCGTGGCCAGCACCTACTCCATCGCCACCATCGGCGACGGCCTGGTCTCCCAGCTCCCCGCCCTGATGATCTCCACCGCCACCGGCATGATTGTTACCCGGTCGGTGTCCGAGGGCAGCCTGAATACCGATGTGATTCAGCAGTTTGCCCGGCAGCCCCGGGCCATCCTCACCGCCGGCCTGGTGCTGATTATCCTGGGCCTCATTCCCGGCACACCCACCATTCCGCTGCTCATCGTGGGCGTGGGACTGACCGTGTTGGGCTACCTGATGAGCGGCCGGCTGGACCGAAAGGAGACTGTGGAGGCCCTCCAGTCCGAGGAGCCGGCCCAGAGCGACCTGCTGGCCGTGCCCAGCGAAACCGACTACTATAAGGACATCAACAACGTGTACGGGCTGCTCACCGTGGACCCCATTGAGATGGAGTTCGGCTACAGCCTGATCCCCCTGGTGGACGAGAACAGCGGCGGCAAGCTCATCAGCCGCATCGTGATTTTCCGCCGGCAGTACGCCCAGGACATGGGCTTCGTGATCCCATCCATCCGCCTCCACGACTCCTCCGCTCTGGGCACCAACCAGTATGTGGTGAAGATCAAGGGGGAGGAGGTGGCCCGGGGCGAGATTCTGGTGGACTACTACCTGGCCCTGGAGCCTGCCAACCCGGCCGGCGAAATCGACGGCATTGAGACCATCGAGCCCGCCTACGGCATCCCCTCCCGGTGGATTCTGCCGGAGAACAAGGAGATGGCCGAAATTTACGGCTACACCGTAATCGACCCCCTGTCCGTCATGCAGACCCATATGTCCGAGGTGGTTCGCCGCCACGCCTATGAGCTGCTGGGCCGGGCGGAGGTCATCCAACTGGTGGAGAATCTGAAGAAGACCGCCCCCGAGCTGGTGGACGAGGCCATTCCCAACGTGCTGTCCTACGCCAATTTGGAGCGTATCTTGAAAAACCTGCTGAAGGAGGGCGTCCCCATCCGGGACCTGGGCACCATTCTGGAGACCGCCATCGATTCCCTGATGACCACCAAGGACCTGGATATGGTGTGCGAAAACATCCGTGTGGCCCTGAGCCGTACCATCACCCGCCGCTTCTGCGAGCACGGCCAGCTCCGTGTGGTTACATTGGACGCCGAGGTGGAGAAGCGGGTTATCTCCTCGCTGAGCAAGAACGAGCAGGGCATCTACCTGGCTATGGGCCCCGATCTTATGCAGTCCATCGTCAACCAGCTGGCCGACTACCTGAAAAAGTTCAGCGATTTGTCCCAAACCCCCATCGTGCTCACCAGTCAGGTCATCCGGATCTATCTCAGCCGGATGCTGTCACAGTTCTATCCCAGCGTCTATGTGCTCTCCTTTAATGAGATCACCAGTGACGTGCAGATCCAGTCCCTGGGTAATATCACAATGAGCCCAGCGTCCTCCAGGCCTGAGAGAAGGGCGGCCCCTGTATGACCGGGGGAGCGGTCTCCGCCAGGCGGGAGAAGCTGACCTGGAGCCCGGAGGAACTGGACGCCATGACCACCGAAGAGCTGCTGCGGACGTATAAGCGCACCGGCAATGAGGAGCTGAAGTGGCCTCTGGTCATGCGCTATGCGGGGCTGGTAAAGACCATTGCCCTCCAGGTGCGGGGAGTGTACTCCAGCTTCGCCCAGGTGGACGATATCATCAACGAGGGCCTGCTCACCCTGGCCGGCGCGGTGGACAAATTTGACCCGGACAAGGGAATCAAATTCGAGACTTACGTGTCCAAGCGCATCCGGGGCGCGGTCATCGATCTGGCCCGGCGGCAGGACTGGGTGCCCCGCAGCGTGCGGCGGAAGGCCCGGGACATCGACCAGGCCAGCGGCGAGTTGTTCGCCGAGCTGGGGCGCTACCCCACCGATCAGGAGATGGCCGACCGGCTGGGGGTGTCTCAGGGGCAGTATCAGGAGGACCTGGCCAGCTCCTCCATGTGCAATGTCCTCTCTTTGGACGCGCTCTTCGAGGACCGGGAGCTGAACGGCGGAGCGGAGCTGCCCGACAGCAGTCAGGACGGCCGCCCGGAGGACGCCATGCTCCAGCAGGAGCTGCTGGACACTCTGACAAAGGCGGTGGCCTCTCTGCGGGAGAACGAGCAGACAGTCATCTCCCTTTACTACCATAAAAATCTCAGCATGAAGGAGATTGCCCAGGTGATGGAGGTCAGCGAGCCCCGCATCTCCCAGCTCCACTCCCGGGCCATTCAGAAGCTGAAGCTGTATATGAACCAGTACTTGACCGGCAGAAAATGAGGCCGGAGACGAGAGGAGTTTTGTGCTATGATGAAGGGGTTTTACAACCTTACCTCCGGGATGCTGTCTCAGGGACGGCGGCTGGACGTGGTGGCCAACAACATGACCAACGTGGCCACGGCCGGCTATAAGGCGGAGCAGTACACCGACCGCACCTTCGACGAGGTGATGGCGGTGCGCATCGGCAACAAGATCAAGACCCCCTATCAGGAGCTGCCCACCTATCAGGCCCATATTCTGGCTCCGGACCACCTGTATACCGACTTCACTCAGGGCGCTCCGGAGGAGACCAATCTGCCCCTGGACTTCTGCATCCAGGGCGAGGGCTTCTTTGCCATCCGGATGGCGGACGGCTCTACCGCCTACACCCGGGCGGGCTCTTTCACCCTGGACAATGAGGGCTACCTGTGCCTGTCCGAGCTGGGCCGGGTGCTGGACCGGGAGGGCAACCCCATCCAGCTGCCCACCGACAAGCTGGACCCGGACACCCGGGGTAACCTGTACACCCAGGGCGGAGAGTATCTGGGTACGCTGGGGGTATTCACCTTTGAGGACAACCAGGAGCTGGAGCGCAACCCCTACGGCCTGTTTATCGGCCAGGGCGCCCAGGTCAACGAGAACGTGACCATCCGAAACAAGTATGTGGAGCGGTCAAACGTGGAGCTGGTGAAGGAGATGGTCAGCATGATGACCACCCAGCGGGCCCTTCAGAGCGCCGCCCAGATGAGCCAGATTTATGATGAGATCATCAAGCGGGCCGTCAACGACATCGGCCGGATGGCGTAAGCAGCAACGAATACGGACGCTGGCACTCCTGCGCCCGCGAAAAAGAGAGGCGTGAGCGAATATGAATATGTCCTTTTATACCGGAGCCGTGGGCGCGTATATGCAGAACAAGCGGATGAACGTCCAGGCCAACAACATCGCCAATGTGAACAACTACGGCTTTAAAGCGGAGCGGGCCACCTTCCACCACCTGATGTACGGCAACGTGACGGGTATCGACCAGGAGCAGCTGCCCAAGGGCTCAGGCACCAAGATGGCCAAAGCCAGCACCGACTTCAGCAGCGCCGGCTATGTGGAGACTGGCCGCCTGTTCGACTTCGCCATCACCGGGGACGGGTTCTTCGGGCTGTACGACCTGTCCACCCAGGAGATATCCTTCACTCGGGACGGCGCTTTCATGATGGCCCAGTTTGAGATTCCTCCCGCAGAGGACGCCGAGCCTGAGATCGACCCGGACACCGGAGAGGAGCTGCCTCTGGAGAACACCGTGGAGTGGCGGCTCAGCGATAACGAGGGGCGCTGCGTGCTGGACCCCATGGGCAACTTTATCGTCATTGATCCCCAGAACCGTCAGGCGGATTTGGATGTGGGCGTCTTTGATTACCGCGTTTATGACGGGATGCTCCACGCCGACAGCGGCCGGTTTGTTCCCATTGAGAAGAACGGCGACCTGTATCTGGGCACCGGCCAGGTGAAGCGTAAGTTTTTGGAGCGCTCCAATGTGGATCTGGCCCAGGAGATGGTGAAGGTGATCGAGTCCCAGCGGGCTTACAGCTACGCGCTGCGGATGGTACAGACCACAGACGAGATCGAGCAGACCATCAACGGTCTGCCGGGCTGAGCATAAGGGGGTAGTCAGGATATGATTAAGAATTACGATCAGTTGTCATCCCTGGAGATCGACACGCTGCGGGAGATTGGCAGCATCGGAACGGGAAACGCTGCGACAGCCCTGTCCCAAATGATGAATAAACCCGTAAGAATTACCTTGCCAGAAGTGCGCATCATGGAGTATAATGAGGCTATCGAGTGGATTGGCGGCCCGGAGGAGGTCACCGCCGGGGTGCTGGTCAAAATGAGCGGCGACATCGGCGGGATCATGCTTTCGGTGCAGAAGCTGGAACTGGTCAACGTGGTGCTGAACGCCATGCTGGGAGAGAATATCGACAACTATGAGAATCTGACGGAGCTGGAGCGCTCCGCCATGATCGAGATTGGCAACATTATGATTTCCACCTTTATTAACGCGCTGTCCGGTCTGGCCGATGTAAATATCAAACTGACCGTGCCCGCTTTCGCGGTGGATATGCAAGGCGCCATCCTGACGGTACCCATGGCGGAGTATGGTGGAATGTCCGATTACCTGATGGCCATCGGCGGAAATTTTGTGTGCGACGGGAAAGAGGTCCCCTGTCATCTGATCCTTTCTCCCGATCTGCGCTCTTTGGATTTCTTATTAAGGAAGCTGGGCGTTAGCAATGATTGAGCAAAAACTCACGGTTGGTATCGCGGACATGAAGATGCTCCAAGGAGAGGGAACTCTGATAACCTACGCGCTGGGCTCCTGTATCGGCCTGTGCTTCCACGATCCGAAGCTGCGGCTGGGGGCATTGCTCCACATCATGCTCCCGCTGAATATGGAAGCTGGACGGACCCACCCGCTGAAATATGCGGATACCGGCATTAAGGAGACGCTGAAGCATATGGAGGCCAAAGGGGCCCTACGCAGCCGGATGACGGTGAAGATTGCCGGCGGCGCAAAGATGTTCGAGGTCTCAGGAGCCGGGCTGGGCAATATAGGCCAGCGCAATATAGAAAGCGTGCGTACGATCCTCAAACGGGAAAATGTCCGCCTTGTGGCGGAGAACGTGGGGGGAACGGTGGCCAGGACTTTGCTGTTCAATGTGGGCACCGGCCAGGGCTGTATCCGGTCCTACGGGTTGAAGGACATCATATTTTGACAGTTGATCCCAAGAGCGCGAAGGGGCGCATCCTAAATAGAGTGAGGAGTGTCAGCAATGGCGGAGGTACATAACAACGGTATCCTTTTGGAGTCAGGCACCAATGAGATTGAGATCATGGAATTTACCATTGATGATAACTTGTATGGCATCAATGTGGCCAAGGTGAGGGAGATTATCCTGTCCGCGCCGGTTAAGTCCATGCCCCATGCCCACCCCTCGGTGGAGGGTATCTTTAAGCCCCGGGATACTGTGATTACTGTGGTGGACCTGCCCAAATACCTGGGCGTGGAACGGGAGAAGACGCCCAAGGACCTGTTTATCATCACCAATTTCAACAAGATGTTTATTGCTTTCCGGGTACACACCGTGGTAGGTATTAACCGGATATCCTGGACGGATATCCACAAGCCGGATAAGACGGTGTCCGGCGGGTCCGAGGGTGTGGCCACCGGTATCGCCCAGTGCGGTTCAGATCTGGTCACCATTCTGGACTTTGAGCGTATCGTGGCTGAGATCGCCCCCGAGACCACCATCCAGATGGAAGAGATTGACCAGATGGGCCCTCGGGGTCGGAGCAATGCCCCCATCTGGATTGCCGAGGACTCGATTCTCCTGTCCAAGATGATTGAGGACTGCCTGCACAAGGCCGGGTATGTCAATTTGCACATGTTCTCCAACGGCAAGGAGCTGTGGGAGTCGCTGAACGCCTTGCCTAAGGACAAGCGTCTGTTTGACCAGGTGGCGCTGATTATCACCGATATTGAGATGCCTCAAATGGACGGACACCGGCTGACAAAGCTGGTAAAGAGCGACTCCCGGTTCCAGCCCATTCCGCTGATTATTTTCTCCTCCCTCATCAGTGAGGAGATGCGGATCAAGGGTCGCCAGTTGGGCGCCGACGAGCAGATGAGCAAGCCGGAGATCGGCCACTTGGTGGATGTAATGGACCATCTGCTGGGAGGAAAAGGCTAATACAAATAATAAAAGCCCGCCTTATGGCGGGCTTTTATTATTTATTCAGACGACCGTGGTGGGGGTTATCCATAACGACCTTGCAGGCGCGGGTAAGCTGGGCGGTGACGGTAGAGCTGTACCGACCCTCGTAGACGGTCAGCATGGGGATGGTGTCCCGCTTGGAGAGCACAACGTACTTGGGCACCAGATTGTTCAGGGTCAGGGCCTTGACATCCGCCGCGCAGTGCTTGCAGGTACACAGGCCAAACATTTTGATGTACCGGGGGGCCTTTTCCTCCACCAGAGTTTGTATGACATTGACATAGGTTATGTCCTCCATGTCCTCCGGAGCAAGGGGCGGGAAGCCAGAGGCGTCGGCGGGCTCCGGCTCGGCGGGGGTGGGCGGCTCTGGTTCCGCGGTGCCCGTGCCTGCCAGCATCTTCTCAATGTCCTCCTGGCTCATCTTGCCGCCGGAGGGAGCGGGGGCGGGTTCGACGGGCTTGGGCGGCTCGGGCTCTGCGGTGTCCAAGCCTGCCAGCATCTTCTCGATGTCCTCCTGGCTCATCTTGCCGCCGGAGGGAGCGGGGGCGGGTTCGACGGGCTTGGGCGGCTCGGGCTCTGGGGCGCCCGTGCCAGCCAGCAGCTTCTCAATGTCCTCCTGGCTCATCTTGCCGCCGGAGGGGGTGGAGGGAACAGGAGTTTCCGGTTCTGGTTCAGGCTCAGGTTCTGATTCCAACTCAGGGTTTGGTTCGGGTTCTGATTCTGGATCTGGCTCGGGTTCAGATTCTGGCTCAGGTTCCGGTTCCGGCTCGGGTTCCGGTTCCGGCTCGTATTCGGCTTCCGGTTCCCCTTCCGCCTGTTCGGGGTAGACGGGCTGGCCGTTCTCGTCCCAGCCGACAGCCCCCTCGGGCAGCTGCCACTCAGATTGCTCGGGGTAGACGGGCTGACCGTTTTCATCCCAGCCGACGGCCCCCTCGGGCAGCTCCCACTCGGGCTGCTCGGCGTAAATGGGCTGGCCGTTCTCATCCCAGCCGACCACGCCCTCGGGAAGGACGCTGGGGTCCCAGATGGGCTGGCCGTTCTCGTCCCAGCCCAGGACGCCCTCGGGGAGGGCGTTGGGGTCCCAGATGGGCTGGCCGTTCTCGTCCCAGCCCAGAACGCCCTCGGGGAGCTGGCTGGGGTCCCACTGTTCCTCCCCATAGGCCGGCTCCTCAGTCTGGGAGAACTCCTCCTCCAGGGCCTGCTGGATTTGTTGGGACAGAGCGTCGTCGTCGGCCTGGGCGACCTCCAGGATGGGGGAGACCAGGGGGTTGGCGGGGGACTCGGGAGTATACTCCGCGGCGGACTCATCCTCCGCGGCGGAGGGCGCCGGGGCGGTGAGCAGATTTAACACATGGGCAGTTTTATTGCCCTTCGAGCTTTTTTTGCTGGAAGCCATGACAGCTTTCTCCTTTCCAAAGAGTCATCAGAGGACCTCATGGCCCGGCTTAATATACATCGTCCGTGACGAAAGCGTACTGCTTGAGAATTTCGTTAATCAGCAGGCGGAAATCCCGTGCGGGGTGGGAGGTGGGAGCGTAGGACAGCACGCTCTCCCCGTGGGCGGGGGCCTCCGCCACGGCCACGCCGGTGCGGATCTTGGACTGGAACACCTGGGTCTCCAGCTGGTTGGCGATCTGTTCGGTCATATCCAGCACGTCCCGGTTGAGGGTGAAACGCTGGTTGTACTTGTTCAGGACAATGCCCAGCACCCGAAGCCGGCTGTTGTAGCACCGGCGGACGGTGTCAATGGTCTCCCGAATCTGGGAGACGCCCAGCAGGCTGAGAATCTCGGGGGCCATGGGGACCACCAGACCGTCGGCGGCCACATAGGCGTTTACCGTGAGCACGTTGAGGGCGGGCGGGGTGTCGATGATGATGTAGTCGTACTCGTCCTGTATCTCGTCCAGGGAATTCTTCAGAAGAAACTCCCGGCCGGGCCGGTTGAACTCCAGCTCGGCGGCAGACAGCAGGATGTTGGAGGGCAGGATATCTCCGCACTCGGAAGAGAGGATGACATCCCGGATATGTCGGTGTCCCTTCAGTACATCGTAGATGGTGGCGCAGTTTTCGATGTCCAAGCCCAGGCAAAAGCCCAGACTTCCCTGGGGGTCCAGGTCCACGCCCAGCACCCGGGCTCCCCGTTGGTGCAGACCGTCCATCAGAGAGCTGGCCGTGGTGGTCTTGCCCACGCCGCCCTTCTGGTTCGTAATCGCAATAATAGCCGCCAAGTAAACTCCTCCTGTGAAAGAACTTTGGTCAAAACAAGTTCTAAAATCTTTCTTGCGGGAACTATTAACTTTATCATACACCAGGACGATAAAAAAGTACAGAGTATTTTTGTGTCCAAATTCAGAAAATCATTGGAAATACAGATATGACACGGAAGGAGCGATTTTTATGGCGTCTCTTAGCGGAGTAAGCAGCAGTAATATGACCAGCAGCCTGTACAACAGCGGCAACGTAATCAGCGGTCTGGCCAGCGGCCTGGACACTGAGGGCATGATCGAAAATCTGGTAAAGAGCTACCAGGCCAAGATCAATTCCCTGAACCAGCAGGCGACCAAGACGGAGTGGAAGCAGGAGGCATACCGGAGCATCATCAGCAAAATGGTGGGCTTTACCAACAAGTATACCTCTTACAGCTCCGCCACCAACCTGCTGTCCGCCAGCTTTTTCAACAACGCGGTAAAGGTGGCCACCCAGGGCCTGTACAAGGACAAGGTGACCGCCAGCGGCAAGACCAGCAGCGACATTGCCATCAACGCGGTACACCAGCTGGCCACCTCCGCCCAGTACCGGGTGGGCGACAGCCTCCTGAACAGCAGCGACGGCAAGAACATCCAGTCCGCCTCGGACATCGACCTGTTCGGCACCACCGAGCTGGGAGCCCTGAACGGCAGCATGACCGTGGTCTACGGCAGCCAGAAGCTGAACATCAACTTTGACGAGGTGGCCGACAAGAAGGCCATGGAGGAAATCCGGACCAAGCTGGGAGCGGGCGCCACCGACGCCGACGTGCTGGCCGGGCTGATTAACCAGAAGCTGGAGGGACAGAAGATCACCTTCAGCAACGGTAAGAGCGAGAACGCCGAGGACCGGGTGAAGGCCGTGGTGAGCGGCGGCTCCATCGTATTCAAGGACCTGAAATCCTCTGCCGGCAACGCCCTGTATATCTCCCAGGCCAGCGGAAACGTGGCCAAGACCTTGGGTCTGGACCTGGATAAGGCCGATGAGAACAAGGATATCAAGTCCTTCAGCATGAGCGGCCTGAAAGACGGCCTGACCCGGAAGGAAGATAATCTGGAATACCTCTCCGGCAAGGCCATGAACCTGACCCTGAACGGCTCTACCAAGACCATCTACCTGCCCAAGATGGAGAAGATTGCCGGCACGGACGGCAACCCCGATAAGTATAAGATCAACGGGAAAGAAGTTGAAAAGGATAAGCTGGCTGATGAGTACGCCAAGGCCGTGAACGCAGAGGTGGGCAAGGTCTTTAAGAAGAAGATCGAGGTCACCAACGCCGGCGCCGACGGAAAGCTCAAGCTGAACTTCAACGTCAAGGAGGACGGCTCCGACCTGCGCATCACCTCCGATGTGGGCGAGGCCCTGGGAATTGGCCAGACCGCCACCACCTATCTGAATACCAGCAAGACACTGGGCGACCTGATGGACCTGAGCAAGCTGACCTCCGTTGGCAAGGACGACAAGGGCAACGACCTGTATGCCTTTGAGATTAACGGCGTGACCGTGGGCAAGTACAGCAAGGACTCCAAGCTGTCCGATATCCTCAACGACATCAACAGCAACAAGGAAGCCGGCGTGAAGGTGAGCTACTCCCAGACCACCAAGGAGTTCGTGTTCTCCGCCAAGGAGACCGGCGCCGACAGTGAGATCGTCATGGGCGGCGGCCTGGCCGAGGCCATGTTCGGTTCCACCGATATTCCGGAGCACAGCACAGTCGCCTTTGGCGAGGCTTATGGTGTGAGCTGGCTGGACGGCAACGATGTTCAGTTTACGATCCCTGGCACCAGCGGCACGTACAGCATCAAGGTGTCGAAAGACGACACCATTGAAGATGTTGCCGAAAAGCTGAACGGAATGATTTTCAATCACGGCTATACCGCTTCCTATAATAAATACTCAGGCGAGCTGGAACTTGTTGATAAGAACGGTTCGTCGGTAGATTTTAAGATGAAGGCCAATCATCCGGACCCGGATTTTGGAAGTTATGACCTTGAGTTTGACAAAAAATACGCGCCCTCTATCAATTATACGGTCGGACAGGACGCCAAGTTCACCGCCACCATCAACGGCAAGGAGATGGAGATGACCCGCAGCTCCAACAGCGTGAGCATCGACGGGCTGACCATCACCATGAAGGAGACCTTTGACGCCAGCTTGGACGAGGACGGAAACAAGGTCTCGGACGCCAAGCGGGCGGAGAACTCTGTCACCTTCAAGAGCACCACCGACTCCGACAAGATTGTGGACGCGGTGAAAGCCATGCTCGAGGACTACAATGCCATGCTCAGCGAGGTCAGGGGGGCCTACTCCACAATGCCCGCCAAGAAGACCGATGGCAGCAGCTACGAGCCCCTCACCTCCGACCAGGCCAGCAGTTTGTCCGAATCGGAGCTGAAGAACTATGAGGAGAAGGCCAAACAGGGCATCCTCTTTGCCGACCGGGACCTGTCCAGCCTGTACAACAAGCTGCAGAACATGTTCTCCCCCTCCGGGCAGGACGGCGCCATTCTCCGGGGCATGGGCATTACCAGCAGCTACGATATCAGCACCGGCGCGCTGACTATCACCCTGGACGAGAATAAGCTGCGCTCCATGCTGGACAGCGACCCGGACATGGTGGCCGACGCCTTCACCAAGACCAGCGGCAACGGCGGCGTGATGCAGAACCTGAAGAATACCCTGGATGCCTACGCCAAGACCAGCGGCGAGCCCAAGGGAATCCTCATTCAGAAGGCGGGCAGCCCCCTGAGCCCCCTGTCCCTGATGAACAATACCTGGCAGAAACAGATCGACAACTACAACAAGCAGATTGAGAAGTGGCAGGATAAGCTGTCCAGCCAGGTGGACCGCTACACCCAGCAGTTCAGCCGCCTGGAGCAGCTGATCCAACAGATGAATTCCCAGAGCTCCGCACTGGCAGGCTTCATGGGCGGCGGCTCCTACTGAGAAAGGGTTAGCTGATATGGATACAAAAGGCTACCAGCAGTATAAGCAGCAGTCCATTAACTCCATGACGCCCGGGGAGCTGCTGATGCTTCTCTATGACGAGCTGGTCAAGCGCAGCACCCTGGCGTCCCTGGCCCTGGATAAGGCGGACTGGCCCCGGTTTGAGGGCGCTCTGGACCGATGCATTGACATCGTCAATTATCTGGACGAGACCCTGGACCGGCAGTACCCCATCAGTCAGGACCTGAGCCGGATGTACGACTACTTCACCTATGAGATGAGCCGAATCAAGATCGGCCGGAACAAGGCGGAATTGGACCGGCTGCGCCCCATGCTCACCGATATGCGTGACGCCTTCCGGGCCGCAGAGCGGTCCGGGAGCGTCCAGGAGAAGCAGGCATGACGAAGAGCGAGTGGCTGGATCTGACAGTGCTGGAGCGGAAGAAATACAATCTTCTTTCCGAGGTTATGGACGTGAGCCAGCAGATGGGAGAGGCGCTGGACCGCAGCGATGACGTGTCTGTGCGAATGCTGGTCGCCATGCGGCAGGAGCCTATCCTCCACCTGGAGGAGGTCAGACAGGCGGCTGCGGCCAGACTTGAGGGCCTGGCTGCGGAGGACCGGGAGCGGGTCGGGGCGCTGAGAGAGGGCGCCGACCCCCAGGGGACGGATGAGGAGGCCTACTGTACCCAGGCCGGCAACGCCCGCCGCCTGCTGGAGCGGGTGTTGGAGCTGGACCGGAGACTGAGCCGGCGGCTGGCTGGTGAAAACTCCTTTTACGCCCAGGAAAAATAAAGAAGTTCCCCCTGTCCTTCAGGGGGAACTCTTCATTGCATAGGATTGGAGGAGATAACCCAGAGCGGGCCGCCGCTGCTTCGGGAGGCGGAGAGCTCGTCCAGAATCAGCTGCGGGTCCCAGGTGGTGAGGCTGCGATCCCGGTCAGCCGGATCAGCCACCAGGACGCTGCCGTCCAGGGTCGCCCCGTGGAGCACGATGAAGTGGCCGCCGTTGGTGAAGTGGCCAGGGCCCATCAGGGCGACGACCAGGGAGCCGCTGAGCAGGTATTGGGAGATGAGGTCTCCGTCCGTCTCCTCCGGGACAAGGGAGGTGCAGGTCAGGCCGAAGTCCTCCGCCGTCCCCGGGACGATGGAGAGGTAGGAGCCGTGCTTCCGCGCCCAATAGCCGTGGTCCACGCAGTGCTGGGCCATCAGGGCCGGGTCCATGTCGGACCCAGTGAGGCTGGACACCACCATGGCCATGGCGGCAGGTCCGCAGCCGTAGCCGCCCAGCCGGTCGGAGCCGTACTTCTTCTCGGCCCAGGCCTCGTCTGTCTGGTTATAGTAGACAAATTCCTGAGTCCCGCCGGTGAGATACTCCCGCCCGTCCCGAATCTCCAGAGCGGTGACGGTATACACGGCCCGGGGCCTGGGCGGCGGAGCGATTTCAGTGTCGTCCACCAGCTGAACCTCCTCCGCGGGCTCCTCCTCCGGCGGCGTCAGAAACGCCCGGAGGCGGTCTGAAGCCCGGCCGGCCGCTGCCGCGGCCTGTTGGGTCAGATCACCGGCGGCGCGGCTGAGGTGGTTCCAGGCGTTCTGCCCCGCCTCCGCCGCCCGCTGGACGCCGGCCCGGACCGGGGCGGTGACCCGGGCGTAGAGGGTCGGGTCCTGGTAGGAGCAGACCAGCAGCTCCACTCCGCCGACGCACAGCACGGCCAGGACCAGAATTGAGATCAGAAACGGGAATTTTTTCTTTTTGCGCGGCCCTAAAAATTTTTTCACGGTTACCCCCAAAAAATTGAAAATAACTCTTTCCAACTGCTATGAAAAAGATTATACTACAAGATACGGATTTTTTGAACCAAAAATTTTTGGCGAAGGTCCTTCCAAAGGAGGGACGGCCGTGAGGGAGCCCTGATCAATGCCGGTAATACGCTTGGAAGATGTTTCAAAATTCTATAAGTCCGAGGATAAGAAGGACAAACGCAGATATGTAGCGGTACAGGAGCTGAATGTGAGCGTTGAGCAGGGGGAATTTGTCTTTCTGATTGGCAGCAGCGGCGCCGGCAAGACCACCATGCTCAAGCTGATGAGCGGCGAGCTGCCGCCGGACAAGGGGACGGTCCTGCTGGACGACGTAAACATCGCCCGCTTCTTCGGGCCTTGGAAGGTGCGGCTGGCCCGCACCTTTGGAGTGGTCAGCCAGCAGACCATGCTGATCCGGAAGCGGACGATTATGGAAAACCTGATGATGGCGGGCCGGGCCAGCGGAATGGGCCGCAAGAGCCAGGCGGCGGCGGAAAAGACTCTGGGTCTGGTGGGGCTGCCCAATGTGGGAAGCTGTTATCCGGCCCAGCTGTCCATCGGCGAGGTCCGACGGGTGGAGCTGGCAAGGGCGCTGATCAGCAGCCCGCCCATTCTGGTTCTGGATGAGCTGACCGCCAATCTGGACGACGACACCATATGGGACATCTTTCATCTGCTCAACGAACTGAACAATAAAGGGACCACCATTGTGATGGCCACCCACGCCAGCCAGTATGTCAATATTATGCGCCGCCGGGTGATTACACTGGTGGATGGGAAAGTGGCTGGAGACGTAAGAAACGGAAAATATGGCGATATCGTTTGAAATCGGACAAAAATTGAAACTTTTTCTGGGGACTTTCTTGGAAAAGGTGAAAACTTTGGAAAATAAACAAAAATTGAGACTTTTCCTTGCGTCCCAAGGGAAAGTGGTGTATAATAACGTCAAGATGCCCACGCCGCGCGTGCGCGGGAAGAAAATGGGAGGAATACATCATGAACTTCAAGAACATGTCCATTAAGAAGAGCCTGATCGTTGGCTTCGGCACGACCATTTTGGTTTCTGTGATTATCATCATTGCGTCACTGGTCATGATGAATGTGCAGAAGAAGGCCTACACAGACATTATTACCCACTATGTCAAGACAAACCAGCTGATTTCCGATTGTCGGATCGACTACAACATTGCTGCCCGCAACCTGCGGGACGTGGCCTTGTCCGGCGATGTGAATAAGCTCACCACCGTGACCTCCAAGCTGGAAGAGCTTAGCACCGGGGTGAAGGATATGCAGGACGCCTATCCCAAGGAGCTGACCGACCGTACCTTGCTGAATGACTTTGTCAATACCCTGGACAGTTGGGTCGTGGAGGCCAATAAGATCGCCTCTGTGGTGCGGACGGACCGGGTTCAGGCGTCGGAGATGATCGTCAACAGCTGCGCCCCCGCTCTGGATAGGGCGGCGTCCGCCGGCACCGCGCTGGCCAATCACCTGAAGGATGAGCAGGATAAGATCATCAAGGATCAGAATCTGACTTCCCAGATTGAGCTGGGCATCATCATCGCTGTGATGGTGGTTGCTACGTTTGTTGTGCTGGCTATGGCGTTCAAGATTATCAAGAGCATTGCAGAGCCCACCGCTCAGGTGGAGAAGGCTCTGGTGGGCTTCAGCCAGGGCAACCTGACCATTCCCGTGGAGTTCCAGGGCAAGAACGAGCTTGGCGAGATGTGCAACGCGCTGCGTACCAGCCAGAATGTTCTCAGCGAGGTCATTGGCGATACCTGCCACCTGCTGGAGGAGATGGGCGCCGGCAACTTCAACGTAAAGACGAAGGACGCCAATCTGTATGTCGGTTCCCTGAGTCAGATACTGTCCTCTCTGCGGGTTATCAACAGCAGCATGAGCGATGATCTGAGCCAGATCAGCCAGAGCTCCGACCAGGTGGCCGCCGGCGCCGATCAGGTGTCCAACAGCGCCCAGGCCCTGGCTCAGGGCGCCACCGAGCAGGCCAGCGCCGTGGAGGAGCTGTCCGCCACCATCGCCGACATCTCCGAGAACGCCAAGAAGACCGCCGAGGCCGCTGAGAAGGCCGGCGAGTCCGTCAACGAGGCCGGCAACCAGCTGAACATGAGCATGGAGTATGTCAAGCAGCTGAACGCCGCCATGGAGAACATCTCCAGCTCCTCTCAGGAGATCGGCAAGATCATCGCCACCATCGAGAACATTGCTTTCCAGACCAACATTCTGGCCCTGAACGCCGCCGTCGAGGCCGCCCGGGCTGGTTCCGCCGGCAAGGGCTTCGCCGTGGTGGCTGACGAGGTGCGCAACCTAGCTACCAAGTCCGACGAGGCCGCCAAGGCAACTAAGGACTTGATTGACGGCTCCATCAGCGCCGTCGCCGAGGGCACCGAGGCCGTGAACAAGGTGACCGACGCCCTGACCCGCACCACTGAGACCGCCGGCAGCGTGACCACCATGATGGCCACCGTGGTGGAGGCTGTGGACAGCCAGACCCAGGCTATCATGCAGGTCACTGAGGGCATCGACCAGATTTCCGCCGTGGTCCAGACCAACTCCGCCACCAGCGAGGAGTCCGCTGCGGCCAGCGAGGAGCTGTCCAGCCAGGCGACCCTGATGAAGGAGCTGCTGTCCCGGTTCAAGCTGCGCCAGGAGAGCTACAGCGGCGGCTACCAGTCCCAGCCTTCCCACGGCTCCTCCGCCGGCGTGGGCGACGACAGCGCCGAGTCCGCTTCCTTTGGCGGCGCCAAATATTAAATACTGAAGCACGGGCGCGGATATTCCGACCTGCAATGAATATGGCGTCCCGATCTCGGGACGCCATATTCTCTCATTTGAAAACAGACCATGGGGGTGGCGCAGATGGCAAAGAGAAGGCCTCAGGACAGCGATATGATATTTGCCCTGGATATCGGTACCCGCAGCATTATCGGGGTTGTGGGCCGGGTAGCGGACGAGCGCTTCCAGGTACTGGCCATCGAGAGGGAGGAGCACGGCAAGCGTGCTATGCTGGACGGGCAGATCGAGGATATCGCTCAGGTGGCCAAGGTGGCCCGCCGGGTGACCGACCGGCTGGAGGAGAGGCTGGACTGTGCTTTGTCCCGAGTATGTGTGGCGGCGGCCGGCCGCGCCCTGCGTACAGAGACGGGCAGCAGCACGCTGGAGTTTCCCGAAATTACCCGCGTTAACAACGATATCATCGGCCGGCTGGAGAGCTCCGCCGTAACCGACGCCGAGGCTGCCCTGGGCCAGGGCCAGGACGGGCAGCGCCGTTTCTACCTAGTGGGCTATACGGTTTCCGGCTACCACCTGGACCACTACCCCATGACTACTTTGCGCAACCACAACGGCCAACTGTTGGAGGCCACTGTGGTGGCCACCTTCCTGCCCCGGGAGGTGGTGGAGAGCCTCTACGCTGTAGTGGAAGCCTCCGGACTGGAGGTGGCAAGCCTGACGCTGGAGCCGATTGCGGCCCTCAACGCGGTCATTCCCGCCGACCTGCGCCTTTTAAATCTGGTGCTGGCCGATATTGGCGCGGGCACCTCCGATATCGCGGTGTGCCGGGACGGCGCTGTGGTGGGATACACCATGGCTACCGTTGCCGGGGATGAGATTACCGAAGAGCTGATGCGGCGCTATCTGATCCCCTTCGCCACGGCGGAGCGGATGAAAACCCAGCTGGGCGAGGATTTTATCACCTACCGGGACGTGCTGGGCATGGAGCAGAAGGTCTCTGGCAGCCAGCTTCGGGAAGTGGTCCAGGCACCCGCCCGGATACTTGCTCAGGAGATCGCCCAGCGGGTGCTCTCCCTGAACGGAGGTTCTCCCTCCGCCCTGTTTCTGGCGGGAGGGGGCAGTAAGCTGGAGAACCTGCGGGAGATGGTGGCCGAGGCCCTGGATATGGACGAGAGCCGGGTGGCGCTGGCGGGCAACAACTATGAGATCAGCGCTTTCTCGGAGGACTACGACCTCAACGACCCGGAGCTGGCAACCCCCCTGGGCATCGCCGTTTCCGCCGGGCTGGGCCTCATTAGCGACAGCTACCGCATCATGCTCAACGGAAATCCCGCCAAGCTCTTCCGTAGCGGCGCCCTGACCGTGCTGGAGCTGCTGATGATGAACGGCTACAGCTCGGTGGACCTGCTGGGACGGACGGGCAAGAATCTGAGTGTGATGGTGGACGGCCAGCGGATGGTCTTTCGGGGCCAGCCGGCCCAGCCCTGTATGCTGAAGCTGAACGGGGAGGAGGCGCCTCCCTCCGCTCTGGTCTATGCAGGCGACAGCATCGAATTTGCCCCTGCCATCTCCGGCGACCCTGCCCGGCGGACGCTGAAGGATCTGCTGGGAGCTGATTTTACCGGCGGCGTTACCATTAACGGGCGGATGGCCGACCTGGACACCTTGCTGAGTACCGGAGATCAGATTATGACCTCCCTTCACCCGGTCCGGCCTGTTCCTGCCCCGGCGCGGACGGAGCCCGAGCCGCCCGCTCCTCCTTGGGAGAGGCCCAAGCCGGAGGAGCCCCGGACGGAGGCCGTGCGGCGGGAGAGCTTTCCGACTGAACCCGCTATGAGAACCCGGGCGGAGCCGTTTAGAGCGGAGGCTGCCCCCGGACCCTTGCGGGAGCAGCCTGAACCGGATCGGGGCGAGCGGCGGGAGCTTTCCCGGGAGCCGGCGCCTCGGTCCAATCCCTGGGAGAGGCGTCCGGTGGAGCCCCGGACTGAGGCGGCCCGCGAGCCCGTTGCCTTTCCCAAGCCGCCGGCGGAGACGCCGCCCGCTCAGCCGGAGGAGAAAGCTCCTGAGCCGCCCAAGCTCTTGGGACGGCCCATTCAGCTGACGCTCAACGGCAAGCAGTTGAAGCTGCCGGGCAAGGAGGACGGCTCGGCCTACTATTTGATGGACCTGCTGGAGTTTTCCGGGATTGATTTTGAACATCTGGACCGGGGCGTGGAGCTGCAGGTCAACGGGCGGGAGTGCGCCTTCAGTCAGGAGCTTCACCCGCAGGACAACGTAGTCATCCGATATCTGGAAAAGTAATGGAGTGAATGGATTATGCCTAAAAAGAAGAAGAAAACAGCCGCGGAAGGCGAGGAGCCCCAGGAGGGGAAAAAGAAGAAGAAAAAAGGCAAAAAGAAACTTCTTCTGATTCCTGTTGCGCTGATTTTGGTGGCCGCCGTGGCGGCGGCAGTGATTTTGTTGATTCTGCCCCGATTTGGGATCAACCTGCTGGGCGATAAGGAGCAGGAGCCGCAGATTGAGGAGCCCATTCCCAAGAAAGGCGTGGAGGCCTACACGGTTGGAGAGGATACCGTCGCGTCGCTGGATACCATTCTGGAAGAGGGCGAGGGCGAGCTGCTGGCGCTGCGGACCACTCCGGAGCAGTCCAAGGCCGAGGAGGAGGGCCGGCACACCTATATCTACGAGGTGAACGGAAACGCCGCCATCGTGAACCGCTATCTGGATCTGGTCCTGAGCGGCGAAGTTGGATTCAGCCTGGTGGATGAGAACTATGTGATCCAGGAGGAGCGCCCGGAGCTGGTGGACGAGGAGGGCGCGCTGATGGTCGCCAAGGCCTCCGCCGTGGAGGGCAAGGTGTTCCAGATGGCCATTGGATGGTCCCTGGAGAATAATATGCTGGCCGTCCGCATCTCCGTCCCCGAGGCCCAGCTGCGCAAGCCCGAAAAGGTGGAGCCGCCCAAGCCGGCCAGCCTGTCCGAACAGCTGGACACCATTCAGACGATGCATCCCTCTGAGCTGGGACTGTCGGGCCGCTCTATGGACCAGTATGAGGTGCTGTCTACCACTGGATTTGTCAAGGTAGACGATATCCTCTGCCGCCGGTTTACCATCTATGAAAAGACCGGCGACGACAAGCGGGGCGACATTGTCAAGGTGGTCTATTTCAGCGGCGATCAGCAGCATATGTTCCAGCAGGAGACGGATGAGAACGGCAAGCTGATTATTACCGAACTGGTAACGTAATTTAAGGCTTGGCCTTAAGAAACGAGGCGGCCTGGCCGATAATTCAAATGGAGCGATACCCCACATTACTTGGAAGGGAGTGGACGTTTATGGTAGAGGATATCATGGGCATGCAGATGGCTCAGCTGCAGACCAACTACAGCTACGGCCTGATGAAACGGGCCATGAACGATGCCGAAAGTCAGGCTATGTCCCTGATTAACGACATGATGGCCGCTATGCCTGCCCCCGCCCAATATAACTTTGACGTGTGGGCGTAACCCCTTTGGACGTTCCAGCAAACAGGCGGCGTGAGAGTTGATCTCACGCCGCTTTGCGTTGTCGGGAGAAGTGAGGAGAGAGTACTGTGAAAAAAACGGAGGACCTTTTCGCTGCCTGGGAGGCCCCGATGGTGCGGGCCTGCCTCCAGGGACACATGGGCCGCGTCCATACCCGAGGGGAGGACAGCGCCCTGGCTTCCATCGGAGATTTCTGCTTTCTGGCGGGGGAGCCTTCCACGGAGCTGCTGGAGCTGGCGGACGCACCTATTCTGACGCCGGGGAGCGGCGGCTGGGAGCGCCTGATTCGGGCGCGGCTGGGGGAGCGGGCCGTCCCCTTTACCCGCTATGCTGTCCGGCCGGGGTGCTTTGACCGGAGCAGGCTGATTGGCTTTACAGGGTCTCTGCCTCATGGTTTTACAATCCGTCCCATTGGCCGGGAGATGTACGCCGCGCTGATGGAGGAGGAGTGGTCCCGGGACCTGTGCGGCAATTTTGCGGATGGCTCCGACTTTGCTGGCCGGGGCTTAGGCTTTGCCGTTCTGCGGGAGGGCGTTCCGGTGGCCGGGGCTTCCTCCTACGCCGTCTGCGACGGAGCCATAGAGATTGAGATTGATACCCGCCCGGATTTTCGGCGGTTGGGCTTGGCCGCTACCTGCGGAGCCCGGCTGATTTGGGAGTGCCTGGATCGTGGGCTGTATCCCGGCTGGGACGCCCATGACAAGCGGTCCCTGGCTCTGGCGGAGAAGCTGGGCTACCGGTTGGACCACCCCTACACCGCCTACTGGGTGGAGGACAAGGTGCGGCGCAGGCAGGACGCGAGCATAAACTGAGAAAAAAAGCGCAAACTTCCACTTGACAGGAGAGATGAGCAGAGATACAATAAATACACCCCCCTGGGGTGGGGTATTAAAAGGAGACCACGGAAAGTCAGGTGAAAAAATGGCAAAACAGAAGTTCAACATTACAGGTATGACCTGCTCCGCCTGTTCCGCTCATGTGGAGAAGGTGGTCAATAAGCTGGAGGGGGTAAAAACCGCCTCGGTCAACCTGCTGGCCAACTCCATGGTGGCCGAATATGACGAGGGGGCCGTCTCCCTCGGGGATATTATCGACGCGGTGATACAATCGGGATACGGGGCCTCCCTGCCGGAGAAGGCGGGGGCAAAAGCCCAGGCCGCTCCCCGGGAGGATGCCGTGGCCCAGGAGCTGGCTTTCATGAAGCGCCGCATGGTCTGGTCTTTCGTGTTCCTGG
Source organism: uncultured Oscillospiraceae bacterium (assembly GCA_910588635.1). Classification (GTDB taxonomy): domain Bacteria; phylum Bacillota; class Clostridia; order Oscillospirales; family Oscillospiraceae; genus Lawsonibacter. The sequence goes on along the minus strand of CAJUPW010000022.1, from coordinate 5,094 downwards.
TTCCGCTGTTTTATATCTCCATGGGCCACATGATGGGCGCCCCTCTGCCCGCCTTCCTGGTGGGGCATGAGAATGCGGTAGCCTTCGGTCTGACCCAGCTTCTGCTCACTTTACCCATCATGTATATCAACGATAAGTATTATAAGGTGGGTTTCAAAACTCTTTGGAATCGGGCTCCCAACATGGACAGTCTCATTGCTGTGGGTTCCTCCGCCGCCGTCATCTACGGTGTATTCGCCATCTACCAGATGGGATACGGCCTGGGCCACGGGGACATGGACCGGGTGGGCAAGTACCACATGGACCTGTACTTTGAGTCCGCCGGTATGATTCTTGCACTGATCACTCTGGGCAAGTTTCTGGAGACCCGGTCCAAGGGTAGGACCGGCGAGGCCATTTCCCGTCTGATGGACCTGGCCCCCAAGACGGCCACCGTCATCCGGGACGGTGTGGAGACTGAAATTCCCGTAGAGGACATTCAGGTGGGCGACCGGGTGGCGGTCCGGCCGGGCCAGTCCATCCCGGTGGACGGGGTGATCCTGGAGGGCCGGTCCGCCGTGGACGAGTCCGCCCTTACCGGCGAGTCCCTCCCCGTGGACAAGGGCCCTGGCGACAAGGTGGCCGCGGCTTCCATCAACAAGTCGGGTTTCTTTACATTCGAGGCCAGCCGGGTGGGGGAGGACACCACCTTGGCACAGATGATCCGCCTGGTGGAGGAGGCATCCGCCTCCAAGGCCCCCATAGCCAAGTTGGCGGACAAGGTGTCCGGGGTGTTCGTCCCGGTTGTCATGATCATCGCCCTGATCTCCGCCGCCGCCTGGCTGGTTACCGGACACACCGCCACTCAGGCCCTCACCGCCGGCGTGGCCGTGCTGGTCATCTCCTGCCCCTGCGCCCTGGGGCTGGCCACCCCGGTAGCCATTATGGTGGGCACCGGCAAGGGGGCGGAGAACGGCATCCTCATCAAATCCGCCGAGGCCCTGGAGACCCTCCACACCATCGACACGGTGGTGCTGGACAAGACGGGCACCCTCACCCAGGGCAGGCCGGTGGTCACCGATATCCTGCCCGTTGACGCCGCCCAGGTCAAGGAGGACGACCTGCTTTGGATCGCCTACTGCCTGGAAAAGCCCTCGGAGCACCCTCTGGCCGCCGCCATCGTGGAGGAGGCGGAGCGCCGGGACCTCCGGCTGGTCCAGGCAGACGGCTTTGAGGCCATTCATGGCCGGGGCGTCCGGGCGGAGCTGGAGGGCCGCGTCCGGTTCGGCGGCAACCGGGCCATGATGGAGCAGGCAGGTGTTGACCTGGGCGAGTGGGCGGCAAAAGCGGATGAATTGGCCGCTCAAGGCAAGACCCCACTATACTTTGCGGACGAACAGGATCGGAAATTACTGGGCGTTATCGCTGTGGCCGATACCCCCAAGCCCTCCAGCAAGGACGCGGTGGCCGCCTTTAAGGAGCTGGGCCTGGAGGTGGTCATGCTCACCGGCGATAACAAGCGCACCGCCCACGCCATCGGCAGAGAGCTGGGGGTGACCTCCGTGCTGGCCGAGGTGCTGCCCCAGGACAAGGAGCGGAAGATCGCCTCCCTTCAGGCCGAGGGCAAAAAGGTGGCCATGGTGGGCGACGGCATCAACGACGCCCCCGCCCTGGCCCGGGCGGAGGTGGGCCTGGCCATTGGGGCGGGCACCGATGTGGCCATCGAGAGCGCTGACATTGTGCTGATGAAGTCCGACCTGCTGGACGTGGCCGCGGCGGTGGAGCTGTCCCGGGCCACTATCCGGAATATCAGGCAGAACCTGTTCTGGGCCTTTTTCTACAACTCTCTGGGCATCCCCCTGGCAGCGGGCGTGTTTTATGCCGCCCTGGACTGGCAGCTCAACCCCATGTTTGCCGCCGCCGCTATGAGCCTCAGCTCGGTGACGGTAGTGACCAACGCTCTGCGCCTGCGCCTGTTCAAGAGCAAATTCCGGTCTGAAACTCCGGAGGCTCCCGCCTGCGGCGGGAGCTGCCCCCTGGAGATGAAGGAGAATACAAATCAAGGAGGAAAACAGACGATGAACAAGACCGTGATAATCGAGGGCATGATGTGCGCCCACTGCACCGGCCGGGTGGAGAAGGCCCTGTCCGCCATCGACGGTGTGACCGCTGTGGAGATGAGCCTGGAGGGCAAGTCCGCCACTTTGACCCTCGGCGAAAACGTGGACGATCAGGTGCTCACCGACGCCGTCACCGAGGCGGGCTACGAGGTGGTGTCCGTTCGGTGAAGGCCGACCACGCTCAGGTCAACCGCCTGCTGAAAACCGCCCGGGGCCAGATCGACGGTATCCTCAAGATGGTGGAGGAGGACCGCTACTGTCTGGATATCTCCAGCCAGATCATGGCCGCCCAGTCCATTTTGAAAAAGGCCAACCGAATGGTCCTCCGGGCTCATATGGACTGCTGCGTCCGGGAGGCGGCGGCCTCCGGCGACCCCGGCCCCAAGCTGGAGGAGCTGGCCGCCCTGTTGGATAAGCTGGCAGAATAAAACAACACCCGCCGGAGAGCATTTGCTTTTCGACGGGTGTTTTTAATGTTCAAACAGATTTTCAATGGACACACCAAGGATTTCCGCAAGTCCATAAAGTTCAATATCAGTCACGGTCCGCTGCCTGTCCTCAATTCGTGAGATTGAGCCGCGGCAGATGTAAATTGCCAGGGTTTCCAGTTTGTTGGACAACATCTGCTGGCTCCAACCTCTTTCGATTCGGAGTTTCCGCATTTGGCCGCCTACCATATTTTTATCATTTCCATCAATAATCCTGGCCATAGCTTCCTCCCTTTGTCTTGACATAGGACAAAACTTAGAATAAACTATGGACAAGAGCCGGCTGTCCTATTACAGGACAAAGCGAAATAAATCTGTGAGGGTATGATGATGGAGCAAAATCAAAATTTTCCGCCTGATCCGCAGGTAGTAGATACCAAGGTGAGCTGGCAGATCGGGGAGGAGCTGATTAACGCCGTCATCTCGGCGGCGGTGTGGTCAGAGGGGCAGAGGCCGGGGATTTGGCAGAAGATGATTGAAGCGTTGAATCAGGGGGCGGCGAAAACGAGAGAGGGGACCATCAACGCGTTTTTGTTCCGCGCCATGATCGACCGTCTGCTGGAGGAGTTCCGTGATCTGAATACATAAACCGCCCGCCATCAGGAAAACTAACCTGGAGGGGGGCGGTTTTTTGCGTACAAAATGGAAGTACGCCTTGGCCGGCGGGCTGGCCGGGGTGGCCAACGGTTTCTTCGGCGGCGGAGGCGGGTCAGTGTTTGTGCCGCTGCTCACCGGGTACTGCAAGCTGGACCAGCGAAAAGCTTTCGCCACCTCGGTAGCGGTGATTCTGCCCCTGTGCGCCCTGTCGGCGGCCTTCTATCTTTTCCGGGGCGGGCTGGACTTTGCGGCGGCCCTACCCTACCTCATCGGGGGGACGGCGGGGGGCTGGGCCGGGGGAAAGTGGTTCAAGGGGATGAAAATGCCCTGGCTGAAACGGGCCTTCGGTCTGCTGCTGATTTACGGAGGAGTGAGGAGCTTCCTGTGAGGGATTGGATTTTGCCGCTGATTATAGGTGCGGCGACGGGGGTGCTGTCCGGCTTCGGCGTAGGGGGAGGGACCCTCCTTCTGGTCTACATGACCGCCTTTGCCGGTGTGGAGCAGAGGCTGGCCCAGGGGATCAATCTGCTGTACTTTCTCCCCGCGGGGCTGATGGCGCTGCCCGCCCATGTGAAGAACGGCTACATTGAAAAGCCGGCCCTCCTCCCCGCCATTGAAGCGGGGCTGGCCTGCGCCGCCCTGGCGGCCTGGGCGGCCACCGCCATAGACGTGGCGCTGCTGAAAAAGTGCTTCGGCGGTTTTCTGATTATGGTGGGGACGGCAGAGTTCTTTGGAAAAGAAAAGAAGTAGGGCGGCCCGATCCGGGCCGCCCTTGCTCAGATTTGCGTAATGTCGTAAGGCGTGGTCTGGTAGACGTAGTAGTTGAGCCAGTTGGTATAGAAGAGCTGGCCGGCGGAGCGCCACCGCACGATGGGGGGGCGGGCCGGGTTGTCGTTGGGAAAATAGTACCGGGGCACGTGGATGGGCAGGCCCTTGTCCACGTCCCGGAAATACTCCCGGGACAGGGTATCCGGGTCGTACTCCGGGTGGCCGGTGATAAAGAAGCGCCGGTTGTCCTCGCTCTTGACGGCAAAGACCCCCGCCTCCTCCGAGACGGCCAGCAGCTCCAGCCCGGGGATTTTGCGGATGTCCTCCTCGTGGTTCTCCGTGTGCCGGGAGTGGGGGATGTAGAACACGTCATCGAATCCCCGGAACAGGGGGGACTGCTTTTTCAGGGCGATGTGGGGGAATACGCCGAAGAGCTTCTCCTTCAAAGAATATTTGGGGATACCGTAGTGGTAAAACAGTCCCGCCTGGGCTCCCCAGCAGACGTGGAGGGTGGAGTGGACGTGGGTGGTGGTCCAGTCCATAATCCGGCACAGCTCCGGCCAGTAGTCCACGTCGGTGAAGTCGTAGTTCTCCACCGGGGCGCCGGTGATAATCATGCCGTCGTACTTCCGGTCCTTGATTTGGTCAAAGGTGGTGTAGAAGGAGGACAGGTGGTCCGCGTCAGTGTTCTGGGAGGTGTGGCTGGCCATTTGAAGCAGCTCCACCTCTACCTGGAGAGGGGAGTTGGACAGCTTGCGCAGCAGCTGGGTCTCGGTGACGATTTTGGTGGGCATCAGATTGAGAATGAGCAGGTTCAGCGGGCGCATGTCCTGGTGGATGGCCCGGTATTCGGTCATAACGAAGATATTTTCTCCCTCCAGCGTAGCTCTGGCGGGTAGGGAATCGGGAATTTTAATGGGCATGAAAAGTCCTCCTGTGGATGGATTACCTATATAACAAAGAGTAGCACAAGTACTGTCGTTGCGCAAGGGGGAATCCTACGGCCAAATGTCCGCGCATAAGAGACAAATAGGGCGAAATTTCTCGAATTTTTGAAAAAAAACGGGAGCTGTGGAAAAAAATAAAAAAATTTGAAAAAACCTATTGACAAAAGGCGGCTGGAGTGGTAATCTATGCAAGTC
>CAJUPW010000021.1 GCA_910588635.1 uncultured Oscillospiraceae bacterium | reverse complement strand
CTGATTCTGAACCACCCCAAGATTCGGGACTACACCACCATCTGGATGGACTCCATCCGCAACGGCGAGTTCGGCCTGACCAACACCAACCACTTGGTCCGCTTCTACCAGGGGACCACCGGCCTCAAGACGGGCTACACCAGCTCCGCCAAGTACTGCATGTCGGCCACGGCGGAACGGGACGGCATGGAGCTGATCGCGGTGGTGATGAAGTCCCCCTCCGTCAACCAGCGTTTTGAGGACGCCAAGGCTCTGCTCAACTACGGTTTTGCCAGCTACTCCCTGGTGCCCGTCTACCCGGATGCCCCTCTGGCTCCGGTGGACGTTCTTCTGGGCGCGCAGAGCCAGGTCCAGCCCCGGCCTCAGCGGGACTGCCGCCTGCTGGTCCGCAAGGGTGAGGAAAGTCAGGTGACCACCCGCCTGTCCCTGGCGGAAAACGTGGAGGCCCCGGTGGAGCCGGGCCAGACTCTGGGCCAGCTGGAGGTCTATGTGGGGGGCGAGCTGCGGGACACCATCCCCATTCTGGCCTCTCAGGGGGTGGACCGGCTGTCCGTCCCCGGCATCTTCAGCCGGATGCTCTCCAAGCTGCTCATGGCCGGATAACCCAATGGCCGCGGTTTCCGCGGCTCTACATCCGCTTCCCTTTGCCGCTCTAGTAAATTCTTTTCGATTCTGCCTTGATTTTCCACTATTTTACTTGACGGCTCTCTCCTAATGTTGTATACTTTTTATAAATATACCCCGCCGCTTTTGATGTGCCCTTGTTGGTTTTCGCTGACAAAAGTTTTCAAAAGATACCAAGAGGTGAAAATTATGTCCAAATATCTAGAAAAACTCTCTTCGCACGACCTTTATCTGGAGCTTGAGGCCTTTTCCGAGGGCCGCTCCACCCACGCCTGGAAGTGTTTCGGCGCCCATCCGGCCAAGGATGAGAACGACGTGGAAGGCTATCTGTTCCGGGTTTGGGCTCCCAATGCGCCCAAGATCACCGTCATCGGCGATTTTAACGGCTGGGACCTGGAGGCCACCCCCATGACCAAGATGGAGGGGGGCATCTGGGAGGCGTTCGTTCCCGGCCTTCAGCGTTACGACGCTTATCAGTACGCCGTACATAAGGCGGACGGCAGCGGCTTTGTGGGCAAGGCCGATCCCTACGGCTTCCACGCCGCCACCCGCCCCGATGTGTCCAGCAAGGTCTACGACCTGGACACCGGCTACCAGTGGGGTGACCGGGACTGGTTCGCCTACCGGGCCAAGAGCCCGCTCTACCGCCGCCCCATGAACATCTACGAGTGCCACCTGGGCTCCTGGCGGCGCACCGGCGAGGGGGAGTTTCTCAGCTACCGGGACATCACCGGCTATCTGGTGCCCTATGTGAAGGAGATGGGCTTCACTCATGTGGAGCTGCTCCCCGTGACCGAGCACCCGCTGGACGCCTCCTGGGGCTACCAGTGCACCGGCTACTTCGCCGCCACCAGCCGCTTCGGCACCCCGGACGATTTGAAATACCTCATCGACCAGCTCCACCAGGCGGGCATTGGGGTTATCATGGACTGGGTGCCTGCCCACTTCCCCCGGGACGCTTTTGGTCTGTACAACTTCGACGGCACCCCCACCTACGAGTACGCCGACCCCCGGAAGGGAGAGCACAAGGACTGGGGCACCGATGTATTTGATTTCGGCCGTCCCGAGGTGCGCTCTTTCCTGTTTTCCTCGGCTATGTTCTGGCTGGAGGAGTACCACATGGACGGCCTGCGGGTGGACGCGGTGTCCTCCATGCTCTATCTGGACTACAGCCGGAAGGCGGGGGAGTGGCTGCCCAATATCCACGGGGGCCATGAGAACCTGGAGGCCATCAAGTTCCTTCAGGACCTGAATACCGCCGTCTTTGCCGCCCATCCCGATGTGCTGATGGTGGCCGAGGAGTCCACCGCCTGGCCCAAGGTGACCAAGCCTGTGGACGACGGCGGCCTGGGCTTCAACTTCAAGTGGAACATGGGCTGGATGAACGATATCTGCCACTATATCAAGCTGGACCCCTACTTCCGGCAGTTCAACCACCGGGATATCACTTTTTCGCTGATGTACGCCTTCTCAGAGAACTACATCCTGCCGCTCAGCCACGACGAGGTGGTCCATATGAAGGGCTCCTTCTTCGGCAAGATGCCCGGGGACAACCCCCAGAAGTTTGCCGGGGTCCGGGCCTTCTACACCTATATGATGACCCATCCGGGCAAGAAGCTCACCTTTATGGGGGCCGAGCTGGGCCAGTGGAACGAGTGGCACTTTGAGTACTCTCTGGACTGGCACCTGCTGCAGTACGCCCCCCACCGCCAGACCCAGGACTTCTTCAAGGCGATCAACGCCTTCTACCTGGAGAACGCCCCCCTGTGGGAGCAGGACGACTCCTGGCAAGGCTTCCAGTGGCTGTGCGCCGACGACAACAACGCCAATACGGTGGCTTTCCTGCGCTGGGACCGGAAGGGGAACCCCCTCATCGTCCTGTGCAACTTCTCCCCCGAGCGCCGGGACGGCTACCGGGTGGGCGCTCCCTTCGGCGGCTCCTGGGCCGTGGTGTTCAACACCGACGACTCAGCTTTCGGCGGCGAGGGCCGCGGGGACAAGGAGCCGGTCAAGACAGAGAAGATTCCCTGTCACGACCAGCAGCAGTCCTTCACAGTGGACCTGCCTCCCATGTCCGCCGTGATTCTCCGCTGCGTGCGCAAGAACCCGGCGCGCAAGCCCAAGACGGAGAAGGCCGCTCCCAAGAAAGACGCGGAGAAGAAGCCTGTCAAAGCAGAAAAAAAGCCGGCCGAGGCAAAGAAAGCCGCCAAGGTCGAAAAGGGGTCCGCCGCGGACAAGCCCAAGCGCGCCCGCGCCAAAAAGACGGACAAATAACGGGCACCATCGGGGCCCCCGGCCCTGGTTTTCCATAGATGCCATCGCACCAAATAAGTAAGAGGTGAACAACATGAAAAAAGAAGTTGTCGCCATGCTGCTGGCCGGCGGCCAGGGCAGCCGGCTCTACGCCCTGACCAGCAACGTGGCAAAGCCTGCCGTTCCCTTTGGCGGGAAATACCGCATCATCGACTTTCCCCTATCCAACTGCGTTAACTCCGGCATCGACACGGTGGGCGTGCTCACCCAATACCGGCCTCTGGAGCTGAACAGCTACTTAGGCAACGGCCAGCCCTGGGACCTGGACAGGTCCGACGGCGGCGTCCATATCCTCCCCCCCTACCTGGGCGAGGGCGAAAAGGGCAGCTGGTACAAGGGTACGGCCAACGCCATCTATCAGAACATCGGCTTCCTGGACATGTATGATCCCGAATATGTCGTGGTCTTGTCCGGCGACCATATCTACAAGATGGACTACTCCGAGATGGTCTCCTTCCATAAGAAGGCCGGGGCAGCCTGCACTATCTCGGTGCTGGAGGTCACCATGGAGGAGGCCAAGCGCTTCGGCATTCTGAACGTGGAGGCCGACGACAAGGTTTACGAGTTCGAGGAGAAGCCCGCCCAGCCCAAGAGCAATCTGGCCTCCATGGGCATCTATGTGTTCACCTGGTCCAAGCTGCGCAAATACCTGATCGACGACGAGGCCGACCCCAACTCCTCCAACGACTTCGGCAAGAACATCATCCCCAACATGCTGAACGCGGGCGAGAAGCTGATGGCCTACCGTTTCGCGGGCTACTGGAAGGACGTGGGTACCATCGACTCCCTGTGGGACGCCAACATGGACCTGCTGGCCGGCAGCAGCAGCGGCCTGGACATGTACGACGAGAGCTGGCCCGTCTACGCCCGCACACCCGTCAAGCCGCCCCACGTCACCGGCCCTGACGCGAAGATCTCCCACTCCATGGTTACCGGCGGCAGCCAGGTGGACGGGACGGTGGAAAACTCGGTGCTCTTCCACTCCACCACTGTGGAGAAGGGGGCGGACATCCAGTATTCTATCCTTATGCCCGGCGCCACCGTGAAGGAGGGCGCCAAGGTGTACTACTCCATCATAGCCGAGAACGCCACGGTAGAGGCGGGGGCTACCGTAGGCTCCGCTCCCGACGGCAGCGACGGCTGGGGCATCGCCGTAGTGGCCGGCGGGGTCACCATTGGCGAAAGGGCCGCCGTTTCCCCCAAAGCCATGATCCGCGAAGATGTGAAAGGAGGCGAGCAGGCATGAACGATCTCCACGGCATCCTGTTTGCGTACCGCTCCGACGCCAACCTGGGCGAGCTGACCCGTCCCCGCAACACCTGCTCTTTGCCCTTCGGCGGCCGCTACCGCCTGATTGACTTCATGCTGTCCAACTGCGTCAACGCCGGCATCACCGACGTGGGCGTGGTGGTCCATAAGAGCTATCAGTCCCTGCTGGACCATCTGGGTTCCGGCAAGGACTGGGACCTGAGCCGCAAGCACGGCGGCCTGCGCATCCTGCCCCCCTTCAGCTACACCGAGCAGGGCCAGGGCGAGTACCGGGGCAGCATGGAGGCCCTGGCTGGCGTGTATGACTATCTGGAGGACATCCGTCAGGACTATGTCCTGCTGGCCTGGGGTGATGTGGCCATCAACCTGCCTGTGAACGAGGTCTTTGAGCAGCATCTGAACTCCGGGGCCGACATCACCATCGTCTGTACCCCCACCCTGAAGGGGGCGCCCCAGTTCTCCGAGTACGTGGAGGTCAGCGAGGAGGGCCGGATTACCGACCTGTCCGTCCACCCCACCTCCGCCGACAAGGCGCTGGAGTCCCTGGAGGTTTACATTCTGTCCAAGCGGCTGCTGATGGACATGGTAAACTACTGCTCCGCCCATGACGTGACCAACTTCAGCCGCGGCGTTCTCCAGCCCCGGATGAAGTCCCTGAAGATGATGCCCTATATCCACAAGGGCTATGCGGGCCGCTTCCAGTCGGTAGGCGACTACTTCCAGCGCTCCAAGGATCTGCTGGACCCGGCGGTCCGGGCCGACCTGTTCAACCCCGCCCGTCCCATCCGCACCAAGGACCAGTCCAACCCCTCCACCTACTACGGCCCCGAATCCAAATCCGTCTCCTCTCTGGTGGCCGACGGCTGCCAGATCGAGGGTGAGGTGGAGAACTCTATTCTCTTCCGCGGCGTAGTGGTGGAGAAGGGGGCCAAGGTATCTGACAGCGTGCTCATGCAGGGCACGGTGGTCAAGGCGGGGGCCTCCCTGTCCTATGTCATCGCCGATAAGGATGTGGTTGTGAACGATGGCCGCATGCTTATGGGCCACCTCACCTACCCTCTGGCCATTGCCAAGGGTTCCGTCGTCTGATTTTCCGGACGCCCTCCCCAATCAGGAGGGCGTCCTCCTTCAAAATGCCAAAAAGAAGATTGAATAAGGTGATTCATATGAAAATTCTCTTTGCAACCTCCGAGGCGGCCCCCTTCATCAAGACCGGCGGCCTGGCCGATGTGGCCGGCTCTTTGCCCCAGGCTCTGGCGGCCGAGGGCCACGAGGTGAAGGTAATCCTGCCTCTGTATGAGGGCATCGGCGAGGACTGGCGGTCCAAAATGACCTTCCTGAAATATTTTAATGTTACACTGGCCTGGCGGCAGGTGTACTGCGGCATCTTTGAGACGGAGTATCAGGGCGTCACCTTCTGGTTTGTGGACAATGAGTACTATTTCAAGCGCTGGCAGCTCTACGGCCACTTTGACGACTGCGAGCGGTACGCCTACTTTTCCCGGGCCGTGGTGGAGGCTCCGGGTCAGCTCGATTGGGCCCCGGATATCATCCACTGCAACGACTGGCAGACCGCCCTGGTCCCCGTCTACCTGCTGGAGGAGAAGTACCGCATCCCTCAGCTGGCAGGAGCCAAGACGGTGTACACCATCCACAACATCGAGTATCAGGGCCGCTACGGCGACCAGGTCCTCCAGGACGTGATCGGCCTGGACCGCAGCTACTTCAACGAGGGGATGCTGGCCTATCACCGGGACGTGAACCTGATGAAGGGCGCCATCATGGCCTCCAATTTTGTCACCACCGTCTCCCCCACCTACGCCCAGGAGCTGCGCACCCCCTTCTACGCCCACGGTCTGGACGGGGTCATCAATCAGCAGAGCAGCAAGCTGGAGGGCATCCTCAACGGCATTGACACGGACCTCTACGACCCGGCTAAGATGGAGGGCCTGGCCGCCAATTACACCTTTAAGACCATCGCCAAGGGCAAGGCGGCCTGCAAGGCCGCCCTTCAGAATGCGGTTGGCCTGGAGGAGGACCCGGACATCCCCCTGGTGGCCTGTGTTTCCCGCCTGGTGGGACACAAGGGCTTCTCCATGGTGACCGACGCCATCCACGAAATCATGGGCCTGGGCGCCAAGGGCATACAGATGGTGGTGCTGGGCACCGGCGACTGGCAGTATGAGGAGGCCTTCCGTCACACCCAAGGCCAGTACCCTGGCCGCTTCTCCGCCCAACTGACCTATTCCTCCCCGCTGTCCAATATGATTTACGCCGGTGCGGACATCTTCCTGATGCCCTCCGTATCCGAGCCTTGCGGGCTGAGCCAGATGATCGCCATGCGCTTCGGAACCATCCCTGTGGTGCGGGAGACCGGCGGTCTGAAGGACACCGTCACCCCCTACAACAAGTATGAGGGCACCGGGCGGGGCTTCAGCTTTGGCAACATCAGTGCGGGCGACATGGTGTGGGTCCTTCGGGAAGCGGTAGACTTGTACGACAATGATAAAAAAGCCTGGAAGGGCCTACAGAAGGAAGGCATGGCCGCCGACTTCTCCTGGAGCTCCTCCGCCAAGCAGTATATTGACATCTATCAGCGTATCCTGGGTTGACCTTCAGCAGCCCCGCCCTCTCGGGCGGGGCTGTTCTTAGAAACTGTTAAATTTTCAGTTTTTTTAAAAAAGGTCTTGACTATAGGCAAAAAGCTGGTATAATACATGATGCTGTCTTGATAACAAAGGCAGTTAAATGTGACCATGCAGTAGTATCGAAGTGGTCATAACGAGCACGACTGGAAATCGTGTAGCCTGATAAGGGCTCGAGGGTTCGAATCCCTCCTACTGCGCCAAACTGAACAACCCTACCTGATTTGAACAGACTGTTGTCAGTTGTTCAGGTCAGGTAGGGTTGTTCTTTTATATCTGAACAGCTTGACATTACAGTAAAAATATACTATTGTTACAATAGCAAAAATAGCAGTACGCTTTTGCTCACAGCATAAATTCAGGATACAAGTAGGTGGACAATAGGGATGGTAAACTTTGTCACTGCGTTGGAGTGCTTCAGCATCTGTCTGATCTTTGTAGCGCTGATTTTACTGCTCAACGGAGACGGGGCCCGGGAACAGAAGCTGCTGATTTTTATCATGTGCGGTTCGCTGGTTCAGAACATAGGTTACCTGCTGGAACTGACCGCCCCCACCGTGGAGGCCGCCGTGGCGGCGGTAACAGTGGAAAATGTGGGCTCCGCCTTTGTCCCGCTGTGCTATTGCTGGTTTATTTATACCTATTGCTACGCCCCCCCGCCCAAAAAGCTGCTGCGCACCCTCGGCATCATCAACTTTTTTGTGTTGCCTACGGTGTTTTTCAACTGGAACGGTCTGTTCTACCGGGAATTCCAGTGGCTGTCCACCGCGGATGGGTTTCATTACGTCAGCATCACCTACGGTCCGCTGTACACTCTTTTCATGATTACCCGCATTGTAATACCCTACGTGCTGTCCATCCATACCCTGATCCGGGCGGTCCGTCTCCGCTCGGACCAGCAGATCAACCGGCAGTATTGGACCATTCTCGGCATCTCATCCTTGCCCGTTGTGGTGCTTGTCGCCTACGTGCTCAAGCTCGTCAAGGTGTTCGATTTCACCCCGGCCACCCTGGCCATCGCTATGTCCATGGTGGCCATTGTGGTGTGGAGCCAGCGCAACTACGATTTTCGCCATCTTGCAGCAGAGAAGGTGCTGGAGAGCCTGGGGGATGGGGTCATCGCTCTGGACGACCACGACAGACTGGTCAGCTACAACCGGGCGGCCGCCCACATCTTTACCAGCCTGCCCGCCCACAAGCTGGGGGAGAATATCCGGGTGGTGGAGGACTTCCGGGAGGAGATGCTCAACGAGAACATCCCCTGGAGCTTTTCTATCAGCGGACAGCATTATGAGTGCCACAGCAAGCAGATCATGGATGAAAACGGCAGAAAACAGGGCTGTGTCATCCTGGTTCTGGACATGACCGACATCAAGGCCTATATCAACGAGATCAAGCGGGTGAGGCAGCAGGCGGAGAAGGCCAACATCGCCAAGAGCGAATTTTTAGCCAACATGTCCCACGAGATTCGAACCCCCATGAACGCCATCATCGGCCTGAACGACATCATCATTGAGGAGTGCGGCGATACCCAGATATACGCCCACGCCAAGGACGTGCAGTCGGCGGCCAAAAACTTGCTGGCCATCATCAACGACATCCTGGACCTGTCCAAGGTGGAGGCGGGCAAGATGGAGTTGGTGTACACCAACTACCACCTGAAGACCGTGGCGGACGAGGTGGTGAGCATGATGGACATGGCCGCCTCCAAGCGGGGACTGCTTCTGAAATACGAGTGCGACGACACGCTCCCGTGCCGCTACAACGGCGATGAGGGGAGGATCAAGCAGATTCTCATCAACATCATCAATAACGCCATCAAGTTTACCAAAGAGGGCTATGTGCGGGTCTACATCACCGGCGAGCCCGGGACAAATCCCGACGAGGAACGCCTTACCTTCCGGGTGGAGGACACCGGCTGCGGCATCCGTCCGGAGGACCTGGAGAAGATATTTGAGGACTTCCGCCAGGTGGACTCCAAGAAAAACCGGAGCGTGGAGGGCACCGGCCTGGGGCTGGCCATCGTCAAGCACCTGGTGGAGCTGATGGGGGGCGCCATTCATGTGGAGAGCGTCTATGGCGAGGGCACTGTCTTTACCATCACTGTGCCCCAGAAGATCGTGGACCGGCGCTCCATCCAGGAGGTGCCGGAGACCCCCGAGACAGAGCTGGACCGGGTCGAGCTGTTTACCGCCCCCGATTTGAAGGTGCTTGTGGTGGATGACAACGTCATCAACCGCAAGGTGGCCAGGGGCTTTTTAAAGAGCTACGAATTTGACCTGGACGAGGCCGAAAGCGGTCCGGAGGCCATTGAACTGGTGCGGAAAAACCGGTATGACATCATCTTTATGGATCATATGATGCCAATGATGGACGGCATCGAGGCGGCTGAGATCATCCGAAGAGACTGCGGCGAGAACGGGACGGCTCCGGCAATCATTGCCCTCACCGCCAACGCCATGGAGGGTATGCGGGATAAGTTTTTGTCCAAGGGATTTCAGGACTTTATCGCCAAACCCCTGGACCGCAAGGCCCTGGGACAGCTGCTGGCCCACTGGGTCCCAGAGGAGCGCCGGAGTTCCAGAGACGGTGGAAAAGAAGAGGATGCTGCCGGGACGGCGGACCTGAGCGGCTTTCAGATTGAAGGGATTGACACAGCGGCCGCGGCCCGGTACTATACCGGCGACGAGGCGGGCTTTGCCGATCTGCTGGAGCTGTACTACATGGACGGCCAGCGCAAGGCGGCCCTTCTGCGTCAGCTTTCCGACACCGATATCTCCCGCTACTGCGTGGAGGTACACGGCTTGAAAAGCGCCTCGGCCAACATCGGGGCCATGGAGGTCTCCGACATGGCCCGGGCACAGGAGAACGCCGCTAATCAGGGAGACAGGGAGTTTATCGCCCAACACTTCCCCGCGCTGCTGGAGGCCTACGAGGCTTTGTTGACCAATATCGAGCTGTTTCTGGAGGGACGCCGGGGGGATGACGACCAGAAGGAGAAGCTGCCCGCTTTGTCCGCCGGCGAGCTGAAGGAGCAGGTGGGAGCCGCCCTGGAGGCGCTGGAAAATTTCAGGTCCCAGGAGTGTGCCGGTATGGTGGAGACTCTCCTGCGGCACGAGCTGCCCCAGGCGGCGGCGGACAGCCTCAGAGAGATCCAGGGGCAGCTGAGGCTGTATGAGGACGACAATGCGGAAGGGCTGCTGGATCAGCTCCTGCGTGAACTTAAAAAGGAGGAAGGCGCAAATGATTAAGCCGGAAAAGGAGATCGTGAAAAAGCGAATTTTAGCGGTAGATGACGCGGTGATTATCTTGCGGAGGATCACTGACGCCCTAGAGGAATACTACGATGTGGTCACCGTGAATTCCGGGGCGCGGGCTTTAAGATATCTGGAAAAGGAAAAACCCGATCTGATCCTGCTGGACATCCGCATGATGCCCAAGGACGGCCTGGAGACCCTGAAGGATATCCGGGATATGGAGGACCGGGCCGATATTCCGGTGATTATGCTCACCGGCGTGGAGGACAAGAAGTCCGTTATGGAGGGTATCAAGCTGGGAATCTGCGACTATATCCTCAAGCCCTTTTTCCCTGAGGATCTGCTGGAGCGGATCCAGCGGGCGTTGGAGTTCAGTGAAGAGAATCACCAGCCGGCTGGGGAGGAACTCGAGCCATGAACACAGCCATGACCAAGGAATCCCTGGCGCAGATTTTGGATCAGGCCCTCCAGGAGGTGACAGAGTGCACCGCCGGAGTATGTCTCCGCCAGGGGGACCAGCCGCCGGGAGAGGACCTTTGCACGGTCCATATCACCTTTGACAAGGGATTCAGCACCAGCCTGACCCTCTGTGCCGACAAGAGCCTTCTGGCCCGCATGGCCCGCAACTCCTTTCATGAGGACGAGGTGACTCCCGAGGACCTGGAGGAGTTCTGCAAAGAGTATCTTAATGTACTCTGCGGCAAGGTGACAGGGGCAATGTTCCAGGCCACTCATATCCCCGCCCATTTCGGCCAGCCTGTGTTTTACCAGGGGCGCTATGAGCCGGAGGGACAGGAGGTACAGTTTATCCTCACCTACTCCGACGAGCACAGCGAGGGCGCTCAGCTGATTCATCATGTGCCCAGTTCCCAAGAGAACGGGGCCGTTCCAATCGAGACCTGACGGAAGGGAGCACATCAAAATGAGCAAACGAATCATGGTAGTAGACGATTCCCGGCTGGTCAGGGTACAGCTGGAGGACACCCTGAAAGGGACGGATTTCGTGGTGGCGGCATACTGCCGCAGCGGTGAGGACGCAATTGAGCAGTATTCCGCAGTGCAGCCTGATCTGGTAACCATGGACATCATCATGCAGGGAATGGACGGGCTGGACGCCGCGGAGATCATTTTGAAAAATCACCCGGAAGCCAGAATCGTGATGATCTCATCTCTGGCATATGACGACACCTTTGAAAGAGCTAAAGCGATTGGGGCCAGAGGCTTTATCGACAAGCCGTTTCACCAGGAGCAGCTGCTGAAGGTATTTGAGCAGGCGCTGAAATGACCCCCGGTCAAGTTGAACGACCTTGCCTGATCTGAACAGACTGTTGCCAGTTGTTCAAATTGGGCAAGGCCGTTTTTTATCTCCAAAGCATTGACATGTCAAGGCTTTCAGTACAGAATTCGAGTGCAAAACGTGTAAATGAAAGGTTACGTCATGACTCCTTCCGCAATCACGCCGGGGAGGTTTATACGATTACAGCCACAGGACCACGCGGTACATCATGATAAAATGGGCGGCGCTGCCCAGCAGGATGAACACATGGAATATCTCGTGACAGCCGAAGCGGGGGTTGTCCCGGCCCGGCCACTTGACGGCGTAGAGCACGCCGCCCACGGTGTAAAGCACTCCTCCGGCCAGCAGCCAGAAGAAGCCCTCGGCGGGCAAGGCGCGGTAGATGGGGACGATGGCGAAGAGGGCCAGCCAGCCCAAAAAAATGTAGATGGCGCTGGTGAGCCACCGGGGAATCTCCAGCCTGGCGATGGTGAGGATCGTTCCGGCCGCAGCCAGGGTCCACACGGCGGCCAGCAGGGGCACGCCGCCGGCGTCCCGCAGGACGGTGAGGCACAAGGGGGTGTAGCTGCCGGCGATGAGCAGGTAGATGGAGCAGTGGTCGTATTTCCGCAAGGCCAGCCGCCCGGGGACAGAGACGCTCAGGCAGTGGTACAGGGTGCTGGCGGTGTACAGGCAGATCATGGACAGACCGTAAACGGCGAACAGTCCGAACAGCAGCCACCTGCCCAGTAAGGCCGACCGGACCAGCAGGACTGCGGCGCCGGCCACGGCCAGGACCGCGCCCAGGCCATGGGTGATGGCCGACCAGGGCCGCAGGCCGTCGTAAGGGTCCCGGACCTCCGCCCGGCGGCCGGGCCGGACAGACCCCATCGCGGCGGCGGTCATGGCGTTGGCGGTCAAAGTGTTTGTACGCATGAGATACACTCCTTTCAAGGGAGACGGGGCATGAAACAATCTGTTGATTAAAGTATATCCAAAAGCGGACAAAATATCAATATTAAATATGACCAAATATAATTTTAAAAATTATATAGAATGATGTAAAAAACAACGCCGGAAGCCCCGGCGCTGTTTTTTTGGTTTTTAGCCCTGGGAAATCGCGCCCATGGGGCAGGTACCAGCGCAGGAACCGCAGTCGATGCAGGCGCCGGCGTCGATGACGTAGTGGTCGTCGCCCTGAGAGATGGCGCCAACGGGGCAGCCGTCAGTGCAGGAGCCGCAGCTGATGCAAGCGTCACTGATAACATAGGCCATGATATGTACACCTCCATTAAAATGGTATCCCCATTCTATCACAATTTTCAGAAAAAGCAATGCTAAATTTTTGAAAATACGGGCATGATGGTAAAAGACTTGAAACTGAGGTGATCCTAACATGGCAGACAGCCAATTCACATCCACCGCGCTGGGGGCCATCCGTCTGGCCCAGGAGAACGCCGCCCGCCTGGGCCACAGCTATGTGGGCAGCGAGCACCTGCTGCTGGGGCTGGCCGGACAGGAGTTCAGCCCGGCCTCCATGGCGCTGCGCCGGGCGGGCGCGGACAGCCGCAGCCTGCGCTCCGCCATTGTGCAGCGGGTGGGAACGGGGGTGCCCGCCCGCTCCATCCACCAGGGGCTCACCCCAAACTGCTGTATGGCCATCCAGGGGGCGGTGGAGGAGAGCCGCCGTCTGGGCGGCGGAGCGGTAAACTCGGAGCACTTGCTGCTGGGCCTGCTGCGCACCAAGAGCAGCGGAGCCGCCCGGCTGCTGGCCCACTGCGGTGTGGAGGCCGAGGGGCTGTACCGGACGGTCTCCGCCTCTCTGGGCGGGGAGGAGGCCCCCACACCCAAGCCCCGGACCAGAGAGCCGGAGGCCCGTTCCAACGGCGACACCCGTCAGCTGGACCAGTGCGCCCGGGACCTGACCCGCATGGCGGGGGAGGGCCGGCTGGATCCGGTGATCGGCCGGAAGGAGGAGCTGGAGCGCCTGATTCAGATACTGTCCCGGCGGACCAAGAACAACCCCGCCCTGATCGGGGAGCCGGGCGTGGGCAAGACCGCCGTGGTGGAGGGGCTGGCCGTTGCCATTGCCGACGGAAACGCCCCCCAGCACCTGCTGGGCAAGCGAATTTATGCCCTGGATTTGTCCGCCATGGTGGCGGGCACAAAGTATCGGGGGGAATTTGAGGAGAAGCTGAAGCATGTCCTGGGCGAGGTCCGCCGGGCGGGGAACATCATTCTCTTTATTGACGAGCTCCACACCATCGTGGGGGCGGGCAGCGCCGAGGGGGCCATCGACGCCGCCAACATCCTCAAGCCGGCCCTCAGCCGGGGGGAGCTGCAGGTCATCGGGGCTACCACCATCGACGAGTACCGCAAATATATCGAGAAGGACGCCGCTCTGGAGCGCCGCTTCCAGCCTGTCACCGTGAAAGAACCCTCCCGGGCGGAGACTCTGGAAATACTCCAGGGCCTCCGGGGCCGGTACGAGGCCCACCACCACCTCATTATCTCGGACGGCGCCCTGGAAGCGGCGGTAGACCTGTCCTGCCGCTATCTGCCCCAGCGATTCCTGCCCGATAAGGCCATCGACCTGGTGGACGAGGCGGCCGCTCAGGCCCGGCTGTCGGGCAAGGCGCTGCCCCCCGAGCTTCAGCGGCTGGAGGGCCGGGTGTCCCAGGCGGGAAAGCAGCTTTCCGAGGCGGTCCGCCGCCAGGACTTTGAACAGGCGGCCATTCTGCGCAACGTGGAGCGGGACTTCCGCCGGGAGCTGGAGGGGGAGCGGCAGAAGTGGCAGTCGGGCCAGGGCCAGTTCGCCGTGGAGTCCCGCCACATCCGGGCGGTGCTGTCCCAGTGGACGGGGGTGCCGGTTACAGACCCGGACGAGGCGGACAAGCAGGCTCTGGCTCAGCTTGACACCGCTCTGCGCCGCCGGCTTCTGGGCCAGGACAAGGCGGTGGATACGGTGGTCCGGGCGATCCGCCGGGGACGGCTGGGCCTGAAGGACCCCCGGCGGCCGGTGGGCTGCTTCCTCCTGCTGGGACCCAGCGGGGTGGGCAAGACCCAGCTGTGCCGCTCCCTGGCCGCCGCCCTCTTCGGCAGTGAGGAGGCTCTGCTCCGCTTCGATATGTCCGAGTATATGGAGCCCCACACCGTCTCCCGTCTGCTGGGCTCTCCTCCGGGCTATGTGGGCCACGAGGAGGGGGGGCAGCTCACCGAGCGGGTACGGCGGAATCCCTGGTCGGTGGTGCTGCTGGATGAGCTGGAAAAGGCCCACCGGGACGTGTGGTCCGTCCTCCTTCAGGTGATGGAGGAGGGGGTGCTCACCGACGCCCAGGGGCGGAAAACCGACTTTCGCAACACGGTGCTGGTGATGACCTCCAACCTGGGAGCCCAGCGGTTTGCTAGGGGGAGGCGGCTGGGCTTCAACGCCGGGGGCGAGGCTGAGCGGGAGGAGCTGGAGCGGGCTGTGCTGTCCGACGCCTCCAACACCTTCGCCCCGGAGTTTTTAAACCGGCTGGACGCTGCCCTGGTATTCCATCCTCTGGACGGGACTACCTTGAACGCCATTACCCGCCAGCTGCTGTCCGAGACCAGAAAGCGGCTGGAGAAGCTGGGCGTGACCATGGCGGTGGAGGAGGAGGCCGTCGGACTGCTGGCCGGTAAAGGCACTCGGGAGTACGGCGCCCGTCCTCTGCGCCGGGCCATCGCCTCCCTGGTGGAGGACCCGGCCGCCGACCTGATGCTCTCCGGCCGGCTGAAAAAGGGGGACACCCTGTGCGTCTCGGCCCAGGGGGACGAGGTAAAGGTGAGACTGGTGTAGTCAAAACCACCGTATGACGGGTGGCTTGCGCTGCCGTTAGGAATTTCCTTGCCAAAAAGGCTCCCATCATGTATAATTGGTTTGCAATTATATTTTCACCGGGAGGTTGTGGCTATGGAAGCTGAATTTGAATGGCGGGATGAATATAATATCGGCGTGGAAGTGATCGACAAGGAGCACCAGCGGCTGTTTAAGATTATCAATAAGCTGTTTTCCTTTCGCGAGGAGGAAAAGGACAGCCAGTGGACATGCCAGGAGGGAATCAAGTATTTCAAAAGCCATGCGGTGACCCATTTTAAAGACGAAGAGGCCTACATGGAGTCCGTCGGCTACGAGGGGCTGGAGCAGCACCGGCGCATCCATCACAGCTTCCGGCAGGACACCCTCCCCGCCCTGGAGCAGGAGCTGGAACAGACCGGCTACGCCCCGGACGCGGTGGACCACTTTCTAGGCGTCTGCACCGGATGGCTGATCGGCCACACTATGACGGAGGATCAGGCCATTGTGGGGGAGCGCATCAGCAATTGGGACCGCCTCCTGCCCGGCGAGGAGCTGGGCGCAATCAAAAAGGTGATCGTTCAGCTGCTGTTTGATATGTTCCGCCTGGAGGCTCAGGCCATCAGCGATATCTACGGCGGAGAAAAGTTCGGAAAGGGCGTGTACTACCGCCTGGTATACGGGCCCAGTCAGGGAGAGAAAAAGCAGGAGGTCATTCTGGCCTTTGAGGAGAAGCTGCTCATCAACACGGTAGGAAGGGTGATGGGCCTTCAGACCTGCAAGCTGGACTCCATGCTTATCAACGCTGCCCGATATACGGCCCGTCAGTTCGTGGGGCGGGTAATGGAGCAGCTCCCCGACGTAAAGACCTACGAGCTGAAAGAGGAAAACCTCCTGTCCTACGAGCAGTTCCAAAAGGTATTTAAGCGGGAGAAGCCCCAGGTCAGTCTGCTGTTCAACACAGGCGGCGCGGGCTATTTCGCCTACTGCGCCATTGCGCCCCACATGCTGGAGGATGGTGTTGGCACTCCCATCGAGCCCCAAAACGCCATGAGCGAGGTGGAGAAATATCTGGCCAAGCGCGAGGCGGAGGTCCAGGAGGAGGAGTCCGACACCCGGCTGAAGGTGCTGGTGGTGGACGATTCCCTCACCGTGCGGCAGAGCATCCAAAAGCTGCTGGCTCAGGATTACCAGGTGGTTCTGGCGGAGTCCGGGGTGGCCGCCATCCGGACCATCACTCTGGATAAGCCCGACCTGGTCCTGCTGGACTACGAGATGCCGGTGTGCAACGGAAAGCAGACGCTGGAGATGCTCCGCTCCGCCAAGGAGTTCGCGAAAATCCCGGTCATCTTCCTCACCGGCCGCGACGACCCGCAGCTTGTGCGGGAGCTGCTCTCTTTGAAGCCGGCTGGCTATTTGCTGAAATATCTGAAGCCCGATGAGATCAAAGAGAAAATCGACGCTTTCTGCGCAAAGCTGAAGAAAGCCTGAGGAACCACTGAAACAGACCAGCGGCCAGCCGGAAAACTCCGGCTGGCCGCTTTCGGCTTATTTGGGGAGTGGGATATCCTTCCGCTCAAAATAGGCCCCCAGCTCCACCGAGGTCTGGGAGTCGCCGTACCGCTTGATGGCGGCCAGCAGAGCATCCAGCTCCCGTGTGTCCTTGACCGCGAAGCGCAGCAAGGCGTTTAGCTTGCCCACCAGATGGTGATGGGCGGTGATAGCGGGGGCGTCCTCACAGAACTGGCAGAAGGGGCCGTATTTCTCAGGAAAGACCGCCACCAGGATAAAGCCTGTCAGGCTGCTGTCCAGCAGCGTACGGTCCACATGGACCGAGAAGCTTTTGATGATCTCCTTTTCCTCCA
Source organism: uncultured Oscillospiraceae bacterium (assembly GCA_910588635.1). Classification (GTDB taxonomy): domain Bacteria; phylum Bacillota; class Clostridia; order Oscillospirales; family Oscillospiraceae; genus Lawsonibacter. Next base: position 30,233 of record CAJUPW010000021.1, on the reverse strand, counting down.
TGCGGCGGATGCGCTCGGAGACAGCGGGGGCGGTAAGACCCACCCTGTCTCCGATGGTCTTTAATGTGGTGCGGCTGTCCGCCTGGAGCAGATTTAAAATCTGATAGTCGGTGCGGTCCATCAGTCAACTACCACCGCGCCCTTTTTAATGACGGTCTTGGCCAGATTGCTGCCCATGCGGTAGCAGATGTAGTCCAGGTCGGGGGCGTCCCAGATTACCAGGTCGCCCTGCTTGCCCGGCTCGGCGGTGCCCACTTTGTCCGCCATGTCGATGGCGCAGGCGGCGTTGAGGGTGACGGCGGTAAGGACCTCCTCCGGGGTGAGCTTGTACTTCAGGCAGCCCAGGTTGATGACGAACTGCAGGTTGAGACAGGGACAGGAGCCGGGGTTGAAGTCGGTGGCCATGGCCACGGGGACGCCGGCGTTGACCATATCCCGGGCGGGGGCGAAAACGGCCCCCAGATAGAAGCTGGTGGCGGGCAGCAGACAGGCCACCACCCCGCCCTTTGCCAGGCTGGCGATGCCATCGGGGGGGCAGACGATGAGGTGCTCGGCGGAGATGGCTCCGAGCTCACCGGCCAGCACGGAGCCGCCGATGGCCTCGATTTCGTCGGCGTGAATCTTGGGGCGCAGGCCGTACTTCAAGCCGGCCTCCAGCACCTGCCGGGACTCCTCCGCCGTAAAGGTGTCGGCCTCGCAGAACACGTCGCAGAATTTGGCGATTCCCTGCTCCTTCACCTTGGGCATCATCTCCTCGCACACCAGCCGGATGTACTCCGCCCGATTGGACTTGTACTCGGCGGGCACCAGATGGGCCCCCATAAAGGTGGCCACGATGTCCATGACGTGGCGGTCGTTCAGGTTTTTGATGACCTGCAGCGCCTTGAGCTCGTGTTCGGTGGCCAGACCGTAGCCGCTCTTGGCCTCCATGGTGGTAACGCCGAAGTGGAGCATCTCGTCCAGGGCCTGCTTCGCCTTCAGGGTCAGCTCCTCCTCGGTGGACTGGCGGGTGGCGTTGGTGGTGGACTGGATGCCGCCGCCGGCGTTCTGAATCTCCAGGTAGGTCTTGCCGTGGAGCTTCAAGCCCAGCTCGTTCTGCCGCCAGCCGCCGAAGATGAGGTGGGTGTGGGCGTCCACCAGGCCGGGAGTGACCAAATTGCCTCCGGCGTCGATGGTCTTGTCCGCCGCCGGGGTGGGGCCAGCGCCCACCTGGGAGATCAGACCGTCCTCCATCAGGACCCAGGCGTCTTTCAGAATCTGAATGTTCCCCTGGTCCGGACCCTTTTTGGGGCCGGTCCCCTGGGGAGTAGCCAGCATGCCGATATTGGTGACAATGGTTTTCATGTTGCTCCTTCCTTTCCAAAAGAGGGGACGTCGTGGGACGCCCCCTCTTTTATCTGTTAATATTTTGCTGTAATCAGCCCTGGATGCTCTTGAGGGCCTCGGCGACGATGGCGTCGTCAGCGAGGTAGGGCAGAGTGATGTGGTCCTGGCCCTTGTACATCTCGTTGTACTCGGCCACGGTGGACATGGAGTTGGGGTTGCCGGCCCAGTTGCGGCGGGAGACGCCGATCATGGTGTCCCAGGGCATGGACATCTTCAGGATGGTGTCCACCCGCTCGGAGCCGTCCAGCACCATGCCGAAGCCGCCGTTGATGGACTTGCCGATGCCCACGCCGCCGCCGTTGTGCAGGGCGATGAGGCTCATGCCCCGGGCGGCGTTGCCGGCGTAGCACTGGGTGGCCATCTCAGCCATAATGTTGGAGCCGTCCTTGATGTTGGAGGTCTCGCGGAAGGGGGAGTCGGTCCCGCCGGTGTCGTGGTGGTCGCGGCCCAGCATGACGGGGCCGATCTCGCCGTTGCGGACCATCTCGTTGAACTTCAGGGCGATGTTCATGCGGCCCATGGCGTCCTGATACAGGATGCGGCACTGGGTGCCGACGACCAGCTTGTTCTTCTTGGCGTCCCGGCACCAGACATAGTTGTCATAGTCCTGATAGCGGCGGTTGTGCGCCTTGATATACTCGGCGGCGGCGGCGTCGGTCTTGTCCAGATCCTCGGGATTCCGGGACAGGCAGCACCAGCGGAAGGGGCCGTAGCCGTAGTCAAACAGACAGGGACCCAGGATGTCCTCCACGTAGGAGGGGAAGATAAAGCCGTCCAGGTCGTTCTCCCCGTTCTTGCAGATGGACTTGACGCCGGTGTCGTACACGGCCTTGAGGAAGGCGTTGCCGTAGTCGAAGAAGTAGGTGCCTTTCTCGTGGAGCTTGCAGACCAGCTCATAGTGGTGCTGGAGGGTCTTGTCCACCAGCTTGGCGAACTGCTCGGGGTCCTCGTCCAGCATTCTGGTGCGCTCCTCGAAGGTAAGGCCCTGGGGGCAGTAGCCGCCGTCGTAGGGCACATGGCAGGAGGTCTGATCGCTGAGCAGGTCCACGTGGACGTTGTTCTCCAGGACGTACTCCAGCAGGTCCACCACGTTGCCGTGATAGGCCACGGCACAGGGCTCCTTCTTGGCCTGGTGCTCCTGGGCGATCTTCACGGCCTCGGCCAGATCGGAGGTGCGGTGGCTCACCCAGCCCTGGGTGTAGCGGGTCTCGATGCGGGAGTCATCCACCTCGGCGATGATGGAGGCGGCGCCGGCGATCTCAGCGGCCTTGCCCTGAGCGCCCGACATGCCGCCCAGACCGGCGGTGACGAACAGCCGTCCGGCCAGGTTGCCGTCCTCTGGGATGCCCAGCTTCAGGCGGCCGGCGTTGAGCAGGGTGTTGAAGGTGCCGTGGACGATGCCCTGGGGGCCGATGTACATCCAGCCGCCGGCGGTCATCTGGCCGTAGTTGGCCACGCCGATGGCGGCGGCCCGGTTGAAGTCCTTCTGGTTGTCGTACATGCCCACCATCAGGCCGTTGGAAATGATGCAGCGGGGGGCCATCTTGTGGCTGTGGAACAGGCCCAGGGGGTGGCCGGACATGACCACCAGGGTCTGCTCGTCGGTCATGACCTCCAGATACTTCCGGATCAGGCGGTACTGCATCCAGTTCTGGCAGACCTGGCCGGTCTCGCCGTAGGTGACCAGCTCATAGGGGTACAGGGCGATGTCGAAGTCCAGGTTGTTGTCGATCATCACCTGGAAGGCCTTGGCCTCGGTGCAGTTGCCCTTGTACTCCTCGATGGGCTTGCCGTACAGCTTGCCCTGGGGGCGGAAGCGGTAGCCGTAGATGCGGCCGTGCTCCTCCAGCTCCTGGGCGAACTCCTTGGCCATCTGGGCGTGATGGTCGGGGTGGATGTAGCGCAGGGCATTCTTGATGGCCAGGGCCTTGTCGGCCTCGGACAGGTGGGACTCGCGGCGGGGGGCCCGGCGGTACTGGGGATCAAAGGCGGGGTACTCGGGCAGGTCGTAGTCCAGCTTGATGGTCATGGCGTCTGCGAGATTCATAAAAATTCCTCCGTTTCTTAAAAATATTAAGTAGACAGTTGGGAATTGCTTTTTGTGTATTGTATTTTAACAAAAACCTGATAAAATGAAAAGCACTTGTATTATATAATTGCCATATAAAAATAGTATGGCGCTTTCAACAAATTTCAAGGTTTGTTTTTGGCAGAAAGGACAACGTTATGAATTTCAAGCAGCTGGAATATTTCGCCGCCGTGGCGGACGAAGGGAGCATATCCGGCGCCGCCCGGGAGCTCCATGTGGCCCAGCCCCCGGTCAGCCGGCAGTTGGCCTTGCTGGAGGACGAGCTGGGGGTCACGCTTTTTCTGCGCACCAACAAAGGGGTGGAGCTCACCGAGGCGGGCCAGTGCCTCTACCGGCACAGCCGGCAGATGTTTCAGAGCCTGCGGACCATGGCGGACAGCGTTCGGGACGTGGACGCCGGGGTCCGGGGCCAGCTCAAGCTGGGCGTTATCTACTCTGACATACAGATCGCCACCAGCCTGATGCGGGAGTACCATAAAAAATATCCCCAGGTGGAGCTGTACGTGCGGATGGGGTCCCCCGGCGACCTGCTGGACGACCTGAGCCGGGGGGAGCTCCACCTGCTGTTCCTGCGCAGCCAGTCGGAGCGGTCCCGCGGCCTGCGGGAGCGGGTGCTGGGGGAGGACCCCCTGGAGCTGGTGATGTGTGAGAGCACCGACCCCGCGCCGGGGCAGGAATCCGTCCCCATTCAGGCCCTTCGGGACGCGCCCATGTGCCTGCTGCGCAGCGACGACCTGTGGGGCTACAGCCGGGACCTGATCGATGAGTGCCGCCGGGCGGGCTTCACCCCCAACGTGGCCTGTCACTGCTACGATACCCCCATGGAGATGCAGATGGTTCAGGCCGGCTTCGGGGTGGGCTTTTTGCCCAGGTCCATTGTGGAGGCCCACCCCGGCTCCCCTGTCTACACCAAGCCGGTGCTGGAGTTTGCCGCCAAGTCCTACCCCATCCTGGTGTGGGAGGACAATCCCTATCAGAGCGGCCGCGTCAGACGGTTTTTGGAGCTGGCGGTGGAGCGGACTTAATATTTTTAAGCGCTTTGACAAAAAAACCTTTGTCCCCCCGTTGCTTATTTGGCGCTTATCCAATATAATAGTGTCACCTGAAACAAGAACCCGGCGAAAAATACATTTAGGAGGAAATCAACATGGCAAAGTTAGTCGAGTGCATCCCCAATTTCAGCTGCAGCAAGGAGAAGGACGAGGCTGCCTACAATGCCCTGGTGAAGGTCGCCGAGAGCGTGCCTGGCTGCACCCTCTTCGACGCCCAGACCGACGGCAACCACAACCGCTGCGTGTTCACCCTCATCGGCAATATCGACGCCATCGAGGAGGTCGCCTTTCAGCTCACTAAGAAGGCCGCCGAGGTCATCGACATGACCAAGCACAAGGGCGAGCACAAGCGCATGGGCGCCACCGACGTGATCCCCTTCGTCCCCCAGTCCAAGGACGTGACCGTGGAGGAGTGCGTGGAGCTGACCCGCCGCCTGGGCCAGCGCATCTGGGACGAGCTGAAGATACCCTCCTTCCTGTATGAGGACTCCGCCGCCCGGCCCGAGCGCCGCAACCTGGCCACCTGCCGCAAGGGCGAGTTCGAGGGTATGCCTGAGAAGCTGCTCCAGCCCGACTGGGCTCCCGACTTCGGCGAGCGGAAGATTCACCCCACCGCCGGCATCACCGCCATCGGCGCCCGCATGCCTCTGGTGGCCTTCAACATCAACCTGGCCACCTCCGACGTGGAGGTCGCCAAGAAGATCGCCAAGGTCATCCGCGGCTCCTCCGGCGGCTTCCGCAGCTGCAAGGCCATGGGCTTCATGATGGAGGACCGGGGCATCGCCCAGGTGTCCATGAACATGGTCAACTACGAGGACACCCCCCTGTACGTGGTCTATGAGATGGTCCGGTCCCTGGCCGAGCGCTACGGCACCTATATCGTGGACAGCGAGATCGTGGGCCTCACCCCCGCCAAGGCCATGATCGACTGCGCCGAGTTCTACCTGAAGGCCCGTGACTTCGACTGCCACAACCAGATCATGGAGTATCACCTCCTGGACATGAAGTAAAAAACATCTTTATTTCCGCCCCCGCGGGGGCGGAATCCAAAAAATACAGATTGGAGAAGATAGGCTATGAAATTAGCTGAGCTGAAAACCGCCGAGTTTGTGGACCTGCTGGCCTCCGACGCCCCCGCCCCCGGCGGCGGTTCCGCCGCCGCCCTGGAGGGCGCCCTGGGCGCCGCCCTCACCGCCATGGTGTGCGGCCTCACCGTGGGCAAGAAGAAGTACGCCGAGTTTGAGGAGCTGGCCCAGTCCGCTCAGGCTAAGGCGCTGGACCTGAAGGCCCGCTTTGTGGACGTGATGGACCGGGACACCGAGGCCTTCAACGTGGTCAGCGCCGCCTTCGGCATGCCCAAGGCCACCGACGAGGAGAAGGCCGCCCGCTCCGCCGCCATTCAGAAGGGTCTGGAGGGCTGCACCAAGACTCCCTTTGAGATGATGGAGCTGGCCGTGGAGACTCTGGAGCTCACCGCCTCTATCCTGGGCAAAAGCAACGACAGCGCCGCCAGCGACCTGGGCGTGTCCGCCCTGTCTCTGCGCGCCGCCATCCAGGGCGCCTGGCTCAACGTGCTCATCAACATCGGCAGCCTGAAAAACAAGGAGCTGGCCGAGGATTACCGCGCCAAGGGCGAGGCCTTGCTGGCCAAGGCGCTGCCCCTGGCCGATCAGATCTATGACACTGTTGTGAAATCCCTGTAAAATAATTGAAACCTGGTCAGAGTAGACACAGCGCGTCAAGTGCCATTGGATGGGAGGTTGCCAATGGACGAAGGGACGCAAAGCCCGCGTTGCTGTGCCGCATCCGCTGCCATGGGGGAGCGCGCTCCTTTCATGGCAACACGCCGTGAAAGGAGCGTTTTATTATGACTAAAGCCCGATCCTATGTCTACGTCTACAGGCTGTGCGCCACCGCCTTGCTTATCGCTATGATGTTTCTGCTGAAGCGGACCATCGCCATCGAGACTCCCTTCTTCAAGCTCAACTTCGCCTCCTTGCCCATTATGCTGGGCGGGATGCTGTTCGGGCCCGTCGTGGGGATGCTGGTGGGCCTGCTGGGGGAGTTGATCGCCCAGATTATCGGCCCCTACGGCCTGGCCCCCACCACGGTGCTCTATGTGATCCCGGCCGGGCTCCGGGGCCTGGTGGTGGGGCTGGGCGCCCTGTGGTGCCGTCAGGCCACCGGCAAGCGGCTGGAGAACCGGCCGGCGCTGTGCTACATCGTGGGGATTGCCGGGGCCGTGACCAACACCGTGGCCAACACTGTGAGTATCTGGATTGAGAGCGTGATGTACCACACCGAGTTTGCGGTACATATCCCCTTCCTGCCCGCCCGGTTCGCCACCGGGATTGCCACCGCCGTGTGCGTCACCACCGTATGTGTCCCCCTGATGCACGCCTTGCGCCGCAGCGGCGTGCTGAAATACGCCGAATGACGAAAGGAGCCTTACCATGGACTGGAAGCTGCTGACCAAGTCTGACTATGTGACCACCCGCTGGTCCGGCGGGACCACCACCCAGCTTGCCATCGCCCCGGAGGGGGCGGTGTACGCGGACCGGGACTTTCTCTGGCGGCTCAGCTCCGCCACCGTGGAGCTGGACCACTCTGACTTTACCCCTCTGCCCGACTACGACCGCTTTCTCTCCGTTTTGGAGGGGGAGATTCAACTGAAAATCGACGCCCGTGAGCCCTTTCCCCTGGTCCCCGGAGAGCTGGTGGCCTTTGACGGCGGCGCGCCGGTGGAGAGCTGGGGCAAGTGCGTGGACTTCAACCTGATGGTCCGCAAGGGCAAGGTCCGGGGGATGGTAGACATTTTAAGCGGCGGCCGTGAGACAAGCTGGCAGGCGGAGGCGGGCGATCTGGCCGTCTACTGCGCCGCCGGGACGGTCCGCCTGCCCGAGCAGGGCCTGGAGGCCCGGGCGGGACAGCTCCTGCTTTGCCGGGGCTTTGCCGGCGGGACGGTCCGGGTATCCTGTGAGGCCGGACTCGCCCTGCTCGCCCGGGTCTGGGAGGGATAAGCATGACCGGACAGGAAGCGGCAGATCTGGTCCACCAGCGGGCCTGGGTGGGCCAAAGGCCGGGTCTGGACCGCATCCGCCGGCTGCTGGGCCGGCTGGGCGATCCCCAGGAGAAGCTGAAATTCGTCCATATCGCCGGGTCCAACGGAAAGGGCTCCACCGCCGCCATGCTCGCCTCGGTGCTCACGGCGGCCGGGCTGAAAACCGGGCTGTATACCTCTCCCCACCTGTGGCGCTTTCACGAGCGGTTCCAGGTGGACGGGGTTCCCATCTCCGACGCCGGTCTGGCGGACATTACCGCCCAGGTGCTGGAGGCGGCGGAGGACGAGACCGAGTTCGAGCTGATGACCGCCCTCGGGATGGTCTGCTTCCTGCGGTCCGGGTGCGATATCGTCGTCCTGGAGACCGGCCTGGGGGGACGGCTGGACTCCACCAACATCATCCCCGCCCCGGAGGCGGCGGTTGTCACCAATGTCGGCCTGGAGCACACCGAGCTGCTGGGGGACACGGCAGAACAGATCGCCGCCGAGAAGGCGGGCATCATCAAGCCGGGCTGTGAGGCGGTCCTCTATGGCCAGAGCCAGGGGGTGCGGGCCGTGGTGGAGGATGTCTGCCGGAGGCTGGAGGTTCCCCTGACTGTGACCGCCCCGCCCCGGATGCTGTCTGCCGGCCCGGAGGGCCAGACCTTTACTTACCTGGGTGCAGGCCCCTACCATATCTCCCTACTGGGGGAGTATCAGGTCAGCAACGCTGCCGTGGTGCTGGAGACGGTGAACGTCCTCCGGCGGCGAGGCTGGGCGATCTCCGAGGACGCCCTGAACCGGGGGCTGTCCCAGGCACGGTGGCCCGGCCGGATGGAGCTGGCCCGCCGCTCCCCCGATGTGCTCCTGGACGGAGGCCACAACCCCCAGTGCATGGAGGCGCTGGCCCGATCGCTGCAAGCGTTATATCCGGGGAAAAAGCTGATTTTCCTTACCGGCGTGCTGGCGGACAAAAACTGGACCGCCATGATGGAGCAGCTGCTCCCGCTGGCAAAGGAGTTTTACACCATCACTCCGGACAGCCCACGGGCCAAGTCCGCCGCCGATCTGGCCGCCTGGCTGGAGAGCCGGGGGGGTAGGGCTGTCCCCTGTGAGACGGTTCGGGACGGCCTGGATCAGGCTCTGGCGGCGGCGGGGCCGCAGGACGCGGTGTGCGCCTGCGGGTCGCTGTATATGATCGGAGAGGCGCGGCGCCTGCTGGGGCTGTGCTGATATTTCGTGGTATCCGTATTCCTCCGCCCAGCCGGCGGGGAAATAAAAGAAAGGCGGAGATTATATGCTGAGCCCGGCGGAATTTGTCGATTTTTACGCCCAGGTGGGGGCCAAAAAGGCCAGAAACAGCACTGTGAAGCTGTTTCTGGCGGCGGTACTGGCGGGATTTTTCATCGGCGGGGGCGGGCTGGTGTCCAGCATCGCTTCCTTTGGACTGACGAATACCTCAGTTGCCCGGGTGGTCAGCGGGCTGCTGTTCCCCTTCGGGCTGATTATGGTCATCGTCACCGGGGCGGAGCTGTTTACCGGAAACTGCCTCATCACTGTTTCCCTTCTGGAGAAAAAGGCCACACTGGCCGGGATGGTGCGGAATCTGGTCATCGTCTATCTGGGCAACCTTGTGGGGGCGGCGGTGCTGGCGGCGGCGGTGGCCTTCAGCGGGACTTTCGACTACCTTGCCCTGGGGGTGTACGCCATCCGCGTGGCGGCCAACAAATGCGCCATCCCCTTCGGACGGGCGGTGGTACTGGGGATTTTGTGCAACATCTTAGTGTGCGCCGGGGTAATGTGCTCCCTGTGCTCCAAGAGCCTGCCCGGACGGGCCATAGGTGCTTTCGTGCCGGTGTGTTTCTTCGTCATCGGCGGCTTTGAGCACTGCGTGGCCAACATGTACTATATCCCCGCCGGGCTGCTGGCGGCTGGCCTGCCCGACTGCGCCGGACTGGCCCAGGAGGCCGGGGTGAATCTGTCCTCCCTCAGCATGGCAGGCTTCTTCTCTAATCTGATCCCCGTCACCATCGGAAACATCATCGGCGGGTGCGGCTTTGGGGCGTTGATCTGGGCTTGCCAAAAATCAGAATAAACAGTTCGGCCCGCTCCCTCAGGGGAGCGGGCCTTTTTCGTCGTTACAGGGTGGCGTCTGCCCGGGTCAGCTCCTGGGCAATGTTAAGCACATGGTCGCCCATCCGCTCAAAGTCAGTGAGCAGCTCGGAGAACAGGATGCAGGCCTCGTCGGAGCAGCCGCCCTCCCGCATGCGCACCAACTGGGCCCGGCGGAAATCGGCGGTCATATCGTCGATCCGCTGCTCCAACCGGGCCACCTGGGCCAGCCAGCCGTCGCTCCCGGCCTCACCGGAGAACAGGGCGGACACCGCCCGGAGGGTGACGTCCCGCATCTCTCTGATCTCCTCCTGGGCGTACCGGGAGAATCTGATGTCCTTCTCGGCCAGCAGGCGGGTGTAACCGGCCAGGTTGTCGGCGTGGTCGCCGATGCGTTCGATATTCCCCGCGATGGTGAAGAAGCTGCTCACCGTCCGGGAGCCCTGTTCGTTGGTCTCAACGGCGATAAGCCGGGAGACATAGCGGGAGATTTCCCGATTCAGGAAGTCTATATACTCCTCCCGCTGCTCCACCCGCTCCAGAGGGGCGGTGTCCCGGTCCAGCACCGCCTTGAAGCCGGCGTCCACGTTCTGCCGGGCCATCTCCAGCATCCGATGCAGCTCGTTGCGCAGCTGGTCCACCACGATGGCGGACACACCCAGGCCGGCATCCTTGGCGGAGGCGGGAATGGGGGTGAGGTAGGCCAGGCGCATCCCGGCGGGCCCCTGGACCTCCTCCCGGTCGGGGAGAAGCAGGCAGGCCAGCCGGGCCAGGCCGTTGCCGAAGGGGAGCAGCAGGACGGTGGTGGCCAGATTGAAAATTACGTGCATGGCGGCAATCTCCGCCCTGGCGCCGGGAATGGCCGCCTCGATCAGGGGCACAATGGGGAAAATCAGCACCGCGGCGGTGAAAATTGCCGTGCCGATGAGGTTAAACAGCAGATGGATGCAGGTGGCCCGCTTGGCGTTCCGGCCGGTGCCCAGAGCGGCCAGCACAGCGGTGATGCAGGTGCCGATGTTCTGTCCGAACAGGACGAACACCGCCCCGGAGAACCGGATGATGCCGCCGGCGGCCAGGGTCTGCAAAATACCCACCGAGGCGGAGGAGGACTGAATCAGAGCGGTAAAGGCCGCGCCGAAGAGGATACCCAGCAAGGGATTGGACAGAGTGGACATCAGGCGGACAAAGACCGGAAACTCCCGGAGGGGGGCCATGGCGGCGCTCATGGTGTCCATGCCGATGAAAAGGATGCCCAGACCGGCCAGAATCTGGCCGATGTGCTGCAGGTTCGCCCGCTTGACAAAGACCATTAAGAACACGCCGGCGAAGGCGATTACCGGGGCCAGTGCCCCCACGTCCAGGGCGATGAGCAGGCCGGTGACGGTGGTGCCCACGTTAGCTCCCATGATAAGCCAGACGGCCTGATTCAGCGTCATCATTCCGGCGTTGACAAAGCCTACTACCATGACGGTGGTGGCAGAGGAGGATTGGACGGCGGCGGTAATCAGCGCGCCCACCAGAACCCCCATAAAGCGGTTGGCCGTCAATTTCTCCAAGATGGCCTTCATCCGGCCGCCGGCGGCGGCCTCCAGGCCGGAGCTCATCATCTGCATCCCGTGCAGAAACAGGGCCAATCCGCCGAAAACGCCCAGCAATTCCAAAAGTTTCATCTGATGATGTTTCTCCTTTTTTCAATCTTTTCCAAACTTACCCCATTATACTTCTACCATATCCGTTCGCCCGTGTCAACTCAATTATGCCCTCTTAATACAGTCCTGACACAAGGAAACCGGCCCCCATATAGGAGCCGGTTCTCAGTTTAAGCGGGAAAACTTCTTGATTTTTGGGTTTGTGTATGATAACCTTACTATTAAAGGGAGTGTAAATTATGAATATTCATGAATCCGCTGAGGACTACCTGGAGGCCATCCTGATCCTGCGGGAACGTCAGGGGGCGGTGCGCTCCATTGACGTGGTCCGCCAGCTGGAGCTGACCAAGCCCAGCGTCAGCGTAGCCATGAAGCGCTTCCGGGAGAACGGCTACATCGAGATGGACGCCGACGGCTTCATTACCCTCCTTCCCCCCGGAGAGGAGATCGCCCAGCGCATCTACGGCCGGCACAAGCTGCTCACCCGGTTTCTCATGGCTCTGGGGGTGAGTGAGGAGGCGGCCGCCGCCGATGCCTGCAAGATGGAGCACGACCTGAGCGACGAGACCTTTGAGAAAATCAAGGCCTGCGTGCGGGAACGCGGGGCAGGCTGAGCCGCTCACTCCCCCAGAACATCCTGGGTGATTTCAATGAACCGCTGGCCGAAGTGGGACAGATACCGGCTCTTCCGGTAGCCGGCCACCAGCTTGCTGAAGGTGGAGGGGTCGGTGAGGGGGAAGAGGTCCACCCCCGCCGAGTCGTGGGGCGGGTTGGGGATGGCCCGCAGGAACAGCTCCGGACAGATGGTGATGCCCACCCCAGCCAGGGCCATAGCCAGAGTGGTGACGGTGTTCTCCGTCTCCAGGATCAGCTGCGGCTTGAAATAGTAGCGGCTGAAATACTGGTCCACGATGTTCCGGGTGCGGTTGCCCCGCTTGATGAGCACGAAGGGCAGATGCTCAAAGGCCTGGATATCCGCCCCCTGGGCGTACTGCCGGCGAATCTCTCCCGCCTGAGGGCCGAAGAGCTGGTCGGTAAAGGTGCGGGGTACCACCATCACCAGCCGCTGCTCGGTCAGGGGGATGGCGGCCACCCCATCCATGATAATGGGCTGGAAGCAGATAATCAGATCGGTCCGGCCATGAGACAGCTCGTCCTCCAGCTGGGTGGAGTTGCCCTCGAACAGGGAAAATTCCACCTGGGGAAATTCTGCCCGGAACCGGGGCAGGATATCGGGCAGCAGGGCCAGGCCGCAGGTGTGGGAGATTCCCACCCGCAGCACCCCCAGGTACTGCTTGTTGATATCCCCCACCTTGGACAGGTATTGGCTGTGCAGGTCCAGAATCTGAGAGGCGGTGTCCACCAGCAACCCCCCCGCGTAGGTCAGCGACAGCTTGGGGGAGCGGGTGAACAGCTTCACCCCCAGCTCCCGCTCCAGATTGCCGATATGGTTGGACAGGGACTGCTGGGAGATGTACAGCCGCTCCGCCGCCCGGGTGATGTTCAGCTCCTCTGCCACCATGAGGAAGTATTTTAAGTGTTGAAAGTTCACAAAAACGCCCCGCCTTTTTTAGTGTATAAGTCATTATACCACAGCCAAAAGATTGTGGCAACCCTCGACAAAAAGGTACTTCCCAAATCCGCAAAAATATGGCATAATACTCAATAGATGATATATGAAATTGGGCTGCGGCCCAAAAAATAATTGATAAGGAAGGAATGTTGTCTTATGAAATGTCTCATCATTGACGTCGTCTCCCCCGCCATTGCCGAGGAACTGGGCAAGTATATGGATGTCACTACCTGTGAGCAGCTCCCCCCCTCCAAGGACGAGCTGAAGGCCGGGATTGGCGATGTGGACGTGCTCATTATGCGGGTGGACCCCAAGATCGACAAAGAGGTGCTGGACGCCGCCAAGAACCTGAAGGTCATCGGCGTGTGCTCCGTGGGTCTGAACCACGTTGATACCAAGTACGCCGAGGAGAAGGGCGTACAGGTCTTTAACGCCCCCGGTCTCAACGGCAACGCCGTGGCCGAGCTGACCATCTGCAAGATGCTGGAGCTGTCCCGGCACACCATCCCCGCCCACCGGGACGTGACCGTCAACGAGAAGTGGGACAAGTACGCCTTTGTGGGCCGCGAGCTCCGGGGCAAGACCCTGGGCGTGCTGGGCTTCGGCCGCATTGGCCAGCGGGTGGGCGAGATCGCCCGGGTGTTCGGCATGAAGATCGTGGCCTACGACCCCTACCTCCCCGCCGAGATTTTCGCCAAGAACGAGGCCACCTCCATGAGCATCGCCGAGGTCTGCAAGGTGTCTGACTATATCACCATCCACATGCCCCTGAACGACGAGACCAGGAACCTGTTCAACGCCCAGTCTATCGCCGAGATGAAGAACGACGCCGTGGTGCTGAACATGGCCCGGGGCGGCATTGTCAACGAGAAGGATATGTGCGAGGCCCTGAAGGCCGGCAAGATCGGCGGTTACGCCACCGACGTGCTGGAGAATGAGGTCGCCGGCGACGGCCTGACCGCTGACGCCGGATTCCGCTCCCCCCTGTTCGACTGCGACAACTTTGTGGTCTCCCCCCACATCGGCGCCCAGACCACGGACGCCTCCCGGGACATCGGCGCCCACATCATCAACAAGGTAAAAGAGGCTCTGAACCTGAAGTAAGCACAATTTTGTCGAAAGGGATGCCCCTCCGGGCGTCCCTTTTTCATCGCCGGAAAGCGGCTTCGCATAATTCACAGAAAGTTCACGGGAAGGTCACGAAATTGCCTCATTTATCCCCTATGATGACATTGTAGCTAAAAGCTACTTCATGTATCTCCCATTTCTCCCTCTCCTTTTACAACACACAGGCAAAGGGTCCCGGCCGGCTGGCCGGGACCCTTTGCCGTTCTCCGGCTCAGTTTTGTTTCCATAAAAATGCAGCATTTTTTGGACGATTTTTCTAATTTAAGTTTAAATCTCCTCTTCACAATCCCACCGGAAGGGGCTACAATATAGGTATCAAAGGAGGCGGTGGAGTTGAACATTCTCTTTGATGAAGACCAGCTGCGCAGACTGATCGCCAACCTGAAAATACTGACCGGGGTTCCCGCCAATATTCTGGACCCGGAGGGCCGGGACATCAACCTGTTCCGGGGGCACCCGCCCTTCTGCCGGATGATTAACGACCTGCCCGAGGGGCACGAGCGCTGCGTCGCCTGCGACATGTGCAAGATCAAGCACTACTCGGCGGAAAAGGGCTTTCAGTTTTACCGCTGCCACGCCGGCATCTGCGAGGCCATCATGCCTCTCTACGATAAGAACCAGCCCCTGGCCTATCTGGCCGTGGGCTGTTATCTGGACGACTCCCCCATTGAAAAGCAGTGGGAGTACACCCGCTCCTTGCTGGACTGGTATCCGGGCGAGCCGGATGCCCTGAAGGAGTCTTTTTTCCAGTTCCGCCAGTGCTCCCAGAAAGAGATTCAGGCCTACACCGAAACGCTGGAGGCCCTGTCCGCCTATATTCAGCTCAGGGGGATGATTCTGGCCACCGAGCAGACCGACCTGCAGAAGCTGGAGCTGTATCTGGACGAGCACTATATGGAAAAGCTGTCTCTGGCCTCCATCTCCCAGCACCTGCACATCGGCCGCACTAAGCTGTGCGCCCTGGCCAAGGAGCTGTCCGGCGGGCAGACCTTGTCCGAACTTATCGCTCAGCGGCGCATCAGCGCCGCTAAGAGGCTGCTTGTACAAAGCAGCCTGCCCATTTCCGCCGTGGCGGAGCAGGTTGGAATCAGCGACTACAACTACTTCTCCAAGGTTTTTCGCTCCATGACCGGCACCACCCCCAGCGCCTTCCGCAAGCAGACTCGAGGCTGACTTCCCAAACCGAAAATATAAAAAATCGTACGGTCATTCATTAGTTCGTACGATTTTTCTATATTCTGAACGGTTAGCACTATGAATTGCACAATGAACAAGTATAATTAGGAATGGAAGGGCGCATTTGTGGATTTTCCCTATGCGCCTTTTTTCATCAAGGCAAAATCATGAAAGAAGGAGAATAAAAATGAAGAAAGTTCTTGCAGCCTTACTTGCAGCGGCTATGTCCCTGTCCCTCGCCGCCTGCGGCGGCCCCAGCAATCCCCCCGCCAATAACTCCGGATCCGGCACCCCCGATCCCGCCCCCTCCGGCGACAAGGTCGCCATCAGCGTGATCGCCGCCGAGTACGGCAAGCAGACCAAGGACTGGTGGGCCAAGTTCCAGAGCGACTTCAACGCCGCCAACGAGGGCATCGACCTGAAGGTGGAAGTGGTCTCCTGGAACGACATTTACACTGTGGTCAACACCCGCGTCTCCAACAACGCCGCCCCCGACATCCTGAACATCGACACCTTCGCTGACTATGTGGGCGATGACCTGCTCCGGCCCATCAAGGACTTTGTCTCTGACAAGACCTATGCCAAGTTCTATCCCGCCTTCATTGAGCAGTCCAACATCGACGGCACCATCTGGGCCATCCCCGACCTGGCCTCTGCCCGCGCCATGTACTACAACAAGGACATTCTGGAGGCAGCCGGCGTGGACAAGGTGCCCACCACCTGGGCTGAGCTGAGGGCCGCTTGTGAGGCCATCAAGGCCTATGACGCCGAGGTCTACCCCTGGGGCGTGGATATGACCACCGACGAGGGCCAGGCCTGCTTCGCCTACTACTCCTGGACCAACGGCGGCGACTTCACCGACGCCTCCGGCAACTGGACCCTGAACAGCGCCGAGAACGTGGAAGCCGTTGAGTACATCGTGGGTCTGGTCAAGGACGGCCTGACCAACTCCGATCCCGCCACCCAGACCCGCTATGACCTGCAGGAGCTCTTCGCCGCCGGCAAGGTGGCCATGATGATCGGCCCCAACCAGATTTCCTCCTACGTGGCCAGCTCTGAGAATCCCATCAACTTCGGCATCGCCTCCATCCCCGCCAATGAGGGCAAGAGCACCTCTTCCGTGGGCGTTATGGACCGCTTCATGGTGTTTGACAACGAGGACACCGACAACAAGGTGGACGCCATCAAGACCTTCTTCGACTTCTTCTATGAGGACACCCGCTACTCCGACTGGGTCATCATGGAGGACTTCCTGCCCGCCACCAGCACCGGCGGCGAGATCATGGCCGCCGCCAACCCCGACGCCGCCAGCTGGATTGAGATCGTTGGCTCCGCCAAGTTCTATCCCACCGCTCAGGCCAAGTGGGCCGACGTGAAGCAGGGCGTCATCGACGTGGAGCAGCAGGCCCTTCTGGGCGGCAACGTGAAGGAGCTGCTGGACGCGCTCCAGACCAAGATTGCCGGCTGAGCCGCAGCCTGATCCAATTTAACTGCCGCATGTAAACCGCGGGGCCGGGCCAAAACGGCCCGGCCCCCGGCTCTTCCAGCCGTTTTCCAAGGGCGGACCGCCCGCCGCCTTTGGAAAGCGGCCGGAAGGCGCTCATGAAATGATAGGAGGTGTCTCCGTGAGTACAAAAACCCCGGCTGCCCCCGTTCAGCAGCAATCCCAGGCGGCGCCCCGCCTGCCCAACCCCGGAAACAGAAAATTTTTCCGCACCGTTGAGCCCTACATCTGGATCGCCCCCAGCATCATCCTCATGGCCATCTTTATCGTAACGCCCATCTTCAAGGTGTTCCAGCTGTCCGCGAACAAGGTGACCAGGGCGGGCAAGCTGAAGGGCTTCAACAACTTTGAAAACTTCACCACCGTCATCAAGGACCCGTCCTTCGCCGTGGTGCTGAAAAACACCATTCTCTGGACCGTCGCCGTGGTGGTCATCTCCACCGTGCTGGGCTTCATCCTGGCCCTCATCCTGAACAACGAGTTCAAGGGCCGGAAGATTGCCCGGGCCATCGTGGTATTCCCCTGGGCCACCACGCTGGTCATCCAGGCAAGCGCCTGGAAGTTTATCGTCAACACCGACTACGGCACCCTGAACACCCTGTTCAAGAAGCTGGGCCTCATCAGCGCCTCTGTCAACTGGACCTCCACCCCCTCCGCCTGGTTCGCCTGGGAGATCGCCTGCGGTATCTTCGTCACCATCCCCTTCGTCTGCTTCTGCGTGCTTTCCGGCCTGCAGAGCATCGACGCCTCCTACTACGAGGCAGCCACCGTGGACGGGGCGGGCTACTTCCAGAAGCTGTTCCAGATCACTCTGCCCCTGGTCAAGTCCTCCCTGACGGTGTCCACCGTGCTGAACATCATCTATGTGTTCAACTCCTTCCCCATCATCTGGACCATGACCAAGGGCGACCCCGCCAACCGCACCGACACCCTGGTCACCTACCTGTATAAGCTGGCCTTCTATAATGGAAAACAGGGCGAAGCCTCCGCCGTTTCGGTGATCGGCTTCCTCATCCTGCTGATCTGCGCCAGCGTATACATGGTCTATACCCTGCGGAAAGGAGATGAGGACCTGTGACCGAAACCGTGAAAAAGCCGGTCTCCATAAAAAAGACCATCCTGCGCCTGCTGCTCTACTTTGTGGTGCTGGACGTGTGCGTCATCACCCTGTACCCCTACTTCGCCATGCTGTGCACCGCCCTGAAGGAGCGCAGCGAGATCTTCTCCGGCGGCACCATCCTGCCCGTCACTGCCCTGTGGTCCAACTTTATCGACATCTGGAGCCGGGCTCCCATGGCCAAGTACATGCTCAACTCCCTTATGATCGCCGGCGGCTCCACCATCATCGCCATGCTGTGCGGCATCCCGGCGGCTTATGCCCTGGCCCGGATGAAGTTCAAGGGCCAGACCGCCTTTTTGGGCTTCGTCATCGTCTCACAGATGTTCGCCCCGGTGGTGCTGCTCATCGGTATCTACCAGGTCATGCAGGTCCTGCACCTGACCAACAGCATCTGGGGCCTGATCTTTATCAACGCCGCCTTTAACCAGGCTTTCACCATCTGGCTGCTGCGGGGCACCTTTATGGGCATCTCGGCGGACATGGAGCAGGCTGCCACCATCGACGGCTGCAACCGCATCCAATCCATGATGAAGGTCCTCCTCCCCGTGGCCGCCCCCGGCATCGTCACCACGCTGATCTTTATCTTCATTAACGCCTGGAACGAGTATACCGTGGCCCTGTGTCTGATCCAGGACGACCTGCTCAAGCCTCTCACCGTGGGCATCAATACCTTCAACGGCTACAACATCATCGAGTGGCAGTACCTCTTCGCCGCCTCCATCTTCGCCATCATCCCGGTGGTCATCCTGTTTATGAGCATCGAAAAGAATCTGGTCAGCGGTCTGGCCTCCGGCGGCGTAAAGGGCTGATTTTTCCCATTCCCAAATAAAAACTTCAGAGGCCCGGAGCTGTTGCTCCGGGCCTCTGGCAATGATACGGAACTTGCGGTCAGCGGCGCTCCTCCACGGGGTCCCGGTCACGGAACAGCAGGGAGACGCACCACACGGCGGACAGTCCCACCAAGGTATAGATTACCCGGCTGATCATGCTGCCGGAGCCGCCGCAGGCGAAGGCCACCAGATCAAATTGGAACAGGCCTACACTGCCCCAGTTCAGACCGCCGATAATCAGCAGCGTCAGTGCGATTTTGTCCATCATCACGTCAAACCACCTCCTTGTTTCGGGTTCCGGGGGTAGTTTATCCTGTTTTTTAGAAATTATACGAAAATTCTTTATGTCAGTGATTTCGGTCCAAACCCGTAAGGCAGCAGGTCGGACAGATTGACCTCCTTGTAGTCCCCGTCCCCCCGGGCGGCCAGCACCCGCAGGTCCGGGGCAAACTCATAGAGCATCTGGCGGCAGGCTCCGCAAGGCCAGCAGTAATCCTCTCCCCTCCCGGCGATGGCGATGGAGGTCCAGCCCTCCCGGCAGCCCTCGCTCACCGCTTTCAGGATGGCGCACCGTTCGGCGCAGATCGTGGAGCCGTAGGCGGCGTTTTCCACGTTGCAGCCGGTGAACACCCGGCCGTCCTCTGTCAGCAGCGCCGCCCCTACCGGGAAATGGGAGTAGGGCACATAGGAAAATTGGTGCATCTCAAAGGCTTTTTTTACCAGTTCCTGGTCGGTCATGGGGCAGTCCTCCTTCTAGTCTTTATAAAAAACTTGCGTATTATGCCTGTTTCTATTATAATACCTCTGACTATTTCACGCAAGGACGGGATTGTATATGGAGAAAAAATTCGCGATTTTTGACATGGACGGCACTCTGGTGGACTCCATGGGCTTTTGGAACCGGCTTGCAGACGAATTTCTGGCCCGCCGGGGTTTTCCGCCTCTGTCCCCGGAGCTCCAGGAGGAGTCCATCGCTCTGACTATGGAGGGAACGGCCAACCTGTTTATTCGGGAATATCATCTGCCCGAAACAGCGGAACAAATTTGTTCCGAGATTAACGGCCTGATGGAGGGACACTATCGCTCCGACGTGCCCTTGAAGCCGGGGGCCGCGGCTTTTTTGGCGCGCATGAAAGCGGCCGGGTTCAAAATGTGCATTGCCTCCTCCACGGCCCCCGCCTTGCTGGATATCTGCCTGCGCCGGCTGGGCGTGCGGGACTACTTTGAGTTCCTCCTGTCCTGCGAGGAGGTGGGCGAGGGAAAAAACCAGCCCACCGTCTACCTGGAGGCCGCCCGGCGGCTGGGGGGAAATCCGGAGAACACCGTTATTTTCGAGGACATCCTGGTGGCCGCCCAGACCGCGAAGGGGGCCGGCTTTTCGCTGTGCGTCATCTATGACGTCAACTCTGACGCCGAGCAGGAGCAGCTCAAGGCCCTGGCCGACCGCTACATCACCCGCTGGGACGACCCTACCCTACCGGATTGGCTGGGGGTGTAAATCCCGCGTCCTCCCGCAAGGCCAAGCCTTCCCCCTTGGGGGAAGGCTTTTTTATTCCTCTGTCAGCCTGGCCTTCAGGCCGGAGTAGCGGCGGGTCTGCCGGTTGCTGCGGACCATCCCGGCCACGGCGGTGGGGTCGCCGACCAAAATGAACAGCTCCCGGGCCCGAGTGACGGCGGTGTACAGCACTCCCCGGGTCATGAGCATGGGGGCGCCGTCCAGGGCGGCCAGGATGACCGCCCGGTACTCGCTGCCCTGGGCCTTATGGACCGTGACGGCAAAGGCCGGCTCCAGCTCCCCCAGCATGTCGGGGGAGTACTCCACGACTCTGCCGTCAAAGTCCACGGTGATGACCTCCTTCTCAATGGAGCGAATCACCCCGATGTCCCCGTTGAACATCCCCATGCCGGAGTCGGTCCCTCCGTCCTCCCGCCAGAGGATGTCGTAGTTGTTGCGTACCTGCATCACCCGGTCCCCCGCCCGAAATACCCAGTCGCCGAAGCGCCTCTCCCCCTTCCCCTCCAGGGGCGGATTCAGGGCCGTCTGGAGCACCTGGTTCAGGGCCCGGGTGCCCGTCCCCCGGCGGCGGGTGGGGGAGAGCACCTGAATCTGGTCGGAGGGGATGCCCATGCGCTCAGGGAGGCGGCGGCGGCACAGGTCCACAATGGTGTCCAGCACCTCCTGAGCGTCCCGGCGGGCCAGGCAGAAGAAGTCCCCCTCGTTGCGCCGTAGGTCGGGCACCTCACCCTGATTGATGAGGTGGGCGCTGCGGATGATGGCGCTCTGGGCGGCCTGGCGGAAAATCTCCGTCAGCCGGACGGTGGGCACCACCTGGCTGCGGATCAGGTCGGCAAACAGGTTCCCCGGCCCCACCGAGGGCAGCTGATCCGGGTCGCCCACCAGCACCAGCCGGCAGTCGTCCCGGAGGGCGTCCAGTAGGGCGGCCATAAGGGGTACGTCCACCATAGAGGTCTCGTCCACAATGACCGCGTCCGCCTTCAGCGGGTCGTAGGAGTTGCGGGTGAACACCAGCTTCCCTGTGCGGGGGTCGAAGCCGGTCTCCAGCAGCCGATGAATGGTGGAAGCGTCGGTATTGCACAGCTCCCCCAGCCGCTTGGCAGCCCGGCCGGTGGGAGCGGCCAGAGCGGTGTCCAGCCCCATCATCTCAAAGAGGGCCAGCACGCCCCGCAGACAGGTGGTCTTGCCTGTGCCCGGCCCGCCGGTGAGGAGCATGATCTGCCGGTTGGCGGCCAGCTCCACCGCGGAGCGCTGCTGGGGGGCGTAGGAGATGCGCTGCTCCTTTTCAATGCGGCGGATGAGCTTGTCCAGCCCCTGGGGAGGCAGCAGCTCGGCCCGGCTCATCTCCAGAATCCGATGGGCGATGTACGCCTCTGCCTCGTGGAGGGCGGGAAGGTATACCGCCTCCTGCCCCGCCACGTTCTCGCACTCCGCCTCGCCCCGGCGGAGGAGCAACTCCAGACAGTCCTCCAGCAGCTCGCCGGCCACCTCCAACAGAACGGAGGTGGCCTCCACCAGCTTGCGCCGGGGCAGGAAGGTGTGGCCGTTGTTGTAGTTGTTGTGGGCCAGCTCGAAAATAAGCCCCGCCTCCAGCCGGAGGGGGTCCTCCGCCCCCACTCCCAGGTCCAGGGCCAGCTTGTCCGCCTGGGAAAACTCCACCTCGAACTCCTCGTTCACCAGCAGGTAGGGGTTGGCCTTCACCAACTCCAGCGCCACGTCGCCGTAGGCCCGGCGGAGCAGGCCGGCCAGCTCCAGGGGGAGCTGGTGCTCTGTAAGAAACTCCATCAGCCGGCGGGCGCCCATCTGCTGGCGAAATACCTCGCCAATCTGCCAGGCCCGCTTTTTGGTGATTCCCTTGATTTTGGTGAGCTGCTCCGGGTTCTCCTCAATGACGGTGAGGGCCTCCTCCCCGAACGCCTCAATGATGAGCCGGGCGGTGGTTTTACCCACCCCCTTGACGGCCCCGGAGGACAGGTAGTGGAAAATTTCCTTCATGCTCTGGGGCAGGCGGCGGTCCACCACCTCCGCCTTCATCTGAGGGCCGTAGGTGGGGTGGCGGGTCCATCGGCCCCGGACGGACAGGTACTCCCCCGGCGCCGTCCCGGCCATAGGCCCCACCACCGTAACCTCCTCCCCGTGGACATCCAGCCTGAGGATGGTGTAGCCGTTCTCCTCGTTCTGAAAAATAACGGAGGAGACGGTGCCCTCGATCATTTCCAGCTCCTGATCTGACAAGGGCGCCCTCTCCTTTCGTCGCCGCAAAGTCCGCTCCCCCGGGTCGCGCTTTGGGGCGGTCAGCGGCCGCTCTGTTATGTTCTTGCGATATAATCTCCCAAGTCGCCGGCCGGCCACAGGATCACCTCAGGCCAGCGGGCGGTGAGGCGCAGGGCCAGCTCCCAGCCGGCGGGGGTGAGGCCCACGTCGGCGATGACAATGGGGCACCGCAGCAGCCCCAGACCCCGCAGCCACAGGAAGGAGCGCACCTGCTGCTCCAGTCCCTCTCCCTCGCCCCGGCCGGGGATCATTACCTTGGCCTCCCACCCGGGCAAAGGGCGCAGCAGCAGACCAAACAGCCACCAGCCCACAAAAGCCAGTCCGCAGGCGCACACTGCGGCCAGCAGAATATCCCAGAATGTACCCATTTGGCAGCACCTCCGGGGTATTCTATGCAGAAGTGGGTCAGACTGTCCCTGAAAACAGATTGATTCCCACATGGGTCAGCCCCAGCATGATGCACCCGGCGGTGAGGACGCCCAGCACCACGGCGGGCATGGCCTTTTTCAGCCGCATGCCCAGGAAAGCCGCCGCCAGGGAGCCCGTCCAGGCCCCCGTTCCGGGCAGCGGGATGGCCACAAAGAGCCACAGGCCCAGATACTGGTACTTCTGTACCTTTTTTCCCTTGAGATGGGCTTTTTTCTCCAGCCTGTCCACCAGGCCGTTGAGCCGGGGCAGATATTTCCGCATCAGCCCAAAGACCCGCCGGATATAGACGATAATAAAGGGGGCGGGGATCAGGTTGCCCGCCACCGCCGCCGGAAAGGCCAGATAGTAGGGCAGGCCCAGGGCCACCCCGAAGGGCAGCCCTCCCCGCAGCTCAATAATGGGAATCATGGACACCAGCATGGTAAGCAGGCACTTGCCTGTCGTGGTGGTAGTCAGAAATTGAAAGAGTTCCATGTGCTCACTCCCGCCCCAGCAGATAGTCGGCGGTCACGCCGAAGTAGTCGGCCAAGAAGATCACCGTCGTAGCGGGGACGTTGATTTGACCGTATTCTATCTTCTGGTAGTGCCGCTCCGTGCAGTCCAGCAGCTCTGACATGGCCCTTTGGGTCATTTTTTTACTCTTTCTCAGCGGCTTTAAACGCTCCGCAAAGCCGGGCAAAACAATTTCCATTATTTTCTCGCTTTCTATTGACATTATTAAAATTCGTGGTATAATAACGTCATGTAAATTCGTTATACAGGGATGATGACCATGGAAGAAAAACTGAAAGAGCTTTACCTCCTGGAAACCAGCCGGTCCGGCCTGGACTTCGACCGGGACCCGGAGTACAAAAAGTATTATACACAGGCGGAAGCCCTTTGGGAAGGGGAGGATATGCCGCCCGCCGTGTTCCACCTGCTGGAGGCCGGCAATTTTCTGGCCTTCGCCCACGGCTTCCGCCTGGGAGCCCGGCTGGCCGGGTGGGCGCGGGCGGATTAGAGCATCTTTTTTAGATACTGCCCCGTATAGGACCCGGGACAGGCGGCCACCTGCTCCGGCGTGCCGGTGCAGACCACGCTTCCGCCGCCGTCGCCCCCCTCGGGCCCCAGGTCGATGATATAGTCGGCGGTCTTGATGACATCCAGATTGTGCTCGATGACCACCACGGTGTTGCCCCCCTCCACCAGCCGCTGCAGCACTTCGATCAGCTTGTGGACATCGGCGGAGTGCAGGCCGGTGGTGGGCTCGTCCAGGATATAAATGGTCTTGCCGGTGGAGCGCTTGGACAGCTCGGTGGCCAGCTTGACCCGCTGGGCCTCGCCGCCGGACAGCTCAGTGGAGGGCTGGCCCAGCTTCACGTAGCCCAGGCCCACCTCCTCCAGGGTTTTCAGGCGGTTGTAAATCTTGGGGATGTTCTCGAAGAAGGGCAGCGCCTCGTCCACCGTCATCTCCAGCACCTCGTAGATGCTCCTGCCCTTGTAGCGCACCTCCAGGGTCTCCCGGTTGTACCGCTTGCCCTTGCACACCTCGCAGGGGACGTAAATGTCGGGGAGGAAGTGCATCTCGATCTTCAGCAGGCCGTCGCCGGTGCAGGCCTCGCAGCGCCCGCCCCGGGTGTTGAAGGAGAACCGGCCCGGGCCGTAGCCCCGGCTCTTGGCGTCGGGGGTGGAGGCGAACAGATCCCGGATATCGCTGAACAGATTGGTGTAGGTGGCCGGGTTGCTGCGGGGGGTACGG
This sequence comes from uncultured Oscillospiraceae bacterium, assembly GCA_910588635.1. Lineage (GTDB taxonomy): Bacteria > Bacillota > Clostridia > Oscillospirales > Oscillospiraceae > Lawsonibacter. Next base: position 5,617 of record CAJUPW010000021.1, on the reverse strand, counting down.
CCGATGGGGCTCTGGTCGATGTTGATGACCTTGTCCAGGAACTCCTCCCCCTCAATGCGGTCGTGCCTGCCCGCCCTCGTCTTGGTGCGGTTCAGGTCGGACCCCAGCTTTTTATACAGAATTTCATTCACCAGGGAGGATTTTCCGCTGCCTGACACTCCGGTGACGCAGGTGAAGGTGCCCAGGGGGAAGTCCACGTCCACATGGCGCAGGTTGTGCTCCGCCGCGCCGAACACCTTTAGATAGCGCCCGCTCCCCTTCCGGCGCTCGGACGGAACGGGGATTTTTTTCCGCCCGGTGAGGTAGTCCCCGGTGACGGAATTGGGGTTGGCCATGACCTCCTCCGGGGTGCCGGCGGCCACGATGGCGCCCCCGTTCACCCCCGCTCCGGGGCCTACGTCGATGATATAGTCGGCGGCGCGCATGGTGTCCTCGTCGTGCTCCACCACAAGGAGGGTGTTGCCCAGGTCACGCAGCTCCTTCAGGGTCTGGAGGAGCTTGTCGTTGTCCCGCTGGTGCAGGCCGATGGAGGGCTCATCCAGAATATACAGCACCCCCATCAGGGAGGAGCCGATCTGGGTGGCCAGGCGGATGCGCTGGCTCTCGCCGCCGGAGAGGGTCCCGGCCTCCCGGGACAAAGTGAGATATTGCAGCCCCACCGACCGGAGGAAGCCCAGCCGGTTTTTGATCTCCTTCAGAATCTGAGAGGCGATCATGGTCTGGGTCTCGTTGAGAACCAGCCGCTCCATAAAGTCCAGGGCCTCGGTGACGCTTTTGCGGCAGCAGCTGTCGATATCCAGTCCGCCCACGGTGACGGCCAGCGACTCCTTTTTCAGCCTTCTCCCCTGGCAGGTGGGGCAGGGGCACTGGGACATGCACTCCTCCAGCTCCCGCTTCATGGCGTCGGACTGGGTCTCCCGGTAGCGGCGCTCCAGGTTGTTGACAATGCCCTCGAAGGGCTGGTACAGGGTGCCCTTGCCCCGGGGCTGGTCGTAGTGGAGGGTGAGCTTCTCCCCGCCGGTGCCGTAGAGGATCACGTCCATAACCTCCTGAGGCAGGTCCTTCACCGGGGTGTTCAGCTTGAACTTGTATTTCTTGGACAGGGCGTCGAAGTACATCCGGGAGATGCCGTCCGACTTGATGTTGTTCCAGCCGGAGGCCGTGATGGCCCCCTCGATGATGGACAGGTCCTTGTTGGGGATGATGAGCTCCGGGTCCAGCTTCATCTGGGAGCCCAGTCCGGTGCAGGTGGGGCAGGCCCCGAAGGGGTTGTTGAAGGAGAACATCCGGGGGGACAGCTCCTCGATGGACACGCCGCAGTCCTCGCAGGCGTAGTTCTGAGAGAACATGATGTCCCGGTCCTCCCCCACGATGTTGACGATCACCAGCCCCCCCGTCAGGTTGGAGGCCACCTCCACGCTGTCGGTGAGCCGCCGGGTGATATCCTCCCGGATGACCAGCCGGTCCACCACGATCTCGATGTGGTGCTTCTTGTTCTTATCCAGCTTGATCTCCTCGCTGAGATCGTAGAGCGAGCCGTCCGCCCGCACCCGGACGTAGCCCGACTTCCGGGCGTCCTCAAAAATTTTGGCGTGTTCTCCCTTCTTCCCCCGGATCACCGGGGCCATGACCTGAATGCGGGTGGCCTCGGGGAGGGAGAGCACCTGGTCGATGATCTGGTCGATGGTCTGCTGCTTGATCTCCTTGCCGCAGACGGGACAGTGGGGGGTGCCCACCCGGGCCCAAAGCAGGCGCAGGTAGTCGTAAATTTCCGTCACGGTGCCCACGGTGGACCGGGGGTTCTTGCTGGTGGTTTTCTGGTCGATGGAGATGGCCGGGGACAGGCCGTCGATGTAGTCCACGTCGGGCTTCTCCATCTGGCCCAGGAACATGCGGGCGTAGGAGGACAGCGACTCCACATACCGCCGCTGGCCCTCGGCGTAGATGGTGTCGAAGGCCAGGGAGGACTTGCCCGAGCCGGACAGGCCCGTGAGGACTACCAGCTTGTCCCTGGGTATTTTCACGTCGATGTTTTTCAGGTTGTTTACCCGCGCGCCCTTGACGGTGATGTGTGTGTGCATGGTCTGGTTCTCCTTCTGCTCCGCCTGGGGCGGGAAAATCGTTGGTTTCTATAGAATAATGAAACAAATTTTTTATGTCAAGCCTCTTTTTTTACCGGCTTGGCCTTCATCAGGATCAGCCGCTGGACCTCCTCCAGCTGGGCGGGCTTTTTCACGTCCACCACCAGCCACTTGCCGCCGTTGAACAGGGGAGTCTTTTCATACAGCTTGCGGAAAGCGGCGGAGAAGGTGGGCAGCAAGGTCTCCAGCTCGGCTGTCTGCTTGGCCCCCAGTGTCACCATGGCGGTAAACCACCCCTGCCGGACGTAGAGGGCGCACAGGGCCTTGCTCCCCTTCTTGTATTTGATGTTCCAGCCCCGGTCCATGGAGCACCTGCTGAACTCTATGGAGGACTCCACCTGATAGGTCTCCTTCATCCAGTCCGCGAGCTCCTCCAGAAGGGGATTGTTCACCCAGGCCGCGATATCGGACAGGCCCGGCTTCATCTGCTGAGGCCAGACCACGTCCCAGGGGAGAGCTCCCTCTGCCGGAGCGGTCTCCTTCTTTTTCGGGGCCTTTTTCTTAGGCAGAGGCGTGACCTCCTCGGCCAGGCGGACCGCCTCCCGAAGGGTGTCCCGGTCGTCCGGGTCCAGGAGGTAGTGGTCCTTGGCCCCCTCGTAGGGGGGGTGGGTGGGACGGTCCCGGAGCAGCTCCTCCAGACAGGGGAGCATCTTTACCATAGGACGGTCGTCACAGATAATGACAACCGGCTTGTCGTTAAGGTATACCATATACTCCCCGAACATCTTCCGGGAGCGGACGGCCCCAAGGCCCTCCAGCTGTTCACAGATGTAGTTGACAAAATCAGGATTGCTTGCCATCAAAGACGCCTCCTATCTTCGCTGCGGCCCACCAGGTAGTCCAGAGACACATCATAAAAATCTGCCAGCCTGATTAGGGTTAGGCCGGGGACATTGATTTTTCCAGCCTCCATATCCTGATAATGGCGGCTGGTTTTCCCCAGTAAATCAGCAATATCCTTTTGCGTTACACCTTTTTCGCTCCGTAATAGTTTTAACCGCTGGCCCAAAAGGGGCATCTTAACTTCCATACATTTATTTCTCCCTATTGACAGAGATTTTATCTCGTGCTATAATCATCTTAATACGAGATTTTATCCCGCATCAAGGAGGCCTCACAATGGACAGCGCCGTCTATTTTCTATACGAAAGCCTGAAAAGCGACTACCCCGTCCCGGAGGGCCGAAAGGAAGAGGCCCTCCAGGCCTTTGCCATGGGACTGGACTTCGGCCTGTCTCTGGGGCTGGAGCTGAGCCCCTTCCAGGGGGAGGGCCAGCCCGCCGTCAAAGCTCTCCTTAATTAACGGCGGTGATCGCCAGCCAGTAGAGCGCAGCGGCCACAACGGTCAAAATCACCCACTCGACCTGTTCCATAAAGATGTAGAAGTCCGAGGGCTCGGCTGCGTAAGGGTCTTTGACATGCCACCGTATGCTCTGGCGGAACATAAGACCTGGGAAGCAAATCTGGAACATATTGAACGCCGCCAGCAAAGTCCCCAGCAGGTAGAAGGCAAAGCTGCCCCGGTGGGTCAGCTCCGGCTCCCGGAGAGCCAGCCGGGCCACGATGGACAGACCGGGCTCGTGGAGATCCCGCTGGGTCAGCTCCTTCCCGTTGGAGTCATAGACCTTTCCGCCCGAGGTGCCGTAGGTAATACTCAGGAAATTGAAGGGCTCGCCGTCCTCGTCGTACAGGATGGGCCGCTCCCCATCGTAAAGCCCGCCCCGGAAGAGCACCTCATCCCCCCGGCGAATTTCGATGCCGGGCAGGTTCCAGGCGGCCATGCTCCCTTTGGGAGAGGCGGAGGGGTCCTCCGCCACCCGATAGGGACCGTAGGCCTCGTCCCCCCAGCGGTACTCCACGGTCCCGTCCGGCGTAACGGCGAACTCCGCCCGCCGGCCGTCTATCCGGCCTGTATAGCGGCGGACCTCCCCCTCCTGGGTAGAATGAAGCAGAGTATTTCCATACTCGATCCCTTCCCGGGTGCCCATGATGGGCGTGGCAATCCCGAAGCCCAGGATCATGGCGGCCAGAATTGCCAGCAGCACCCGCTGGAGCAGAGACATCTCCCTCCACGCTTCTCTCATGGGCCCCTCCTCTCAGACGGTCAGATCGGCGGTGGACGCCCCCACCAGCTCCATCAGCGCGGTAGGGGAGAGCTCCACCTGGAATCCGATCTTTCCGGCGGAGACGCAGATGGTGTCAAAGAGCTCCGCCGTCTCGTCAAAGACGGTGGGGTACGGCTTCCTCATCCCCACCGGGGAGCAGCCCCCGTGGATGTAGCCCGTCAGGGGGAGCAGCTCCTTCTGGCGGATCATGGAAACGGACTTCTCGCCCACCGCCCTGGCCGCCTTTTTCAGGTCCAGATTGGCCTCCACGGGGATGTCGAACACATACAGTCCCCCGGAGGCCCCACGGGCCACCAGGGTTTTGAACACCCGCTCGGGGTCCTGTCCCAGCTGCCGGGCCACGCCCGCCCCGTCCAGCCTTGCCTCCGGGTCGTAGGCGTGGGGGGTGTAGGGGATGTCCTTCTGGTCCAGCACCCGCATGACGTTGGTCTTTTCTTCCTTTTTTGACATAGATACCCCTCTCTATTTCCCCCGCAGCTCGATAATCTGGTCCCGGAGGGCGGCGGCCAGCTCGAACTCCAGCAGCTTGGCGGCCTCCCGCATCTCCTTTTCCAGCTTGGCGATGCGCTCCGCCTTCTGCTGCTTGGTCAGGCCCTGGACCTCCCCCCGCTTCTCGGCGGTATCCTCGCCGGCAGCAATGCTCATCAGGTCCCGCACCGACTTGATAACTGTCTTGGGCACGATGCCGTGGGCCTTGTTGAAGGCGTCCTGCTTCTCCCGGCGGCGTTCGGTCTCGTCGATGGCCCGGCGCATGGAGGGTGTCACCGCATCGGCGTACATGACCACCATACCCTGGGCGTTGCGGGCGGCCCGGCCGATGGTCTGAATAAGGGAGGTCTCAGAGCGGAGGAAGCCCTCCTTGTCGGCGTCCAGGATGGCCACCAGACTGACCTCGGGCAGGTCCAGGCCCTCCCGCAGGAGGTTGATGCCCACCAGCACATGGAAGGCCCCCAGGCGCAGGTCCCGGATAATCTCCATGCGCTCCATGGCGTCGATGTCGTGGTGCATATACCGCACCTTGATCCCCGCGCCCTGCAGGTAGGTGGTCAGGTCCTCGGCCATCCGCTTGGTGAGGGTGGTCACCAGCACCCGCTCGTCCCGGGCGGTGCGGGTATTGATCTCGCCGATCAGGTCGTCGATCTGGCCCTCTACCGGACGAACCTCAATGACCGGGTCCAGCAGGCCGGTGGGCCGGATGACCTGCTCCACGATCTGCCCCGACCGGGTGCGCTCGTACTCCCCCGGGGTGGCGGAGACGTAGACGATCTGATTGACCCGTTTCTCGAACTCCTCAAATTTCAGCGGCCGGTTGTCGAAGGCGCAGGGCAGGCGGAAGCCGTAGTCCACCAGG
>CAJUPW010000020.1 GCA_910588635.1 uncultured Oscillospiraceae bacterium | reverse complement strand
CGCCCAGGGGGTTCAGGACGATGTCCAGGGGGGTGCCGTCGGGGAGGAAGGGCATATCCTCCTGGGGCAGAATGCGGGACACCACGCCCTTGTTGCCGTGGCGGCCGGCCATCTTGTCGCCCACGGAAATCTTCCGTTTCTGGGCGATGTAGACCCGGACCACCTGATTGACGCCGGGGCCCAGCTCGTCGCCGTTGTCCCGGGTAAAGACCTTCACGTCCACCACGATGCCGGCCTCGCCGTGGGGCACCTTCAGGGAAGTGTCACGGACCTCGCGGGCCTTCTCGCCGAAGATGGCCCTGAGCAGCTTCTCCTCGGCCGTGGCCTCGGCCTCGCCCTTGGGAGTGACCTTGCCCACCAGATAGTCGCCGGCGCGAATCTCGGCGCCCACCCGGATGATGCCGTGCTCGTCCAGGTCCTTTAAGGCGTCGTCGCCCACGTTGGGGATGTCCCGGGTGATGGTCTCGGGGCCAAGCTTGGTGTCCCGGGCCTCGGTCTCATACTCCTCAATGTGGATGGAGGTGAACACGTCGTCCTTCACCATCCGCTCGTTGAGCAGGATGGCGTCCTCGTAGTTGTAGCCCTCCCAGGTCATGAAGCCCATGAGGATATTCCGGCCCAGGGCGATCTCACCCTGATCGGTGGAGGGGCCGTCGGCCAGCACGTCCTGGAAGTCCACCCGCTGGCCGGCGTCCACGATGGGCCGCTGGTTGATGCAGGTGGTGTGGTTGGAGCGCAAGTACTTGGTGAGCCGGTATTCCTTGGTGCCCAGGGCCGCGTCGTCGTAGGCCACGGTGATGTGCCGGGCGTCCACCTTGGTAACGGTGCCCGCCCCCTCGGCCAGAATGGCCACCTCGGAGTCGGTGCAGTTCTTGTGCTCCTGGCCGGTGGACACGATGGGGGCCTCGGGCCGGAGCAGAGGGACGGCCTGGCGCTGCATGTTGGCGCCCATCAGGGCGCGGTTGGCGTCGTCGTTCTGGAGGAAGGGGATCATGGCGGTGGCCACGGACACCATCATCTTGGGGGACACGTCCACATAGTCCACCCGGCGGCGGTCCACGGAGATGGTCTCGTTGCGGTGGCGGCAGGTGACGCGCTCATTCACAAGGCAGCCGTTCTCGTCCACCGGCTCGGTGGCCTGGCCGATGATGAACTCGTCCTCCATGTCGGCGGTCATATAGGTGATTTCATCGGTGAGCCGGCCGGTCTCCTTGTCAACCTTGCGGTAGGGGGCCTCGATAAAGCCGTACTTGTTGATGCGGGCGTAGGAGGCCAGGTAGGAGATCAGGCCGATGTTAGGACCCTCGGGGGTCTCAATGGGGCACAACCGGCCGTAGTGGGAGTAGTGGACATCGCGCACATCGAAGGAAGCCCGGTCCCGGCTCAGGCCGCCGGGGCCCAGGGCGGACAGACGCCGCTTGTGGGTCAGCTCGGCCAGGGGGTTGGTCTGGTCCATGAACTGGGACAGGGGGGAGGACCCGAAAAACTCCTTAATGGCGGCGGTGACCGGCCTGATGTTGATGAGGGACTGGGGAGTGACCACGTCCAGGTCCTGGGTGGTCATCCGCTCCCGGATGACACGCTCCATGCGGGAAAAGCCGATGCGGAACTGGTTCTGGATCAATTCGCCCACGCACCTCAGGCGGCGGTTGCCCAAATGGTCAATGTCGTCGGGGGTGCCCACGTTGTGGGCCAGGCAGTTCAGGTAGTTGATGGAGGCCATGATGTCCTCCACCGTGATGTGGTTGGGGATCAGGTCCTCCACACTCCGGCGGACGGCCTCTTTCAGTTCCTCGCCCTGATACTGGTCCAGCAGAGAGCACAGCACGGGGAAGGAGACCATCTCGTCGATGCCCGCCTCGGCGGGGTCGAAGTCCACAAAGTCCTCCAGACGCACCATGTTGTTGGAGAACACAATGACTTCTTTGCCGTCCGCGCTCACAACGGCCCGGTTGACGCCCTTGCGGTCCAACTCCTGGGCCCGCTCACGGGTGAGAACCTCGCCGGCCTCGGCGAGAATTTCGCCGGTGCGGGGGTCGGCCACAGGCTGGGCCAGCTTCTGGCCGGACAGCCGTGCCCACAGGGCCATTTTCTTGTTGAACTTGTAGCGGCCCACGGTGGACAGGTCGTACCGCCGGTGGTCGAAGAAGGTGGCGTTGATGAGGGTCTCGGCGGAATCCACCGTGGGGGGCTCGCCGGGGCGCAGCTTGCGGTAAATTTCCAGCAAGGCCTCCTCGTAGGTCTTGCAGGCGTCCTTTTCCAGGGTGGACAGGATGCGCTCGTCCTCGCCGAACATCTCAAGGATCTCCGGGTCGGTGCGGGGGCCCAGCACCCGGATCAGGCAGGTGACGGGCAGCTTGCGGTTCTTGTCGATGCGGACATAGAACACGTCGCTCAGGTCGGTCTCATACTCCAGCCAGGCGCCCCGACCGGGGATGACGGTGGTGGCGTAGGTCTTGTTGTCCGCCTTGTCCACCTCGCGGCTGTAGTACATGCCGGGGGAGCGGACGATTTGGGAGACAATCACGCGCTCGGCCCCGTTGATGACGAAGGTGCCCGAGTTGGTCATGATGGGGAAGTCCCCCATAAAAATCTCCTGCTCGTTGATCTGGTTGTTCTGGGTGTTGCGCAGCTGCACCCTCACCTTGATGGGGGCGGCGTAGGTGGCGTCCCGGGCCTTGCACTCCTCCACGTCGTACTTGGGCTTCTCATCCATGGAGAAGTCCACAAAGGACAGCTCCAGATTGCCGCCGTAGTCCACGATGGAGCCCACGTCCTTGAAGACCTCCTTCAGCCCCACATCCAGGAACCACTGATAAGAGGTTTTCTGTACCTCCAGCAGGTTGGGCATCTCCAGAATCTCCTGGTAGCGGGCGAAGCTCTTCCGCAGAGTCTTGCCATACATTACGTCCTTGACGACCATGCTGAAATATCAACTCGCTTTCTTCAGAATTGACGGTTGGTTGACACTTTTTCATGCCGGATTTTAGGGAAACAGGGAGAAATTGCCGTCAGTATGCACAATTTGGAGGGATGGAGGAGAGACAAAACACACGGATGCGTGGACGGTTTTACCCCGCTCTCTCTTGCCATTTCCCTCCGGGTGTGGTAGACTGACACTGTGAAATTGGGAGAGTGTCCAATTTCGAATTAAGGGCATAAAAGCATTTTATTCTACCATAATCAGGATGGGCTGTCAAGACCTGTCCTGATTTTTCTTTTGCGATATTTCGGGGCTATTTGCGGATGAGCGCGCAGTTTAATCTGTGTTTCCCCCGCCGGAGGCGGGGGAAACACGTCAAAAAATCTTTTTTGCGAGCACTCCTTTTTACGGAAAGCGCATTGACATGAGGGGGAATATAAACTAAAATGGAAAGAACTTGGGAGAAGAGGGAGGATTCGTTTTATGAATCAGAAAAAACCGAAACAAAACGGGGCGGCGCTGCTGCCCATCCTGGTATTTTTGGTGCTGTACTTAGGTATGGGCCTGGTGTTTGAATACGGCCTGAAGGTGTCCATGGCTTTCTACAGCATCCCCATTGTGGTGGTGTTCATGGTGGCCCTGATGGTGGCCTGCTTCCAGAACCGGGCGCTGAAGTTTGACGATAAGCTGACCGTCATGGCCCAGGGCGTTGGGGATAAGAACATCATGACCATGATCCTCATTTTCCTGGTGGCCGGCGTCTTTGTAGGCGTTACTGGGCGCAGCAGCGCCGAGGCGGTGGCTTATTTCCTGCTGTCCGTCACTCCGGCCTGGGCCTCGGCGGCGGTGCTGTTTGTGGCCTCCTGCTTTGTGTCCACCGCCATGGGCACCTCGGTGGGCACCATCACCCTGATCACCCCCATCGCCGCGGCGGTGTCCAACGTGTCCGGCTTTTCCATGGCCCTGTGCGTGGGCTCTGTCATGGGCGGGGCCATGTTCGGCGACAACCTGTCCTTCATCTCAGACACCACCATCGCCGCCTGCAACACCCAGGGCTGCGAGATGCGGGACAAGTTCCGGGCCAACTTCAAGATTGCGCTGCCCGCCGCCGCTGTGACTCTGGCGGTGATTCTGATTCAGTCCCTCAGCGCCGGCGTGGACCAGATCGACATTCCCGACTACAACCTGCTGCTGCTCATCCCCTATGTGCTGGTGCTCATCGGCGGCATCGCCGGGCTGAACGTGTTTGTGGTGCTGCTGGTGGGGATTGTGGCCGGTATCGCCATCGTGCTCCCCACCGGGACCATCGACTTCATGGGTCTGCTGGGCAGCATGGGTTCCGGGGCCTCCGGCATGTTTGAGACCATCATGGTCACCGTTCTGGTGTCCGCCATGTGCGGCCTGATCCGGGAGTACGGCGGGTTTGAGGCCTTGCTGGCCTTTATCCGCCGGGTGTTCAAGGGCCGTGTGGGCGGCCGGCTGGGCGTGGGCCTGCTGGTGGGAGCCATGGACATCGCCACCGCCAACAACACGGTGGCTATCGTCATGGCCGGCCCTATCGCCAAGGAGATCAGCGAGGAGTACGGCATTACCCCCAAGGAGTCGGCCTCCTTGCTGGACACCTTCTCCTGCGTGTTCCAGGGTATCATCCCCTACGGCGCCCAGATGCTGGTGGCCATCTCCGCATCCGGCGGCGCGGTCTCCGCTTTCCAGATTATGCCTTGCCTGTACTACCCCTACCTGCTTGCGGCGGCCTCCATCGTCTATATTCTGGTGGGCGCCGGAAAGAAAAAGGCGTAAATTCGGAACCGTTCAGCTCCCGCCGCGGCAGGCCGCGGTGGGAGCTTTCTGCTTGGGCGGAAAAAATTTTTCAGGAAAAAGAGGAATCCCGGCAGTTTTTTCGTATAAGTAATCATAACCGAAATACATATGGGAGAGGGTGAGCTTGTGACGCTGCGGGAACAGACCCAGGAGCGAGAGAGGATTACCCTGTCTCCGCTGGCCTGCCTGTCGGCGGAGAGCCGGGGGCGGAGCCGGCCGGAGGAGGAGTGCGCGATCCGCACCCCCTTCCAGCGGGACACCGACCGTATCGTCTACTCCAAGGCTTTCCGGCGCTTGAAGCACAAGACGCAGGTGTTTCTCCAGCCCGAGGGGGACCACTACCGCACCCGGATGACCCACACTCTGGAGGTCAGCCGCATTGCCCGCACCATCGCCCGGGCTTTGAGCCTCAACGAGGACCTGACCGAGGCCGTCGCCCTGGGCCACGACTTGGGCCATACCCCCTTCGGCCACGCCGGAGAGCGGCTGCTCAATGAGGTGATGCCCGGGGGGTTCGCCCACTATAAGCAGTCGGTGCGGGTGGTGGAGCGGCTGGAAAAGGGGGGAGCGGGGCTCAACCTGACCTGGGAGGTGCGCAACGGCATTGTCTGCCACACCAAGGGGACCCCGGCCGCCACTCTGGAGGGACAGATTGTCCGGCTGGCCGACCAGATCGCCTATATCAACCACGACATCGAGGACGCCATCCGGGGGGGCGTCATCTATCCCATGGACATCTCTCTGGAGATATCCAATGTGCTGGGCTTCACCCACAGCGAGCGGATTAACACCTTGGTTACCGATGTGGTCCGGGCCAGCCGGGGGCAGAAGGAAATCTGCCAGTCCCCCGCGGTGTGTGAGGCCATGGAGACGTTGAAAGACTTTATGTTTTCCAGCGTATACACCAACCCCGTGGCCAAGGGGGAGGAGGGCAAGGCCCAGGACATGCTCCGCCGGCTGTTTGAATACTATCAGAAAAACCCGGACGAGCTGCCCTGCGACTTCCAGGCCATCCGGGCGGAGGAGGGCGTGGACCGGGCGGTGTGCGACTACATCGCCGGCATGACCGATCCCTTCGCGGCGGATCGTTTTAAGGAGCTGTTCATCCCCAAGGGGTGGACAGTGCTGTAATTGGGATAATTTACCCAAATAATGGATACAAATAGGGGGGAAATCCTTTGCCCTTGCCCGAGCGATTTCTGGATGAGCTGTTGGCCCGGACCGACATTGTGGACCTGGTGTCCGAGTCGGTGCGTCTGACAAAAAAGGGGAACAGCTACTGGGGCTGCTGTCCCTTCCACAGCGAAAAAACCCCCTCCTTCCATGTGGTGCCCGACCGGCAGATGTACAAATGCTTCGGCTGCGGAAAGGGGGGCGGGGCCATCAACTATGTGATGGAGCTGGAAAACCTGCCCTTTCGGGACGCGGTGGCCGTACTGGCCCGGCGGGCGGGAATGCAGGTCCCCGAGACCGGCTCCGCGCCCGGGGCCCGGGAGCGCCGGGAGAAGATACTCACCATCAACAAGCAGGCCGCCCGGGCCTTCCACCGCTGGCTCCACGGCCCCGAGGGGGCGGAGGGGCTGGCCTATCTCCGAAGACGGGGGCTGTCCCAACGGACGCAGACCAATTTCGGCCTGGGCTTCGCCCCCGACGCCTGGGACGGGCTTATTACCGAGCTGGCCGCCCAGGGCTATGACAAGCGGGACCTTCTGGATGCCGGCCTGGCTGTGAGCAGCAAGGACGGCCGCATTTACGACCGCTTCCGCAACCGGGTGATGTTCCCCATCATCGACGTGCGGGGGAATGTAATCGGCTTCGGGGGAAGGGTGATGGACGACTCCACCCCCAAGTACCTCAATTCCCCGGATACCCCGGTTTATAACAAAAGCCGCAACGTGTTCGCCCTGAACATCGCCAAGACCTCAAAGGCGGGGCGTGTCATCCTGACCGAGGGGTATATGGACACCATCGCCCTCCATCAGGCGGGCTTTGACAACGCGGTGGCCTCTCTGGGCACCGCCCTGACGGAGGAACACGGCCAGCTGCTTGCCCGCTACTTCAAGGAGGCCGTTATCTCCTATGACGGAGACGGGGCCGGGGTGGCGGCGGCCCAGCGGGCCATCCCCATCCTGGAGAAGGCGGGGCTGAAGGTGAAGGTGCTGCGGATGACCGGGGCCAAGGACCCGGACGAGTTCATCAAGGCCTACGGCCGGGACGCTTTTGCCAGGCTGGTGGACAACAGCGAGGATCGAATGGACTACCGTCTGGCCCAGATTCAGAAGAAGTACGACCTCAACGACGACGGCCAGCGGGTCGGCTTCCTTCAGGAGGCGGCTCAGCTGGTCTCCACCCTCCCCAGCGCGGTGGAGCGGGAGATTTACGCGGGCCACGCCGCTCAGACGGCTGGAGTGACGCCTGACGCCATGAAGCTGGAGGTGGAGCGGGCCTTGAAGGGCCGGCTGCGCAAGGCGAAAAAGCAGAAGGAGCGCCAGGACCTGACCCCGGCCAGCCAGCTTCAGCCCAAGGCGCGCTCCCTGCGGTATGAGAACCTCCGCTCCGCCCGGGCGGAGGAGGGGCTGATCCGTCTGCTCATACTGGACCCGGGTCTGGTCAATCGGATGGAGGGAATCACTGGAGAGGAATTTTCCTCCCCGCTGCTGGGCCGGGCCTTCGACGCCCTCCGCCGCCGGGCGGAGGAGGGGCTGTCCACCCGGCTGGCCGCTCTGGCGGAGGACTTCTCCGGCGAGGAGATGGACCATCTGGCCCAGGTGGCCGCCCAGCCCCAGGCGGCGGCGTCCAGCGGACAGGCCATCACTGACTACATATCCGTGGTCCGCGGCGAGAGGCTGCTGCGGGGGGGCGGGGAACAGGGAGACGACCTGCTTCTGGCCGCCCAGAAGAGATATCAACAGAAGAAAGCATATATGGAGGAGAAGCAATGAGTACCAAAAAGAAAGAGACCGAAGCCGCTCAGGGGAAAGACGAGAAGCGGGCCGACATCCAGGCCCGTATGGAGACCGGCAAAATCGAGATTATGAAGGTGGTGGAGGGGGTCGCCGGGGCGGAGAAGCTGGGCGAGCTCATTGAGCGGGGCAAGAAAAAGGGCCATCTCTCCTCCTCTGAGCTGCTGGACGTGCTGGAGGACATGGACCTGGGCGCGGAGCAGATGGACAAGATATACGACACCCTGGAGAACCTGGGGATCGAGACGGTGGGGGAGGACTATATCCCCGAGCTGGCCGACACGGCGGAGCCCCCCGTGGAGGAGATGGAGGAGATCGCCGAGGAGGAGATTGTGGACCCCAACTCCCTCATCGACACCTTCGGCACCGACGACCCGGTGCGCATGTATTTAAAGGAAATCGGCAAGGTGAACCTGCTCACCTCCGAGGAGGAGGTGGAGCTGGCCCAGGCCATGACCGCCGGCAATGAGGCCCAGGCACAGATGGACGAGCTGATCGAGTCCGGGGAGGAAATTCCCGAGGAGCTGAGGGCCGAGCTGGAAAAGACCATCAAAAAGGGAGAGAAGGCCCGTCAGCGGCTGGCCGAAGCCAACCTGCGGCTGGTGGTGTCCATCGCCAAGCGGTATGTGGGCCGGGGAATGCAGTTCCTGGACCTGATCCAGGAGGGCAATCTGGGTCTTATCAAGGCGGTGGAGAAGTTCGACTATGTCAAGGGGTTCAAATTCTCCACCTACGCCACCTGGTGGATTCGCCAGGCCATCACCCGGGCCATCGCCGATCAGGCCCGCACCATCCGCATCCCGGTACACATGGTGGAGACCATCAACAAGGTGATCCGGGTGTCCCGCCAGCTGCTCCAGGAGCTGGGCCACGACCCCTCCGCCGAGGAGATTGCCGAGGAGATGAACATGCCCGCCGACCGGGTGCGGGAGATTTTAAAAATTGCCCAGGAGCCTGTAAGCCTGGAGACCCCCATCGGAGAGGAGGAGGACTCCCACCTGGGGGACTTCATCCCTGACGAGGACGCCTCCGAGCCCGCCGAGGCCGCCTCCTTCACCCTGTTGAAGGAGCAGCTTATCGAGGTGCTGTCCACCCTCACCCCCAGAGAGGAGAAGGTGCTTAAGCTTCGCTTCGGCATCGAGGACGGCCGCACCCGCACCCTGGAGGAGGTGGGCAAGGAGTTCAACGTCACCCGGGAGCGCATCCGCCAAATCGAGGCCAAGGCGCTGCGCAAGCTGCGCCACCCGTCCAGAAGCAAGAAGCTCAAAGACTTTTTGAACTGACGGCCGCATAAAGAATTTACTGACACAGATAGAAGAAGGAGTGAATCGCTATGGCTGACGAACAGAACAGGAGTTATGAGTCTTTTGACCAGGATTCCATGATGATCTATATTGACCCCAAGCTGATGAGCAGCCTGAACGACATGGCGGAAAAGAAGCAGGAGGACCTGAAAGCCTTGGAGGCGTCCGCCGAGGAGGGCGACCTGGACGCTCAGTACCGTCTGGGCCGCAGCTACTACTACGGAGAGGACGGAGCCCCCAAGGACGGGGAGAAGGCCTTCGAGTGGTTTGGCCGGGCCGCCGAGGGGGGCAGCATCGCCGCCCAATACTATCTGGGACTGTGCTACAGCCGGGAGGTGGGCACGGACAAAGACATGGTCCGGGCGGCCGAGCTGTTCACGGCGGCGGCGGAGGAGGGCTATCCCCCCGCCATCACCGAGCTGGGCCTTTGCTACGAGCTGGGCCACGGGGTGGAGATGGACAAGGGCCGGGCGGCCGAGCTCTACCAGGAGGGGGCTGACCAGGACTACGCTCCCGCCCAGTGCAATCTGGGGTATTTCTACTACCAGGGTATCTGGTTTGAGGAGAACAACGAGGCGGCGGCGGAGCTGTTCGCCAAGGCGGCCCAGCAGGGTTACCCCCGGGCCCAGGTGCTGATGGGGGAGTGCTTCGAGAACGGCTACGGCGTGGAGAAGGACATCGACAAGGCGCTGGAGCTCTACCGGGCCGCCTACGACCAGGGCTACCCTGACGGAGCCTGCACCCTGGGGCTGTGCTACGAGTCGGGCACCGGCGTGGAGGAGGACAAGGCCCGCGCCGCGGAGCTGTACCGGGAGGCGGCCGACCAGGGCTTCCCCCCGGCCATGTGCAACCTGGGCTTCTGCTACTACATAGGCATCGGCGTGGAAGAGGACCCGGCCCGCGCGGTGGAATGGTTTGAAAAGGCCGCCGAGCGGGAGTATCCCCGGGCTATGTTCCTGCTGGGGGAGTGCTACGACCGGGGCTGCGGCGTGGAACAGAATTACGACCGGGCCGTCAGGCTCTACCAGGGGGCGGCGGACAAGGAGTATGTTTCCGCGTGGTGCTCTCTGGGCCTGTGCTACGAGCTGGGCCAGGGGGTGGAGGAGGACAAGGCCCGTGCGGTGGAGCTGTACCGCAAGGCCGCCGAGCGGGGAATGCCCCGCGCCCAGTGCAATCTGGGTTTCTGCTACTACACCGGCATCGGGGTGGAGGAGAGCAACGACGAGGCCTTCCAGTGGTTTGCCAAGGCGGCGGACCAGGGCTATCCCCGGGCCATGCAGCTGCTGGCCGAGTGCTATGAAAACGGCTACGGCGCCCAGCGAGACATCGACAAGGCGGTGGAGTGGTACACCAGGGCCCATGAGGCGGGCTATCCTCCCGCCACCTGCGCTCTGGGCCTTTGCTACGAGCTGGGCACCGGCGTGGAGGAGGATAAGGCCCGCGCGGTGGAGCTGTACTGCCAGGCCGCCGAGAAGGGGGACACCCGGGCGCAGTGCAACCTGGGCTTCTGTTACTACCAGGGCATCGGAGTGGAGGAGGACAACGCCCAGGCGGTGGAGTGGTTTTCCAAGGCTGCCGAGGAGGGATATCCCCGGGCGCTGATGCTGCTGGGTGAGTGCTATGACCGGGGTTACGGCGTGGAGCGGGATGTTGATAAGGCGTTCCAGCTCTATCAGCAGTCCAGCGACAAGGGTCATGTGCCCGGCATGTGCGCCTTGGGTCTGTGCTACGAGCTGGGCCAGGGGGTGGAGGAGGACAAGGACAAGGCCCGGGAGCTCTACCTCAAGGCCGCCGAGCGGGGCTACCCCCGCGCCCAGTGCAATTTGGGCTTTTTCTACTATCAGGGCATCAGCGTGAAGGAGGACGACGCCGAGGCGGTGAAGTGGTTTGCCAGGGCGGCCGAGCAGGACTACCCCCGTGCCCAGCAGCTGCTGGGTGAGTGCTATGAGAACGGCTACGGGGTGGAAAAGGACCAGAAGCGCGCGGTGGAGCTGTACCGGAAGTCCCACGAGGCGGGCTATGTCCCCGCCACCTGCGCCTTGGGCGTGTGCTACGAGTACGGCGACGGCGTGGAGGAGGACAAGGCCCGCGCGGTGGAGCTGTACCGTCAGGCGGCGGAACAGGGACTGGTCCGCGCCCAGTGCAACCTGGGCTACTGCTACTACCGGGGCATCGGCGTGGAGGAGAACAACGACGAGGCGGTGAGGTGGTTCTCCAGAGCTGCCGAGCGGGGTTATCCCCGGGCTATGAGCCTGATGGGAGAGTGCTGTGAGAACGGCTACGGTATCCAGCGGGACGACGCCAAAGCGGCGGAGTGGTACCGCCGGGCGGCGGACGAGGGCTATCCCCCTGCCATCTGCTCTCTGGGGCTGTGCTATGAGCTGGGCGCCGGCGTGGAGATGGACAAGAAGCGGGCGGTGGAGCTGTACCGCCAGGCGGCCCGGCAGGGCCACGCCCGTGCCCAGTGCAATCTGGGCTACTGCTACTACCAGGGGATCGGCGTGGAGGAGAATAACGACGAGGCTTTCCGGTGGTTTGAGAGGGCGGCCGACCAGGGCTATCCCCGGGCGCTGTACCTGCTGGGCGAGTGCTATGAGAACGGCTACGGCGTGGCGGAGGACATCCAAAAGGCAGTAGAGCTGTACCAGCAGGCCCACGAGAACGGGAGCGCTGCCGGCACCTGCTCCCTGGGCCTGTGCTACGAGCTGGGCCAGGGTGTGCCCGAGGACAAGGGGCACGCGGTGGAGCTGTACCGCCAGGCGGCCCAGCGGGGGCTGTCCCGCGCCCAGTGCAACCTGGGCTACTGCTACTACGAGGGCATCGGCATCCAGAAGGACGACGATCAGGCATTCTACTGGTTCTCCGAGGCGGCCGAACAGGGCAATTCCCGTGGCCAGTGCATGCTGGGCCTGTGCTATGAGACGGGCCGGGGCGTGGCGGAGGATAAATTGAAGGCCACCGAATACTACCGCCAGGCCGCCGATAACGGCAACGTCACCGCCATGTGCAACCTGGGCTACTGCTACTACACCGGCATCGGCGTGGAGGAGGACGAGGCGGAGGCGGTCATATGGTTCCGGAAAGCCGCCGACCGGGGTCAGTCCCGGGCGTTGTTCCTGTTGGGGGAGTGCTACGAGGAGGGCAACGGCGTCCAGGCCGATCTGGAAAAGGCCTTGGAGTATTACCAGGAGGCCGCCGACAAGGGGTACAAGAGCGCTCAGGAGGCCGTCGCCCGGCTGAAAGGCCAGCCCCGCCCCGCCGGCGCCTACACCTATGTGCCGCCGGCCGCGCCCGCGCCCGCTCCCCAGCCCCCCAAGGAGAAGCCCAGGAAGGGCGGACTGTTTGGGTTCTTCAAAAAATAATACTGATACCGATTTAACAGGCATTTCCCCGCCCCTCGGGCGGGGAAATGCCTGAAAAATTGTACTTTTATGAAAAAGAGGCTCCCCGGACGGGGAGCCTCTTACGATTTATTTTGTCAGTGCCTCGATGGCGGCGGCGGCGGCCATCTGTTCAGCCTCCTTTTTGCTGTGGCCCGAGCCGGAGCCGACGGACCGGCCGTTGAGGATGACCTCCACAAAAAAGCGTTTGTTGTGGTCGGGACCCTCCTCGCCGGTCAGGCGGTACTGCAGAACCTGGCCGCTCTCCCGCTGAACCAGCTCCTGGAGGGCGGTCTTGTGGTCCCGTGGCTTGGTGAGTCCGGCTACCTCCCGGCTGAGGATATATTTCTGGATGAACTTTCGGGCCGAGCCGATGCCTCCGTCCAGATAGATGGCGGCCAAGACAGCCTCCACCGCGTCGGCCTGGATGGAGGGCCGTTCCCGGCCGCCGCCGGCGCTCTCCCCTTTGCCCAGACGGAGATACTCTCCCAGACCCAGCTCATGGGCCACCTCCACTAGGCTCTCCTCGCATACCAGAGCCGCCCGTGTGCGGGTCAGGTCCCCCTCGGGCAGGTCAGGGTGGTTGCGGTAGAGGTGGTCGGCCACCACCATGCCCAGGATGGAGTCCCCCAGAAATTCCAGCCGCTCGTTGCTGTGCAGCTTACCCCGGCTCTCGTTGGCCCGGGAGCTGTGGGTAAGGGCATTTTCCAACAGGGAAGGGTCCTGAAAGGTATAGCCCAATTTTTCTTCCAAAGTTATCATGGCAAACTCCTTGAAGCCCGCCGCGGCTTTGTACGCCGGCAGGTTCTGAAATAGTGGAACTCCGCCTTCAAGCGGAGTTCCGTCAAGCTTTTGTGAATTACGTCAGTCAATTTTATTCTGGAGGAAGCGGACAAGGTCGCCCACAGTGGAGATGGAGGAGGCCTCCTCCTCGCCCAGCTCCTCAATGCCGAACTCCTCCTCCAGGGCCATGGACAGGTCCACAATGTCCACAGAGTCGGCGTTCAGGTCGTCGGTAAAAGAGGTTTCCATGGTAATGGTATCTGCGTCCACATTGAATTGCTCGGCAATCAGGGCAGCCAGCTTTTCAAAGATCATATCAAGTCGCTCCTTTTAATTTTGTGCCTGCGCATATTGCTGTCCCTATGATAGGCAAATTTCCCGGAGCTGTCAATAGGGTTTTTCCATTTTCTTTACTTCACGGCCGGTTTTCTTCCGGCCGGCCGGCGGCGCAGATCTCTAAGCGCCTGGGGCGCAAGGAACAGCAGGGCCGTCAGGTTTGGAAGGGCCATCAGGGCGCTGCACAGGTCCACCAGCTGCCACAGGCTGTTCCCTTGCCACACCGCCCCCAGCAAGGTGCAGCCCAGAAAGGCGAAACGGTATAAAAAAACGGATCGGTCCAATGTCAAAACAGGGGAAGCGTTCTTTCGCTTCCCTCCTTTTTCAAAAAAAAGGAAGAAAAGGCACTGTTCCCCGTAGTAGCTCCACCCTAGGATGGAGGAGAAGGCGAAGAGCAGCAGCGCCGCTGCCACCACGGCCTGGCCGGCCTGGCCCAAAGAGGAGCCGAAGGCGGCGGCGGTGAGGGGGGCGCCGGTCAGCCCGGCGGGGGAGAGGGGGAGGCCGCTGACCAGGACGGCCAGGGCGGTGACGGTACACACCGCCAGCGTGGATACAAAGACCTCAAAGATGCCCCACATCCCCTGTCGTGCAGGACAGTCGGTCTGGGCGGCCCCGTGGGCCATGGCGGAGGCGCCTAGCCCTGCCTCGTTGGTGAACACCCCTCTGGCCACCCCGTGCCGGAGCGCGGCGGACACCGTCCAGCCGGCGGCGCCCCCCGCCGCCGCCGCGGGGGAGAGGGCGTGAGAAAAGATCAGTCCCAGGGCGTGGGGAACCCTGCCCCAATGGAGCAGCAGCACCGCTCCGCCGCTGCCCAGATAGAGCAGCGCCATAGCGGGCACCAGAGCGGAGGACACCGCGGCGATGCGGCCCACGCCCCCTGTCATCACCAGGGCGGCGAGCAGAGTGGTAACGATGCCCACAGGCAGGCGGGGCAGATGGAAAGCGGCCTCCAGGCTGGCAGCGATGGAAGAGGACTGAATGAGATTTCCTCCCACTAGGGTGGCGGGGATGCAGGCCAGACAGAAGCAGGCGGCCAGAAAAGGAGAGCCCAGGCCGTCCCGGATGTAATACATGGGGCCGCCGCGAAGGGCGCCGTCGGGGCCCGACTGCTGGTACTTGACGGCCAGCAGCTTTTCACCGCAGCCGGTCATCATGCCCAGCAGGGCGGACACCCACATCCAGAACACCGACCCCGGCCCGCCCAGGGTGAGGGCTGCCGCCACCCCGGCAATGGAGCCGGTGCCCATGGTGGAGGCCAGGGCGGTGGCCAGGGCCTGGAGAGGGGACAGGCCGTCCGCCCGTTTCTCCCGCCGCCGGAGCAGCGACCCGGCGGTGGAGCGCCACCAGGTGCGGAATCCGAAGATTTGAAACCAGCCCGAGCCCGCAGAATACACCAGCCCTGTCACCAGAAACAGCCCCAGAAGCCAGGGATTCCACAAAAAGTCCGCTGTACGCGCCAGAAACGCCACCGCATATCACCTCGAAGCAGGATGGGCCGTCCCGCCTGCGGCGGGGCGGCCTTAAGAGACTGGTATGCGGCGGGAGGAGAAAAAATGCGCCCAAAAAGGGAGGCCCGCCCAAAGGGCGGGCCTTACAGGTCAGTCGGTACAGAACATGGGCCGGGCCTCGTCAAAGAGGTCCACCATGCCGCAGTAGTTGAGCACCTCATACTTCCACAGCCAGTCCTTCTGCTCCTGGTTCAGCTCGGACTTTTTCAAAAACTGGCCGTCGGCGGTGACGAAGCCCACGGGGGTGATGGCGGGCATCACCTCATACAGGTCGGCCAGAAATTCCATATAGCCGGTGAGGGGCAGTCCGGCTACCTGGGCGGTAAGCACCCCCAGGAAGTTGGGGCTGATAACCACGTCCTGACGCTCCTCAATGTCGTAGTTGGCCCAGATGAAGAAGGGGACGGCGTACTGCCGGAGCACCTCCTCGGTGGTCCGCTCAGACAGCTTCTTGCCGTACAGCTCCTCATAGAAGGCGTTGGTGAGGGGAGGCTGGTGGTCGCCGAAAAAGACCACCAGGGTGGGCTCCCCGCACTGGCTGTAGTAAGTAATCAGCTCCTCCAGGGCCAGGTCGCTCTCCTTCATCAGGTCCAGGAACTGTTCCGCCGTCCGGTCGGCCGCCTTCAGGCTGTTGGGAAGCTGAATGTGCCGGGGCAGGTTGTACCACCCCTGGGCGTAGCCGCTGTGGTTCTGCATAGTGACGTTGAAGAAAAAGCTGCTGCTCTCCTCTTCGGTAGATTTGCAGATCATCTCATAGTCCGACTTGTCAGAGATGTAGCTGCGGATGATGTAGGGGCTGGGCACATCCTCCTCGTACATCTGCCGGTCGAAGTCCAGATACTGGTAGGCCAGCACCCGGTTCCAGCCCGAGGACTTGTAGGGGTGGAAGGCCGTCGTGGCGTAGCCCTGGCTGCCCGCCAGGGCGGCCAGGGAGGGCATGCCCTCCTCCACATAGAGCTGATAGGCCACGGTGTGGGGCGGCTGGAACAGGCTGGTGAAGCCGGTGAGATACTCAAACTCAATGGTGGCGGTGCCGCCCCCGGTGACCGAGGAGTACATCCAGCCTTTGATGGTGTTCTCCTCCAGGGAGTGGAGGAAGGGGGTGGGGTCCTCCGAGGCGTTCAGGCCGTCGAAGATGGTCAGGTCGCCGAAGGACTCGTTCATCACCACCACGATATTTACCGGCTTTTTTTCCTCCTGGGCGGGGACGCCGGGGTACTGCTCCATCAGCTCCAGCACCGTGTCCTTGGAGTACCCCTCCGGCTTATCCACCGAGGAGTAGCGCAGAGCGATGGAAAAGTTGAGTAAAAATCCGTTGCGCTGGGTGACCCACTGCTGGGTGTAGATGTCCAGGGCGGGGAGCATCCCGGTACAGAAGAAGGCGTAGCAGTAGCAGATCATGGTCCCCCACAGGGCCACCGCGCCCAGGGCGGGAATCCTGGCCCGTTTTTTCTGGGGCGTACAGAAGAACGCCAGCGCCAGATATGCGGCCAGCAGGATGGCGGCCTGGGTGATGTATGTGTCCGCCGAGTAGTCGAAGCCCCCCGCCACATTGGCGGCGGTGCGCCATCCGGTGATGTCCGCCGGGAAGAGAATGCGGCCCCGGAAGCGCAGAACGTAGTGGTTCACCAGCCCAAAGAGGAAGCAGAGACAGGCCGCCGCCGCCGCTGAGCGCCGGTTCCGGCCCAGAATCAGCCGCAGGGCGATGAAGATGCAGTAATAAAAAACCATGTTCATCAGCACCTGCCAGGCGGCCAGGTCCTTGAACACGTTGTTTTCGTTTAAAATTTCCACCATCCACAGGCACACCCAGGGCCCCAGCAGAAACACCAGCCGGGAGGCCCATTTGCCCGGGGACTCCGTCACATCCCGGAGGAGGCGGCGGGACGGATCGTGCAGCGCGCTCATGGTCTCTTTTCCACGTCCTTTCCTAGGGTCTGAACAGTCAATACCCAGCATACCAATTTCCCGAAAAAATGCAAGGGGGACGGGGCAACTTTAAAAAATTTTTAATCTCTTCTGTATAGACGTAAAACGTTTCTCCAGGTTCCTTGCGTTTTACACAAAAAAACGGGGAGCTGCCCCCAAATTTTGAATATTTATCTATTGACGATGAATATTTTCTCAGAGTATAATCACATCAGCGTCCGGGGGACCCGGACCGGCTATTGAAAAGGAGTTTTAATCATGAAAAAGATTCTTGCTTTTGCCATGGCCGCGGCCATGACCTTGTCCCTGGCCGCCTGCGGCGGCGGCAGCGGAGCCGACAGCTCCAACAAGGGCGGCGCCAGTAACCCTCCCGTCGTTTCCGGGAGCCAGGGCGGTACTTCCGCCGGCGCCTCCGATCCCGCCGGCTTCACCACCGTGGAGCCCGGCAAGCTGCATATGTCCACCAACGCCGAATTCCCTCCCTATGAGATGCTGGACGATTCCGGCGTCCCCATCGGCATCGACGTAGAGGTAGCCGGGGCCATCGCCCAGAAGCTGGGTCTGGAGCTGGTGGTGGACGACATGGGCTTTGACGCCGCCTTGCTGGCCGTGCAGAACGGCCAGAGCGACATCGCCATGGCCGGCATTACCGTCAGCGAGGACCGTCTGGCCAAGATGGACTTTACCGACTCCTACGCCACCGGCGTGCAGGTGGTTATCGTCAAGGAGGGCTCCGACATCACCATGGACAACCTGGGTGAGAAGATGATCGGCACTCAGATGGGCACCACCGGCTACATCTATGCCTCCGACACCGTGGAGAACGGCGGCTACGGCGAGGATCACGTCATCGGCTATGAGACCGGCGCTGTGGCCGTTCAGGCCCTGATTTCCGGCCAGGTGGACGCCGTTATCATCGACAACCTGCCCGCTCAGAGCTACGTGGAGGCCAATGCCGCCGCCGGGCTCACCATTCTGGAGGGCACCTGGGTGGAGGAGGACTACGCCATCGGCCTGCAGAAGGGCAACACCGATCTGATGGCCGCCGTCAACGGCGCGCTGAATGAGCTCAAGGCCGACGGCACCTTCCAGGGCATCGTGGACAAGTACATCACCGCTGACTGAGCGGAAGCGAGCATATTATACGGGGGCGGCCCATATCAGGCCGCCCCTCTCACTGTAAAGAAAGGGGGCGATGCCCATGGACTGGGCGCAGTACTATCTCCAGCTCACCGAGATGGCCAGGTCCGGTGAGGAGCTGGGCTTCTTTGACAACTTCTTCCGTCTGTTCTACCAGGCCTTTATCGAGGGCGAGCGGTGGCGGCTCTACCTGAAGGGGCTGGGCATGACCTTTGAGCTCACTGTGATTGCCCTGTGCATCGGCGTTGTGCTGGGGGTGGTGGTGGCGGTGGTCCGCACCGCCCACGACCAGCAGCGGCTGGGGAAGAAGAACCTGATTTTAGGCTTGTTCAACGGCCTGTGCAAGGTCTACACCACCGTGATCCGCGGCACGCCCATGCTGGTGCAGCTGCTCATCTGGTGCTTTGTCATTTTCAGCTCCAGCCGGAACAAGACCATGATAGGCGCCCTGGGCATCGGCATCAACTCCGGGGCTTATGTGGCCGAGATTGTCCGGGGCGGCCTGATGAGCGTGGACATCGGTCAGAGTGAGGCGGGCCGGTCTCTGGGCCTGAACTACCTGGACACCATGCGCTTTATCGTCATCCCCCAGGCCTTCAAGAACATCCTGCCCGCCCTGGGCAATGAGTTCATCACTCTGTTTAAGGACACCTCTCTGGTCTCCGCCATCGGCGGCGCGGAGCTGATCTACTACGCCAAGGCGGTCGGGGCCAGGACCTATGAGCCCATGTTCCCCTATCTGGGCGTCGCCGTGATGTATCTGGCCGCCGTGCTGGTGCTCACCTGGCTCCAGGGCAAGCTGGAAAGGAGGCTGCGCGAAAGTGATCGACGTTAAAAACCTGTCCAAGTCCTTCGGGGACCACCTGGTGCTGGACGACATCTCCGAGCATATCAGCCCGGGGGAGAAGGTGGTGGTGATCGGCCCCTCCGGATCGGGCAAATCCACCTTCCTGCGCTGCCTCAACCTGCTGGAGACCCCCACCAAGGGGAGCATCACCTTCGAGGGTACGGTCATCACCGACCCCAAGGTGAAGATCGACAAGGTCCGCCAGCAGATGGGAATGGTGTTCCAGCACTTCAATCTCTTTCCCAACATGACCATCCGGAAGAACATCACCCTGGCCCCGGTGCGCACCGGCCTGATGCGCCAGGAGGAGGCCGACGGACTGGCTCTGTCTCTGCTCCAGCGGGTGGATCTGGTGGACAAGGCGGAGGCCTATCCCAACCAGCTCTCCGGCGGACAGAAGCAGCGCATCGCCATTGTCCGGGCACTGGCCATGAAGCCCAAGGTGATGCTCTTTGACGAGCCCACCTCCGCCCTGGACCCGGAGATGGTGGGCGAGGTGCTGGACGTGATGAAGGAGCTGGCCCGGGACGGCATGACCATGGTGGTGGTCACCCACGAGATGGGCTTTGCCCGGGAGGTGGGCAGCCGGGTCCTGTTTATGGACGGCGGCCACATTCTGGAGCAGAACGAGCCCCACGCTTTCTTTGACCACCCCCAGAACCCCCGTACCCAGCTGTTTTTGTCCAAGGTACTGTAAACGGTAAGAAGATTCCTGTAATGTCACGGCCGCCCCGGGAGGGGCGGCCGTTTTGTCTTTTGCGGAACGGGTCACAGGCCCTCGATCATGTTGATCCGAATAAAGCCGCCCTCGATGTTGGTCTCGGCGATAAACTGGGAGACGGCGGGGATCATCAGCTCCCGGGCCCCGCCCTTCACCACATACACGTTGTTGGCGGGTAGGGTGAGCACGTCGGCAATCTTGCCCAGGACCTCGCCGGTGGCGGCGTCCTTTGCCTCCAGCCCATAGATATCGGCCAGGAAGAAGGCGCCTTCGGGGAGCTTGGCGTCGGCGCGGTCGATATACAGGGTGGCGTTGCGTAGGGACAGGGCGCTTGGCACGTCGGTGGGGCCCTCGAATTTGATGATGACCATGTTCTTGTGGACGCGGGCGCGCTGGACGTTCATGGGGAAGCGGGCCTCGTCCACATACAGGGTCTTGAATTGGCACAGGAACTCCGGCGAGTCCGCCCAGGGCTGGACCCGCACCTCGCCCATCAGGCCGTGGACCCCTGTGACCTTGCCCACCTCGAGATATTGTTGCAGCATTGGAATGATCCTCCGTTTTAAGGGGTGCGGGGCGGTCTCAGGACCGCTCCGGATAGCACAATAGCGCAGGGGAATCCCTGCGCCATTGCTTTAATCGACGATTTCCACGTTGAGGCGCTTGCCGGCCCGCTGAGCGGCGGAGCGCATCAGGACGCGGATATCCTTGGCGATGCGGCCCTGACGGCCGATCACCTTGCCCATGTCCTCCGGGGCCACCCGGAGTTCCAGGACGGTCTCGCCGTCGCCCTCGACCTCAGTGACAGACACCTGCTCGGGGTGCTCCACCAGGTTCTGGGCCACGTAGGTGAGAAGCTCTTTCATGAATGACCTCCAGCCTTACAGGGCGCCGGCTTTTTTCAGCAGGTCGCGGACGGTCTCGGTGGGCTGAGCGCCGGTCTTGATCCAGGCCTGGGCCCGGTCCACGTCCACCTTCAGCTCAGTGGGATTGACGGTGGGGTTGTAGAAGCCGATCTCCTCAATGAAACGGCCGTCACGGGGATAGCGGGAGTCAGCCACCACGATGCGGTAGAAGGGGGCCTTCTTGGCGCCCATGCGGCGCAGTCTGATTTTAACCATGTATCTTCACCTCCAAATGAATTTGTTTGTTTATATGGAAAGCGCACAGGGCGCTCTGCCAACATCGTCGCCGCAAAGTCCGCTTTGCTTCGGACGCCCTGCGGGCATCCAGCGCTGCGCTCCCTTGCTCCTCCTCTCAAAATCGAATCCGCTTCGCTGGGCTTCGATTTTGCAGGCCGCCTGCGGCGGCTGTTTAGAACGGGAAGCCTCCGCCCATACCAGGGAAGCCCCGGCCCTTTTTGCCCATCATCCTGCGCATGCTTTTGGGCATCTTGCCGCCGGCAAACTGCTTTGTCATGGCCTGGAGCATGTCAAACTGCTTGAGCAGCCGGTTGATATCCACCACCTGCGTGCCGGAACCGGCGGCAATGCGCTTTTTCCGGCTGGAGTTGAGCAGCTTGGGGTCCTCCCGCTCGGCGGGGGTCATGGACAGAATGATGGCCTCCATCCGTTGGAGGAGCTTCTCGTCCATGGTGGCCCCCTCCAGGTCGCTGGCCTTCACTCCGGGAAGCATCCCGGCGATCTCTGTGAGGGAACCCATATTTTTCAGCTGCTTCATCTGGTCATAGAAGTCGGTGAGGGTGAACTTGTTTTTCCGCAGCTTCTCCTGCAGCTCCAAGGCCTTCTGCTGGTCGAAATTCTGTTCCGCCTTCTCGATAAGGGAAAGCATGTCGCCCATGCCCAGGATGCGGCTGGCCATGCGGTCTGGGTGAAAGACCTCAATCTGGTCCAGCTTTTCCCCCACGCCCACGAATTTGATGGGCTTGCCGGTGACGGCCTTGATGGACAGGGCCGCGCCGCCCCGGGCGTCGCCGTCCAGCTTGGTGAGGAGGACGCCGTTGATGTTCAGGGCGTCGTCAAAGGCCTTGGCGGCGTTTACCGCGTCCTGACCGATCATGGCGTCCACCACGAGAAGAATTTCGGTGGGGTTCACAGCGGCCTTGATGGCTCTCAGCTCGTCCATCAGCTCCTCATCCACATGGAGCCGGCCGGCGGTGTCCAGAAAGACCATGTCGTTTCCGTGCTTAACCGCGTGCTCCACGGCGGCCCTGGCAATGTCCACCGGGTTGACCTGGCCCATCTGAAAGACGGGGATGTCCAGCTGCCTGCCCACCACCTCCAGCTGCTGGATCGCGGCGGGGCGGTAGACATCGCAGGCGGCCAGCAAGGGCCGCTTGCCGTTCTGCTTTTTCATCAGGCCGGCCAGCTTGGCGCCGTTTGTGGTCTTGCCCGCGCCCTGCAGGCCCACCATCATCACCACTGTGGGCGGCTTGGAGGATATCTCCAGCTTGACGGCGGACCCGCCCATCAGGTCGGTGAGCTCCTGATTGACAATCTTGATGATCTGCTGGGCGGGGGAGAGGGCCTCCAGCACGTCGGACCCCACCGCCTTTTCGGTGACCTGGGCCACAAACTGCTTGACCACCTTAAAGCTGACGTCGGCCTCCAGCAGGGCCAGGCGAATCTCCCGCATGGCCTCCTTCACGTCGGCCTCGGACAGCCGTCCTTTGCCCCGCAGCTTTTTAAAGGCGGCGGACAGCTTTTCAGAAAGTCCTTCAAATGCCATGGGCTTACTCCTCCAGCAGAGCGGCCGAGGTATCCCGGATGCGGAGGGCCAGGGCCTCCAGCTCCGCGCTGTCCTGCCGGGCGGACAGCTCCGCCACCCGCTCCGCGTCCTGACGCACCTGCTCCAGCTGGGCGCGCATGGTGTGGAAGCGCTTGATGAGGCCGGTCTTGTCCTCCAGCTCGGTAAGGACGGCCTCCGCCCGGACGATCACGTCCCGGACGCCCTGGCGGGTGATGCCGTAGTTCTCGGCGATTTCCCCCAGAGAGAGGTCCTCGTTGTAATAGAGGTCGTAAAACTCCTTCTGGCGGTCGGTCAGCACATCGCCGTAGAAATCGAAGAGCATGGTCATGCGGTAGGCCTGACTTTTCATGGAGTACGCCCCCTTCAGTTCGAAATGTAAAGCTAAATAACTTTACATTTGGAAGTCTACCACATTTTGTTCCGTTTGTCAAGCCAAAATACCTGCGGGCACAAGAGCTTGTTTTGGTATATTCCGCCAGAGGCGGGGAAAACTGAACAGGAATATGCCGTTGGGAGGTAGGTTCCTATGAACACTCCGCATGTCCCCATGGACGACGCCCATTTGAAGCAGTACGCCGCCAACGCCGGCAGAGAGCTGAAACGGGCGGGGCCGGTCTCCTGCCGCGCCCTGTCCCGGGGGCTGAGAGCCAATTTAAAAACGGTGTGCCAGGCCCGGGAGGCGCTGAACCTGTGGAGCGCCGGCCGGACCGCCCTGCCCGGAGCGGTGGAGTGGCTGCTGGACAACCACTATCTGGCCGTCCGGGAGGGGGAGCAGGCCCGGGAGGCCTTCAAAGGGGGCAAGGCGCTGCGGGGGAGCCAGGGGGGCGGCGCGCTGCTGTGGCACTGCGCCGGCCACGCCCTGTGGGCGGTGCCCGACCTGGACCAGGAGCGGCTGGCCCTCTATCTGGAGGGCTTTCAGTCGGTGTGTCCGCTGACCGAGCGGGAGCTGTCCCTCTTTGTCCCCGCTCTGGCGGGGGTGCTGGCGGCGCGTCTGGCCGGGCTGTGTGAGGACCCGGACGCCCTCAGGGAGGACAAGGTCCCTTCTGAAAAGATGGCTGCCATCTTCACCGCTCTGCGGGCCCTGTCCGGTGGGGAGTGGACCGCCCTTCTCGAGGGGGCAAGCCGGGTGGAGCGGGTCTTAAAGCAGGACCCCTCCGGCCACTACCCCCACATGGACGAGGATACCCGCCGCCGCTACCGGCAGAAGATATGCCGGCTGGCGGAGAAATACCGCATGGAGGAGGGGCAGGCCGCCCGCCGGGCGGTGGAGCTGGCCCAAAAGGGGGAGGGCCCCCGCC
Source organism: uncultured Oscillospiraceae bacterium (assembly GCA_910588635.1). Taxonomy (GTDB): domain Bacteria; phylum Bacillota; class Clostridia; order Oscillospirales; family Oscillospiraceae; genus Lawsonibacter. Next base: position 24,822 of record CAJUPW010000020.1, on the reverse strand, counting down.
GGCATGTGGGCTGGTATCTCTACCGGGAGCCTCTGGGCGGGGCGGAGCGGAAGCGCTCCGGGGTGAGCTACGCCGGGGCGGTGCTGGGACTGTCTCTTCTGGCCGCCCTGGCCCTGTGGCAGATTGCGGGGACCCCGCTGGCCGCCGTTCTGCTCTTCCTGCCCCTGTCCGATATCGTAAAAAATGTGCTGGACTTCTTCCTGGTCCGTCTGGTCCCGCCCCGCCCCGTGCCCCGGATGGAGCTGGAGGGGGGCATTCCCGGGGAGGGCCGCACTCTGTGCGTGGTGGTATCCCTTCTCACCGGGGAGGACAGCGGTCCCAAGCTGGCCGCCCTGTTGGAGCGCTACCGCCTGGCCAACCGGGACGCCGGGCCTCAGCTCCGGCTGGGCATTCTGGCCGACCTGCCCGACAGCAACACACCCATGGGGACGGAGGGGACTTCCTGGATGGACAGCGCCCGCCGGGCGGTGGATGCCCTCAACGAGAAATACGGCGGGGGCTTCTATCTGTTCTTCCGCACCCCGGCTTTCAGCCGGCGGGACGAGCGCTACATGGGCTGGGAACGAAAGCGGGGGGCGCTCACCGAGCTGGTCCGCCTGCTGAAGGGGAAACACTCCGAGCTGGAGGTGAAGGCGGGGGAAAAGGGCTGGCTGCGGCAGGTAAAGTATGTCATAACCCTGGACTCGGACACCAGCCTGAACGTGGGCGCCGCCCGGGAGCTGGCAGGGGCCATGCTCCATCCCCTGAACCAGCCGGTGATCGACCCTGAGCGGAGGATCGTCACCGCCGGCCACGCCCTGTTCCAGCCTCGGGTGGCGGTGGAGCTGGAGGCGGCGAATAAGTCCTTCTTTGCCAAAATTTTTGGAGGACTGGGGGGTGTGGACCCCTACGGCTCCACCGCCAGCGACGTGTACCACGACCTCTTTGATCAGGGCACCTACACCGGCAAGGGGGTGTTCTCGGTGGACGCCTTCTACGCCTGCCTGGACGGCCGCTTTCCGGACAACACGATCCTGTCCCACGACCTGCTGGAGGGCAGCTATCTCCGGGCCGGGCTGCTGGGGGAGGTGGAGCTTACCGACGGCTGCCCATGGCAGGTGTACGGCTACTTCGCCCGCCTCCACCGATGGATCCGGGGGGACTGGCAGCTTCTGCCCTGGCTGGCCGGCCGCGTCCCGGACGGCCGGGGCGGGAAGGAGGAAAACCCATTGCCGCCCCTGGCAAGGTGGAAGATTCTGGACAACCTGCGCCGGTCTTTAAGTCCCATCTTTACTCTGCTGACCCTGGTGCTGGGCATGTGCTTCTCCGGGCGGGTGTTCGCCTGGGCGGGGGGTGTGGCTGTGGTGGCCGCCGCCTCCAACCTGCTGCTGTCCGGGGCCGAGCTGGCCGTCCGGCGCAGCGGCAAGCGGCGGCGCTACCACTCTACCGTCATCGCCGGGCTGGCGGGAGCCATTTTGCAGACCGCCGTCCAGCTCATCTTCCTGCCCTACCAGACCTATATCTCCCTCACCGCCATCTCCTCCGCCCTGTGGCGGATGACGGTGTCCCACAAAAATCTGCTGGCCTGGGTCACCGCCGCCCAGACGGAGAGGGGGAAGGGGAGCGTCCCCTTCTATTACAAAAAGGCCTGGTTTTCGGCGGCGGCAGGGGCGCTGGTGATCTTTCTGGCCCAGCTCCGGTTTGGAAAGGCGGTGGGTGTGGTCTGGCTGCTCTCACCGGCCCTGGCCTGGGCGGTAAGCCGCCCCTCCCGCAAAGGGAAGCCTCTGCCCCCCGCCGACCGGGCGTTCCTCCTCCACCAGGCCACCCTCATCTGGCGGTATTTTGACAAATTTCTCCGGGAGGAGGACCACTACCTCCCTCCGGACAACTGGCAGGAGCAGCCCGGGCCTGTCCTGGCCCGGCGGACCTCCCCCACCAATGTCGGCATGGCCTTGCTGTCGGTGATGGCGGCGGCCGATCTGGACATCCTGCCCCGGAAGCGGGCCGCGGAGCTGATCTCCCACATCCTGAATACGGTGGAGGGGCTGGACAAGTGGCACGGACACCTGTACAACTGGTATGACACCGCCACTCTGGTCCCCCTTCGCCCCCGGTATGTGTCCACGGTGGACAGCGGCAACCTGCGAGGCTGCCTCATCGCCCTGCGGGAGGGGCTGTACCAGTGGGGAGAGGCTGCCCTGGCCCGGCGGGCGGAGGCCCTGTCCGACGCCATGGACTGCGCTCCCCTCTTCGACCGGGAGCGGAGGCTGTTCTCCATCGGCTGTGAGGTGGAGCGGGACAGCCTCACCAACGGCTTCTACGACCTGATGGCCAGCGAGGCCCGGCAGACCAGCTTTATCGCGGTGGCCAAGGGGGAGGTTCCCGCCCGCCACTGGCGGCGGCTGGGCCGGATGCTGCTGGGGGACAACGACTACTGCGGTATGGCCTCCTGGACGGGCACCATGTTCGAGTATTTCATGCCCAACCTTCTGCTGCCCTGCGAGCCCAATTCCTTCCTGTATGAGACCCTGTCCTTCTGTGTCTATGCCCAGAAGCGCCGGGGGGATAAGACCAAACGCCCCTGGGGCGTTTCGGAATCCGGATTCTACGCCTTCGACCCCGGCATGAACTATCAGTACAAGGCTCACGGCGTTCAGGCACTGGGGCTGAAGCGGGGGCTGGACACCGAGCTGGTGGTCTCCCCCTACGCCTCCTTCCTGGCCTTGCTGCTGGCTCCCCGGAGCGCCTTGCGCAACCTCCGCCGCCTGCGGGACATGGGCCTGGAGGGCCGGTACGGGCTGTACGAGGCGGTGGATTACACCCCCGCCCGGCTCACCGGGCATGAGGACCACGAGGTGGTGCGCTCCTATATGTCCCACCATCTGGGGATGAGCCTGGTGGCCATCGACAATGTTTTGCGGGACAATGTGATGCAGAAGCGGTTCATGAGGGACTGCGACATGTCCGCCTACCGGGAGCTGCTTCAGGAGCGGGTGCCGGTGGGGGCTCCCATCATGAAGCAGGAGGAACGGGATTTTCCCGCAAAGCTCCGTCCGGCCGCCGGACCGGCCCTGGTCCGGGAGGGGGAGGGGTTCGGCCGGAAGTACCCCCGGTGCCACCTGCTGAGCAACGGCAGTTACAGCCTGCTGGCCTGTGACAACGGCCTCACCGGCGCCCGTGCGGGAGAGACCGCCGTCACCCTGGCCCGAATGGGGGAGTATTACGCCCCCTCCGGGGTGTCGGTCTTTTTGAACGGCCCCGACGGGATCGTGGGCCTGACCCCCGCTCCCCTGTATCAAGCGGAGAACTACCGCTGGGAGTTTGACGCCTCCGGGGCGGGCTGGTCCCTGGAGAAGGAAAATCTTTCCGCCCACATTGCACTGTCTGTCCCCCGGCGGGAAAACGGGGAACTGCGCCGGGTGGAGCTGTGCTGGAGGGGGAAAAAGCGGCTGGAGGGAGAGCTGCTGTTCTATCTGGAGCCCGTCCTCTGTCCCCAGCGGGACTTTGACGCCCACCCCGCCTTCTCCCGGCTGTTTCTGGAAAGCTCCCTGGAGGGGAACGGGGCCCTGTTCCACCGCCGGCCCCGGGGGGAGGAAGAGGATGGAGCGTACCTCTTCGCCGCCTGGACAGGAGAGAATGCGTCCGCGAGTCTGGACCGCTCTGCCGCGCTGGGCCGGGGCGGCCTGCGGGCTCTGCCCAGTGGCCGGCTGGGGACCCTCCGGAACGCGGTGGGCTCCGACCCCTGTCTGATGGTCCGTATCCCGATATCGTTGAAGGCGGGGGAAAAGGGTCGTTTTTCCCTGGCTCTGGCAGTGGCGGACAGCCCCGCCGCGGCCCAGGCCGGGAGCCGGCGGATGCTGGAGGGAAAGGACGGCGGTCCCGCTTCTCTGGCCCCCATCGCCCAGAGGCTGGCCCTCAGCGAACAGGAGGCCCTGTCCGCCTTTCACCTGCTGGCCCGTCTGGCGGCGGGGGAGGCAGGGGCAGACCGGCCGCCCCAGTCCGCCCTGTGGCCCTACGGCATCTCCGGGGACCTGCCCATCGCCGCCGGGCGGCTGGCCGGGGAGGAGGACGTGGAGGGGGCCGTCCTGTGGTGCCGCTGGCACCAGTTCCTGTCCCGGGCGGGCTGCCCCTTCGATTTGGTGCTTCTTCTGGAGGAGGGGGGCGACTACCGCCGGCCCCTCCGCTCCGCCCTGACGGAGGAGCTGAAAAAATTGGGGGCGGAGTCGGTCCTGGGGGCCAGAGGGGGCATCCACCTGGCCAACCCGGACGCCGCCCCGGCGGTTCTGGGCTGGGCCAAGTCCATTCTGCCTTTGGAGGAGCGGTCCGTCACAGAGGAGATCGCCCCCCCGCCTCCGGTGGACCTGGAGCCTGATCCGGCCCCCTGGGAGGTGGAGGGTGATACCGTTACCATCCGCTGCGGAAAACGGCTGCCCCCGGTGGGGTGGTCGCATGTGTTATGTAACTCGGGATTTGGCTGGCTCACCGACGAGAGCGGGGCGGGACTTCTCTGGGCCGGAGGTAATTCCAGGGAGGGAAAGCTTACCCCATGGGTCAACGATCCCCTGGCGGTTGGCGGGCAGGAAAAGATTATGGTAAACTTGAACGGACAGGAGTTCTCTGTCTTTGCCGCCGGGGACGGCCTGCCCTGCACGGTGACCTACCGCCCCGGTCTGGCCCGGTGGGAGAAGAAGCTGCCCGGAGCCGGTCTCACCGCCGAGGGCTTTGTTCCGGTGGACGACGGCCGGCGTGTTCTCCGCTTGACCCTCCGGGGAGGGAGCGGGCGGATAACGTACCGTCTGGGGGAGGGGGAACCTGTCTCCACTGCCCTGAACGACGGACAGCCGGTCTGCCTTGTGACCAAGGAGAAGGGGGGAGCGCCCTGTTCCCGCTTCTTCCGGGAGAATTTTTTGGCGGAGCAGGAGCGGACCCTGGCCTGGTGGACCGATAAGGTATCCGCCCTTACGGTCCGCACGCCGGAGGTTGCCCTGGACCGCTACCTCGGCGGCTGGAGCCTCTACCAGGTGGCCGCCTGCCGCCTGATGGCTCGCACCAGCCAGTACCAGAACGGCGGGGCCTTCGGCTTCCGGGACCAGCTTCAGGACGCGGCCGCCCTGGTGTACACCTGGCCGGACAGGACCCGGGAACAGCTTCTGCTGTGCGCCTCCCGCCAGTTTGAGGAGGGGGACGTGCAGCACTGGTGGCACCCGCCCCAGGGGGCCGGGGTGCGCACCCGCATCTCCGACGATCTGCTGTGGCTGCCCTGGGTACTGTGCCGGTACTGCGCCGTCACCGGGGACCGGGATATACTGGATGAAAAGGTGTTTTATTTGTCAGCAAAACCCCTGGAGCCGGGGGAGAAGGACCGCTATGAGATTCCTCGGGTGAGCGAAAAAAGCGATACGCTCTACCGCCATGGGCTGGCCGCCGTCCTCTGCGCCCTGGACCGGGGGACCGGCCCCCACGGCCTGGCCAGGATGGGCGGCGGCGATTGGAACGACGGCATGGACAAGGTGGGAGGCGAGTCGGAGTGGCTTACCTGGTTTTTGGCGGCGGTACTGCAGGATTTCTCCGTTCTGTGCCGCCGGATGGACGAGGGGGCACGGGCCGACGACCTGATGCGCCGGGCCGACGACCTGATCCAGGCAGCCCAGAAGGCCTGGGACGGCGGCTGGTACCGCCGGGGGTACTACGCCGACGGCGCTCCTCTGGGTTCGTCTCAAAGCGACCGATGCCAAATTGACTCCATCGCCCAGTCCTTTGCCCTCTTCCCCTCCGGAACTGACCGGAAGCGGGCGGGTCAGGCCGTCTCCGCCGCGCTGGACCGGCTCTTTGACCGGGAGGCCGGGGTGGTGCGTCTCTTCGACCCCGCCTTCGACGGCCAGGGGGAGAGGGACCCGGGTTATATCAAAAGCTACCCCGCCGGAGTGCGGGAGAACGGGGGACAGTATACCCACGCCTCGGTGTGGCTGGCCATGGCCTGCTTCCGGCTGGACCGCCCTTCCGACGGTTGGGCAATTTTAAAGGCCCTCCTGCCGGAGGGCCATGAGACGAGTGTTTACCGGGCGGAGCCCTATGTGATCTCGGCCGACGTGTCCTACGCCCCCGGCCGGGTGGGAAGGGCCGGGTGGTCCTGGTACACCGGGGCGGCCGGGTGGTACTGGCAGGCGGCGGTTCAGGAGCTGCTGGGACTGAAGGTGGCGGAGGGCCGGCTCACCGTGGAGCCCAACCTGCCCCCGGACTGGCCGGGCTACGAGGCCAAGTGGAGGCTGTCCGGCGGGACGCTGAACATCTTTGTCAAGCGTGCCGGGGCCTACTCCGCCGTTCTGGACGGGAAACCCACGGAGGGGGGCGTCCCGCTGGAGGGGCTGACCGGGGAGCATAGGCTGGAGATTACGATTTGACCCGGGCGGCCACAAACAGGTTGGGGGGATTGGGAAACAGGTTCTCCCGCTCCAAAACGGCAAAGCCGCTCCGGGCGATCCTCCGCTCCAGCCCCCGCTGGGTGAAGAAGGCCGTATAGGGCATCTTCCCGGTACGGCTCTTCACCAGCTTTTTCAGTCCCATCACCGAGGGGCGGGCGCCCAGGCAGTCGGTGGCGGACAGGAACACCCCGCCGGGCTTGAGCAGCTCCCGGATGCGGGCCAGGGCGGCGGGCAGGTCGGGGAGGTAGAGCAGCACGTTGTAGGCACACACCGCGTCAAAGCTCCCCGGCTCCAGACAGGGGTCGAAGAGGTCGGTGTTGGTGATTTCCACGTTGGGCAGGCCCCGGGCCTTTTCCCGGGCAATGTCCGCCATGCCGGGGGAGATGTCGATGCCCCGGATGTGGGCGACATGGGGGGCCAGCCGCAGGGTGATAAGCCCGGTGCCGCAGGCGAACTCCAGCACCCGGTCCGAGGGCTTCAGGTATTTCAGGGAGCGTTCGGCCGTCTGGTCGTAGGTCTCGGCGTAAGTTTTTCCGGAGGTCTGGTCGTAGCTCGGGGCGCGCATATTCCAAAATTCCTGTGGCTGACTGGGCATGGCGGGCCCTCCTTTCTGTTACCGCCATTATACTGCGCCTTCGCCCGGCTTACCACCCTCCGGCAAAATTTTCCCAAAAACTTTACTTTTATGTGCCGACTGTGGTATGATAATCCAGCTGTAAAAGAAAAAATTTCTGATCCCAATTTTTGTGTTCCCGCCCCGAGGGGAGGGAAGCATAGAGCCTTAGAAAGGAATATGAACTATGTCTCAAGTGACTCGCCGGGAGCTGTTCCCCGGGGTATGGCTGCGCGCGGTGCATACCAACAAGTTCAAGAGCTCTTACCTGTCCGTTACCCTACTGGCCCCTCTGACCAGGGAGACCGCCGGGGCCAACGCCCTGATCCCCGAGGTGCTGCGCCGGGGGACGGCCGTCCACCCGGACATGGAATCCCTGTCCGCCGCCCTGGACGAGCTGTACGGCGGGGCTGTCGAGCCCGTGGTCCGCAAGCGGGGGGAGACCCAGTGCGTGGGCTTCGCGGCCAGCTTTCTGGACGACGCCTACTCCCTGAAGGGGGAGAAGATTCTGGAGCCTGCCGCCGACCTGCTGTGCGAGCTGCTGCTCAAGCCCTATACGGAAAAGGGCGTGTTTTCTTCCGGCTATGTGACCGGAGAGAAGGCCAACCTGATCGACCGCATCCGGGCGCAGATCAACGACAAGCGCACCTACGCCGCCCAGCGGCTTACACGGGAGATGTGCAAATACGAGGCCTTCGGGGTGGATAAGCTGGGGGACGAGGAGACGGTGTCCGCCGTCACCCCGGAGAGCCTGTGGCGGCGGTATCAGGAGCTGCTGCGGGAGGCCAGGGCGGAGGTGTACTACTGCGGCTCCGCCGACCCGGACCGGGTGGCGGGGGCGCTGAGAAGGGCCCTGGACAAGCTGCCGGTGAACGAGGACAGGGTGGACCCGGAGTGCAGCGTCCGCGTCACCGCCGGCCCCCAGCCCATTCTGGCGGAGGAGGCCATGGACGTGAGCCAGGGCAAGCTGGCCCTGGGCTTCCGTACCGGGGGCCAGACCTGCTGGGAGGAGGACTACCCCGCCCTCTACCTGGCCGTGGCGGTTTTTGGCGGGACGACGCTGTCCAAGCTGTTCATGAACGTGCGGGAGAAGCTGTCCCTGTGCTACTACGCCAGCGCCACTCTGGAGCGGATGAAGGGGCTGGTGCTGGTGTCCTCCGGCATCGAGTTTGACAAGTATCAGACGGCCAAGGATGAAATTCTCGCCCAGCTTGAGGCCGTCAAGCGGGGCGAGATCGAGGACTGGGAGCTGGAGGGCTCCCGCCGCACCCTTATCGGGGCATGCATGTCCACACTGGACGATCAGGGCCGTCAGGAGGAATTCTGGCTGGGCCAGAGCGCCGCCGGGCTGGAGGAGAGTCCCGAGGAGTTTGCCGCCCGGCTGGAGAAGGTCACCCGGGAGCAGGTGGCCGCCGCCGCCCAAAAGTGGGAGCTGGATACCATCTATTTCCTGAAAGGAAAGGAGGGCTGAGGGATGGAAAAGCTGGAATTTGCCCTGGTAGGGGAGAGCATGTACCACGAGAAGCTGGCCAACGGCCTGAACGTGTTCGTTTTCCCCAAGCCCGACTTTCAGAAGGGCTACGCCTTCTTTGCAGCCAACTACGGCGGCATGGATATGCGCTTCTGCCTGAACGGGGAGTGGCACAGCACCCCCGCCGGGGTGGCCCACTATCTGGAGCACAAGATGTTTGACACTCAGGAGGGAAATGCCCTCCAGGAGCTGGCTGCCAACGGAGCCAGCCCCAACGCTTTTACCAGCAACGACATCACCGGCTACTACTTCGACTCCACCGAGAAGTTTGAGGAGAACCTGCGCATCCTGCTCTCCTTTGTCTCCGTCCCCTGGTTCACCCAGGAGAGCGTGGACAAGGAGCGGGGCATCATCGGCCAGGAGATCGGCATGATCGAGGACGATCCGGAGTGGAAGTGCTTCATCAACCTGATGGCCGCCCTGTACCGGAACCACCCCATCCGGGTGAGCGTGGCGGGGAGCGTGGAGTCCATCGCAAAGATCACTCCCGAGACCCTCTACGCCTGCCACAAGGCCTTCTACGACCCGGCCAACATGGTGCTGTGCGTGGCCGGCCCGGTGGACCCGGAGCACATCTGCGCTGTGGCCCGGGAAATTCTGCCCGGGGAGGCCGGTCCTATCGCTGCCAAGGATTATGGCGAAAAGGAGCCTCCCCAGGCGGCCCGGTCCCTTATTGAGGAGCGGATGGAGGTGTCCGCCCCCATCTTCCAGCTGGGCTGGAAGGGGGATGCCCCCGGCAAGGGAGAGGAGCGCCTGCGCCAGGGGCTGCTGTGCGAGCTGGCTCTGGAGGTGCTGCTGGGCAGCTCCAGCCCCCTGTACGCCAAGCTGTACCGGGATGGGCTGATCAACCAGGAGTTCGGCTACGGCTACGAGGACAGCTTCGGCTGCGCGTTTCTGGCGGCAAACGGCGAGTCCAGGGACCCGGAGGCCGTCCGCATGGCGGTGGCGGAGGAAGCCGCCCGCATCGGCCGCGAGGGCGTGGACAAGCAGCTCTGGGAGCGGGTGAAGAAGGGGGTCTACGGCAATCGGGTGCGGGCGCTGAACTCCTTCGAGCACCTGTGCGTGGGTCAGGCCCAGGCCTTCTTCGCCGGGTATGACTTTCTCCGCTTTGCAGAGCTCTTCGACGCCATCACCAAGAAGGAGGCGGAGGAGCTCATTGCCAACTGGGTGACAGAGGAGCGCTGCGCCCTGTCGGTGGTCCGGGCCAAGGAGGCAGTTCAGTGATTAAAACAATATCCTTCCCCGGCCTGGGACTGGAATTTACCCTAAACCGGGTGGCCTTTACCATCCCGGTCCTCGGCCGGCCGGTCTACTGGTACGGGGTCATCATCACGGCGGGGCTTGTTCTGGCGGTGTTTCTGTGTATCCGCTGGGGCAGGCAGTTCGGCATTACCGAGGACAACATCATCGACATGATGCTCTTTGCCGTTCCCGCCGCCCTGGTGGCCGTCCGGGTATACTATGTGGTGTTCAATCTGGATATCTACCGCCGGGCGGACGGCTCCCTGGACTGGAGGGCCATATTCAGCTACAGCGACGGGGGATTGGCTATCTATGGTGCGATTATCTCGTCGGCTATCGTACTGCTGATTTTCTGCCGGAGGCGGAAGCTCAGCTTTCTGGCTTACGCCGACCTGGGCGTCCACGGCCTGTTCATCGGCCAGCTCGTCGGCCGGTGGGGGAACTTCATGAACGTAGAGGCCTACGGCTCCGCCACCGGACTGCCCTGGCGGATGTGCGGGAGCTCCATCGCGGCGGAGATGCTGCGGGACGGCTATGTGGATCAGGCGGGCTATGAGGCCATCCTCAGCGGGACGCTGGGGGTACATCCTACCTTCTTCTACGAGTCCGCCTGGAATTTTGTAGGGCTGATTGCGGTCTATCTGATCGGGAAAAAGCGGCGGTTTGACGGGGAATGCTTCCTGTTCTACTTCTTCTGGTATGGCCTGGGCCGGACGTGGATCGAGGGCCTGCGCACCGACAGCCTGTACCTGTTCGGCTGGGAGCTGTTCGGCGCACCTATCCGGGTATCCCAGCTGCTGTCGGCGGTGGTCTGCGCCGCCGCCGGGGCGGCGATGGCCTGGGCGTTTTGGAAATACCGCGGCGGGAGGCCGGAGCTCTTTGTGGAGCGGCTGGCCGCCCGGACGGCGGAAAGAGAGACCGATAAGGGGGAGTGAGCCATGGCGGCCACTGTAATGGACGGAAAGGCCTTGGCGGCCAAAATCAAGGAGCAGGTGCGGCTCCGGGTGGAGCAGATGGAGCGCAAGCCGGGGATGGCTATGGTGCTGGTGGGGGAGAACCCCGCCGCCCAGGTGTACGAGGCGGGCAAACGGAAGGACTGCCAGCAGTGCGGCATCTACTACGAGACCTACCGCCTGCCCGAGGACGTGCCTCAGAAGGAGCTGCTGGATGTCATCGACTTTCTCAACGAGCGGGAGGGTATCGACGGCATTCTCATCCAGTTCCCTCTGCCTGAGCATCTGGACGACCGGGCTGTCCAGCTGGCCATCCGGCCGGACAAGGATGTGGATTGCGTCCACCCCTCCAACGTGGGGGACCTTACTCTGGGGGTGGATTGCTTCTGGCCCTGTACTCCCGCTGGGGTGATGCGGCTGCTGGCGGAGTACGATATCGACCCGGCCGGGAAAAACTGCACCATGGTGGGCCGGTCCAACATTGTGGGTAAGCCCCAGGCCATGCTGCTGCTGCGCCACGACTGCACCGTCACCGTCTGCCATACCAAGACCCCCGACCTGGCGGCCGAGTGCCGCCGGGGGGATATCCTCATTTCGGCGGCGGGCTGCACCGGCCTGATTACCGCCGAGATGGTGAAGGAGGGGGCGGTGGTCATCGACGTGGCCGTCAACCGGGATGAGGCCGGCAAGCTGTGCGGCGACGTGGACTACGCCGCCGTGGCCCAAAAAGCGTCTTACATCACCCCTGTACCCGGCGGAGTGGGCCCTGTGACCCGTGCCGTCCTGATGGAGAACACCCTCACCGCTGCCTTGCGCCACGGAAAATAGAACAGACATAAAAACGCTCCCTCATTAACTTTGCGGCCTGTCTGGTTATGAAGCCAGACAGGCCATTTTTCGACAAGCTGAGGGCGCAGTGCGCCCTTTTTTCATTTGTCCAGCCTCAAAAATACAGCGCGGCTGCGAATATGCAAGAAATCATTCTTTTCTCCGCTGTTCCCTTGACTTTTGTATAAAACTTGTATAAACTGGATGCTGCAAGAATTTAGGGGGAAAATATTGTTATGGCACTGCAATATCGCATCAACCGGCCGCTACTGTACCAGGAGGTCGTAAACGCGCTCTATCAAATCATAGACGAGCAGGAAATTAAGCCCGGAGACCAGCTCCCCCCGGAGCGCGAGCTGATCGAGCAGATAGGCGTCAGCCGGAACGTCCTGCGGGAGGCGTTCCACGTGCTGGAGCAGCGGGGGATTATTATTTCCCGGCAGGGAAAGGGCCGGTTCCTGCGGGTGATTCCCCAGAACCAGAGTGGGCTGACACAGGTGGATCAGATGTCCCGGAACCTGGAACGGTGCTCCCTGTTCGAGGCGTATGAGGTCCGCCAGGTGCTGGAGGTCAAGGCCATGGAGCTGATCGTTCGCAACGCCTCCGACCAGGACCTGCAGGAGCTGGAACGGGCCTACGCAACTATGCTGCGGCGTTTTTCCGACAACGACAACACCGAGGGCGAGTTTGAAATGCACCGCATGTATGCCAGAAAAACTGGCAGCGTCTTTATGGAGCAGACCCTGGAAATCGTGCTCTCCTCCGTGCTGGAGATGATGCACACCACCTCCCACACTCTGATGGGTATGCACCAGGCGGAAATCGAAAAAGAACAGCACAGGACCATTCTGAACGCCCTGCTGGCACGGGACGAAAAGGTGGCCCAACAAGCGATGTTTGAACATATTCAGACCACACTGGATATGCTTCGTCAATAACGAACGAAAACCGTCAAAAGTTTTTCTTGACTTTTGGCGGTTTTTCCGTATAATTAAGTTATCCGGAATGGGTGACCAAGTAAATAAGTGACCAAGAGGATAAGATAAAGGGGTGACAAATCCGTATGTTGGATGAAGTAAGCAAACATGAGATGATGGAGACCATCCGCTATATGACCGAGCACTTCCCCTACCGGCTGGCAGGGAGCTCCTGCGAAGCGGCGGCCTCCCGCTACGTAGCCCGCCGAATGGAAGAATATGGATTAGAGGTAAAAAATCAGGAATTTTACACTTATAACAGCACCCCCATGTCCTCCAGGGTACAGGTGCTGGAGCCGGAAGCGCTGGAGCTGGACAGCCTACCCTGCGCCCACATCAGGGCAACAAAACCGGAGGGCGAGGTTCTGGAGCTGGTCTACGTAGGGGACGGTTCCTACGACTCCTACCGGGATCTGGACGTGGCTGGAAAGATGGTTCTGGTAGAGGTATCCTATGCGCCTCCTGTGCCGGAGAAGGCCCGGATCGCATGTGAGATGGGTGCAGCAGGTATTCTGTGCATGAACTGGGGCAACGATGAGGAGGTAATTTGCTACCGGGGCCTGAAGGCGGTCTGGGGCAATCCAACCGAGAGCAACTTCGGCAGTATCCCTGACCTGATCGGCGTTGGCATTACTCGCGGTGCGGGGCTGAAGCTGAAGGAGTGGTGTCTGGCAGGCCGGCAGGTAAAGCTCCGGGTGACCGCCCTGGCGGACCGCACCTGGGGCAAGGTTCATCAGCCCACCGGCATCCTGCGGGGCAACGGAACCAGCGATGAGTTTCTCCTGGTGTGCTCTCATCTGGACGCCTGGTGCCCCGGGGTCACCTGCAACGCGACGGGAAACGCCACTGCGCTGGAAATCTGCCGCATCCTCAGTGCCCACCGTCAGAAGCTGAACCGGGACATATACTTCGTCTTCTGGAATGGACATGAGATCGCAGAGGCAGCGGGCTCCACCTGGTTTGTGGACAACTACTGGGATCTGCTGAATAAGAAGTGCGTAAGCTACATGCACATCGACTCCACCGGCGTGGGAGAGACCGAACTGTTCGAGATCAAGGCGTCGGAGGAGCTGCTAGGGTTGGCAAAGCGCAGCGCCCAAAGCGTCCTGTCCGGCCGGGAACTGCGGGCCATGTCCCTGAAAAAGATAGGGGACCAGAGCTTCATGGGCATCGGTATTCCCTCCGTCACCCAGCGCATGTCTTTCACGAAGGAGTACATGGATCACGCCCATGGTGCAACTCTGGGCTGGTGGAACCACACCAAAGAGGATGGCTTGGATAAATGCGACCCGGATATCCTCGTGGCAGATACAAGGGCTACCCTCCAGGTCCTCTACAGCCTGGCGACAGAGGAAGTGCTCCCATACGATTTCAGGGAAAAGCTTAGGCAATTTCATGCCAAGGCAGAAACGATTGCCCAAGCATATCAACGCCACATGGACTTTTCAGATTTGCTGGAGAATCTCACGCAGGCAGAGACTTTGGTGAATCAGATTCAAGCCCAAAAGGAGCGGTACACCGGACCGGCCGTTGACCTCTATAATGACTTTGTCAAATCAGTGTCCCGGAACATCACCCATATCACCATGACATACGCCGACAAATACAGCCAGGACAGCTACGGCTACACCAAACTTTCTTATCCGATCCCCCTCTTTGCCGACTTGGAACGGCTGGACGGACTGGCTCCGGACTCTTTGAAGTATGGCCTGCTCCAAACCCAGCTGGTTAAAAACAAAAATAGGATCAACGATGCGCTCTATCAAATTATTCATCTTGCCTCTTTGTATCAACAGCTACTGGGCACAATGTAAGAACTGACCATTATAATTTAGGGAGGGTTACACAATGACAAATGGGAAAATATCCGCAAAAGAAATCCTGTCCAAAACCGGCCCTGGCATCATTATGGCCGCCGCTGCAGTGGGCACCGGTACCATTACTACCTCCGCCATCCTGGGTGCCCGCTATGAATACGGCATGATCTGGATGGTCATTCTGGCTTTGCTGATGCGCGGCATCTACATGCGTTCAGCTTACACCGCTCAGGTGGTCCTGGGAATGCCCGTTCTTGACTGCATCCAGGCTTACTACGGCAAGGTATTGTGTGCCATTGCCGGGTTTGTATGCGCGTTTGGCTGCGTAGCTTATGAAGTTGGCAACTTCTCCGGCACCGGAATCTCCCTTAATCTGCTGTTTGGCCTGGATTGGAAAATCGGCGGCGTGATTATGTCGCTGGTCTGTGTGGTCTTTATCTTCGGTAAGTCCGTCTATAAGCGGGTAGAGAAGGGTATGAAGGTCTGTGTGTTTCTTATGGTTCTGGGCTTTTTGATCGCGCTGATCTTTGCGGGCGGCCCCTCTGTCACCGGGATGGCCAAGGGTCTGGTCCCCAACCTGCCTGACACCAACGCACTCTTTACTACCCTGGCCTTTATCGGCTCTTGCGCTGCCATCTCCGGTGTAGTGTACGGGACACATCTGAGCAAGGAGAAAAAATGGGCAGAGGAAGACATCACCAACGGCACGCTCCTCTGGGACGTGATCCTTGGTGCCGGCTCCATCGCGCTGATTGTTATTCTGGTTCTGTTGACCTCCGCCAAAATTCTCTACCCCCAGGGCATCATGGTCTCTGAGGTCCGGGACCTGACCGGCCTTTTCCAGACCATTGTCGGCGGCGCTGCCCCATATCTGCTGGGCATCTGCTTGCTGGCGGCTTCTACCTCCTCGCTGTTGGTCAGTGCTCAGATGGGCGCCACTCTGCTGTTGGCTGGCTTCGGTCGTGAGGCGAAGATGGAGGATAAGGATGTAAAGCTCCTGTCCCTGGCGATTCTGGTTTTGGGCGCACTGACCGCCTTTATCTTTGGTTCCAGCTCCCCCACTCAAGTTCTTCTAGTCGCCAATGTCTGCGCCGTCATCAATGCCCCCCTGCTGGCAATCCTGATTATTATGATCGTCAACCGCAAGGAGATGGGGAAATACAAGTCCAGCACCGCAAACAATATTGCCCTTGGCATTTGCTGCGCTGCACTGCTGGCTGTGACCGTATACAACCTGCTCAAGCTGCTCAAAGTCATCTGATTATTGGAACAAACAAAATAAAATAGAAATAGAAAAGGAGTATTATTATGGCACAGGTAAAGACAATCGGTGAGGCCGTACGCAATATGTCCGTCCACATGGCAAATATGTATTACTATCTGACCAAGGCCGTTATTGAGGATTTTGGCGACGAGGCTAAAAAGTCCTTTGAGCGGGCTATCGTCGAGTTTGGACATGACCGGGGCAAAAAGATCGCCGAGCAGGTTTTGGCCGCCGGCCTGCCTCTGACGCTGGAGAATCTGGACCAGTTCTACGACATTCCCCTGGCGGAGGGTTGGGACGTTCACCGTACCTACGAGAACGACATGAAGATGAATGTCACCGACAGCTGTACCTTTGCCACCGTCTGGCTGGAAAAGGATTGGGCCGAAGTGGGCCACATCTACTGTCTTATTGACATCGCGATTCGGGAAGGCTACAGCTCCAACGTGAAATTCTGTCCCGTGAAAAACATTTTGGAGGGAGATCCCCACTGCCAATCCCTGACCGTCTATCGGGACCTAGAGAAGAAGGGCCAATAAGCATGAAAATCAAAGTCGTAATCCCCAACAGCGGGATGAACCGCAAAACCTTGACTGCCCGGGAGCATATGCTCTCCCGGGCTGTCTCGGCGCAGGCAGAGCTTTCCGTGGACTGCATTCCCTCCGGGCCGGCCTCCATTGAATCCAACACAGACGAGGTCATGGCCGGCCCGCTACTGATCCAGGCCGCAAGGCAGGCGGAGGCGGAGGGCTATGACGCCTTTGTAGTCTACTGCTTCAGCGACCTGGCGGTTCCAGCCATCCGGGAAAATGTCTCCATCCCCGTAGTGGGGCCGGGCGAGGTCGCCTTGGCGGCAGCAGACATGATTTCCAACCGGTTTTCTGTTATCACCACAGTGGAAGGGAATGTCTCCCGTACCTACCGGCGGCTGCTCCAAAACCCAATTGCCCAGCGGAAAATGAAGTCGGTTCGGGCTCTGAACATCCCGGTAGCTGATCTGCGGGAGGAACCTGAGGCAACCCGCACCTATCTGGAAAACGTGTGCCGCCAATGTGTAGAGGAGGACGGTGCAGACACTGTCATTCTGGGGTGCCTGGGACTGGCACAGTATGGCGAGACAGTGGAGCAGTCCTGCGGCGCTAAGGTGATTGATCCAGCGTTTTGTGCGCTGGCCTGGGCAGAATTGGCTGTACGCCTCGATTTGCGCCCCAGCCGCCGTTCAGTCGCTCCATATGGAGGGACGCTATGACAGAATTGGAACAGTGTATCGACCTGCTGCGGCAGATGGTAGCTATCCCCAGCGAATCAGGAAATGAAGCGGCCTTTGCCAGCTTTCTGGAACGCTTCCTACGGGAGGAGCTGAAACTGAACACCCATCTTCAGCATGTGGATGGCAACAGCTGTAATGTCATCGGTCAGTGGAACGACCGCAAGCCCCGGTCCAGAAAACTGATTTTAGGTGGACACATTGATACCGTTCCTCCCACTCCCCGCTGGAGGAGCGATCCCTACCAACTGTTGGAGCGGGACGGGACTCTCTGCGGGCTTGGTGCCGCCGATATGAAGGGCGGTCTGGCCGCACAGCTTATGGTACTGAAACGCTTGAAGGACGAGGCGGTTCAGTTGGATGCGGACATCGAATTTGTCGGCTTGGCCGACGAGGAGCGGTATTCCATCGGCGCCCATGCCTATGTTGACTGGGCCAAGGTCCATCACGTTCCCGGGCAAAAGACCTTCTTCATCATGGGAGAACCCCATTATGACGATATTGTGATTGGAGCCTCCGGAAAAGCACTGCTGTCACTGCAAATACGCGGGGAAGAGGGACATGCCGCCACTCCTGAGAAAGGAACCAACGCAATTGATTGTATGGCCGCCTTTCTGGAGGCAATTCAGGAGACCTATATGCCCAAATACATGAGTGGAACCTGCGCATCCTATTGTTGTCTTTCCATTGACAGCGGCCGCGCCGGCTACAGCCTGACCATTCCGGCCACCTGTCAGTGTCTGCTGAACAAGCAGCTACTGCCAACTGAGCGTATTGATTCTTTTATTGCGGAGCTGGAAACGCTGTACGCAAAAAAAGTGGGCCGCGGGACCTTGACGATTCAAAAGGAAATCCCCAGCTACCCCGCCTATCAAATTGACCCTGAGCAGGAAGATTTGAATCGCCTTACCTCATTTCTGCAAACAAGATTTAGCCATACCCCGCTACTGCGCATCAACCAGAGTGTCAGTGATGGCAATATTCTCTATAACAATCTTGGAATCCCGACAGCGTTGTTCGGACCCAAGGGAGTTGCATTTCACACTGAACATGAGCATGTAGCAATAGGCAGCATCCAAACCTATATGGATGCACTCTACGGCTACATCTGTGAAGAATATGGGAGGTGTATATGGACGCATTAGACGCAATTCGACTGAGGCACTCCTGCCGCAAGTACCAGCAGACAGCTATCCGCCAGGAAGAACTGGACATACTCCTTCAAGCAGCTCGCGCCGCACCTGTTGCTTGTGGGTACCACGATCACCTTTGCTTGACCGTAATTCAGGATATGACTTTTTTAGAGAATTGGGATCGTGTTTCTGCCAAATATTTGAAAGCTTCAAATGCTCATCCGTTGTATGGTACACAGACAATTATTTTAATTTCTGCTTTTATCTGCGATAATGTTCCTCTGGCAAATCCATACTTAAATGCCGGGTGTATGGCAGAAAATATCACTTTAGCTGCCACCGCCCTGAGTCTTGGCAGTGTGCTTCTGGCAGCACCTGTACGCGCTTTGCTCCAGTGCAGTCAACTTCTTGACCAATTGAAACTGGATAAGAGATTTCAGCCGGTGATTGCTGTGGCCGTCGGGTATAAGGCGACCTCATAAATCTAAACTAGTTTCGTCTACCAAACGTCTGCCAAAACACCCCGAACCGCCTGTGAAGCAGGCGGTTCGGGGTGTCAGCCTGTCGAAAAAGTCTGCCTCTTGGCAGACTTTTTCCTGTAAAGATGATAAAATAGGGAGTAAGGGGTGAGGAATATGTTGGAGCGCGGGAAAAATGAGCGAGGGGTCATAGAAATGGTGGACACAGAAAGTCTGGTACCACCCGAACATCTATTACGGCAGGTGGATACAGCGGTAGATTTCGAGAAATTGTACAAGATCGTGGAGCCGTTGTACAGCGAAGAAGAGGGCCGGCGGAGCATCGACCCAGTGGTGCTGTTCAAAATCGTATTGCTGCAGCATAAATTTGCTGCCATGAACCTCAAAAAGCTGGCAACGTGGAAAGCCGGAAAGCGCTTTGCTCCCTCCTCCACTGCCACTTCGTACATTTTATCCCTCATTAACTTTGCGGCCTGTCTGGTTATGAAGCCAGACAGACCCCTTTTCGACAGGCTGAAACGCTCCCTCAACTGCCTGAGGGAGCGTTTTTCATACCGATCCGCAATAAACGCTGAATGCCAATATTACCGCTCGCACTTCCAGAAGAAGGCGCTGTAGGGGGGCAGCTCAGAGCCTCCGCCGAAATCGTGCTTCTCCCCGGAGATCAGGTCCACCGCCATGCCGCAGCCAGCGTCGAAGTGGGCGGTATAGGGGGCGCCATCGGCGTTGATGGCCACCAGCACCCGCTCTGAGTCGCAGGCCCGCTCGAAGATGATCTGCTTGTTGGTGAGCACTACGTTGCGGTAGGCCCCCCAACACAGGGTGCGGCTGCCCTTTTTTGCCTCGGCCAGCTTGGAAATCCAGGCGGTTAGGTCATTCCACTCCGGCTTCTCAATGGCGGGGCGTAGCCCGGCGTCGCTGCCATGGTCTTTCGTGCCGGTGAGGCCCCATTCGCTGCCGTAATAGACCGCGGGCACTCCGGGCATTCCGAAAGCCATGGCCCAGGCGGGGCGCAGATGGTCGGGGCTTGAAAGCTTGGACGCGATGCGGTCCACATCGTGGTTGTCCAGGAAGGACAGCAGGTGCTTCCCTTTGTACAGGGTCCACTGCTCAGGCCCGAACTGCCGGGCCAGGGAGTGGCCGATCTCGAACATGTTCATGGAGTTGAAAGCGGACCACAGTCCCTTGTAGCACTCGTAATTGGTCACCGAGTGGCACATGTTGTCCCCCATCCAGCGGTTGTAGTCCCCGTGGAGTGTCTCGCCCATAAGGACGAAGTCGGGCTTGACAGAGTTGGCAAAGCCCCGCAGTTGCTTGAGGTACTCCGGGGGCAGGCAGTAGGCCACGTCCAGCCGCAGGCCGTCGATGTCGAAGCGCTCCACCCAGGAGCGGATGGCGTCAAACTGGTGCTGGACCACGGCCGGATTCCACAGGTTCAGCTTGACCAGCTCGTTGTGGCCCTCCCAGCCCTCATACCAGAAGCCGTCGCCATACTCGGTGCTGCCGTCAAAATTGATGTGAAACCAATCCTTATAGGGGCTGTCCCACTTCTTCCCCTGGACATCCTTGAAGGCCCAGAAGCCCCGGCCTACGTGGTTGAACACCCCGTCCAGCATCACCCGGATGCCGGCGTCGTGAAAGGCCTTGCACACCTTGGCCAGGTCGCCGTCGTTGCCCAGGCGAGGGTCCACAGAGAGATAATTCCGGGTGTCGTAGCCGTGGCGGTCGCTGTCGAACACCGGGTTGAGCAGGACGGTATCCGCCCCCGTCTTTTTGATATGGTCCACCCAATCCAGCAGGCGCAGGATGCGGGGGGTCACGACCCCGTCGTTCTCCGCCGGCGCGCCGCACAGGCCCAGGGGGTAAATTTGATAGATGACCGCTTCGTCAAACCACATTTCAGTTCTCCTCCTGTGTTGAATCTTTTTCCGGCCCGGCGGGCTGTTCCGGCTCCTCCGGGGCTGTCCCCTCCTGAGCCTGCGGTTCCTCCGGGGCGGCGGGGGGCTTGATCTCCTCGCTGACCATGTGGATAGACTTGGCGGGAGGCTCAATATCCCCGGGGATGGCCTTGCGGGTGGAGGCGTAGGCGTCCTCCACCAGGGCCGGGTCCCGGCCCTCGATAATGGCCACCATCTCGCCGCCGGTGATGGTCTCCTTTTCCAGCAGGTAGGCCACCACCTTGTCCATGTCCTCCCGGTTTTCCCGGATGACCTCCACCGCGTCCTTGTAGCACACGTCCAGTATGGCCTTGACGGCCTTGTCCATCACGGCGGCGGTGTCCTGGGCGCAGTCCAGGCCGTAGCCCCCGTCCAGGTACTGGTTCCGAACGGAGCCCAGGGCCATCATGCCGAACTCCTCGCTCATGCCGTACATGGCCACCATGTTCCGGGCGATGTTGGTGGCCTCCTGGATGTCCTGAGAGGCGCCGTTGGTCATGGTGTCCATAACCACCTCCTCGGCGGCCCGGCCGCCCATGGAGACGGCGATCTTGGCCATCAGCTCCTCCTTGGTGCGCAGGTTGGTCTTGTCCTCCTCGGGCATAAGCAAGGTGTAGCCCAGAGAGCCCTCCGTGTGGGGGACGATGGTAATTTTCTGTACCGGTTCGGCGTTTTTCTGCTTATAGGCCACCATGGCGTGGCCCACCTCGTGATAGGCCACCAGCCTGCGCTCGAACTGGGTGAGGACGGAGTTTTTCTTCTCGCTGCCGGCGATGACGAACTCAAAGGAGGCCAGCAGGTCCTCCTGATTGACGGCTCTCCGCCCGTGGCGGACGGCCCGGAGGGCGGCCTCGTTGACCAGGTTGGCCAGATCGGCCCCCACAGTGCCGGCGGTGGCCAGAGCGATTTTTTTCAGGTCCACGTCCTCGCTCAGGCGGATGTTCCGGGTGTGGACCTGGAGGGTGGACAGACGGCCTGCCAGGTTGGGCCGGTCGATGGTGATGCGCCGGTCGAAGCGGCCGGGGCGGAGAAGGGCCTTGTCCAGCACCTCGGGCCGGTTGGTGGCCCCCAGAACGATGACGCCCTTGCCGGGGTCGAAGCCGTCCAGCTCGGCCAGCAGCTGGTTCAGGGTCTGTTCCCGCTCGTCATTGCCGCCCATGCGGTTGTCACGGGACTTGCCGATGGTGTCGATCTCGTCGATAAAGATGATACAAGGGGCCATTTTGCTGGCCTCTTTAAAGAGGTCCCGGACACGGGACGCGCCCACGCCCACGAACATCTCCACAAAGTCAGAGCCGCTGATGGAGAAGAAGGGCACCCCAGCCTCGCCGGCCACGGCCTTTGCCAGAAGGGTCTTGCCGGTGCCCGGAGGGCCTACCAGCAGCGCGCCCTTGGGCAGCTTGGCGCCAATCTCGGTATATTTCCCCGGGTTGTGGAGGATGTCGATGATCTCCTCCAGGCTCTCCTTGGCCTCGTCCTGGCCGGCCACATCCCGGAAGGTGACGCCGGTCTTTTTCTCCACATACACCTTGGCGTTGGCCTTGCCTACGCCGCCGATGCCGCCCATGCCGCCCTTGCCGCCGATGCCCCGCATGAGAAAGACCATGGCGCCCACCATAATGACGATGGGCAGCACGGTGGTCAGCAGCAGAGACAGAATATAGCCGGAGCTGTCGGGCGGGTTGCGGTAGTACTGCACGCCGTGATCGGTCATCAGAGAGAGAATCTCCAGGTCGGCCACCGGGGGCGGGGTGGTGACATACTCGGTGTCCTTGTCATTCTGTACGGGCATCCAGGCGAACATGTTGTTCATCTGCTGTTGGTCCTCGTCCTTGGGGATGTAGGTCAGCGCCTCATCCTCCTTCCCCTCCTTGAGGGTGATGACGTAGTGGTCGCTCTCCATGTGGACCTCCTCCACCAGCTCGGCCACCACCCACTGGCGAAAGACGGAATACTCCACCTGCACCTGGTTGGAGTTGGCGTAGGAGTTGGAGCAGCTTCGGAAGATCAGGGTGAGCATCAGAGCCCAGAGGATCAGGGAAATCAGGCCCCATGTGTTCTTTTTGTTGTTTCCTTTATCTGGCTTCAAAGGAGCGTACCTCCATATTTTCACATTTTTTCAAGTGGGTCAAAAGTTATCATACCACAGCCGCAAAGCAAAGACAAGGAAAATACCTTAAAACTTACTGTGAATTTTATGTGAAGAAGCCTCTCCCGGCGCACGGGAGAGGCTTTTTCTCATTTCAGTTCCGGGTGATACTGCTGGCAGGTGCACTTTTTCCATTTCAGGCCGGAGCCGCAGGGACAGGGGTCGTTGCGGCCGATTTTGACCACCTTGCGCACCGGCTGCCTGCGGACGGTGCCGTCGCCGGCGCCGCTTTCGCCGGTGACCTTGGCCACCCGCTCCCGCTTGACCTCCTCGTTCTGGCGCAGGCGGACCAGGAAAAGCCGGCGCAGGGTCTCCTCCTGGATGGCGGCAACCATGTTCTCGAACATCTCGTAGCCTTCCTCTTTGTAGGCCACCACAGGGTCGGTCTGGGCGTAGGCCCGCAGGCCGATGCCCTGACGCAGCTCGGTCATGGTGTCTATGTGGTCCATCCAGTACTCGTCCACCACCCGGAGCATGATAACCCGCTCCAGCTCCCGCATCAGGGGCGGGGTGATTTCCTGCTCCTTGCGCTGGTAGGCGGCGGTGGCCTTGTCCAGCACCAGCTGCTTCAGGCCCTCGGCGTCATAGCCGGCAAGCTCCTCGTCGGACAGGACCAGCTCGGCGGGGGAGAGGAACATGTTTCGGAAATGGGAGACGGCCTCCTGAAAGGACTCGGCGTCCATGTGCTTCTGTTCGCCCATGTGGCCGGCGACAGCGTTTTCCACCATGGTGCGCAGCATGTTCTGGATGGAGTTCTGCAGGTCCTCCCCGTCCAGCACCTGCTTGCGCTGCTTGTAGATGATCTCACGCTGGGTGTTCATCACGTCGTCGTACTGAAGGACGTTTTTCCGGGTTTGGAAGTTCCGGGACTCCACCTGCTTCTGGGCGTTCTCAATGGCTCCGGAGAGCATCTTGGCGTCGATGGGGGTGTCCTCGTCCACGCCCAGCTTCTCCATGAGATTGTACACCCGCTCGGAGCCGAACAGGCGCATGATATCGTCCTCCAGGGAGAGGAAGAACCGGGTTTCGCCCGGGTCGCCCTGACGGCCGGCGCGGCCCCGGAGCTGGTTGTCGATGCGCCTTGACTCGTGGCGCTCGGTGCCCAGGATGAACAGGCCGCCCGCCTGACGGACCTTGTCGGCCTCCTCCTTGATCTCTTCCTTATACTTGGCCTCCGCCTCGGAGAACTTCTTTCGGGCGTCCAGTATCTCCTGATTGTCGGTCTCGGCGAAGCCCGTGGCCTCGGCGATGAGCTCGTCGGACATGCCGGCCTTGCGCAGGTCGGCCTTGGCAAGAAACTCGGCGTTGCCGCCCAGCATGATGTCGGTGCCGCGGCCTGCCATATTGGTGGCCACGGTGACCGCCCCGAACTTGCCTGCCTGGGCCACAATCTCCGCTTCCTTCTCGTGGTTCTTGGCGTTGAGGACATTGTGCCTGATGCCCTTTTTCTTGAGGATGGCGGACAGCTCCTCCGACTTCTCGATAGAGATGGTGCCCACCAGCACGGGCTGGCCCTTTTTGTGGCATTCCTCAATCTGAGCCACGATGGCCCGCAGCTTGCCGGGGACGTTCTTGTACACCACGTCGGGCTGGTCGATGCGGGCCAGGGGCTTGTTGGTGGGAATCTCCACGATGTCCAGCTCGTAAATGGTGCCGAACTCCTCCTCCTCGGTGAGGGCGGTGCCTGTCATGCCGGAAAGCTTGTCGTACAGGCGGAAGTAATTCTGGAAGGTGATGGTGGCCAGGGTTTTGGACTCGTTGGCCACCTCCACGCCCTCCTTGGCCTCAATAGCCTGGTGGAGCCCCTCGTTGTACCGCCGGCCGAACATGAGACGGCCGGTGAACTCGTCCACAATGATGACCTGGCCGTCCTTGACCACATAGTCGATATCCCGCTTCATCACGCCCCGGGCCTTGATGGCCTGATTGATGTGGTGGGACAGAGTGGTGTTCTCCATATCGGCCAGGTTTTCCACCTGAAAGGCCTCCTCGGCCTTTTTGATGCCCCGGGCGGTGAGGGTGGCTGTCTTGGCCTTTTCATCGACGATGTAGTCGGCGTCGATGTTGACATCCTCCTCCTCCTTCTCGTCGGTCTTGGCCACCCGCCGGCACTTCAGCCGGGAGACAAACTGGTCCACCACGGTGTAGAGCTGGGTGGATTTCTCCCCCTGGCCGGAGATGATTAGAGGGGTGCGGGCCTCGTCGATGAGGATGGAGTCCACCTCGTCCAC
>CAJUPW010000019.1 GCA_910588635.1 uncultured Oscillospiraceae bacterium | reverse complement strand
CCCCCCCCCCCCCCCCCCCCCCCCCCCCCCAGGGAGCTTTGATACAGACAGACAAAAGCGCAACACTGGCCTGTAATAATGACCAGACCGTATTTGTCCCGACACAGACCGAAAGCGGCGAGGTCATTTACCTGGTGCGGAAGCTCACCCCTACGGAGTGCGCCTCTCTCCAGGGGTTTGAGAAAGACTGGTGCGCTCTGGTGCCTCACAAGGACGCTGCCGAATACAAAATGTGGGGCAACGGCATGGCGTTCCCTTGTATGCTCTACATTATGGAGGGCGTTCAACAGGTTCTCGCCCAGCGGTATTTAGATAATCTTTTTGGAGGCAAGACCATTGATTGACGAGCTGTTCATTTTTGACTGCGAGGTGTTTGCCTACGATTGGCTTTTTGTGTTCAAGCATAAGGCCACCGGCGAATACACCGTTATCCACAATGATAACGAGGCGGTCATGCAGTTTATGAAACAGGAACCTCTTTTGGCGGGGTTCAATAACAAGCACTATGACCAGTTTATCCTAAAGGCCGTTTTAAGCGACATGACCCCGGAGGAGATCAAGGCCGTCAACGATTACATTATCGTGGGAGGGCATGAGGGCTGGGAGCTGTCCAGTCTTCGGGACTGCGGGGTCTATTTTGACCAGTATGACCTTATGGATGACTGCCAGATGGGGTTGTCCCTAAAAGCCATTGAAGCTCACCTCGGCATGGATATTCGGGAGACTACGGTGTCCTTTGACATTGACCGCCCGTTGACAGAGGAGGAGCTGGCAGAGGTGGAGTTTTACTGCAAGCACGACGTAGACGCTACCGACAAGCTGGACGATCTGCGGCAGGGCTACCTTTACAGTAAGCGTACCCTCGGTCGGGAGAAAGGTATTTATGAGGCCAAGGCCCTCTACATGACCAACGCTAAACTGACCGCCGCCTACCTTGACGCAGAGCAGCGGCCCCATGACGACGAGCGGGAGTACAGATACCCCGGCAAGCTGTTAAGGCAGTATATCCCGCAGGAAGTTTTTGACTTTTTTGACCGGTTGAAAGACCTGAGTATCCCGAGCGAGACTGTCTTCAAAGAAAAGCTGGAAATCATGGTAGGCGATTGCCCCTGCACGATTGCCTATGGCGGTATTCACGGGGCAATTCCCTGTTACCAGGAGGAGGCTACCGGCACCCGCTCTATCCGGAACAAGGACGTTGCCAGCTACTATCCGCACCAGATGATCTTGAACGGCTATTGCAGCCGGAATATTCCCTCGCCGGACGTGTATGCCGCTACCATTGAGCGGAGGGTACGGGCCAAGAAAGCCGGGGATAAAGCTACCGCCAACGCCTTGAAGCTGGTGCTGAACACTACCTACGGGGCCATGCTCAACCGCTACAACGACCTCTATGACCCTCTAATGGGGCGGTCGGTTTGTATCTCCGGGCAGTTACAGCTTCTTGAAATGGCAATTCATCTGACACGGGACTGCCCGACGCTGAGAATTATTCAGCTCAACACCGATGGTATCATGGTCAGCCTGGACGACAGTGACGTTCCGGCCTATCAGGAGATCACTCAGGAGTGGCAGGACAGAACCGGCTTTGAGTTGGAGGAAGACCTTATCAAGATGATCTGCCAAAAGGACGTGAACAATTATGTTGAGCTGCCCTTTGAGGGGGAGCCGAAGATCAAGGGCGGGGTGCTTGTCCGGGGTATTTCCACGGTGGGAGCGTTCAATATCAACAATAACGCCTGTGTGGTCGCCCGAGCAGTCAAGGACTATCTGGCCTACGGGGTGCCGGTGGAGGAAACCGTGTTGAGCTGTGACCGGCTGCTGGACTTCCAGTTGGTCGCCAAGGCCGGAAGCAAATACAGCGACGCTCTCCATGACATTGAGGGGAAGCTGGTCACGGTGCAAAAGGTCAACCGGGTCTATGCCACGACCGATCACCGGTATGGCACCCTATACAAGACCCACTTAAAAACCGGTTCCCCGGTGAAGATCGCCGGTCTTCCTGCGAAGTGTATGGTGGACAATGACAATCATCTGACCCTCGACGTTGTTGACCGTGACTGGTATATCCGGCTGGCCCAGCGGTATGTCCGGGATTTCCTGGGTATCAAACCGCCCAAACGGAATACCAGGAGAGTGAACGCCATCAAGAAAAAACTGCTGGCAATGTTGGGAGAATGAACCGATGAAGGAACACGTTCTCTCCCTCAGCTACGGCAAGGACAGTCTGGCGTGTTTGGGAGCTATTGAAAAGCTGGGCTGGCCCCTCGACCGCATTGTTCACGCTGAGATATGGGCCACCGACACTATCCCGGCAGACCTCCCGCCGATGGTGGAGTTTAAGGCGAGGGCTGACGAGATTATCAAGACCCGCTGGGGTATCACTGTGGAGCATTTCACAACAAAATATGCGGAAGGGATTAGCGGTGAGAAAGTCAATTATGAGGAGTGCTTTTACCGTAGGATGGTAAAGGGAAAGTTTGTAGGAAGGATGAAAGGCTTTCCCATGCAGAAGGGAAACTGGTGTACCAAGTTAAAATTAAATGCGATCGCACAACTTGGTATTACCGAAGACACCATACAATATATCGGTATAGCACAGGACGAGCCTGAACGCCTTGCCCGATTGGACGGCGTGACTAAACTATCACCTTTGGCAGCAATAGGTTGGACGGAAATTGATTGTCGTCGATGGTGCGAAGAAAATAATCTGCTTTCTCCAATCTATACCACAGCGACACGGGGGGGTGTTGGTTTTGCCACAATCAGGGTATAGACCAACTTCGTCAGCTCTGGCACGATTACCCTGATCTATGGGCCTTGCTGATGAAATGGGATTTGGATAGCCCGGTCACATTTCACGCTGACGGTCGCACCGTTCACGACTTCGATCTTCGATTTTACGCCGAGGATTTGGGGCTTGTCCCCTCTGACCGCAAATTCAGGTGGAAGATGATGAAAAGCCGGGAAGTCAATTTCGCTGTCATCAAGCGTCGGCTTTTATCGGCATTGGAGGTGAAAATATAAGCGCATTTTGTCTCCAATGATTTCAGCTCAATAAATTCAATCAGGAGGTATCAAGATAAGAAAGAACCCTGGGCGCAAGGAGCGTAGGCGGCTGTTTTTCAATAACCGTAGAGCCGCAGGAAAGCAGAGGGCCAAGGTCAACGAATACCGCAGCTCTCACAAATTTTTGAAGAAATTTCAGGAGGTATAAGTCATGGGCGCTACCACAAAAAAGACCGAGGCCACCGGTGTGGACTATTCCACGCTGAACGTATGGGCCAAGCTGCTGGGTGTCCGCTCCGAGTTCTACGGGGCCGGGGCCAAGAAGACCGGCAGGAACATTCACGCCGAGTTCATGTACTTCGAGCTGGTGGACATTGTTCCCGTCGCTGAGGAGCTGTTCGCCAAGTACGGACTGCTGCTGATTCCCAGCTTCACCGAGACCGCCGCCGTCGCCGAGGTCATCAACATTCACGATCCCGGCGAGAAGATCACCTTCTCCATCCCCTTGCAGTTTATCGCCGAGCCAGGGAAGTTCCGCATGAACGAGGTGCAGGGCGTGGGAGCGGTCGTCACCTATTACCGCCGCTACCTCTATATGATCGTCCTCGATCTGGTAGAGTCTGACGGTATCGACGGACAGAAGCCCTCAAACGACGGTGAGGACACCCCTCCCCCGGCCCCCAAGACTACCCGCAAGGCCCCGGCGACTCCCAAGGAGCGCAAGGAGATCAAGGCGCAGTTGACCGAGAGCGAGGGTCAGGCGACCGAGCTGCAAATCTCCGGGTTGAAGACGGCCCTGAAAAAGCTGTTGGAGCTTGACCCTGAGCAGGAGAGCTTACACCGTAGGAGAACCTATCCGGTGGGAACACAACCCCAACACCCTCCTGAAAGGCCACGGTGAGAAGTCGGTCATGCTGCTGGCGCAGTTCTACACGCTGACTGAGGAGGAGATCGCCTGTATCCGTTACCACATGGGAGCGTTTACGGACAAGAGCGAGTGGAGCGACTACACCGGGGCCGTTCACCGTTATCCGAATGTACTGTGGACACACCATGCCGATATGCTGGCAAGCCATGTGAAAGGAGTTTGAAATGTATATTCCTATCGTCGTTCTGGATTTTGATGGAGTTATCCACTCTTACAAAAGCGGCTGGAAAGGTGCCGCCGTTATCCCTGACCCGCCTGTCGAGGGCATTAAAGAAGCCATTGAAGCTCTGATGGAACGTGGTTATCGGGTAGTCATCGTATCGGCCCGAAGTGCTACCACCGAAGGGCAAACAGCAATCCGAGACTGGCTGAAAAAGTACAACATTCCCGTGGTCGAAATCATGGCTGAGAAGCCCCCGGCTCTCGTCTATGCGGATGACCGGGCGATCTGTTTTGACGGCGATGCCGCCACCCTCTATGAGAAAATCGAGCGGTTCAAGCCGTGGTATAAGAAAGAGGTTTGACATGGGATACCGTCGTGTCGGCTGTTTGGAGCAATGCTGGTATGTTTTTACCTGTTGGCTCAAATCCAAGTTTAAGAGAAAGGACGTACAGAAATGAAGATCGTATCGCCGAATGTGGAGCTGCTGAACGCTCCCTCCTACCCATCCCTGCTGGCCCTGGTAGAACAGGCCGGTCGCACCTGTTATAAATCTGAGGACAAAATCAAGGACGGCAGCGCAGAGGCGTTTATCCGCAACATTTTGAAGCGAGGGCATGAGGCCGTCATCGAACATGGGTCTCTCTCTGTGCGCTTCACCTGTGACCGGGGCGTCAGCCATGAGATCGTGCGGCACCGGCTGGCGGCTTACTGCCAGGAGTCTACCCGCTACTGCAATTACAGCGGAGATAAATTTGGCGGCGAGATCAGCGTTATCAAGCCTTGCTTCTTGGCAGAGAACACCCCCGCATGGGAACAGTGGAAATGGGCTTGTGAGGTCGCCGAAAAGGTCTATTTTCAAATGCTGAATTGGGGCTGTAAGGCGCAGGAGGCCCGGTCGGTGCTGCCCAACAGCTTGAAGACCGAGGTAGTGATGACCGCCAACCTCCGAGAATGGAGGCACTTTCTCCGGCTCCGCACCAGCCCCGCCGCTCACCCCGATATGCAAGTAGTTGCCAAAATGCTCTGCCGTATTCTGAAAGACCGTTACCTTGTTTTCTTTGAAGATATTGAGGTATAGGCCATGCAGATCAAGAAAGCCGGAGGAAAAGTGTTCGGGGCGGTGCTGACCGCCGCCGAGCGGAAAGCAATGGATATTGAGATCAACCGCCAGATTGTTGAGGCCGACAGGCAGTACACCGACAATATTGACGCTATGGTTCTCTACACCCTGCGGGTACACCTCGGCTTTGGCCCGAAGCGTCTGCGCCGGTTTTGGGAGGCTTTTTCCGCAGAACACGACAGACTCATTCGCTATTACGAAATGCTGGATGACTATGCGTGGCTTTGCAAAACGAAGCTGAAAGAGGCCGGTGTAGACGTGGAGGCTTGGAATAGAGAGAGGAGAGATGACTGTGAATTTCACAGTGATTAACGGAAAAGTCCCCTACCTGATGATTGCCGGGAAAGACACCGTTAGAGGGGAAATGCCAGTGGAAGCCGCTCAGAAAATCTATGCGGAAGGGACGCACCAGGCCAGCCGGAGATTTAAGGGGTATCCCATCGGTGTGAATGACCGCTAGTTCTTCGCTGGGAAGACCGGTAAAGGGAGGAAACCGTTATGCGAAGACTGATTGCTGTTCTATCGGTTCTTTTCATCATTGCGGCTGTGGCGTGTCCCCTGATTGGGTCTACCGGCGACACTCCCGAACCTACCGTCCCCTTGCCGCCTGTACCCACCGTGGCAGCAACCGTTGAACCTGAACCGGTCGCTCTCCCTCCCTCGCCGCCGTGGACGGAGGAGGAAGTGACCATTCTGGCGCAGATGTTATGGGGAGAGGCCCGAGGGGTAAAGTCGATCACAGAGCAAGCTGCCTGTGTGTGGTGTGTTCTGAACCGGGTGGACGAGGGTTACGGCTCCATTGTAGAGACCGTAACCGCTCCCCGGCAATTCGTCGGCTGGCAGAAGAACAACCCCGTGGATGACACCCTGGCAGCTCTATGCGAGGACGTACTTACCCGCTGGTATGCGGAAAAAGACGGGGAGACCGATGTGGGCCGGGTGTTGCCGCCAGATTATACCTTCTTCACCGGTGACGGCAAGCGCAATCATTTCCGCAACGCTTACATCGGTGGGGACATTTGGGATTGGAGCTTACAATCACCCTACGAAAGCTGAGGTGCGCCTATGAGGTATGACAATCTTCCATCGGAATTAAAAACCGAGAGGGCATGGGTCAACGTATGGAACAGCTCAAAACTGCCTATGCAGTCTGGTATCCGAAAAGCCGCTTCTTCCACCCTGCCCGAAACATGGTCGAGCTATGAGGAGGCTGCGGCGGCGGTTCAGCGTGGCACCTATGACGGTATCGGGTATGTTTTCCACGATACCGGCCTTGTCGGGATTGATATTGACGCTGGATTTGAAGACTGTTTTTTGAGCGGTCTGGCGATTGATATTATCGGGCATTGCGGTTCATACACCGAAAAGAGCAGGAGCGGCAGAGGCGTTCACATTCTGGTGAAAGGCACTCTCCCGTTCAAGGGCCGCAATAACCGGGCCGGTGTGGAGATTTACCAGAGCAGCCGGTATTTCATTATGACCGGCGACGTGCTGGTCTACTCCGAGATCGTGGAAAATCAGGAGGCCCTTGACTATGTGCTGACTACCTATTTCCCCGACGCTCCCGGGGAAAGCAGCGGCTGTTCTGCCCCTCAGCGGATTTATACCCCGATCTACCCAAAGCCGGAGAAAGGAAAAGTCATGTTGAAGCCGGAATACCCGCCCATTGCTCCCGGCTCTCGAAACCTGAGTCTGACTTCTCTGGCAGGGCAACTTCACAATCAGGGATACAGCAAAGCAGACATTTATAAAGAGCTGCTGTATGCAAACAGCATGGCGTGTAAACCGCCGCTTGACCGCTCGGAGGTCGAGCTGATTGTAAACAGCGTGACGAGATACAGGAGGTAATGAGTATGAAACCTTATCAGCGTGGAGATGTTGTGGAGATCAATGTTCCTATTCCCGCCAGCGGTCATGTGCAAGGAGGTAAGCGGCCCTGGATTATCGTACAGAACAACACAGGAAATCAGTTCTCTCCCACATCTATCGTCGTGCCGCTGACGACCAAGTTTAAGAGATTGGAAATGCCTACTCATGTTGCCGTTACCTGGGGAAAACTGTTTCCCAGCATGGTCGAGTGTGAACAGGTTCGAGTCATCGACGTGACCGACGACTGGAAATATATCTGCACTCTGCCGCCCGAGATCATGGCTCATGTAGATGAAGCCATCCGCAACGCTTTCTTTTACGGGGGAGCTGCGGAAAGCGGCATGGCTGATCGTAAGGAGGGTTGAGCTATGGATGACAAGAAGATTTGCCCTCTGTCCATGAGCGGCCCCGGCGATATGGATTTGGTGTTCTGCTGCCGTGAGAAGTGCGCCTGGTGGGACGAGGCGGCCCAGGCGTGTGCAATGGCAGTATTGGCAAAAGCGGCAAGGAAGGTGAGTAGAAATGGCCGATGAAATTCTGAACACTGCCGAGGAGCGGGAACCGGAGCTGTTTCAACTCTCCAACGGGCGGTACATCATGGATGTGGCGCAGTCCGAGAAGATGTTTCACATCAAAGAGGCCCAGCCGGAGTGCAGCCACCAGGCCAGCGGCACCGGTTATTCGTGGGACGAGAGCGGCATGGCAGAGCTGTTTTCCGAGTGTTACCAGAACGATACCCGTTACTGTCCCGAGACAAAGTGCTGGTACACCTACTCGGAGGGGGCATGGCGCAAGGACATCGGTTCCCTGCTGGTAGCCGAAAAAATCAAGGAATTCTGCCGCCTGATGGCCCTTTACTGCGGCGAGATCGGCAATGAAGAACGCCGCCGTGAGTACATGAAGTTCATCGTGAAGATGGGAGACCGCCGCTTCCGTGACCGGCTGATGAAAGACGCTGCCAGCGTCATGTCCATCACCTCAGCGCAGTTCGACGCTAATCCCTATCTTATCAACTGTCTCAATGGCACTTACGACTTGCAGAAAATGGAGTTTCGGGAGCATGACTGGCGGGACTTTCTTACCATGCAGACCGGCTTCAATTACACCTTGCAGGACGCTCGGTGCAAACGGTGGGAGAAGTTTATAGACGAGGTGACGTGCGAAGATCAGGACAAAGCCGAGTATCTGCAAAAGGCCCTGGGCTACTCCATGCTGGGTATGGCGAATGAGGAGTGTATGTTCATTCTCCACGGCAAGACCACCCGCAATGGCAAATCCACTATGCTCTCCGCTATCCATCATCTGCTTGGGGATTATGCCTCTGTATCTCCGGTGTCGATCATCTGCAAAACCGACCGCTCCAAAAACGCTGAGGCTGCAAACCCTATGCTGGCCTCCCTGAAAGGTAAGCGGTTTGTGACCATGGCTGAGAGCAATCAGTACGGCAAGCTGGACGAGGAGACCATTAAGCAGCTCACGGGCGGCGAGGAGATCAAGGCCAGGAACCTCTATGAAGCGGCCTCCACTTTCCTGCCGCAATTCACGCTCTGGCTTTCCTGCAACGACTTACCCTCGGTCAATGATAAGAGCTTGTTTGCCTCCGACCGGGTTCGGGTGATCGAGTTCAACCGCCACTTCACCGAGGAGGAGCGGGACAAGACTCTGAAAGCGGAGTTTCAGACACAGGAGGCTATGCAGGGTATTTTCGCATGGCTGGTCGCCGGGTATTTCAAGTATAAGCGGTTCGGGCTGAAAATGTCGGAGACTATGCGCCGGGTCGTGCGGCAGTATGAGAGAGACAACGATCTCGTCTTGCAGTTTCTTGAAGAAAAGTGCGAAAAAGCCGAGGGTGTCACTACCAAAGCGAAGTCTCTCTACGACTCTTTCAAAATCTGGTGCAAATCCAACGGCTACTTTGTGTGCAGCGCAAAACGATTCAACGCCGATATGGAAGCGCACCCGGAGTGGCATGACGGAAAATCCGTTTATAACGGTTATCCCTCCTATAAGGGTATCCGGCTGAAAGGGAGTGTGTGAAGTGCCGAGAGTATTGACCAAAGGCGACGACTTTCAGATCGGGGCCTATATGTTTCCTGACCGCAAGCGGCCCTGTCTCTGTGTTCAGCACGAGATCAGAATATGCGGCACTTTTCAAAACGTCGAGGCGGCTGACCTGTTTATGAATGAGCTGGCAAACATGGTCGGAGCGGCGAAGGAGGTGTGACTATGCGATTGGACGAAGCAATCTCTCACGCTCGACACGCCTCTACTCGTATTGATCTGTGCCGTGAGTGCAGAAAACAACATAAGCAGCTTGCCGGTTGGCTGGAAGAATTGGCAAAGTATCGGGCTGAAAACCGCAGAAAACTATTTACCGTTTTCCGTTGCCGTAAATGCGGTCATCTACTTTATGTAAAAGAAGATGACTTTCCACGGAAGCTCGAAAGGATTGCCGGTATGTTCTGCCCCGACTGCGGAAAACAAGGCGAGGGCCTGTGGTGTCTGCTGGGCCGAGCTGGAACGTTCAGGGGCAGAGTTCAGTGTGAATGGGAGGAGGAAACCGATGATTGATTTTGAAAAATATTACACCTTTCCCGCCTCTGAGGTATCATGCGTGAGTGTCGGCACCGACGTTGATCGGGACAATCCCTGCTGGCTTCGAGTTGATCTGAAAAACGGAAAAGCATTGACTGTATATTATCGTACCGGGGAGGCCAGGGATAATGCCAAGCGGATATTGTGCAACCGTATCGCCCATGAGTTGAACGCCGCAGACGAGCAAATATTGAACAAACTCTATCTGATTTTCAATACCGTGCGCCGCATGGATAAGCGTCAACTCAGGATTTGGCAGCAACTCAAGCAACTTCTTCCGTCGTTAGGTAATTTGGAGGATGGCAACAATGGGGCCTGACAACTCTACCCCGGTGACACTCTACTACGTTGACCCTGCCACCGGCAAAGCGACCAAGCTGGGGCCTGGTATTCCCGAATTGACTCTGACAAACGGAGGTGACGAAATCGTGAGCTGTTGTCGAATGTGCATTTCCTGTTATCACGCAGACCGCAAAAGGGAGCATGACGGACGGGTCAGGTGTACAAGGTGGAGCCGTTGGGTTGACCCGGAAGCTAAACCCTGCGAGGAGTATTCCGACTTTACCCAGGAGCAGTATGACGAGCTGAGAAAAATGCTCGGTATCCCTGGTGATAAAAGTGAGTGACTTTCGTAAAAGTCTTCTTAAACTGACGGGGTTTTGATTTTTGGAAAAATGACTGTCACTGATTTAGTGAGTTTTTGGTGAATAATCGCTCACTACCGGAAACCCTTGCGGCATAAGGATTTGAGAGCGATTTTCAGTGACTATTTTATATTTTTCCCTATAAACCCTCTATAAGAGTGATATATAAGAGAGACTTTACTCAAAATCGGAAAATGGTTCACCAAACTCACTAAATTGACTTTGAGCATTGGAGGTATGCAAAATGGCTGAAACGAAAGAGCTTGCTCCCCGTAAACGAGGAGGAACGGTGGGCAAGGGAACCCGACCGAAGCAGTCTGAAAAAATGAGCGTCCAGGTAGAGCCGGGAGACAATCGGCGGTATCTGGAACATTCCCTCGCTATGTGGGATTGGGAGAAGCCCGACATGAGCGACAATGAGCAAGTTCGAGAGAGGATTGTGCGGTATTTTGAGCTGTGTGCCAAGGACGATATGAAGCCCAGCGTGGCGGGATTGGCTATGGCTTTTGGTCTGGATAGACGGCGATTGTGGGAAATCGTCACCGGACAGTCCAAGCTAACGACTTTGGTGGTGGACACGATTAAAAAGGCGTATCAAATTCTCAATATGCAGATGGAAAACTATATGCAGAACGGGAAGATCAACCCCGTCGCCGGTATCTTCCTGATGAAGAACAACATGGGGTATCAGGACAAGTCCGAGATGGTGCTGACCCCGAACAACCCCCTGGGAGATCAGGCCAACCCGGAGGAGCTGCAACAGAAATACCTGGAAGCTGCCGGAATGGAGATCGACGACGAGGATTGAGCGACTTTCCGACTGTGACCAAGGCCAGCGACTATGGCTGGCGACTTTCGCCGACCTGTAC
The DNA here is from genome assembly GCA_910588635.1 of uncultured Oscillospiraceae bacterium. Classification (GTDB taxonomy): domain Bacteria; phylum Bacillota; class Clostridia; order Oscillospirales; family Oscillospiraceae; genus Lawsonibacter. The sequence goes on along the minus strand of CAJUPW010000019.1, from coordinate 37,850 downwards.
GACTATGGCCCAGCCGCCGAGCTTCCCGGTGAGGTTCGGCGGCTGTTTCTTCCTCCTGGCCGGAAGCCGCCGCCCTGCCGGAGCAGATCGGGCGGGAGCCTGGGCCGCTGGTGAAATGGTGCAGCAGATCGGGCCGGGGCCGGTCAAGCTGCCGGGGCCGGTGCTGGTGCTGGTGAAAGGCTGGAAATAAATCATAGTTTATATATGTTCCCTTTTTTTCTATGTATTTATTTATCTAAGAGAAAAGATAGATATATATAAACAATAGGTTATAAAGGTTTCGCAAAAAATCTTGATTATTTTTCGCAAAAACACTTGACAAGTTTTTGCGAAAGTGATAGAGTGGTCGCAGAAACAAGAAATTGCGAAAGTTACTTGTTTATGCACCTTGAAAATTTAATCCCGGCACCCGCTGGAACGTGTACCCGGTTAAATCGGCCTTTGCCGGTCAAGGTGAAAGGGAAAGCGGGGAGCCGGTCAATTATAAAATGGTTACAGGCTGAAAGCCGGAAAGGGGTTTACTTATGAGAATCTATGATCTTCCCTGTATGGACGGACGGCGCAGCTTTTACGGCAAGGCGCAGATCATCGAACAGGACAACGGCGAAACGGTTTTACGGTCGTATCAAACGGAAGTTTGCAAGATCACCGCTGCCGGGGCTTTTGTCCGTATGTGGGACGGGTGGAGCGTGACCACGGGGCGGCACATCAACAGTTTTCTTTCCTTTATGGGTATTCCTGGAGGCGGGAAAGCGTGGTTTTTGTCGCAGCCGATGGAGGCGAAAGAGAAAAGGCCGGGGCCGGATATGACCCCTGCCGAAAGTTACCGGGCAATGATGAGCCGGAGAATGGGAAAGGCGGTTTAATGATGAAATTCAAAACGACACAAAAGGCCGTGAACGCTGGTTTTTACAAGCGTATATGCGTGGGGTATTGCAATATTCAAACCCTGTTAGCGTTTGAAAATCCCGTTGCATATACCGCCCGCCGTGAAGGTTGGGCCGCTGATATTTACGACATGGGCGGCGGGGTTGCAATTATTACAGGCTATGCCCCGTTTGGCAATATCCACCCCGCCTATGACGTACAACGGTGGTATGAAGAACAGGCTTACAAAATCCGCCACGATTACTCCCGGACATGGGAACAGCAGCGGGAAGCATTACGGGAATTGCTTCATCAGTTTGTAAAGGAAGTGTCTGGGAATGACTAAACGGGAATACTGCGAAAGCCGGGAAAGCATTGCCTATTATAGCGGCCTGGACGGGCTGGAAATTAAAGGCATTGAATACGGTATAGAAGATTATGTCTATTGCGTTTCCGGGGCCTGGTATGGCGGGAAAGCCGCCCGGCGCTTTCATTGTGTCAAAATCCGGTATGACCGCCACGGGGAGCCGTTTTTCAAAATTCACGGCTACAAAATCCCGTTTGCGGAATGTCTTAGAATGGGGGTTTAGTTATGACGCAGCTTGTCACTTTACAGAAAAGGCCGGACGGCGGTTTTCTGGCAATCATGTATGAGTCCCATTGGGGCGGGTATGCGTACCGGGTTTTGATGATGTCAAAAACCGCCGCAATCCGTGAATTGCGCAGCCGGGGCGTTATCTGTCCCCGGTACGCTTTTCAGGGGGTGAAAAAATGATTGCGTCGGGATATACCGGGCCGGAGCTGCTGGAAAAGGTGCAAGAAGATATTGCCGCCTGGGAGGAAGCAAGGCAAGCCGGGAAAATGTACAAGGGAGATTATTTGACGTTTGACAAGTCCAGCGGGGGCCGCTATCGCCTCTTTTTGAATGGGCTGGAATTATGGGCGGGAACGCTGGAAACGGTGGAGGCCGTCGCCGCTGTTTTATTGGCCCTGGAAGTAAACGCCGCTGAATATGGCATAGGGAGGTTGTAAAAATGGTATACGCTAAACAGATCGCCCCGGAATACCAGGAAAGCCCGCTGTTTATTGACGGCTGTTTTCCTGATAATATCATCTTGACCGGCAACAGAGATTATAACAGCCATACCACGCCGGAATATGATAAGATCGCCGCTGATTTTGACAGCATGGCGGAAACGTGGGAAAATGAGCGGTTTTTCTTCCAGTGGAACGGGGCCGGGTATGACAAGATCGCCAAAAAGCCGGAATATACCCTTGCGGAGCTTTTGCGGGAATACGGTTTTGAAAGGCCGGACGGGAAGCCGTGGACAACGAAACAACGCCACGCATGGCGGGAGCTGCTGGAAGGGGAAGACGGCGCAGAGGAAGACAACATAATTATTGCCGCCCTGGAGCTTTTGACGGGGAAAGCGTGGAAAGCCTTTATCATTAGCGGATGTTGTCAAAGTGACTGGCAAGCGGGATTTTGCCCGGTGGAGGAATGGAGCCGGGAAGCCCTGGAAGTGTTTGAAACGGAGTATTTCAACACGGGTTCAGAGTGGATTATACACGACGAAGACGGAGAACCGGAAAGCCCGGAGGAAGTAACCGGTTATTCCGTGTATTGCGTGGGTTGGAATGATGAACAGATCAAGCGGGAGCTTGCGGACGCAGCCGGGGAAAGTGACCCCGCCGCCGTGGTGCTGTTCAAATTTACCGGGTGGAGCCGCTGCCCGGAGTATGAAAGGGCGGTGTAAGAATGGGGTTTTTGATCGCCGCCGTTGTCCTGCTGCCGGTGCTGGTGCTGTTTGATTGCGTGAAGAAAAACAAGTGATGAAAGCCGCCCTATATGGGCGGTTTTCTTTTGCCCTTGCGGGGCCGTCTGCGGGGCTGTGTATGGCGCAATTCAGGCAGGGAATACCGGGACACGGGGATAGAGGGGAAAGCCATACAGGGCCGCTATACAGCCGCCACGGAGAGCCGGTCAAGCTGCCGGGGCGGTCGTTTTCGTGGGCTTTTCGGGAAAATATACCGGGCCGGGGGCCGTCCTTTCCCCTGCTGCCGGGAGCAGATCGGGCGGGAGCGGGAGCTGGTGGAGGTGTACCGGGGGCCGGGGGATATGGGGCCGGGGCCGGGGCGGGGGTGAGGCGGGAAATGCGCCGCAAAAATAAAAAGGTTATTTTCGCAAAAACTATTGACAATCGCAAAAACAAATGATAACATATAACTGCGAAAGGAGATGTAGGCATGGAGTTCAAAAATGCAGTAGGATATGTGCGGGTTTCTACTGAGGGTCAGGTCGGAGATGACAAATTTGGAATTGACTCTCAGAAGCAGTCCATTTTGCTTTATGCAAACGATCATGGCTATAACATTGTGCGGTGGTATATTGACGAGGGAGTGAGCGGTGTGAAAGAGAACCGCCCGGAGTTGGATAAAATTCTTTATGAGGATGATGTGACCAATCCCCCTTATGAAGCGGTAATTGTAGCAAAATCTGACCGTATGGCGAGAGACATCAAACTCTATTTCTATTATCTCTTTGTTCTTGAAAAGAAAAATATCAAACTACTTTCAGTGTCGGAGCAGTTTGACGAAGACAACGGTTTAAGCGGTATCTATCGTTCCATTATGCTTTTCGTGGCAGAGCAGGAAAGAAAAAATATTGCGACCCGGACAAGCGGGGGGCGCAGGATCAAGGCCAGAGCCGGAGGATACAGCGGGGGTCGCTGCCCGTATGGGTATCGGGTTGAGAACAAGCAGTTGGTTATCAATGAAGCCGAAGTTCCTATCGTCAAGGCCGTGTTTCAGGGGCTAAGTGAAGGCAAGACCTTGTGGGAGATTGCCGATAGTCTGACCGCTGCCGGTTTTTTGACCCGTAAAGGTGTGCCTTTCCGTGAGTCGAACATTCGCAGTATCCGGGATAACCGCCCATTCTATGAAGGTATGTATAAATATGGGAAAGATATGGATTGGGTCAAGGGTGTGCATGAGCCGATATTGAAATCGGAGGAAACGTGATATGACGGTTAAAGAAGTGATAGTGGTATTATCTAAACGAGAAGGAGTTACGCAAAGTCAATTAGCTTCTCGTTTGGGATTTGACAATCCCGCCAATGTAGCGGTTCCTCTATCTCGTAAAGGTAAAGAGGGTATGGGGATGAGAGTCGAAACATTGGTAAAATGGCTTGATGCCTTAAATGCGCAAATTGTTATTCAAGGATTAAATGATGATGAGGAATTGATTTTAGACGGAGAAAACGAAGGAGTTGAGTATTGATGGCGGTTGGAAATTTGACCATACTTTTAAATAATCACGGTATCCGAGTAGGAGATTTGACGCAAAAGCTCTGGATGAAAGGGATTGACATATCTTATCAAACGACTTCCAGATATTGTAGGGCGTCAGATGCGAGTTTTGGGAAGACGGAAATATGGGGTGCAATCAAAGAGTGTTTGGACGAAATGGGACTTGTATGGGAAACGGTGATATAAATGGTGTAAGTGTTTAAAGGAGGTAGCGTGAAATGGGAAAGAAAGATATAAGCCCGACCAAGAAGAAAACGGTATACGGGATTTGTGCTGCTATCTGTGCGGTTACTCTGATTTTCGTAATCGTGATCGTCGCTTTGGCTTTGAGCGGCGAGGACACGCCGGTTGACCCTGCAAACAGTCAACAGCAAGCGGGGTTTTCTGACGGTGACACTTCTGTGGAAAAGGTTGACTATGATGAGATGTATCAGGCGTATAAGGATAACGAGATCGTTGCCAATGAGCAGTATAAGGGCAATCGTTACTGTTTCTCTGCGGAAATCAACGGAATTAATGAGGGTGGCGGTTTAATCGGCCTATTTGATAGCGATTTAGGTGCTAAATTAACTTTGGTGCGAAAAGTAGGCAACACCATTGTTTACATTGGAGCAGAATTTGACAAAGACCAGTTGGAATCTTTGAAACAGGTGAAAGTTGGAGACACCATCACGATTGAAGGAGAATGTAGCAGTGCTCAATATTGGGTCGAATGCAAGGTGGTAGAATGAAATTCTTACTGACCATCCTCGGTTACATGATACTGTTTGTAGTGGGTGCGCTGGCCTTGGCGTTTATTATTCCAAGATTGTCAGGCGTACCGCTGCTGATTGTGACAATTTTGTTACTTCCATTTTTAGCGGTGCTTGCGAAGAAAAGGTGAATAAACAGCTTTCGCAGAGGGCGGGAGTTACAATCCAAGGGGATTGCGTGAAAGCGCAGTCCCCTTTTCTGTTTGGAGGTAGACTATGAATTACAATTTACTGGCAAAAGAGATCAACCGGGCAATCGACCGGCACCCGGAGGACAGAAGGGCCTATTCCGACCTGTTTTCGGTGTGCCGGGAGTGGGAGAAAGAGGATTTTGAGGCGGCGCACCGGGCTAACCGGGAGCTTCGGGCGAGGTGCCGGAGACAGCTTCGGGCGGCTGGCCCCGCTGAGGCGGAGGCTTTCTACGAACAGTGGCGGCGGTGTCTCCTCTTTGACGCTCCCCATGATTTTGACAGCTTTATGCTCTATTTGGAGCTGGACAGGAAGCCGGACAAACGGTTTTACGCCCCTCGGCGGCATTACCTCCGGCCCATGGTGCAGGGGTTTCAGGACGTGCTTGACCAAAAACTGCGTCTTTTGACGATCTCCATGCCGAAACGGGCGGGTAAGTCGCAAACAGGTATCAATTTTGTCAATATGCTCTCGGGGAAATTCCCTGACCGCTCCACGCTGATGGAGGGGACGGGGGACGATTTGGTCAAGAGCTTTTATGCCGGGTGCCTGGAATATTTACAGCAGCCAAACGAGTATCTGTTCTACGACGTGTTCCCGGAGGCCAGACTGGTACAGACCAACGCCGACAACAAGACCATCAACCTGAACAGCCGCTCCCGCTTTCCCACGATCATGTGCCGCTCTATCGACGCAAGACAGGTGGGCTTGTCGGAGGCCACCAACGCCCTCTATCTGGATGACTGTGTAGAGGGCCGGGAGGAGGCCAAGAATCGGCAACGGCTGGATGACAAATGGGAGGTCATCTCGGGAGACATTATGGGCCGTGCCATTGAGGGTACACCCATGGTCTTCACCGGCACCCGTTACTCCCTCTATGACCCTATCGGACGTATTCAGGAATATGCCCAGCGTGAGGGCTGGGCGTGGAGGGCCATTGAGATACCGGCTCTTGACCTGACGACGGACGAGAGCAATTATGAGTATGAGCGGGAGGGGAAAAAGGTCTTTACCACGGCCTATTTCCGGGAGCAGCGGGAGCTTTTGAGTGAAGAACAGTTTGAGAGTGAGTTCCAGCAGCAACCCTTTGAGGCCAAGGGCCTCCTGTTCCCCAAGGCCAGCCTGAATACCTACTTTGCCCTGCCGCCTGACCGAAGCCCCGATACGGTGGTAGCGGTCTGTGATACCGCCGAAAAAGGATCTGACAGCACCGCCATGGTAATTTTGAAGGTGTACGGGGAGGACGTGTTTGTAGACGATGTGGTTTTCGACGACTCGCCCCCGGAGGTGACAAAGCCGGAGTGCGCCAAAAAGATCGTGGAGCACAAGGCCGTGACCGCTATTTTTGAGAGCAATAACGCCGGGGCCTATTTTGCCCGAGATGTGGACACGCTGGTGAAGTCGATGGGAGGCCGGGTATCCATGCGGACAAAGCGGACGGTGAGCAACAAGCAGACCCGCATTGAGTTTGCCAGTGACGGCATTATCAAGCATTTTTATTTCAAAGACCCCTCCACCTATGACCGGGGAAGTCAGTATTGGGCGTTTATGCGGGAAGTGACCACTTACACCCGCTCGGGCAAGGTTCCTCACGACGACGCACCGGACGTTTTGAGTCAGGCTGAGAATGAGCTGCGGTTTATTCGGTGGCCCCAGGCTGAGGTGCGGCAGCGGCCTTTTTAATCTTTGTAAGTCTCCAATGGTATATTTTAATTATTATATTGACAAGCATTAGATACTTTGCTATACTGTTTTTGAATAAATTTGCCGAGGAGGTGTTTTCAGTGGGAAAACCGGCAGAAGTCAGATTGTCTCAGGAGGCAATCGACACAATCAACGAAATCCTTTCCCGAAGGAGAAGCGTAGAAATCTCGTTTTACAATGGTGAGTTGCAAATTTGGGAGAGGAGCAGCAAGCGAAAATATGAGGCCTCTGTCAGGGGACAGGGGTAACAGCCGAGGGGCTACTGGTACGGAAAACGTGCCGGTAGCCCTATTTTTATTATCGGAGAGGAGGTTTTCATATGGACGAGACAAAAACCGCCGTCAGCCTGTTCGGACGGCATGAGATCGTGACTCCGGTATCCGAGATCACGAAAGAAAATCTGGTGGACGTTCTCACCAAGGCCCTTGCCGTTCACAGTGAAAACTCCGCTCAGATCGACTACCTGTACCGCTATATGCGGGGAGAGCAGCCGGTTTTGAACCGGGTGAAGAAAGTCCGGCCTGAAATCTGCAATAAGGTCGTGGAAAATCACGCCTCGGAGATCACTTTGTTTACCTCCGGGTATTTTCTCGGCGAGCCTGTGACCTATGTACGCCGGGGAGAGCGGGACAAGTCCTCGGACGAGGTGAACCGGTTGAACGATTTTATGTTCTACGAGGACAAGGCCAGCCATGACAAGGACATGGCGACATGGATGGCGATTTGCGGAACGGGCTACCGCATGGTGCAGCCGGATAAGGCTTTAACGCTTCCCCCGGACGAGGCTCCCTTTGAGCTGGACACCCCTGACCCCCGGTACACCTTTGTGGTTTACTATTCCGGTTTCGGACACCGCCCGGTGATGGCGGTACGGCAGATTTTCATTCAGACGGGCAAGGACACCGCCGACATGATCTGCGCCGGGTACACCGAGAGCCATTACTTCGAGGTGAAGAACGGGGTCGTGACCAAGTGGGAGGCCAACACGCTTGGCCTTATCCCCATTATCGAATACCGCCTCAATATGCTGCGGATGGGTTCCTTTGAACCGGCAATCCCGCTGCTGGACGCTATGAACGCCCTGGCCTCCAACCGGCTGGACGCTGTGGAGACCTTTGTGCAGAGCTTCCTCAAATTCAAAAACTGCGACCTGGACGACGAGCGGTTGAAGGAGTTTACCCAGCTTGGAGCGATCTTCCTCAAATCCATCGACGGAATGGAGGGGGACGTTGACATTATCTCGCAGGAGCTTAATCAGACGCAGACACAGACCCTTGTGGACTACCTGTATGACCAGGTGCTTATTATCTGCGGTATGCCCACCACGACCAAGGGCGGGGCCTCTACCTCCGACACGGGAGCCGCCGTGTTCCTGCGGGACGGGTGGAGCCAGTGTGAGGCGAGAGCGAGGGATACCGAGCTGCTGTTCAAGAAGTCGGAGAAGCAGTTCCTCCGGGTGATTTTGAAGATCGTCCGGGACACGCTGCCTGAATTTGACCTGTCGCTGGCTGAGATCGAGTGCAAATTCACCCGCCGCCAGCATGACAACCTGACCAGCAAGGCACAGGCCCTTACGACCATGCTGGAAGCCGGTCTTAACCCGGAGGTAGCGGTCGCTACCTGTGGACTGTTCAACGACCCGATGGACGTGGTGGCGCAGTCCAGAGAGTATCTGCGGAAGTGGGACTACAAGGAGCCGCAGGAGGCTGACCCGCCTGTTCCCGCCTCCCCGGAGACAGACCCCGAGACCGACCCGGAGCTTGGCTGACACGGAGCAATCTGTTTCACGGCGGCAGAGAAGCCGCCTTATCAACCCGCAGACCGGCAGAGAAGCCGGGATAAAAATTTCGCACATTTTAACAGTCAGAGAAGACTTAAAAACGCAGGAGGTTTTTGACATGGCATTTGATTGGACAAAGATCGAGGGCTATCGGGAGGATATGACGGCAGAGGAGAAGCTGGCCCTGCTGGACAACGACCCGGCACCTGACCCTACTCCCGCTCCCAAGCCCGACCCCGCCCCGGCACCCGCTCCCAAGCCCGACCCTACTCCCAAGCCCGACCCGAAGCCTGACCCCGCTCCCAAACCGGGGGTGGTCTCCAAGGCGGCTTATGACAAGGTGGCTTCCGAGCTTGCCGCCGCCAAGAAGCAGCTCAGGGCCAAGATGACCCAGGACGAGCAGGACGAGGCCGACCGCCTTGCCGCTGAAACGGCAATGAAGGAGGAGCTTGACACGCTCCGCAAGGAGAAGACGATCAGCACCTACAAGGCTTCCTATCTGGCGCAGGGCTATGACGAGCAGCTTGCGGAGGCTACCGCTACCGCCATGGCCGAGGGCGACATGGATACCGTGTTCGCCAACATGAAGAAACACGCCGACGCTATGGAAAAGAACCTCAGAGCGAAAATCCTGAAAGAGAACCCCACTCCCCCTGCCGGGGATGACCCGGACGGGGAGGCCAAGAAAAACAAGGAACTGGCGCAGCTCCGGGAGTATTTCGGACTGCCGCCCGTGAAGTAAAGGAGAGTGTGAAACATGGCAAATTCCATTCAGCTCGCTCAGACCTATCTCCCCCTGCTGGACGAGGTTTACAAGGCCAGCTCCCGCACCGCCCTTCTGGACGCTACCAAGGTGCAGATCGTCAACGGCGATACCGTGAAGGTCTTCAAGACCAGCATGGATGGCATGGGTAACTATGACCGTGGCACCGGCTTTGTCAAGGGCGACGTGACCGGCACCTGGGAGACCATGAAGCTGGCCCGTGACCGGGGCCGCAGCTTCGTCGTTGACCGCATGGACAACGAGGAGACCATTGGCATGGCCTTTGGCACCCTGGCGGGTGAGTTTATCCGCACCAAGGTCGCTCCCGAGATCGACGCTTACACCTTCGCAAAGCTGGCTGGCACCACCGGTATCGACACCGGCACCGCCGCCGCAATCACCATCGGCACGACCGACGTTCCCTCCCTGGTGGACGAGGCCGAGCGGAGCATGAACGAGAACGAGGTTCCCGTAGAGGGCCGCATTCTGTTCATCTCCGAGACCGCCTATGCCGGTCTGAAAGCCAAGATCGTCCGTACCGTGCAGAGCGACGTGCTGGGCGTGAACCGTGAGGTGGAGACCTATGACGGTATGCGTATCGTCCGGGTGCCTCAGAACCGGTTCTATACCGCTATCACCCTGTTCGACGGCAAGACCGAGGGCCAGACTGCCGGTGGCTACATCGGCACCAAGACCACCGGCTTCCCCATCAACTTCATGGTCATCCACCCCTCCGCTGTGTGCAAGGTGGTCAAGCACGTTCTTCCCCGTATCTTCACTCCTGAGCAGTATCAGGACGCAGATGCCTGGAAGTTCGACTACCGGGTGTACCATGACACCTTTGTGGAGCAGGACAACTACCCGACAGGGGAACGGCTGGACACCTCGGAGCATGAGCGGTTCGCCACACTCATGTATGAGATCAACGTCTATTCGGACAAGGCCAGCGGGAAAAAGGCGCAATGCCGGGAGATCATGGTGGTGATCGACGAGCTGCTGTACCAGAAGAATTTCACCCGCCTGTCCCTGACCCCTGTTCCCAACATGGAGAACGCAAATATATACCGTCTTGTGGCCCGGTATCGGGTGGAAACGGACGGCACAACGCTATACAGGAGGTAATCGAAATGGCAATTTCCACCTACAAGGTTTTCCTCATGCACAAGGCCGCTGCCGCCGAAGCATGGGCAAAGCTGATCGACATTAAGGAGTTCCCCGACCTCGGCGGCGAGCCGGAGATGTTGGAGACCACCACCCTCAGCGACAATATGCAGACCTATATCCCCGGTATCCAGTCCCTTGACGGCCTGAGCTTTACCGCCAACTACGACCTGACGGAGTTCAAAAAGCTGAAAGCTCTGGAGGGCAAGCAGGAGCAGTATGCCGTGTGGTTCGGCGGCACCGGAGACCCGCCCAACGTGACTCCCACCGGGGAAAAGGGCAAGTTCAGCTTCACTGGCGAGCTGTCGGTTTACCCCGTGGGCGGCGGTGTGAACGAGGTGGTGGACATGAATATCACGATTGCTCCGTCCACCCCCATTAAGTTCGAGGACGACGCAGCCTGAGACAAACGCCAAACCTCTCCTCTCCCGGCGAGGGGAGGGGATGGCAATACATCAAACGAGACCTGATAAGGAGGATTTATCATGGCTAAAACGCTGACCATTCCCGACCCTATTTCCGGCAAGACCTACACGCTGGAATATACCCGCAAGAGTGTGGAGCAGATGGAGAAGCAAGGCTTTATTGCCGAGGACGTGCAGAAGAAGCCCATGACCATGCTTCCGGCCCTGTTCGCCGGTGCGTTCCTGGCCCATCACCGCTATGTAAAGCAGGACGTGATCGACGGCATTTACGCCCGGCTGACCAAGCGGGACGAGCTGATCTCCAAGCTGGTGGAGATGTACAACGAGCCTATCCTTTCCCTGCTGGATGACCCGGAGCCGGGGGAAGACGAGGGAAATCTGGACTGGACGGCGGACTGGTAAGCGACCGACCGCCCACAACGGCGGGGGGCGGCGGCAGACAAGGCCCCGCTCCCCGTTTTGCTTACGAAAGATTTTATGAGGTCTTCCCCTACTACCTCGCAATCGGTATGACCTGTGAGCAGTTTTGGGAGCAGGACTGCGAGCTGGTGAGGTATTACCGCAGGGCGGCGCAAATCAGGCAAGACCTTAAAAATCAGGACGCATGGGTACAGGGTGCCTATTTTTATGAGGCCCTGTGCGACGCTGCCCCCGTTCTCCGGGCATTTGCCAAGAAGGGGACAAAGCCCACGCCCTACCGCAAGGAACCGTTTGAGCTATACGCCAAAACGAGCAGACCGGAGCGGGAGAAGGTGGAGGAGAAGCACGACGACAGGGCGAAAGCCTATATGGAAGCCTTTGCCATTGCGACCAACAGGAAATTTCAGAAGAAAGGCGGTGAAGTGAGTGGCTGACAATGTGGAAATTCAGGGTTTGGAATTTCAAATTCAGGAGGACAGCGCACAGGCGGTAGACGGGCTTGAAAAGCTGTCCGCTACGCTGGAACGGTTGAAAACCGCAACCTCCAGGGGCGTGTCCGGGCTGAATACCACCGCCAAGCAGCTCCAAAAGCTGAATACCGCCCTGTCCGGCCTGAGTGGGAGCGGGGAGAAGCTGACCAGCCTCGCCAACGGCTTGAAAGCCCTGGGTGAGGTTGGAAACGTCAGGGTGTCCAGCTCGGTCGCCAATCAGCTCACCGCTCTCAGCACCGCTTTGAACAATATCAAGTGGACGGACGGGGACAAGATCGTCACCCTCGCCAACGGATTGAAGCCCCTGTCCGAGCTGGGCAGAGCCAACCTGACCACCTTTATCAATCAGCTCGGAAAGCTCCCGGCTGTGATCGAGGAGCTGGAAAAAGCGGATATTGACAAGTTTACCCGGCAGATGACCGCTCTTGCCGCCGCCATGAAGCCTTTTGCGGACGAAATGCAGAAGGTCTCCAACGGCTTTTCCGCTTTCCCATCCAAAATACAGCGGCTGATCGCCAGTACAGACCGATATAACGGGACGGTGAGAACCGCCGCCAAGAGGACGGGGCTGTTCGGTAAGGCCCTTGACGGGCTGAAAACGGTCGGGTTCGCTATCAGTCTGCGGAAACTCAGCGATCTTATCAGCGACGCAATCACCAAGTCCAATAAGTATCAGGAGGATTTGAACCTGTTCACGGTAGCTATGGGGCAGTATGCCGAACAAGCCCTGGAATACGGCAGGACGGTCAGCGAGGTCTTGGGCATCGACCTGTCGGACTGGATCAGAAATCAGGGTATTTTCAACACGCTGATGACCGGCTTCGGGAACACCGCAGACCGTGCGCAGCTTATGAGCCGCAATCTGACCCAGCTCGGCTATGATCTCGGCTCGTTCTTCAACATTCCCGTGGCTGACGCTATGCAGAAGCTACAATCCGGCATGGCGGGTGAGTTGGAACCGCTGCGTCGGCTGGGCTACGACCTGTCGCAGACCCGGTTGCAGATGATCGCCTATAACCTGGGCATTGAGAAGAAAATCCAGAACATGACTCAGGCGGAAAAGGCCGAGCTGCGCTACTACGCCATTATGACACAGGTGACGACGGCGCAGGGCGACCTTGCGAGAACGCTGGAAGCTCCCGCCAATCAGCTCCGGGTGTTGGAGGCGCAGTTCAGTATGTGCGCCCGTGAGATCGGCAACATCTTCATTCCGGCCCTGAACGCTATCCTGCCCTACGCAATCGCCGTGGTACAGGTCATCCGGGAGATCGCCGCCGCAATCGCCGCCCTGGTGGGCTTCAAGATGACCGAGGACTACTCCGGCGTGAACACGCTGGCCTCCGGCGCAGGGGCGGCGGCTGACTCGCTGGACAACGCTGCGGGAGCTGCCAAGAAGCTGAAACAGTACACCGCTGGCTTTGATGAGCTGAACGTGTTCGCTCCCGACCAGTCCTCCGGGGCCGGGGCGGGAGCCGGAGTTGGAGGCGGCAACGGCTTTGACTTCCAGCTTCCCGAGTATGACTTCCTGGGCGACGCTGTGCAGATGAAGGTCGGCGAAATCAAGGCTATGATCGAGAAGACCCTTGCGGAGATCACGGTGATTGTCTCCGGTTTCCTGCTGGCGGTGGGTGCCATGCTGGTGCTGACCGGCGCAAACGTACCCCTGGGCCTCGGGCTGATGGCGGCGGGAGCGGTCGGATTAGGGGCCACGGTCGCTTTGAATTGGAGCGGCATGACCACGGAGCTGGCAAATACTCTGGCCCTTATTACGGGCGTGGTGGGAGGCTTCCTGCTGGCCCTGGGCGCAATCATGTTTTTCAGCGGCGCAAATCCCCCGCTGGGCATTGCCCTGATGGTCTTGGGGGCCGTGAGCCTTGTGACTGCCGCCGTGGTCAACTGGCACAGCAGCGACCAGCATTTGACCGACGCTCTTACCACCCTCACCGGTATTCTGGCGGGTGCGTCGCTGGCGGTGGGCGCAATGCTGGCCTTTACCGGCGTGAATATGCCGCTGGGTATCGCTCTCATGGCAATCGGGGCCGTGACCCTCGCCTCCGCTCTCGCTCTGAATTGGAACAGCGTGACGGACGCTATCAAGTCCCCGCTGGCCCGTATCGGGGTTCTGGTGGGCGGGGCTATGCTGGCCCTGGGCGCAATCCTCGCTTTCAGCGGAGGCAGTCTGCCGCTGGGTATCGGCCTTATGGTGGTGGGTGCCGCCTCTATCACCTCGGCGGTAGCCTTGAACTGGAACGGCCTGTCCGACGAGGTGCGAAACAAGATCGCCCTTGTCACCAGCATTGTCTCTGTCGCTCTACTGGCGGTGGGCGCAATCCTCGCCCTGTCCGGGGTCAACATTCCTCTTGGCCTCGCCCTACTTGCCGGGGGAGCCGTAATGATGGGAACGGCAATCGCTCCCAACTGGAACACGCTTTCGGACAGCACCAAGAAGACGATCAGCATTATTGCCGCCGCTGTCGGCGGTGCGCTGCTGGTAGTGGGTGCAATCCTCGCTTTCACAGGCGTGGCCCTTCCCCTGGGTATCGGGCTGATGGCGGTGGGTGCGCTTGCGCTGGGTTCCGCTGCCGCTCTGAATTGGAACACCGTGACCAATGCGATCAAAAAGACGGTTTCCGTTATTGCCGGTATTCTCGGGGGTGCGCTGATCGTGCTGGGCGTTCTGCTGTGCCTGTCCGGTGCTGGTATCGGCCTTGGTTTGGCGGTGCTTGCGGCTGGTCTCAGTCTGTCCTATGCGGCGTGGACGCTGGACGACAACCCGATCACCCGTTTTGTGAAGAAAATGGCGAACAGTGTCATCGGGCTTATCAACGTCGTGATCGACGCTATCAACGACCTGTTCCACATTCAGTTTGACGGGCTGGTCATTGCCGGTATTCAGATCATTCCCGCTTTCGATGTGCGGCTGATCAATCTCCCCCATGTTCCCACCTTTGCGGACGGCGGCTTTGTGAACGAGGGGCAGCTCTTTATCGCCCGAGAAGCCGGGGCCGAGATGGTAGGCGCAATCGGACACAAGACCACGGTTGCCAACAATGACCAGATCGTCGAGGGCATTTCCGCTGGCGTGTCTATCGCCAACGACGGCGTGATCGCCGCTATCTACGCCCTGTTGAGTGTGGTGGAGGACAAAGACCTGTCTGTCTCCATCGGCGACGAGGTAGTAGGCAGAGCCTACGACCGGTACAACCGGCACAGAGGTGTCCGTGTGAACAGCGGTGCCTTTGCCAATTCCTATTAAGAGGGGGTGAGGATATGGCGGCTTTTATCAAGATCAACGGTCATCCTTATCCTTGCCCCCGGCGTGGGCTGAACCTGATGGTCGCCACTATCGTGGACGCTGCCAGAAACGCCAACGCCGTCACCACGGGGCAGATCGTGGGGCGGGAGCAGCAGAAGCTCAACAATCTGCAATGGGCCTATCTTCCCGCCGAGGTATGGTCGGCAATCCTGCGGGAGTTCAAGCAGTTTTATGTGACGGTGAGCTACCCGGATATGGTGAACAACACATGGACGACCCGGAAGATGTACCCCGGCGACCGGACGGCAGAGCCGTTTCACCTTGACCCGGAAACGCAGCTCCCGCTGGATTACATCAACTGCAAGGTCAATCTGATCGATTGCGGCGAGCCGCTGTAAGGGGAGGTGGACGGATGAAGCCGGTAAGCAACGCTTACAAGCAGAGTATGAAGTCCATTCTCCGCAACCGCTCTCATGTGCGTATTGTTTTTTCCAACGTGGATACGGAGGCGGCGAAAAACGGCGAGTGGGTCAGCAACGGGGCTATGGGCTACTCCGAGCTGGACACCGTGGACTTCCCTTATCAGTATGGCGAGACCTACGCCACGTTGGAGCTGAACCGGTGGGCCTTAGACGGGAAAACGACCCTACTTCCCACCTCCGGGCCTATGCGGGACGGCTTTGTATCCAGCCTTATCAGCGACGCACAGGGAAATTTTTCCACGACGGCGGTTCTGGTACGGGAGTTTTCCACACCGATGACCTTTCCAGGGCTGACGCTGACCTTTGACACCCGGACGCAGGAATGGCCCCTACGCCTGACCGCAAGATTTTATCTGAACGATCAGGTGGTCGCCTCCGGCACCGTACAGATCGCCGATACCATGGCGGTGGTGGAGGAACGGGCGGTATCCTGTGACAAGATCGAGCTGGTTTTCGAGGCCATGCTGCCCTACCGCCGCCCTCGGCTGGAAGAAGTGCTGTACGGGGTCAAGGTTCAGTTTACCAGCGACGGTGTGCTGGCTTCCACGAAACAATCCCACGACGTTGACCCGCTGAGTCGGAGACTGCCAAAGGAGAGCTTTCAGTTTACCATTCTGGATTACGAACACAACTACGACCCGGACAACCCCTCCGGTATTTATGTGTTTGTGGATAAGAACGCTCCCGTGTCGATACAGTTCGGCTATGAACTGCCCAGCGGCGTGGTGGAATGGCTGAAACCGGATAAATACGTCCTGAACGCCAAGCCGACCACACAGAACAATCAAGCCTCGTTTACCGGCACCGGCCTGATCGAGAGCTTGACCGGCACGTTCTATAAGGGACGGCTGGGACGCAAGAGCTTTTACGATATGGCTGAGGAGGTGCTGCTGGACGCAAATCTGACGCTGACGGAGCAGGAAGAACATCCCTGGGTCATCGACGAAAGCCTGAAATCCATGTTCACTACGGCGGCTTTGCCCATCGACACCCACATGAATTGTTTGCAGATGATCGCTCACGCCTGCCGCTGCCGCCTGTTTACCGATGACGACAATATCATTCACATCAAACCCTTTGGCGTGACGGTGATCGGCATTTACAGCGGCATTTGGACCGATAACGGTCATCTCTGGTACAGCGAGTGGAACACCGTGGACAGAGGGAACACCGCCGCTCAGAGCTATGTTACCTTGGAGCTGAATCGCTGGGTGATGGACGGCGGTAATCAGGTAGTCATCTCCGACGATCCGGTTGATACCGGGTATATCGGAAGCCCTCTGAGCGGCAGCGACGGTTCTTTTTCCACGGCCCCCGTCTTCTCCAAGACCTTTGACGTGTCTCACGATCTGCCGGTAGTGGCTGTTCGGTTCGACGCTCCCCTGAAAGAATACCCTTCGGCTATCCGGGTGCGGTATTACAGCGGAGATATTCTGCTTGACACGCAAATCGTGGAAAACATCGACTCCCCGGAGGTGATGGTGAGTAGCAACGCCGCCTTTGACTGCACCAAGGTCGAGGTGACGGCCCTGTCCGCTCTCCCCGGCTACCGGCTGCGGGTGGGCAAGGTCTATTACCGTGAGACAGACTTTACGCTGGATTTTACCACCATCGGGGAAAATACGCAGTCTATTTCCAAAATCGACCAACTGAAAGCTGTTTCGGTGGCCCGGTATTCCTACTCCCCGAACAGCGACACGCAGACTTTATTCGAGGGAACGACCGCCGAGACTCACTTTCACGTCGAGTTCTCCGGTCTGGCACAGGATATTCAAATTTCGGTCTCTGGCGGCACCCTGATCTCCTCGGAGGTCTACGCCAGAGCTGCGGATTTGGTGTTATCCTCCGGCACCAAAACCGTGGTCATCACCGGAAAAACCCTGACGGAAAGCTCGGTGGTCGTTTCCTACCCCGTGGCTTTGGAGGGGGAGATCGACAAGGAGGAAAACCCGCTTATCACCAGCGACGAAATGAGTCAGGCCCTCGCCGCTCACGTCATGCGGTATCTGCAAATGCGGAACACCTATGACACTGAGTACAGGGGAAACCCGGAAATGGAGGCCGGTGACATTATCGGCTTGCAGACGGCCTATACCCCGGAGATGGACGCTCTTGTTCTGGTGGACGAGATCACATTCAACGGTTCGCTGAAAGGAAAGATGAAGGTGAAAGGGCTGATATGAGTGACATTAAACGTGTGGAATTTGACATTGGAGGTCAACACCACCTCCTGACCCCCGACGCAGAGCAGAGTGTTTTCGCCTTGCAGATTGCGGCCCCCGGCGTTCCTATGGGGTCGGCGGTGGCCTATACCGGCAAAGTTACGGTAACTGATGAAGCGGACAATCAGGCCAGCCTTGCGGGGAATGAGGAGAACGGACTTGTCCTGATGGTACAGCGCACTCTCCCAGCACCTCTCCACCTGATCTATGACCGTACCCAGGCCGACGTAGACCGGGTGTTCACCCTGAAAAAGAAAATCCTCACAGGCGGGGTATCCAGTCTGACCGAGGAGGAGTACACCGAGTATCTGAACGGGCTGAGGGGTGCCTACAATCACACGGATATGAACCGGGTGGGAGAGGCGGTGGCCTACGTTGCCGACCGCTTCACCGCTCTGCCGGACGAGCTTACCTCCTACCGCAATCAGAAAGGAGTCGCCGATGAAAGTCTTTTCCATGTCCCCTATGACGCTTCCTCTGTGGTGGTATCTCCAAAATGCGACTGGTCTATGCTGGACGTACCTACTCAGGCTCAGGTGCAGACCTATCTCGACAATCTGGCTGTCCTGCGGCGGCAGCTTCCGCTCCCGGAGGGTACGCCGGAGGTGCCGCCCACCTTAGACCACCTGACCTATGAGGTTGCCAACAACATTGAATACCTCCTGGTGGTCATCTATGAGGCTTTTCTGGTGGTAGAGGAAGACCTTTACGGGAAAATCGACCGGGCCGCAAACGATTTCTTCTATTCCGGCGAAATTTCCAGCGGCGAGTAAGGAGGGACTGACATGGCTGAACCTTACATGGTCATCGTTCCCGCCGTCAAGAGCGTTTCGTTCTCGGTCAATCCCGTTGCGACGGGAGGCAAAACCGTTTTGACCGTAAAGGTGGTGGAGGAGACCAAGGCCCTCTACCCGGAAGAACGGTACGCCGGTGAATTTCATGCAGGAGAGTGAGCGAATATGGCAATCAAATCCGTACAATTCAGGCTGAATGGGCAGACCTATGATCTGACCTATGACAACACCGCACAGGCGTATAAGGCGACGATTACCGCCCCGTCCCAAAGCTCCTACGGGCAGAACGACGACCACAAATATCACGGCGAGGTCATTGCCACCGACACGGCAAACAATTCTGTGACGGCGACGGTGGCTGATTTTCCCGGCCTGGGGCTGAGAGTGGTGGAACAGGTCAAGCCGAACATCTCTGTGACCTACCCAGCCGCAAACGCCTATATTTCCAACAACAAGCCCGTCATCCGGTGGACGGTTCAGGATACCGGCAGCGGCGTGGACGCTTCCACCATCGGGCTTGTAATCGACAACGGCACAGCTATCACGGACGGCATTGTGAAGACCGCCGTCGCCAACGGGTTCAGCTGCGAGTACACACCGACCTCGGCTTTGAGAGAGGGAGCGCACTCCCTGATCTTCTCGGTCAGCGACAACGATGGCAACGCCGCCGAGGAGGTAAACGTCACCTTCAAGGTT
Source organism: uncultured Oscillospiraceae bacterium (assembly GCA_910588635.1). Lineage (GTDB taxonomy): Bacteria > Bacillota > Clostridia > Oscillospirales > Oscillospiraceae > Lawsonibacter. Next base: position 18,539 of record CAJUPW010000019.1, on the reverse strand, counting down.
GACACGGTGCCGCCCACGCTGAACGTGACAAAACCGGCAGACAGCTTTATCACCAACAACCCCGAGCTGACCGTCATGGGGACGACCAACGACGAGGGAAGCAGCCCCGTCACCGTGGAGGTCAACGGCGAGAGCGTCATGGTGAACGCTGACGGCTCTTTTTCCACCACTGTCGAGCTGACCGAGGGAGAGAACACCGTCACCGTCGTCGCCACGGACGGCGTAGGGAAATCCACCACCCTTGTCCGCAAAGTGACGCTAGACACCGTGCCGCCCAAGATCACGTCCGTTTCTTTGACTCCCAACCCCGTGGACGCAGGACAGACCTACGTTGTCACGGTGGAGGTTGAAAAATAACGAGGAGGAAACAGTATGAAAGATTTTGTCCCCAAGGGTACGGGCAATTCGAGATTTTTGAAGTCGGTCTCGAATTTTCTCTCGCTCTATCCCGACTACCCCCGCTTCGCCCAGGCCCTTATCGCCGGTACGCTGCCGGTGGACTTCAACGGTATCAACTCCGAGGGGGTACAGCAGATGGGAACGGGTCTGAACAAGGCCACGCTCCTGACCGACGCTACCGCCGCCGCTTTGGAGCTGCCCCAGGCCGACCCCACGGTGAACGACGCTCTCTATGCAATCAGCCAGAAGACACAACCGGCCCAGGTAAACGTACTGACCACCAAGGGAACGGTCGTCACCATGACCAAGGGGAGCAAGACCCTGAGCGCAACGGCGGGGAACGACGGCTGGGCCACACTCTATCCCGCCGAGTTCGGCGACTGGACGATCAAGGCGGGAAGCACCAGCAAGGTCTTCAACGTGAACGCTATCGCCGTGTTCTATGTGGCTATGGTCTCCCTTGCCTCCCTGAGCTGGGACGTGGTGGCCTCCTGCGCCAAAAAGGGCGCGGCGAAAGACATGTGGAACATCGGCGACAAGAAAACCCTAACCATCGACGGCACCACCTACACCGCCGTCATTATCGGGTTTGACCACGACAATGTTGCCAACGCCGGAAGCTACGGTCGGAGTAAGGCGGGTATCACCTGGCAGCTTTTGGACTGCCTGAACACCACCTACCGGATGAACAGCTTGGCCACCAACAACGGCGGGTGGACGAGCTGCACCATGCGTACCTCGACCATGGCGACGCTGCTGGGCAAGCTCCCCACCGCCCTGAAAAACAACATCGTCCCCGTGACCAAGCTGACCTCTGCTGGCGATCAGTCCACGACGATCAACAGCACCACGGACTCCCTGTTCCTGCTGTCCGAGGTTGAGATTTTCGGGGCGATGACGTATTCTGCGGCCGGTGAGGGCGTTCGGTATGAGTATTACGCCGCTGGCAACGGCACGATCAAAAAGGTGAAAAACTTAGCGTACGAGTGGTGGGAGCGTTCTCCGAAAGTCGACTACTCTGCCGCCTTCTGTCTTGTCTACCGAGACGGCTTCGCGTCAAATAACCGCGCCGGCGAGTTGGGTGGCGTGGCCTTCGGCTTCTGCGTTTAATCCCTGTTTTCATCCACAAAAATCATCCGTCCCGCAAGGGGCGGGGAGGAGGGAGAAAGGTTCATGTCGGTTTTGAAATCCATGCGTGGACAAAGTGCCATGCAGTTTGTCGAGGGCGTCCGGAAGTTGGAGCTTCACGCCTTTTCGGTCGTGATTAAGCTCCTAAGCGGTACGGTCCATACCTGTTGCAGCCGATCATGTCTCTGGCCTCCGCTGTCCACGACAACTACCACGGCCACATGAAACGGGGCAACAGCTTCAAGGTGACACAGAAGACAGACCACTATTTCAAATCACTGTTCGGCTTATACCCGGACAAGAAAGGTTGAAAAAATATGTATAAAATTCTCAAAGATGGCGAGGTCTTGTCCGTAACAGGAAAGCCCGTATGGGTGAAATCTCAGGAGAACGGCTCCTTTGCACTCAGTACGGAACCGGCAGCTCACGGCGTTGTCGTGAACGGAGAGGTCTTCCACCTTTCGGGCCGTCCTGAAATTGAGGGAAAAGAGTCCGTTGTCATTGCGGAGGTGGACGACGGCCTGTATGCCAACGGCCTGACTGTTCTGGTGACTGACCCGCTCGACCTGAAAACGGTTGAGCAATTCCGCAAGGTGGTTCAGCTTTTCGCCGGAAGTCTGGGAGAGGATACCGCCATGGAGGTCGCCACGATCTACCCGGCCTATCAGGTCGGCAGGGCCTACGCTGCCGGGGATTACTTCACCTATGGGACGAACAACGTGGGCGATCCCCAGCTCTACAAGGTCGTTCAGGCGCACACCTCCCAGGCCGATTGGAAGCCGGACTCCACGGCGGCTCTCTACACTCCCATCGGACTGACCAAAGAGGGATATGCGGAGTGGTCTCAGCCCACCGGCGCACATGACGCTTACAACAAGGGCGACATTGTGAGCTGCAACGGCAAGCTGTATCAGTCCAAGATCGACGGGAACATCTGGTCGCCGGAAGCCTACCCTGACGGGTGGGAGACCTACATCGAATAAAGAGGGAGGGGTTTCTACATGAGCGAGGCCATCATTGTCGCACTTATCACCGGGGGCCTGAGTCTTGCCGGTATCATCTATTCCAGCAACCGGACGGCTCAGGCCATGGACTCCAAGCTGGACAAGCAGCAAGCCGTCATGGAGACCAAGCTGGATGACCTGACCCGAGAGGTACGGGAACACAACAATTTTGCCAAGCGTATGCCCGTCGTGGAGGAGCAGATCAAGGTCATCAATCACCGTATTGGGGACTTGGAGGAGTTTCACAAGGGAACCTGAGCGAAAAAAATCAGTGAGTTTAGTGACCCATTTTCAATTTTTCGGTAAAGTCTTCTATATAGAGTGCCCTATAAGAGGGTTTATGGGGAATTTCAGAAATGGGTCACTAAACTCACCAACACGGAGGTGTTTTTATGCTGAACACAATTTTGAACAATCTGGTCAATATCGGGTGGGCCATGCTGATTTTCCTGTGCGCCTACCTGTCCAATGTGGCGTTTTCCCTGTACTACAACATCAAGGTTCTGCTGGAACCCTTTGATCGGGGCAAGGCGATCAATTCCGCTCTGAAAGTGACGGCGTTCGTGACCGGCCTGACGCTGCTGTGTCTCGCCGTCACCACTCTGCCCATTTTCGCAAATTTGGTCGGCTGGGCCATTCCTGCAGAGTATGCGGACACTTTCAGCGATTTGGTGATTATCGGTGCGGTATTGCTGGTGTCCTGCAAATACATCGTGGAGGCGTTTGGAAAGTTTAAGTCAATCTTAAACTCGAATATTCCCGACACCCCCCCCGCACATCAGTGATCGGCTTTGAAACGGAGGTATGAGACATAATGAAAGCAAGTGAGTTTGTCGCCAAGGCGATTGACATTGCCAAGAATTATAAGACCCTGTATGTCATGGGGTGCTTCGGTGCGCCGATGACCGCCGCCAACAAGAAGCGGTACACCAACAATCACGAATATAACCGGAGAGCGGCCCGGACTGCCATGATTAACGCCGCCTCTGCCGACACTTTTGGCTTTGACTGCGTATGTCTTATCAAGGGCATTTTGTGGGGCTGGCGGGGCGACGCTTCCAAGCAATACGGCGGCAGCGGGTACGCCATTAACGGTGTGCCTGACGTGAGCGCAAACAACATGATCGTCAAGTGCAAGGACGCTTCTAAAACCGGGTGGGACAAGCTCGACCCCGGCGAAGTAGTATGGCTGGACGGTCACATCGGCATTTACATCGGCGACGGGCTGGCGGTGGAGTGTACGCCCTCCTGGGCAAACAAGGTGCAGATCACCGCTGTGGGCAATATCGGGGCCAAGAGCGGCTACAAGACCCGGAAATGGACGAAGCACGGTCATCTCCCCTATGTGGAGTACGACACGGCTGCGGCCCCGGTAAAGCCCTCTGCGCCTCCTCCCGCCGCTCCCGCTCCGGCTCCTGCCGCTCCCGCTCCGGCTCCTGCCGCTCCCACGGAAGTTAAGGCCAGCGGTGTGGCAAAGTCTTTTGACCGCTCTCTGGCTGGCACCTACACTGTGACTGCCAGCAGCTTGAATGTCCGGGACAAGCCCGGAGAGGGTAAGAAGATCAAGGTGCTGGTCGCTGTCCCCAACGGCACCAGGGTTTGCAACTACGGGTTTTTCACGATGGTCGGTAAGGTGCGGTGGCTCTATGTCCAGTTCACCTACAAGGGCGTGACCTATACCGGCTTCTGTTCCGGGGACTGGCTGAAAAAGTGAGGTGTGCCGGGTGAGAGGGAAGCGTGAGGCTGAGAGGCCGAAGATCAAACGACGCACTCTGTTTACGGTGTTCGCCATGTTCAACCTGTTTTGGTACACCGTGGTCGTCCTGATCGCCAATTTCCATGACCACGTTGTATCCTCGGAATTGACGGTCGCCTGGTTTGCCGCCTGGACTGTGGAGCTGGGGCTGCTGGCGGGTATCAAAATCAAAGATAGCTCCGAGGGGTGAGGACATGAAGATTGACGACGTGATCTCTCACTATATCGGCAGAGTCGTCCGGGACAGGAAAGCGGTTGAGCGGTCGCCGGGAGAAGGGCATGAGGGGGAGCTTGACCGAGACCAGACCGTCCTCGCCGCTCTGCGGTGCGCCAAGGCCAACGGATTTTCCGGTGAGGAATAAAAAAAAGGCACTCCCAACCGTCAAGGTAAGGAGTGTCTTCTTGTTTGAACGAATACCCGGCCCCATACGATGTAGGGTTCGGATATGCGCTCAATGGTGGAGGCGGGGAGAGTTGAACTCCCGTCCGAAAGCACTTCCACAGGAATTTCTCCGAGCGCAGACGATCCTTTTCATTCCCTCGCTCAGGCGTGGGTCGTCACACTACTGAGCTTGGTAGAGTCATAATGCGTGGAACGGTCAACTCTTTCCGAACGCACGGGCACCACTAAGGCTACGCCCAGACCCGGCTCGTGGTCCTTCCGGGCAGGACGGCCGCATTAAGCCGCGGCGAGAACTACGTTATCGTCGTTCTTTAATTTATAAGCTGCCCATTTTTAGGATGTTAGGCGCATCCGCTCGCTATTCCTGCTTCTATGCCCCCGTCGAAACCGGTACGCCCCCTCGTCGTCGCGGGCTTCATATCCTTCGCTTCCGGCCAAAGCCGAAAGCTCACTCATTACGCCGCTCCTCTCTCCAAACCGCAACCGCTGCGCTGGGTTGCGGTTTGGGGCCGCCGAGGCGGTCTGGTGTGATTTTTACACCTTTTCAGGCTCGGGGTAGTCTACGCCGAAGGTGTCCACGGTGACCTTCTTCATCACCTGCTTCTGCCGGGGACGGTCGTTCCAGTCGGTCTTGCCGGAGACGATGGCGTCGGCGGTCTCCATGCCCTCGATGACCTTGCCGAAAGCGGCGTAGCCGCCGTCCAGGTGGGGAGCCTTATCCACCATGATGAAGAACTGGCTTCCGGCGGAGTTGGGGTCCATGGCCCGAGCCATGGACAGCACGCCCCGGTCATGGACCAGGTCGTTGGCAAAGCCGTTCTGGGCGAACTCGCCCTTGATGGAGTAGCCCGGACCGCCCATGCCGGTGCCCTGGGGGCATCCGCCCTGGATCATAAAGCCAGGGATGCAGCGGTGGAAGATGAGGCCGTCGTAGAAGCCCTTTTTGATGAGGGAGATGAAGTTGTTTACGCTGTTGGGAGCCTTTTCGGGGTAGAGCTCCGCCTTGATGAGGGAGCCGTTTTCCATCTCGATGGTGACAATGGGATTTTGAGCCATTTATATCATCCTTTCCTGGAGGCGTTACCGATTCCGGGTTTTCATTACCCGGTCCATCTCCCGCTTGGCGTCCCGCCGGGCGGAGGCCTCCCGCTTGTCGTAGAGCTTTTTGCCCTTGGCCAGACCGATTTCCAGCTTGACCCGCGGACCCTTGAAGTAGACAGACAGGGGGATGAGGGAGTAGCCGTCCTGCTTGATGCGGCCGAACAGCCGCATGATCTCCCGCTTGTGCATCAGCAGCCGGCGGGGGCGGCGGGGATCCTTGTTGAAGATGTTGCCCTTTTCATAGGGGCTGACGTGCATCCCCAGCACGGAGAGTTCCCCGTCCTTGATGAGGCAGAAGGAGTCCTTCAGATTGACGTTGCCCAGACGAATGGATTTTACCTCGGTGCCCGCCAGCTCAATGCCGGTCTCGTACTTCTCCTCGATAAAATAATCGTGATAGGCCTTGTTGTTCTTGGCGACGATCTTCACCGCCTCGCCCATGGCGGACGCCTCCTTCCCTGGGGAGTCAGACCACTATACCACAGGATGCCCGAAAAGGCAAGAGGAAAACTGTCTGTTGACATGTTTCCCCCGCCGGAGGTGGGGGAAACACAGAAATTTTAGGACCGCACCACCGCGTGGAGCAGCGACCAGACGGACCAGAGGAACCCGGCAACAAAGAGGACGGCCAGCACAGGGACCACCAATTCAACAGAGGAGACCAGCTCTTTGGGAAAAATCTGGAGCAGGAGCATGGGGACGACGCAGATGCCCCAGATGATCCAGCCTCCCTTGCCGCCGAACCGCTGGATCAGCGCCCCGACGATTACGCCTCCGCCCACGGCCAGGGCGAAGATGAGCAGCCACCAGTACCAGTCCAGGGTAAATGTCTCAATCAGCAGAGTCTTTTCCGGGACCAGTGCGCCATTCACCATTGCGCCTTCGGGAACGGGCATGATGTTTCCCATTGCCCAGCCGTTCATCCCGGCCAGCCTGGCCCACAGGGGGACACAGAGGAACCGCTCCGCCAGGGCCAGCAGGCCGCCCAGCACCAGGGCGAAAGCGGACTCGAAGGCGCACAGCCCCAGGGTCAGGGCCAGGGCCCGCTTCCGGGTCTGGCCGAAGCGGAGGGCTTGGTCAAAGCTGACCCCCACATGGGAGATGCCCGCCACCAGGGCGGTGAAGCCGCCCACAATGGGAAACAGAATACAGGCCACAGTGACGCTGGTGTCCGGCCGGCCAAAGTGCATGACGCACCCGATGATAATTTGAATCACCAGGAACAGGCCCCCCTCCACCCCCAGGTAGAGGGCCAGATCGTCCAGATTCAGCTTGACTAACTTTTTAAAGGTCTGAAACATCTCTTTCACCTCACGATATAACGTTGGATGGTCCGCCAGATCAGGAACTCTCCTCCCACGGCCCCAACGGCCAGCACGGCAATCATCATCCTGGGCAGAGTGGTCCACAGCCAGCCCCACTCCGTCTCCATCAGGTAGTCCATAATCCCGGTGTCGGCGGAGAGGATCATAAACACCGTGACCCCAATCATTACAAAGACGGACAGGGCAACCAGAATGGCGCCCAGGACCTTGTTTTTCATCACCACCATTCCGCTGAGGCAGCCCAGCACCATCAGCACCATGCACACCAGTGGGAAGGCCCACACCCGGCCGTCAAACAGGTCCAGCAAGGCCCACTTATCCCGGATTTCCCAGTTGGCAAGGGCGGGGAAGGCGGACATAAACAGCTGAAGCCCCCAGCAGACCACCGCGTAGAAGGCCATATTGCCCTGAACGGCCCAGAAGAAATCCCTCCGCCGGGCCCCCATGGACAGCCCCATGTTCAGGTTGTTGGTACACATGGCAAAGGCGTAGAGGAACAGACACAGCAGGATCATGGTGGGGAACATGGCGTAGTAGGTCTCAAAGAGGTTGCCCACACTGGGGTTATCGGGCACGCCGGTGGCGTAACAGCCCACAATCACGATGGCGGCAAAGCCGAAAATCGCCCCCAGGTTGACCCAGGAGTAGCCGAGGAGAAACCGGAAGGATTTCACCATTTCGTAACCCCTCCTCACTGGGCGTCCCCGTGGCCGCACAGGGACACAAAGACGTTTTGCAGATTCATGGGGGAGATGTCTATGTCGGCCTCCCGGGCCGCCTCCAGCTTGACCATATCTCCCCGGACGGCCACCGTTTTGTGCCGGCCCATCTGGTGGGTGGACAGAACCTGGAGACCGCTGCACACCTGGTCCACCACGTCGTCCCGGCCGGAGACATAGCGGAACTGGCCGATCAGCTCCTCGGTGTCCGTGTTCTCAATGATACGGCCCTCGTCCAGAATGATGACCCGTTCAAAGACGGAGGCGGCCTCCTCGATAATATGGGTGGAGACGATGAAGGTGCGGTTTGTCGCGGCGAAGTCCTCCAGGAGGAGCTGGTAGAACCGCTCCCGCATGACCACATCCAGACCGGCGGCGGGCTCGTCCAGGATGGTGACGGGGGAGCGGCTGGCCAGGGCGATCAAAATGGTCACCATGGACATCTGCCCCTTGGAGAGCTGGGAAATTTTCTTTTTGGTCTCCAGCTTGAACTCGTCCAGCAGGCGCATGGCATAGTCGAAGTCCCAGTTGGGGTAGTAGATGGCGGCGGACTTGAGGTAGTGCTTCACCTTTAAGTTATTCGGTCCGGAGAACAGGGTGGGCTGGAGCTCCCGGGAGAAGCAGATGTCGCCCAGCGCCCTCTGGTTCTCCCACACCGGCTGGCCGTCGTAGGTGACTTCTCCGCTGTTCTTGGTGTTCTGGGCGGTGAGAATACCAAGCAAGGTGGTCTTGCCCGCCCCGTTCCGGCCGATGAGGCCGTAAATTTTCCCCGGCTCGATGGTCAGGTCCAGATTGTGAAGGACCTCCTTGTCCTTGTAGGACTTGCACAGGCCCTCAGCCTTTAAAATTCCAGCGTTCATTTGTTGTTCTCCTCTCCAATGGCCTGTTCAATCATGGCCAGCAGTTCTTCCCCGGTGAGGGACAGGGAGGCCCCCTCCTTCACCAGTGGTTTTACAAACCCGTCATAAAAGGCGGCTTTTCGCTTCTGTTTCACGGTCTCACCCGCTCCTTTCGCCACAAACATGCCGATGCCCCGGCGCTTGTACAAAATTCCATCCGCTACCAGCAGATTGATGCCCTTGGCCGCCGTGGCCGGGTTGATGTTGTACCCCCGGGCCAGCTCGTTGGTGGAGGGCACCTGTTCCTCCTCCCGATAGACCCCCCGGAGGATGTCGTCCTCCAGCATTCGGGCAATCTGTAAATAAATCAGGGACTGGTCGTTTAAGGTCCCGCGCATTGAATCACCTCCTGATTTGGTCTGCAAGCTGTTTGCTGGTTCATTACTTGTGTAATTAACTATAACACAAACGAAGGAGCCAGTCAAGAGGTTTCGAAAAATTTTTTGCGGCAAAAAACCGCCGTCCAAAGCGGACGGCGGTTTGAGATATATTTGGTTAAGCCTTTTCAGCCTTGCTTTCGGCTTTCGCCGCGGCCTTGGCGGCGGGTTTTGTCTCGATGCCCTTGGCGGTGTTGACGGCCTGGACCACGCCGCGGCCCTGGTCGTTGGCCTGCTTGGCGTGCTTCTCCACATCCAGCTTGTTCTTGGGGCTGCGGACCAGACAGCCGGCGCCCTGGACGCAGCCGCCCTCGCAGGCCATGCCTTCAATAAAGTTGCCCTCCAGGCGGCCCACCTTCAGCTTCATCAGGGCTATTTCGCAGGCGGCGGTGCCGCTGCAGGGGACGGCCTTGACCTCAAAGTCGGAGCCCTTCTCCTTCAAGGTCTGGACCACGGCCTCGGCCACGCCGCCGCTGCGGGCGAAGTTCCGGCCATAGCCGCTGGCCTCGTCCAGCTCGGCCTCCTCCAGCTTCTCAAGGTCGATATCCCGAGAGGCGAACAGGGCGAACAGCTCCTCGTAGGTGAGCACACAGTCGATGGCGTTCATGGTGCGGCCCAGTTGGAACTCCTTCTTCTTGGCCACGCATGGGCCGATAAAGACCACTTTCGCGTCGGGCTCCTTCTCCTTCAGATGCAGGCCGATCATAACCATGGGGGAGGGGGTGTGGGAGACGTACTGGTTCAGCTCGGGGTGCTTCTTCTTCACATAGCCCACAAAACCCGGGCAGCAAGAGGAGGTGAGCACGCCCTTTTCCACCAGCTCCTCAGACTCCCGGTCGGCCACCATGTCGGCGCCCAGGGCCACCTCGGCCACGCCGGAGAAGCCCAGCTGTTTGATGCCGGCCACCACCTGTCCGTAGGTGGCGGGGGCGAACTGGCCGGCGATGGAGGGGGCGATCACGGCATAGGTCTTGTAGCCCCAGTGGGCGCCGCCCTGGATCATTTGGATGGCGTCCACGATCCAGCTCTTGTCCTGAATGGCGCCGAAGGGACACTGGTAGACGCAGTTGCCGCAGGAGATGCACTCGTTGATGTCGATGGAGGCCTTCTTGTCCGGGCCCATGGAGATGGCCTTGGCGGGGCAGCCCTTCTCACAGGGCCGCTGGTTCTTCACAATGGCGCTGTATTGGCAGGCGCTGACGCACTTGCCGCAGGTGATGCACTTGGAATGGTCGATGCTGGCCCGGTGGTTGACGATGGTGATGGCGTCCTTGGGGCAGGCGTGTACGCAGCGGGTGGCCAAGCAGCCCCGGCAAGAGGCGCTCACCGTCATCTCGGTGACGGGGCACTCGTCGCAGGCGATGGGCAGCACCTCCACTACGCTGGGATTGGTCTTGTCGCCCCCCATGGCCATCTTCACCCGGCTGCTGATGATGGCCCGCTCCTTGTAGATACAGCAGCGCAGGCTGGCCTCGGGACCGGAGATAATCTTCTCGGGTACGTCCAGAATGCCGGTCTGGAGCCGATCCTCCCAGGTCAGGCGAGCCACCTCAGTGAGGACAGATGTTTTCAACTCCTGAATTTTTGTTTCAAAAGTGTGCATATGTATGCTCCTTCCGCAAATATTAACAATCATTTTGCCTGCAATATTCAAGAACTCTTCCAAAATTGCAGGATTTCTTTCATTTCGCACCTATTCTACTCGGGTGGTTCCGGATTGTCAAGAGACATTTTACACCATTCAAGGCCGTTTGACCAGTCCCTTTTAGCGTTTGTTACAGGAGAGGCGGCCTAAAGCGCGCCCCTCCGGAAAATCGGTATTCTTACTGATAATAGTACCGCCAGCCCTCCGCTGTCTCCGCCCGGCCCAGAGAGGTCCCCATGACTTTCTCCAGGGCACGGCTCTGGAAGAGTTCCTCCGGGGTGCCGGTCTGACGGACCCGGCCGCTGCACAACAGGGCGGCCCGGTGGGCGTACCGCAAGGCCAGACACAGGTCGTGGAGGACCATCACCACAGCCCGGCCCTCCTCCGCCAGACGGCGGGCCAGGGCCATTACCTCCAGCTGGCAGCTTATGTCCAGGTAGGTGGTGGGCTCGTCCATGAGGATGGTCCGGGTATCCTGAGCCAGGGCCATGGCCAGATAGACCTTCTGCCGCTGGCCTCCGGACAACTCGGGCAAGGGCCTGGAGGCCAGATCCGACGCCCCCACTCGCTCCAGAGCCTTGCGCACCGTCTCATGGTCCTTCTGACCGTAGCGCCGGGGGTAGGACAAGTAGGGGAACCGGCCGTGCAGGACCATCCGCCTGGCGGTGATGCTGGGGATGGACCGGGACTGGGGCAGATAGGCGATTTTTTGGGCCACCTGCTTGGAGGATAATTTCTCCAAAGGTACGCCGTCCACCAGGATATCCCCGCCGGTCGGGGCCAGCAGGCCGTTGGAGGTCCGCAGCAGGGTGGATTTGCCGCAGCCGTTGGGGCCTAAGACGGCAAAGACCTCCCCTGGCCGGAAGTCCAGGCACACGTCCTCCAGCACCGGGCGGCCGGGGTAGCCCGCCTGGAGATGTTTCAGCTCGATCACAGACCGCCGCCCCCTCTCCGCTGTTTCAGCAGCAGCCAGATGAAGAAGGGCCCTCCCGCCAGGGACAGCACCACCCCCAGGGGCAGCTCAAAGGGGGCGAAGATCATCCGGGAGGCCAGGTCGCAGACGGTGAGCAGCAGCCCGCCCCCCAGGGCGGAGGATAAAAGCAGCGGAAAGCTGTCCTCGCCCACCGCACGGCGCATGATATGGGGCACCAGCAGCCCCACAAAGCCCAGCAGCCCGGCAAAGCTCACCGCCGCCCCCGCCAGGGCGGCCGCCAGCATGAGCAGGGCCAGCCGCAGCCGCTTGGCAGGCAAGCCCAGGCTCTGGGCGGTCTCACGGCCCAGCAGCAGCAGGTCCAGCTCGTTGGACAGAGAGAGCGCGATCAGCAGAGCGATCAAAATTACCCAGAAGGCCGGAGCCAGCCGGGCCATGGACAGATTTTTCACCCCGCCCACCCGAAAGTCGGTGTAGCCGCTGAGGGCGTCGGGGACGAAGGTGACCACCGCGTCGATGCCGGCGCTGAAGATGCTGGACATGGCTACTCCCGCCAGCACCAGGGTGATCCGGGCCGCCCCCGCCCGCTCGGCGATAAGCAGCACCAGCAGCACCCCCGCCAGCGCCCCCAGAAAGGCGGCGATGGGGGTGAGGCGCACCGCTTCCGGAGCCAGGGCGCAGCACAGGGCGGTGGCCAGCCCCGCCCCGGAGTTGACCCCGATCACATTAGGGGCGGCCAGGGGGTTGTTCAGCACCCCCTGGATGATGACCCCGGCGCAAGCCAAGGCCGCCCCCGCCAGCAGGCAGCCGCACAGCCGGGGCAGGCGGACATAGAGGATGATAGACGCTGCGGTGCCTTTCCCCCGGCCCAATAGGGCGGCGACGACCTCCCACGGGGGGATGGGCGCCGCGCCGAAGGCTAGACTTCCCACAGCCGCCAGTACCGTCAGCCCAGCCAGGGCGGCAATCAGGCCGTACCGGCCCTTACTCCCCGCAGAGGATATCCGCAAGCTGCTCATAGGCGTCCCCCCACAGGGCGTTGGGCTTCAAGCTGTACATTCTCCGCTCCAGGATGTGGAAATCGCCCCTCTGCACCGCGCTGAGGGAGGCCCAGGCGGGGTTGGACAGCAGGCTTTCCTCCAGATTGGCCTGGGCCGCCGCCTCGTCTGTGCCGTGGTAGACGGCGAAGATGTAGCCCGGGTCGAGCTGGAGAATGGCCTCCAGGCTCAGGTCCTCCAGGAGAGAATCATCTCCGTCGGCGATGTTGAGACAGCCCAAATCCTTCAGCATGGGGCCCAGCACGTTGTCCTCACTGTTCTTTACCTTGATACTGCTCCCTGACACCTGGATGGTGAGCACCGTGGGGATATAGTCGTAGACGGCTCTGCGCTGCACAGCCCCGTCCACCTGGGCCTTGACGGCGGCGCCGTACTGCTCATAGCGCTCCGGGTGGCCGGTGAGCCGGGTGAACAGGTCCAGCAGGTCCAGGTAGTCCTGGAAGGAGGACACGTCAAAGTAGGCGGCGGGGATGCCGGCACTCCGGAAGGTCTCCTGGAGCTCCAGGTTGGAGGGGGACAGGCTGCTGGCGATAATCAAATCGGGTTCCGCCCCCAGCACCAGCTCCACGTTGGGCTTCATGGGGGAGCCGATGTTGACCACATCCTCCCCCAGCTCCAGACCGTAGGACTCCCAGGCGTCGTTGGCGGTGGCCACCATGGCATCCTCGCCCCCGGCCAGCACCCACACGTCGGCGAAGCTGCCGATCATCACCGCAACCCGCTCCGGCGCGTCGATGGAGAACTCCTGGCCCAGGGCGTCGGTAAAGGCGATTTTTCCCTCCTCTGAGGCTGCGGCGGCGGGCTGGGACTGACTTCCCAGTTGATGCTGGTCCTCCTGCTGAGACTGGGCGGAGGGCCGGACACTCCCCCCGCAGGCGGTCAGCAGGAGGGAGAAAAACAGAATGGAGATGAAAACGTGTCGTTTCATGGTATCCTCCGAGATTTCAAATAACCACCGGCGGAGCCGGTGGTTATGATGCTTATGCGTACTTGGCGATAATGGCGTCCCGCTCGGCGGCGTGGCTCTCCGACCACTGCGCCCAGCTCTGGCCTGCGGCGGCCGCCGCTTTGCCCAGCTCCACCAGCAAGGCGGGAAGGTCGGCCTCCAGAACGGCGCCAGCCTCCTGGCCGAAGGCGGCTTCGCCCAGCGCGTCGGTGCCGTTCAGGAACATCTTGAAGGCGGGCTGGGGCTTCTTGTCCACCAGCTTCACGCCCCCCTGGAACCCAATGGCCCCCGCCTGGTGGGCGGCGCAGCTGGAGGGACAGCCGGAGATCACGATTTTGGGCAAGGCCCCGTCGGGGATACCGGCCTCACGGACGGCCTTTATCACCGTCTGGAGAACGCCCTGGCTGTCCCGGACCCCCTGCTGGCAGGTGGCGGCTCCGATGCAGGCCACGCTGCACTCAAACTCGGCGACGGCGCTGTCGGTGGTGGCGGCGATTACCTGCTCCGCCTCTCTGGCGGTGAGGTTGATGACGTACAGGGTCTCGTTGGGGGCGATGCGGATTTCCGCCCCGGGGATATCCTTCAGCAGTTCATATAACTGCCGGGGCTTCTCCACAGGCAGAAGGCCCCCGATGGGGTGGTACTTCACGGCGTACATGCCGGCCTGCTTCTGGGGGATGGCGCGGGGGTGGTCCACCGTGCCGCTGTTGTCCCGGGCGATGTCGGCGGGGGCCTCCAGGCCGGTGAGCTCCAGACCGCCCTCCGCCTTGCGGGCGGCCACGTTTTTCAGGAACTCCTCCTTCAGCCCGTCAGGACCCAGCGTGTCCTGCATGTAGCGGGTGCGGGCGCGGGCCCGGTTCTCGTAGTTGCCGTGGGCGCAGAAGGTGTCCACCATGGCCTGGACGTAGTAGAGAACCTCCTGGGGATTCACATGCTCCTCCACCAGCACGCCTATGGAGGGCCGGGCCGCCCCCAGGCCTCCGGCGATGCGCAGGGCGAAGGTGCCGTCGGGCTGGGCCAGGAAGCCCATGTCCCGGAAGGCGCTGTGGACGCAGTCGTCCACCCCGTTGCAGAAGGCGATTTTCAGCTTGCGGGGCATCTTGATGTCCCGGCAGATGGACAGCAGGTACTTGGTGACCGCCTCGGCGTAGGGGATTACGTTGAAGGCCTCGCCGGACTGGACGCCGCTGAGGGGGCTGGCCATCACGTTCCGGGGGTTGTCCCCGCCGCCGCCTTTGGTGTAAATATCGACCTCTACCGCCTCCTCCATGAGGGGGGGCACCTGGCCGGCCGCCAGATCGTGGAGCTGGATGGTCTCGCAGGTGGTCAGCTTCATACGGCCCACCTTTTCCCGCTCCGCCACCTCGGCGAGGAATTTAAGCCTGGGCATGGTCAGCCGTCCGCCGGGCAGGCGCAGGCGGAGCATGTGCCTGGAGGCGTCCCGCTGGGCGTAGGAGCCCAGCCCGCCGGACACGCCCTTGTAGGCCTTCCGGTCAATTTCGCCCTTGTCGAAGGAGCCGATGGTCCCTTTAAAATTTTCAATCTCCGTGCGGAAGGTATCGGTCCACTGTTTGTTCATATGGTTTTCCAGCCTTTCCCTGTTTGATTTCTCTGGTTCACCCGGCCTGACCGGGAGAATTGTACTTTTCTTATTATACCAAAAGCAGGACCGGGATACAATGCCTGCGGTACATTTTTGACGGCTGTTTTTCGCACAAAACCGCCTGTCCGGACATAGGCTGAGACGTAAAATCGTTAATACGGAGGGTCGCTTATGACTGCTTTGCCACATATTCAATATTTTCTGGGAGCCAACGCCCCCACTGGCTTTTACTCCCTGTATGACCACCTGATCTCCCCAAAGGAGGCCCGGGCCGTCTATATTTTGAAGGGCGGGCCTGGCTGCGGTAAGTCCACACTGATGCGAAAGGTCGGCGCCTGGGCTGAAGAGGCCGGGCTGGACACGGAATACATCCTCTGCTCCGGAGACCCGGATTCCCTGGACGCTGTCACCCTCCCCGGCAAGGGTGTGGCCATCGTGGACGGCACCGCGCCCCATGTGGTGGTTCCGTAAGTACATTACGGGGGTTTTGTTCCTTTTCTTGAAAGAAAAGGAACCGAAAAGAACTTTGGCGAAAAACTTCGTTTTTCTTCCAAGTTTATCTTAAAACTTCCAGAAAACTTTGATCTCCTGCCGACCTGTAATTGGGTCTTTTTCACCGATTTCGATTCGGTCAATCAGCCCGATGACCAACTCCCGGGGAACCGTTTCCAGCTTTAAGAGCTCCTGGGCCCGTTCCATCAGATCGGTTCGGTCCTCTGAATGTTCCCTTTCCGCCAACTCCTCCTGGATAGAAGTAAGCCGCCGCTCCAGGCAGCCTTTTTCATCTAGAAAGGTCTGGTTCAGCTCCACGAACTGGCCCTCGCTGAGGATACCGGCCACCCTGTCCAGGTACAGCGTTTTCAGCGCCTGGCTGCGCTTTTCCATCTGGGCGGACAGGCTTTTCTGCTCCTGCTCCAGCGCCTCCCGGCGGGTGTCCTTTTGCGGCTGGAGGTCTTTGGGGTCCAGCTGGTAGTAGGTCTGGACGTAATAGCGGATGCGCTCCGAGATCAGGTCGATAAGCTGGTCCAGCCGCACCGAGTGCCGGGCACACAGTTTTTGACTTCCGCTGTCGGCATACAGCTTGCACCGCAGATAGGCCCGCTTGCCGTTGGAGCACTTGCTCATGGTGGACCCGCAGTCGGCACATTTCACCAGTCCGGCTAACAGGTGGGTTTCCCCTGTTCCGTCCGTCCGGGTACGCAGCTTCAACCCCCGTTGGACCGCCTCAAAGGTCGCCCGGTCGATGATCGCTTCGTGGGTGCCCTCCACCCGATACCACTTACTTTCTGGGGTATCAATAATAACCTTGGACTTGTAGCTGACCTTTCGCCGTCGGCCCTGAATCATCACGCCCGTGTACATCTCATTTGTCAAAATTCGACCTACAGTCACCTTGTTCCACAGGCCGCAGTCGTTCTTGATGGGATGATTGCAGGTCCAGCCCCGCTCTGTCTTGTAGCGGGTGGGGTTGGGGATACCCCGTTGGTTCAGCAGATAGGCGATGTTCTGACGGCCGTGGCCCTCCAGGGACCATTGATAGATTTGCCGCACCACCTCCGCCGCCTCCGGGTCGGGGATGATGTGGTTTTTGTCCGCCGGGTCCTTCCGGTAGCCGTAGATGGGAAAGCCGCCGATGTATTTGCCCTCCCGCCGTTTCAGGTCAAAGACCATGCGGACGTTTTCCGACAGGTCCTCCAGATACCACTCGTTTACCAGACCATTGATCTGCCGGGCCTTCTTGTTGCCCTTGACCTCCGTGTCGGCGTTGTCCGCTACCGCAATGAAGCGGATGCCCCAGATGGGAAACAGACCGTGGATGTACTTTTCCACCAGCTCCATGTCACGCGTAAAACGGGACTGACTCTTGCACAGGATGATCTGGAATTTTTTCTGCTTGGCGGCCTCGATCATGCGGTTGAAGTCGGGGCGGTCACTGTCTACCCCAGAGAAGTCCTCGTCGCAAAAAATCGAGTAGATATCCCAGCCGTGGTCGACGGCATAGCGGGTCAGCAGGGACTTCTGGTTCTGGATGCTCTCCGACTCGGGCTGATGCTTGTCTTCATCCTCCTTACTCAGTCGTGTATAGATCGCGCAAAGGATTTGTTACACCTCCTTCAAGGCGTAACTGCTCGATATCATCATACCCTATGAGCAGCCGCGTGGCAAGAAATTATTTTAAATGCCTTTGCCGATAAAATGGCAAAGGCATCATTTGTGTAGTTCTTTTGTGAGCCAAGTGGATACAACTGGATGAATAGTTTGAATTTGAGACGCAAGTGCAGTCGGATGATACTCAGTTAAAACTAGTATAGGACCTTTCATATAAAACACCTCCAAAAGTATACTTCTTTAGATTATATGCTGAAACGGATCGAAACAATGTTGCATTTTTTCGACAAGGTGATATACTAAAAGAAATATTCATTATTCCTCTTAAATAAACTATAAATAGAAAGGATACACAAAATGAACATATTACTCATTCAATTAAGTGATATGCATTGCCAAGTTACGGATCAAGAACTTACTAAAAAACTAGACAAAGCTGTTGATGTTTTAAGTACATTTACCCCTGTAGATCATGCAATGCTTATATTTTCTGGTGACTTAACTGATACCGCAAGCAAAAAAGAATACCAAATTGGAAGTTTTATGATAGGCAGATTCCTTAAAAATCTCGGCGAGAGATTAAATTGTGGTTTTATAAACACCCTTATTGTCCCCGGAAATCACGATATGGTTTTGCCTGAAGATTCTAGGAAAGCCTGCGATATAGAGCAATGGGATAAAAATGGCCACCTTGATGAGGAACTACAAAGATTATCTTTGTTTTTTAAATATGCTCAGTCTAAAAACTGCTTTAAATCCGATAGAATAGTTGATATTAGGACAATTTCCTTAGGTAAATTCAAAATACAAGTTTCCCTTATAAATTCTGCTCCCTATTCCACAAGAGAAAAAGAGGATAAACAACTTCATTATTTGCCTTCATATGTGGGCGAAAAAATATCGCAACCCAGTTCCAAAGATACTTTGAATATTTCAGTCTGCCATCATAGCTATGAGTTTGACGGAATGACCCACGACTACACCCACAAGGGCGGTGTCGTCCATACCGAGATTTTACTCCCCGACCACGCCCCCGCCGCTTTTTCAGACAGGGCGGTTTTGTGGAATGAGGTTGAGAAAATCGAGAAAGCAAAAAACGCCCAGCTTGCGCGGGAGATTGAAGTTTCCTTGCCCCG
>CAJUPW010000018.1 GCA_910588635.1 uncultured Oscillospiraceae bacterium | reverse complement strand
AGCCTACTGGCCTTTGTGGAGAGCGATAGCGTCTATGAGAAATACTATGACGAGAAAAGAAGATAAGACCTGTTTAGGGGAACGCCAGCTGAGGGGACACATGGGGAAAGCATTATACTGACGCTGCCTGACAGCGAGCTGCTTTTGAAAATCCTGGAAGGAAAAGAATTTATGTGAGGCATAAAACTCCTCGTTGTCCTTGCGGTGACTGCGCTCCACCTTTCCGTTGTGCCTTGGAGTATAAGGACGGATCAGCTTGTGCCGGATTCCCATCTGAGCCAGAGTTTTTTCAAAAAGAGTTAACTTTTTCGTAGCCGAGGGGCTGAGCCTGTTGGTAAATTCAGAGCCGTTGTCGGTCTGGACACACTCAATAGCAAAGGGGAATTTCCTGACGCAGTTTCGGATGAATTGAGCGGAAGAATAGGTACTGTGTTCCTGGAAAGCCTCCAGATACCGGAAACGGCTGTATTCATCCAGGAAGGTGTACTGGTAATATCCGCCCTCTTCGGCGGCGGCACCGACCAGGCAACTCTTTGGAACATATTTGACGTCGATCTGGACTCGCTGACCTGGATAACTCATCTGCTCATAGGGCTTGGGGATATACTTGGGATTTGGCAGTTTCACCGCCATCTGGCCGCTCTTTCTCAGAAAACGGTACAGGCCGGAGATAGAGCGTGTGTAGCCCCGCTGCCGCAGCTTTACCCAGAAGACCACCAGGCCGGCGTTAGGGTTCCGGCGGCGCATGTCCTGAATCAGTTTTATCTCCTCCGGCCGGTGTTGGTTGGGGTGGCTGTGGGGGCGGTGAGCGCGGTCCTCCAGCGACTTCAACGTTCCATCGTACCGTTTGCTCCAGCGGTAGATATACTGTCGGTTCGTATGGTAGCGGATGGCCGCCTTGGTCACTCCATGCTTCTGCGCATACAAAATTAGGGATTGCCTATACCGGGCTGTTTGTGTTATCTTATCCATAGCGAATAGGTAGCGCCTGCCTCTCGGTTTGGTCTGAGCAACTTTACCGTACCACAGGCCGCTCCTATTCGCTACCCTTTTCTTTTTGTGTTACACATCATTGTAATACCTACACTGATCCGCCGTTTAGGGGGACGGAGCCATTGACAGAGTTGGTGACGCCGTGATATAATTCTTCAAAATTTAAAAAGGGGGATATGATGTGGCGCCGTCCGCTGTGATTGCCGCTGCTGGCTTGTCGGCCCGGATGCGGGACTTTAAGCCCTTGCTCAGTCTGGGTAGTTCGACCATTATCCGACATACGATTGACGTACTGCGTACCGCTGGCGCAGACCCCATTTTGGTGGTCACCGGGTATCAAAGTGCCGTTTTAGAGCGGCACTTATTTTCCAATGGCGTTATGTTTTTGAAAAACGAACGATTTGCCCAGACCGATATGTTGACATCGCTCCAACTCGGCCTGAGGACCCTTTCACCGGACACAGATCGGGTGTTTCTTACTCCTGCAGACGTGCCGCTGGTGTCCCCGGATACGCTGAAGCGGATGCTGACAGTCCGCGGGCAGGTGGTGTGTCCCATGTATCAGGGGCGGCAGGGCCACCCCCTTCTTGTGGATCGGGAGGCTGTCAGTCAGATTCTTGATTGGAAGGGTTCAGGCGGAATCCGGGGACTGATGGATACGGGAACATTAGAAATAGTTCGGGTAGAAACCGGAGACCCGGCTATTCGGATGGATGCCGATACCCCGGAGGACTATAAGCGCTTGCTGCAATATCAGGCTAGACTACAGGGGCACGGCAATCTGCGCATGGACCTTCAGCTGAATATCGGGATGGAGGAGCTGTTTCTGACCACGGAAAATATACAGCTGCTGGACATGATCGGCCAAACTGGCTCCATCCAGAACGCCTGCGCCTGTATGCATATCTCTTACTCGAAAGGATGGAAGGCGGTCAACACCATGGAACGGCAGCTGGGCTTTCCGGTAGTCCGGCGGACAGCCGGGGGCGCGGATGGTGGAGGTTCCTCTCTGACGGAGCGGGGCGTGGAGCTGCTGGCCTGTTACCGGCTCTTCCGCCAGAAGGTTTATGAGGAGGCTCTCCGGCAGTTCGATTTGTGTTTTCCCAAGTATCTGCGGGGCTCCCAGCGGAAAGGAGACAAATGATGAAGCGGTTGTTTGAACGCATGGAACGAGCTCTGACGGAGGGGGAAGATGTGGCGCTGGTCACAGTGATTGCCAGCTCCGGGTCGGTTCCTCGGGGCGCCGGGGCTCGGATGCTGGTCTCCGTCCGGGGACTGCTGGCTGGGACGGTGGGAGGCGGAGCGGTGGAGCACCGTTGTATCGCCGCGGCTCAGGAGCGGCTGGGTACGACCCGTCCGGAGCAGTTCAGCTTTGACCTGACCCCGGAGGACAGGGCTGGCCTGGGGATGGTGTGCGGAGGGGCAGTTCGTGTCCATATTCTGCCTGTGTCCGCCGGGGACTCCACCGCTCTGGCCTTGTGCCGGAAGGCGGCGGAGTACTTTGCCCACAAAACACCTTTCTGGCTGGCTGTCCCTCTCCAAACGGGAAACATGGCCCTCTGGACAGAACAATCAGGACTCCGTGCTGACCCGGAGATTCGGACGGTGGACGATCAGGAGTGGTTTGTGGAACTACTCCAGCGCCCCGGACAAGTATATATCTTTGGCGGCGGCCATGTGGCCCAGGCGCTGGTTCCTGTGCTGGCCCCGCTGGATTTTCCTTGCGTGGTTGTGGAGGATCGGGCAGAATTTGCCCGCCGGGAGCTGTTTCCAACGGCCTGGGAGGTGAGGCTGACAGAATTTTCCGACCCGTCGGTTTACGCCGCAGTCACGGAGGACGACTACCTGTGCATTATGACCCGAGGACATCAGAACGACCTGTTGGTAGAGGAGATGGCCCTACATACCCCGGCCCGGTATATCGGCCTGATCGGCAGCGCCCGTAAATCTGCGGCGGCCTTTGAGGCCTTGCGGGAGAAGGGATTTACAGATGGAGAGCTGGAGCGTATCGTTACACCCATTGGCTTGCCCCTGGGTGGACGGACCCCGGCGGAGATCGCTATCTCCATTGCCGCTCAGCTGATCCAATACCGGTCCGGGCTTGCGCTGAAAGGGAGGAGAAGGTAAAATGACATTGATTGAGGCAAGGAACGCTGTGGGCCATGTGCTGTGTCACGACCTGACCCAGATCATTCCCGGTATCTCTAAGGGGGCTCGCTTCCGGAAGGGACATGTGGTCACGGAGGAGGATATCCCCGTGCTGCTCTCCATGGGGAAGGAGCACCTGTATGTGTGGGAGCGGGGGCCGGGTATCCTCCATGAGGACGAGGCCGCCCTCCGCCTGTGCGCCCTGTGCCGGAACGAGTTTATGGAAGCCTCCCAGGTTCGGGAAGGTAAAATCGAACTGACCGCCCGGATGGCGGGACTGTTTCGGGTGGATCTGCCCCGGCTTCACGCGGTCAACGACGAAGAAGAGATCATAATCGCCACTCGCCATACAGACACCGCCGTACAACCGGGGGACAAGCTGGCGGGGATGCGGATCATCCCCCTGGTGATTCGGGAGGAAAAATTGAAAAAGGCGGCGGAGCAGGCGGGGGAACGGCCAATTTTGTCCCTTATGCCCTGGAAGCTTCGGACCTGCGGGCTGATCGTCACCGGCAGCGAGGTGGCTGGCGGCCTGATTCGGGACGCCTTTACGCCGGTTTTGGAGGCAAAGCTGTCCGCCTTTGGCATTCGGGTGGTGGGGCGCTGTACGCCCGGGGACGACCAGACGGCCATCACCGCTGCCGCCCTGGATTTCCACCGGCAGGGGGCGGACCTGATTTTGTGCACCGGGGGGATGAGCGTGGATCCGGACGACCGGACTCCCGCCGCTATCCGAGACACCGGCGCGGAGATCATATCCTATGGGGCTCCTGTCCTTCCGGGCGCCATGCTGCTGCTGGGGTATTTTCCCAACGGAGTCCCTATTCTGGGACTGCCCGGGTGCGTGATGTACGCCAAGGCCACCATCTTTGACCTGATTCTCCCCCGCATTGCAGCGGGGGTGCCCGTCAGCCGCTCCGACATCCGCCGCATGGGACACGGAGGGCTGTGTCTCGGCTGTGAGGAGTGCCGCTATCCCGTTTGTCCCTTTGGCAAAGGGGGAGGAGCTTGATTATGGGAGCTGTGTTCAACCATTTTGACGATAGAGGCAACGCTGTGATGGTAGATGTATCGGCAAAGCCGTCCACCATCCGGACGGCCATAGCCCAGGGGAGCATCACGGTCTCTCCGGAGGTGTTTCAGGCCATCGCGGAGGGGACTGCGGCCAAGGGAGACGTGCTGGGGGTAGCCCGGGTGGCGGGGATCATGGCGGCCAAAAATACTGCGGGCCTGATCCCGCTGTGTCACTCTCTGGCCCTGTCCCATCTGGCGGTGGACTTCACCTGTGAGGTGGATACGCACACCATTCAGGGCCGGTGTACCGCCCGCACCACCGGACAGACCGGGGTGGAGATGGAGGCATTGACCGGCATCTCCGCCGCATTGCTTACCATCTATGATATGTGCAAAGCCATGGACCGGGGGATGGTACTGTCCGATATCCGTTTGATATACAAAGATGGTGGGAAGTCAGGGGTTTTCTCCCGGGAGGAAGCGACATGACAGACCGGCTGAGTCGGGAGATTTCCTATCTGCGGCTGTCTGTCACTGACCGATGCAACCTGCGCTGTACCTACTGTATGCCGGCGGAGGGGGGCCCTGGACTGGCCCGCAAGGATATCCTCAGCTACGAGGAGCTGCTGCGCCTGGCCTATCTCCTTGCCGGGGTGGGGGTGCGGCGGGTCCGGCTTACTGGAGGAGAGCCGTTGCTGCGCAAAGATCTGGACCGGCTGGTCGCCGGGTTGAAGGCAGTCCCCGGAATTGAGTGGGTAGGCCTGACTACAAATGGCGTCCTGTTGAAGGAACAGCTGCCGGCCTTGCTCTGTGCCGGACTGGATGGGGTCAACCTCAGTCTGGATACGCTGGACCGGGAGCAGTACCGGCAGATCACCCGGCGGGACAGTCTAGCGGAGGCCCTGGAGGGGCTGGAGGCGGCCCGTTCCTATTCCATGCTGCGGGTAAAGCTCAACTGTGTTCCTACCGCCCTGAATCGGGATCAGTGGGTTTCGCTGGCCGCTCTGGCACAGGGAACACCAGTGCTGGATGTACGCTTTATTGAGCTGATGCCCATTGGACTGGGGATCGGCATCCCACGCTGTGAGGAGGCAGAGATACTGGAGGCGCTGGAGGGGGCTTTTGGCCCGGCTCGATCCTGTCCGCGGGAACCGGGAACGGGGCCGGCCCGCTATGTGACTTTTGCCGGTTTTGCCGGACGGGTGGGATTCATCAGCGCGGTGAGCCACCCATTCTGCCACGGCTGCAACCGCATTCGTCTGACTGCCCGAGGGGGCTTGAAGCCCTGTCTGCAGTACGGTCTGGAGACAGATCTGGCGGCCCTTCTTCGCGGCGGGGCAAGTGACGAGGAGCTGTCCGCACAAATCGGGCGGATCATTTGGGAAAAACCGGCCGGCCATCACTTTCAATGTGCGTCCGCATTGGGGGACGAAAGCCGGGCTATGAATCAAATTGGAGGATGACAGATGGGACAGGTAATTGCGGTATGTACCAGTCCGGAGAAGGGGACGCAGAAGGAGAACATCGGCAGCGCCTGCCTTTTGACGGACTGGGGGCTTCGGGGAGACGCCCATGGGGGGAAGTGGCATCGTCAGGTCTCGCTGCTCTCCTATGAACGGGTAGAGGAGTTTCGGGCCGGAGGGGCGAATGTGTCTCCTGGGGCCTTTGGAGAGAACCTGCTGGTTGCGGGCATCGACTTTAAGCAGCTGCCCGTCGGAACCCGTCTCCGGTGCAATGAGGTGGAGCTGGAGGTAACCCAGATCGGCAAGGAGTGTCACGCCCACTGCGCGATCTATCATCAGGTGGGGGACTGCATTATGCCACGGGAGGGCGTGTTCGCCCGGGTGCTCCATGGGGGGGTAATCTCTGTGGGGGATGAACTGACAGTGGAGGGAGGCGCTTGACGATGCGGGCGGCCGTTATTACACTGAGCGATTCCGGATATGCCGGACAGCGGGAGGATAAGAGCGGGCCTTTGATTCAGAGATTACTGGGGCAGGCGGGCTATCAGGTGGTTCACACCGCCATCCTGCCAGATGGACGTCAGCCCCTGGCCGATGAGCTGCGCCGGCTGTGTGACGAGGGGCTGGCCGACCTGATCCTGACCACCGGGGGAACCGGCTTTTCCTCTACAGATCAGACCCCCGAGGCCACCATGAATGTGGTGGAGCGTCCCGTTCCCGGTATCCCGGAGGCCATGCGGTGGTATTCTTTGCGGATCACCCCCCGGGCCATGCTGTCACGGGCGGCAGCGGGCATCCGGGGGAGCACTCTGATCGTCAATCTCCCAGGAAGTCCCAAGGCGGCAGAGGAGTGCCTGAGCGCCATCCTGCCCACTCTGGCCCACGGGCTGGAGGTCTTGACCGGTCCCGCCCAGAGCTGCGCCCGATCAGGTATGGATCAGACAGAGGGGAAGCGTAGCCCATGAGACGAAAAATGCCCCTTGTTCTCACGTTGGCCCTGATGCTTGCTCTGCCGGTCTGCGGCCGGAGACCGGCAGAGGAAACGGCGGTGGAGCTGACCGTCTTTGCCGCCGCCTCCATGACGGAGACGCTGACAGAAATTTCGGAAGACTACAAGTCTGTGGCTCCCAACATAACGCTGGTGTTTAACTTCGCCTCCTCCGGCGACTTGAAGACCCAAATTCAGGAGGGCGCCCATTGCGACCTGTTCATCTCCGCCGCACAGAAGCAGATGAATCAACTGGACGCCGCCGAGACCGCCGGACAAAACACAGAGGGACTGGATTTTGTTCTTTCAGACACCCGGGTGGACCTGCTGGAAAATAGGGTGGCGCTGGTCGTTCCGGAGGGCAATCCCGCCAATGTCCAGTCCTTTGAGGATGTGGGCCGGGTGTCGCTGGTTGCCCTGGGTAATTCTGACGTTCCGGTGGGACAGTACTCAGAGGAGATTTTTACCGCCTTGGGTCTATGGGGCCAGCTGAACCGCGAGCACAAAATTACCTTCGGCACCAGCGTGAAGGAGGTAACCGCCCAGGTCTCCGAGGCCGCAGTGGACTGCGGCATAGTTTACGGCACTGATGTCTGTTCCGCCGGTCTGGAGGCGGTGGCTTATGCTCCCGAAGGGACCCACAGCCCGGTCATCTACCCCGCCGCTGTGCTGAATATCACCCGGCACAAGGCGGAGGCCCGGGCATTTCTGGAGTATCTGCAAAGTGACGAGGCCGGCGCCGTCTTTGAGGCGGTGGGCTTCTCGGTCGTCAAGTAATGTAAGCCATTGGAAAGGAGCGGAGCCTGGTGGACTGGTTTCCTCTGTATAATTCCTTGCGTGTCGCAGCCATCGCCACAGTCATCACCTTTTTTGCTGGCCTGTTTGCCGCCCAGAAGGTCTCCAGGCTGCCCGCCTGGCTCAAGGGAATGTTGGACTGTGCGCTCACCCTACCCTTGGTGGCGCCGCCCACCGTGGCCGGATTCTTTCTGCTCAAGCTGATGGGTCCCCGGGGGCCGGTGGGCCGGTGGGCGTTGGAGCTGTGGGACCTGCGGATCACCATGACATGGTATGCCTCCATTTTGGCAGTGGTGGTGGTCACCTTCCCCCTGATGTATCGCACCGTCCGTGGCAGCCTGGAAGCGGTTGATCCTAATCTGCGCTTTGCGGGGCAGACACTGGGCCGCTCTGACCTGTGGATATTCTGGAGGGTGACCGTCCCCGGCTGCCGCCAGGGTCTGCTGGCTGGGACGGTGCTGGCCTTTGCCCGGGGACTGGGGGAGTACGGTGCCACCTCTATGGTCTCCGGCTATACCCCGGGGCGGACGGCCACTATCTCCACCACGGTCTATCAGTTGTGGCGGGAGGGGAACGACGCGCTGGCCTACCGTTGGGCGGCGCTGAATCTGGCCATTTCCTTCTGTTTCCTGATGGTCATTAACCTGATGGAGCGCCGGGATGGAGGACGGCAGGAAAAGGAGGGGCCGGCATGGCGCTGATTGTAGATATTCAAAAGCGGTTAGGCTCCTTTCAGCTCCAGGCGGCCTTTGAGGCCCGGGACGGCGTGACCGGGCTGCTGGGAGCCTCGGGGTCAGGAAAGAGTCTGACGCTGAAATGTATCGCCGGCATTGAGACCCCGGACGAGGGCCATATCGAAGTGGACGGCCGTGTCCTCTTTGACCGAAAAAAGCGGATCAATCTGCCGCCTCAGCTCCGCCGTACCGGCTATCTGTTTCAGCATTTTGCCCTGTTTCCCACCATGACCGCTGAGAAAAACATTGCCGCCGGCTTCCGGGACAGGAGGGCGGCCGGAGAGGGGACGGCCCGGCTGATTGCCGCCTTGCGGTTGGAGGACTGCGCAGGAAAGCTGCCCCGTCAGCTGTCTGGAGGGCAGCAGCAGCGGGTGGCCCTGGCCCGAATTCTGGCCAGCGAGCCCGCAGTCCTGCTGCTGGACGAGCCCTTCTCGGCACTGGATGCCGACCTGAAGTGGGAGGTGGAGCTGGAGCTGAGAGAGCACCTGGAACGGTTCTCCGGACCCGGCATCTTTGTCAGCCACAACCGGGAGGAGGTCTGCCGCCTGTGCGACCAGGTGTGCGTGCTGACCGGAGGCATTTCTCAGCCGGTACAGAGTGTTCGGGATTTGTTTGAGCGGCCCGCTACCCTCTCCGCCGCTCGGCTGTCCGGGTGTGAGAATTTTTCCACGCTCCACCGCCGAGAGGATGGAACATGGGAGACGGCGGACTGGGGCCTTATCCTTGCGCCCGGCGTGACTGTAGAGCCGGACTGTACCTACGTCGGTATCCGGGCCGGCCAATTGCGGTGGGCGGAGGGTCCCGGCCAGAACCGCATGCTTTGCCGCCTGGAGCGGGTCGTGGAGGGCCAGAGGACGGTCACGCTGCTGTTGTCCACTCCGTCAAAAGCCGCTTTGCGCATGGGCTGGGAACGGAACCGCCTCCCGGTGGAGGGTTTCCCGGAGCAGATGTGGGTGGAGTTTCCGGTGGAGAGGCTCCTGTTTTTGAAAAGACAATAAAATTGTCCCCGTCCGGCAGCCAAAACAGCCGGACGGGGATATTTATGATATCCGTTCTTGAATCATATCAAAAAGGTCGGCGACCAGTCCCCGGGCCGCCTCCGTTTTATACAGTCGGTTGGTGGGGCGGCAGTTGTTATGGATGGTCTGAGCGGTAATGGCCGTGACCTCCTCCAACAGCGCCTGATCCAGCTTTCTGCCTATCATGCGCTCCTCTGCCTCCGGAATACGGATGGGAGAAGTGGCGACGGCTCCCAAGGCGAACCTGGCGTCCTGAATAATGCCGTCCGGTTCAAACCGAATCAAAGCGCCCATACCCTCCCGAGCGATAGAGACATACTCCCGGAAGCCGATTTTTCGGAAAGCGCTGACATAACCCGTCCAGCACTTCCGGTCAAGGACCAGGCCCACGACGGCCTGTCCGGACTGAAGGGCGTTTTTGCCGGGACCTAGAACAAATCCATCCGCCGGAAGACGGGAGACCGTGCCGTCGCCGGAAAGCACCTCCAGTTCCAGATCATACAGGCGGCTCACCGGCAGCATATCGCCGGCGGGGGAAGCATTGCACAGGTTGCCCGCCATGGTGGCCTTACTGCGAATTTGAGGAGACCCCACCTTGGAGGCGGCGTCCGCGATGGCCCGGAACTCGGGGACCGGGTCCAGGGCGGCAGACAGCTCCGCCATGGTGGCCATGGCTCCGATATGGAGGGCGTCCTCAGTCAGGTGTATTTTATGCAGTTCCGGAATCTGGCCAGGGTAGATCAGCAGGTCGGGCTCGGCCCGCCCCTGATGCAGCTGGATGACAAGGTCAGTGCCCCCGGAGAGAATACGCGTCTTGGAGGTGGCCTGAGACAGGGCGGCAGAAAACTCCGCCAAAGTTTTGGGCGTTAAGCTGTTCATGTGCCCACCTCCCTCAGCTCACGGGCGGCCCGATCCACCGCCCGGACAATCTGGACATAACCGGAGCACCGGCAGATATTGCCGGACAGGGCAATGCGAATTTCTTCCTCCGTCGGATCAGGATTTTTCAGCAGGAGGGCCTTGGCGGACATAATCATACCGGTAGTACAGAAACCACACTGAATGGCGATCTCCTCCACAAAGGCGGTCTGGAGGATGTCCAGCTCGCCTGAGGCAGCCAGGCCCTCAATGGTGGTTACATGCCGCCCCTCCAGATGGAGGGCCAAGGTCAGGCAGGAGTGGACCGCCTCGCCATCCAGCAGGACAGTGCAGGCCCCGCACTCTCCCTCGGCGCAGCCTTCCTTGGTGCCGGTGAGGTGCAGGTCCTCCCGAAGAATGTCCAGCAGACGGCGATCCGGGGCGGTATCCAGATGGACCGGCCGGTCGTTGACATAGAACGAAAGGTTCATTTTGTTCCCTCCTTTGCAAGGTGCTTCAAAATACGGTCCGGAGTGAAGGGCAGCGTACCCAGCTGGCTGCCCAGTGCGTCGTTCACCGCGCCGCATACGGCGGGGGCGGTGGGGACATAACACACCTCGCCGATGGACTTGGCGCCGAAGGGCCCCTCGGAGGATCGGCCATCAGTGAGCAGTTCCACCCGGATGTTGGGCAGGTCTGGAGCCAGAAACAGGTGGTACTTGGACAGGCTGGAGGTACACCGGCCGTCCTTTTGGACCACCAGCTCCTCCCGCAGAGCGGCGCCGCAGCCCATCTGGGCCGCGCCCTGAATCTGAGCGATACACATGGTGGGGTTAATCGGCTGGCCGATGTCCTGAACGGCCAGATAGTCCAGAATTTTGGTAAAGCCGGTCCAGGTGTCCACCTCCACATGGGCGAAGTGGGCGCCGGTGACGCCGGGATTGGTGACGTTATTGAACTGGGCCTGGGCGGACACATTGCGCTTGAGTTTGAGCATGCTCTGTCCGGCGATCTCGGCATAGGTCCAGGACAGGTCGGGGCTGCCCTGACAGCGGACCGCGCCGTTTTCCACATAGAGCTGCTCCAAGGGCTGGTCGAACAGGAGAGCGGCCCGCTCCAGCAGAGTCTGTTTCAGCGCCCGGGCGGTCTCCACAGCGGTGCGCCCCAGCACAAAGGTGGTGCGGCTGGCAAAGCAGCCGAAGTCGATGGGGGTGTTGGCCGTGTCGCCCTCGGTAAGATAGATATCCTCATCTGAGATGTCCAGCACCTCGGCCACCACCATTTTCAGCATGGTGACCGTGCCGCAGCCGTGGTCGTGGGTGGTGATCTTCAGCTGGACGGTGCCGTCCTCGTTCATGAAAATCCAGCCCTCGCCAAAGTCGTCATGGCGGGGGAAATAGGTACTGCCGTG
Source organism: uncultured Oscillospiraceae bacterium (assembly GCA_910588635.1). Classification (GTDB taxonomy): domain Bacteria; phylum Bacillota; class Clostridia; order Oscillospirales; family Oscillospiraceae; genus Lawsonibacter. Next base: position 40,019 of record CAJUPW010000018.1, on the reverse strand, counting down.
TCCTCCGCAGCCCACACCCACGCCCCGGCGGTACCGCCCGTTTGAAGCGTTGAAGGCGGCATCCTCCCGGCACAGCTCGTTCCAATGGAACAGCTCCTGGCCCCGGTCCAGCGCCTCCCGGATGCGGATATCCTCCAGAGGGACCCCGGTCTTCAGGTCCGAACTGCCGGGGAGCAAGGCGTTTCGCCGGCGCAGCTCCACCCGGTCAATCCCAAGGGCCTGGGCGGCCGCGTCCATGTGGCGCTCCACGATCAGGGCTTCCTCCGGGGCGGACCAGCCCCGGAACGCTCCGGACACCGGCGTGTTGGAGGAGATAACCTGCCCGTGGTAGTGGGCGTGGGGAACTTTGTAGCAGCGGAACAGCTTGCCGAAGAGGGTGCGGATGTAGTCGGCGGAGTTGCCCACATAGGCCCCGGCGTCCAGGATCACATCCAGGCTCAGGGAGGCGATCTCTCCCTCCGGAGTAAATTTTCCCTGGACATGGGCACGCACCGCCCCCCGTATTACCGCCCCGGTCATAGCCTCCGCCCGACTGTACACCAGCTTTACCGGACGGCCCAATAGTTTGGCGACCAGCGCCGCCACCGGCTCGGTAAGCCACTCCTGCTTGGCTCCGAAGGAGCCGCCCATGGTAGCCTTGATTACCCGGACCTTGTGGAAGGGCATTTCCAGATACCGGGCGACCACAACGCGGATACCGTGGATTGCCTGATTGGGGCTGTACAGAGTCAGCTGCTCCTGATAGGGGTCGTAGTCGGCAATGCAGGTGTGGGGCTCCATGGCGGCGTGGTGGAGTCGGGGCAGCTCGGTAAAGCTCTCCACCTCGATCAGGGAGCCGTCCCCGGCCGGCCGGCCCACATCAGCGGTAAAGTCGTCCCGAATAGGAGATTCGCCGGGCAGACAGTTCTGGCCAGACAGAGTATCGTCAAAGCCGATGGAGTAGGGCAGCTCCTCATACTCAATTTCTACCAGGCGCGCGGCCCTTTCCGCCAGCTCCTGGCTCTCGGCGGCGACAGCGGCCACCCGATCTCCTACGAAGCGCACGTAGTCGGTGAAGGCCCGCTCCTCATCGGGCAGCTCCTGGGAGAATCGGGAGCGATAGCGGTTAAAGGTGTTCTGAGGGGTGTTAAAGCAGTGGAACACCCCATATACCCCCGGCAGCGCCAGGGCCTTTTCCGCGTGGACCGCCTTGACATGCCCGTGGGGGATGGTGCTGCGCACCAGCACCAGATAAGCCATGCCGGGCAGCGCGAAGTCTCCGGCGTATTTTGTGTAGCCGGCCGCTTTTCCCCGGGCGTCGTGGATGGGGCGGCAGGAACCGACGATTTTCACAGCAGACCCTCCTTAATCTATATGATGTAGAATCATATCACCGCTGCGTTGAATAAACGACTGTAACCCGATTTTGGGAAAGTATTTTTGTCCGGCTGCCGAAAGAACCAAGGGAAAAAGGCCCTTCGACTAAAATTCAACGCTTCTTTACTATAATGCTTAGGGCTTGTTTGAAAAATGTCAACATGCCCAAACGGCGGCTCTTTTTTCGCCATACTTTGCCAATTTTCCTTGAAATACATCCAGTATTCCTGCGTCAAATTGGCTTCGTCTGGCGCAAAAATTTCTCGCCGTTGGTCACATTTCCATTTTTCAAACGGCGCCTACATTCATAGCAGCGGGTTCCCTGTCACAGAAATAATAAAGTAAGGAAGGTGCGAAGATGAATGCTCTCGTCTTGAATGGCTCGTCGCTGACGCTGGAGAAGCTGCGGCAGGTGGTATATGACCGGCGGCCGGTGGAGCTGGACGCCCGGGCGATGGAGCGGGCGGCCAAGGCACGTCAGGTTCTGTTCGACATGGCTGCGGAGGGCAAGCCGGTCTACGGTCTGAACCGCGGCGTGGGCTGGAACAAGGACAAGGAGTTTGACCAGGACTTTTTTGAGACCTACAACCGCAATCTGATCAACAGCCACTCCCTGGGCATACGCCCCTACTGCTCGGTGGAGGAGGTGCGGGCCATGATGTGCATTCGGCTGAACACGGCCCTGTGCGGCTGCACCGGTATTTCCACGGAAATCCTCACCATGTACAAAGAGTTTCTCAACCGGGGCATCCACCCCCGGGTGCTCCAGCGGGGCTCCATCGGCGAGGGGGACATCAGCACCCTGTCTCTGATCGGCCAGACCATGATCGGCTCGGGGGAGGTGGAGTACAAGGGAGAGATCGTCTCCTCCACCCAGGCCATGTCGGCGGAGGGCATTCCGCCCGCGTCCCTGGGGCCCAAGGACGGACTGTCTATCGTGTCCTCCAACGCCCAGGGGGAGTCCATGGCAGCGGTGTTGATCTACGCGGTGGAACAGCTGCTGGAGGAGGCGGACGCGGCGTTCTGCCTGAGTCTGGAGGGGCTGAACGGCGGGCTCCAGCCCCTGGGAGAGAAGGTCAACGCTCTGCGGGGGCTGAACGGGCAGAAGATCAGCGCCGCCCGGTGCCGCCAATTCCTGGCCGGCAGCTATCTGGAGCAGCCCGACCCCAACCGCGCCCTTCAGGATCCTCTCAGCTTCCGCTGCGCCAGCGCGGTTCACGGCAGTGTGATCGACGCGCTGGACTTTATCAAGCACCATATGGAGATCCAGCTCAACGCCACGGACGACAACCCCTGTATCTTTGTGGACGAGGGCGCCACCAGCGTCAGTCAGAATTTTGAGACCACCACCCTGGCCCTGGGGGTGGAGATGCTGTCTGCCGCGCTGAACCATATGTCCAAAAATATCTGCTACCGGCTGATCCATCTGGCCGACCCCGCTTTTACAGGCTTGACCCGGTTCCTCACCCCGGCGGAGGTCAAGACCATCGCCTATGGCACCATCCAGAAGGTCTATACCGTACTGGACGCGGAGAACCGGATGCTGGCCACTCCCAGCTCCATGGATTTTATAGCGGTAGCCGGCTCCATTGAGGATCACGCCAGCAACCTGCCCCTGGCAGCGGCCAAGGCGCTGCGGATCGTGGATAACCTGCGCTATATGATAGGCATTGAGATCATGCACGGCGCCCAGGCGGTGGACCTGAGAAAGAAGCCCGCTCTGGGCCGGGTCACCGGGCCCGTGTTTGAGACCTACCGCCGTGTGGTTCCCTACCTGAATGCGGATCGGAATCTGAGTCTGGACATTGAGAAGTCCTACCGGTTTATCAAGGATGGAAAGCTGTTCCAAGCCATCCGGGAGGCCCGGCGTTGAATTGATTCAACGCGGATTAAACGCCTCTGTGCTAAACTGCGCAGCAGCGATATGCTTTAGCGTCTCAGCGGTGTGCTAAAGAGAATTAGAAGGAGGAGACACAATGAAAAAAGGCTTCCATATCCGTAAAAGCGTCTTTATTCCCCTGTGTGCCATCTATATTTTTGTTACGATTCTGGGAATCGTAGCGCCCAGCGCCTTCGCGGCCGTAGAAAACGCCATTGTCGGCTTTGCCGCCGGCTGGTTTGGGTGGCTGTACCAGATCATCACCATTGTGCTGATCATTATCTGCGTCTGGGTGCTGTTTTCCAAAAAGGTGGGAAGCATTCGGATCGGCGGACCGAACGCCAAGCCTACCATGAGCAAGTGGAACTGGTTTGCCATCTCCCTCTGCAGTGGGATCGCCACCGGTATCGTATTCTGGGGCATCGCCGAGCCCATCACCCACTACATAGACGGCATCCCCGGACTGGTGGAGGGCGGCGGAAGCCGTATGTCCGCCCTGTACGCCCTGAGCACTTGCTATATGCACTGGGGCCTGCCTCTGTATGCCTACTACTGCGCCATCGGCATTGTCATCGGCGTATGCGTGTACAACCTGGGGAAGCCTTATAATGTGTCCTCCAGCCTCTATCCTCTGATCGGCGACCGGATCAACGGGAATACCGGCAGCCTGGTAGATCTGCTGTGCGTGTTTGGCATTGCCGGAGGCGTGTCTGCCAGCCTGGGCGTGGCCTCCATGCAGCTGGGCTCCGGCCTGGGCATGCTGGCCAGCTTTACCCCCAGCGCCAAGCACTGGTTCATCATTACTATTGCCATTGTGATCACCTTTATTATTGGCAGCGTCAGCGGCATCGGCAACGGCGTGCGCTGGCTGTCGGACAAGAACGCAAAGATCTACATGCTGCTGCTGGTCTACGTGTTCTTCTGCGCCCAGACCAAGGAGATCCTGGCTATGGGTACCGAGTCCATGGGTTTCTTCGCCCAGAACTGGATCGTTCAGAACACCTATCTGGGCACCATGGCGGAGGAGGGGGCCCAGACCGCTATGTGGCCCACATGGTGGACCATCAACTACTGGTCCTTCATGATCGCCTATACCCCGCTGACCGGCATGTTCCTGGCCAAGATCGCCCAGGGCCGCACGCTGAAGGAATTTTCTCTGTTCAACTTTGTTCTGCCCGGCCTGTTCGGGATGCTGTGGTTCGCCATCTTCGGCGGGGCCGCCATCTATATGGAGGCCAACGGCGCCGGTATCTATGACTCCATGGCCAGCCTGGGCACCGAGGCGGCGGTATTCGCCTTCTTCAACAATCTACCCCTGAGCACCATTTTGTCTGTTGTCTTTATGATCACCGCCTTCCTCTCGGTGGTGACGCTGTGTGAATCCATGACCACCACCGTCGCCTCCATCACGCTGACCGGCGAGGACGTGGCCGCCGAGGAGCCTCCCGCCAAGATTAAAATCTTCTGGGGCATCGTGATGGCTTCCTTGGCCTTCGTCAATATCCTGGTGGCCGGGATTACCGGAAACACCACTGGCATCAACGCCACCAAGCTGCTGGCGATCACCTGTGCGTTCCCGCTGCTCTTTGTGGTAGTGGCTATGGCCATCAGCTGCTTTAAGCTGCTGGGCAGTTACCACGAAAAATATGCCTCTCCGGAAGAAAAATCCGCCGAATAGAGCGATCCTTCTTTCTCCTTCAGAGCCGCCGGGCCCTCCGGCGGCTCTGGCTTATTTGTGCCGGGGCGGGATTTTTTTCAAAAAACAGTTGCGTGGTTTCCGGAAATTATATTAAAATGTAGAATACGGTACTGCGGACTTGTCAGGGGATGGTAAGTGTGGCAAAGCTGGAAGCGAAACTGCTGGGAACGCCGTGCGTCCTTGTGGATGGGCGGACAATCAGTCTGCCCTACAAGAAGGCGGACGCACTGCTGTATTATCTGCTGCGGAAGGGGAGGGTGTCCCGAAACGAGGCAGTGGAGCTGCTGTGGCCTGACAATGACACGCCGACTGCGATGAAAAATCTGCGCCACGCCATCTACTCCATCCGAAAGGAATTTGGGTGGGACCTTCTCCGGGGAGGACAGCGGGCGCTTTTAGAGCTGTCCCCGGAGATCGAGCTGCAATGTGATGTGTCCGATTTCTGGGAGAGTGGGGATCCGGAGCGGTATGGAGGGGAGTTTTTAAAGGACTTCAGCATTCCCAAGACGGTTCCTTTTGAGGACTGGCTGAACCAGGAGCGCAATTTGCTTCAGACCCGGTATCTCCGCAGCCTGCTGGCGGCGGCGAGGGAGGCTTTCCGTGAGGGCGATCTGACGCGGACCGCCCGGTACGGCCTGGCCTATGTGAAGCAGGACCCGCTGGAAGAGGACGCCGTGGTCCTTCTCATGCAGGTCTACAGCGCCCGGCAGCAGTACCGAAAGGCGCTCGGACTTTATCATGAGCTGTGCAAACGGCTGTCTGATGAATTTGGCATCGCGCCGATGAAGAAAACTACCGCGCTTTATTATCAAGTTGCGGACGAATGGAACACCTCCACCAGCCGGATGGAGGAGGACACAGACTGTCTGCTGGGAAAAGAACGGGCATTGCGCAGACTTTTGTATTTGTGCAATGGTGCGGGAGGCCCCCAGCGCCAGCCCTGTATTCTTCTTGAGGGAGAGGCTGGAGTTAGCAAGACCTATTTGCTGGATCATATCTTGGTCCGCTACGATTTTTCTGACTGGCTGATCTGTCGGAGCTTTTGCTATCAGACAGAGGCCAACAGCTTTCTGGCGCCGTGGAACTCCATTATGTTGGAACTGGCCGCTGAACTGGAGCTGCGCCATATCACCATTCCGGAAACTTATATAAAGACAGCCGCTGTCCTCTTCCCTGGTCTGTCTCCCGACGCCGGAGAGCTGCTGGCCGCCTCCGATCAGGACTATCCTCTCCAGGCCAGTCTCCATGCGGCCCAGCGGAGCGTACTGGCTATGTTCTCTATGGTAGCGAAACAGACGCCGCTCCTTTTGATTTTTGAGGATATCCACTGGATGGACGCCGGAAGCGCGGGACTGCTGGCTTTGCTGCTGCGCCGGTTGCGGGAGCTGGATGTGGCGGTGATCTGTACCAGCCGGGATATTCTCCCACCCCATATCGCTGAATTGGTGGAGGAGGGGCAGCGGGACAAGGTTTTGGAGCGGTGTCTCCTGCACAGCTTTACCCGGGAGGAGACTAGCCGGTTCTTGCGCTGCTACGCCGACCAGTTTCCCCAGGAGGAGTTGGCTGAGCAGATATTTCACAACACGGGAGGAAACCCCCTCCTTCTGACCCAGATTTTAGATTCTTTAAAGGAGAACAGGGCCCCGGAGGAGCTGCCCCGGACACCGGAGGCCATCATCGGCTACCGATTGGCCACCCTGTCGGAGGACGAGAGGCAGCTGCTGGAGCTGGTCTCCGTTTTTGTGGATCGTGCCCCCTTTGACGCCCTGGCCGCGATCCTTCACAAGGATACCCTGGCGCTGACTTACCTATGCCACCAGCTGACCCAGAAAAAGCTGATGGCTGAGTCCATCCAGAACGGCCTGCTTGAGTATGCTTTTGTCCATGAACGGATCAAGAGCATTGTCTCCGATCAGCAGTCTGAGTCCGGGCGGCGGCTGCTTCATTTAAGGCTGGCCCAATTTTTAGAGATGGAACTGGAACGGGGCGGTTCGTTGTCCTACGACCGGCTGTGCCACCACTATACAGAGGGCGGCGACCATTTGAAGGCGTTCCGCTATAAGATACTGTCCATGAACACCTTTGCCGGGCTGTTCTACGAATTGCTTCCCACCCTGACGGAAACTCCGGAGGTGGACGGCCGGAGGAAAGACGAACTGACAGACTACTTCCGCACACTGGAAGGTGAGCTGGCAGATTTGCGCCGCTTCTCCACGTCGGAGGAGCTCCGGGAGCTGGATCGGCTGGAGCTGACGCTCCTTCACACCGAGAGCCGGTTCTGTATCCATGACGGGCTCTATCTCCGGGGGCTGGATCGGCTCCATCAGCTGTTGGACCGCTGCGACGCAATGGGGGAGCAGGATATGGCGTTTCAGGCACACCTTCAGTTTATCTATTTTGGCATTCAGACCGGGAATAAGGCGATAATGGAGCAGCACCTGTCCATTGGCCGAATTCTTTTGGAGGGGAAGGAACGCTCGGCGGAATACGGCGTCTACCTGCGTCTGCTTGGACTGCTGCGGCTGATGCAGGGAGACTCCCCCCAGGCTCGGGAGATTCTGGAGCAATCGATCCAGGTATTTCTGGCCCTGAATCCGGGTATGACTGGCGGGTACGCTATTAACATCGCTGGCGCTTACAACTATATGGCGGAGAGCTACCGGTTGGAAGGGCAATATCCCCAGGCGTTCCACTGCTACGACCAGGCGATCGCCTATAACCGGAGCCGGGGCTACTATCCGGGTGCAGCTGTGATCTATACCAACTACGGAGTGGCCGCCTATCAAAATGGACAGAGGACGGAGGCCAGAAAGCTGTTCCGCTATGCGGTGGATATTTATACCGACTCCCACGAATACAGCGGGTATCCTATTGCCTTGGCTTACCTGGCCCTCTATGACGCACAGGATGGCCGCTTTGACCGCGCCGCCAAACGGCTGCGGGATGCGCTTCGTTTGAGTGAAACCATTGATTCTCCGTGGTGGAAAGGGATCACTCTGTACATGTCCTGGAATATCCGCCGCCTGATGGAGGAGCGGGGTCAGAGAAATAAGGAGCTGGAGGCCTTCTGGCCCGCCTCCAAAGAGGAGCACTGTCGGCAGTGCCTCTCCTGTCTGCACCGGCTCCGGCCCCGGATTGAAACGGCGGAAATGGAGCAAGAGCTGGAACGAATCACCGGGGAACCATAAAAAATCCCGCCCTGACTGTGCAAAACAGCCGGGGCGGGATTTTTTATGGTACGTTTATCGGGAACAATGCGGCAGTCTGGAAGACCTCAACAATTTTGTAAACCAGAAGCAACCTTGCGTTCAGTTCTTCCTTCCTATCCAATAGAAATATTATTTTGCATACAATGTATCCATGCAAGAAAAAACGCGGAGCATCTCAGCGGTACGACTGGCTGCCGGAAATCTGATATGGTCATAAGTAGTACCTCCCGCGGAATACTCTGTAAGAGGGAGGTGGGGCCATGTGGCGAAGAAGCAGGAGATACGGACGGTATCCTTCGTACATATCGGAGATGAGCTGGTGAACACTGACGACCTGGATGACGGCCAGCGCCGCAGGCTGGCGACATGGCTGAAGACCACCTATCTTAACACGCTGTTCCAAGGGAAGGCTGAGTTCTTCGAGAGCAGCGGGGGAGGGAATTGCCGGGAGTGTCGCCATGGTGAAGAATAAAGAAAGCTGGGGATGTCTTTGTTCTTGCGCCCTGAATACTCTGCCGCAACGGCCGGCTCTCTTTCTGAGCCGGCCGTTTTGTGCGTTGCTCCTTCTTGCGCCTCATGTTGCCGCCCAAATAGAAAAAGCAGCTGAAACCAGCTGCTTTGGGGTTGAATCCCGTCTGAGAGAAGCGTATAATGAATGCACGACTTTCCGGCAGAGCAAAGCTTTCAGAACGGAGATTTATGTGATGATAATACTGACTCAACCCATCTCAAAAAGCGAGCTGAGCGAATTGGCAAAGACTTATTTTGGGGACATGGTCAAGGGGGTTGCCGATGTGGACAAGGGGCTTGTATCCCTTGACGCGGAGCTCCATTCCGACCTTGAAGCCATGCTTCTGGATCAGGGAATGATCTCTCACCCCTCGCTGCACGCCGATGGCCGGTGGGCGGCTATGTCTTTTGCGCAGCAGATGGGCAATATCGGCAGCGAGGTCAGCCGCGCCTGTAAGTGGAAGGAAAAACACAGGCCGGAAATGATGGAAAAAGCTTTCTACCGGGGACTGGAGCTTCTGGACCTCACAATCGCCCTGTCCCATGGGTCCCGGCTGCGGGAACTGCTGAGGGCCAGAGAGGTCATGTGCGACTTTTTTGCCGGGGATAATGTTTATCAGTCCACCACACGGCAGATGAAGCAGTATTACGATATATTTGCATTTATGAAATAAGGCCATATCGCGCAAAAAAGCCGCTCTATTTTTCAAGTGTTTTATCTTAAAATTTTGCGTTTTCGTGTTACCAATAAGAGTTAATCATATGAATTGCTACGGCTAGGGGCGCAATGCCCCTGGCCGTATTTGTTAAAATCAGGTGAGATATCACTATTCTAGTAGAAGGATTGACAGCAAGGTCCTATCCTGGCTGGATTTAGCCCGAGTCTACTAAATTCTGGCTACTGCGACTTCAGAGAATCTGCACGGATTTCTTCAATGCGGGGAATATCCTGAACGATTCTATGCCGCCTTGTCCCAAACTCTGAAGATGACCAACGGTAGCCCCATTCTAGGACAAGCTTTCCTCAAAATAAAGTTTTATGTTGTCCAAAATCAAGTCTTGCCATCGTACTTAGATATATGAAAGAAGGAGAGCATAATGGAGGAATCTTTTTGTTTCGTCTATTATGTTATTGACAGTGAAAAGGATGATTTTAATTATGAAAAAGTCAGTATATTGGAAGTGGATAATTGTTGTAATTTTGGGTGGTCTTTTTGCTATTGCAACCTTTGTGACACAGCATCAACCTTTAGAGCCCTTGCCGTTCTCAGCCCCTATAGAAAATACAAATATATATACATGTACGAAAGACGATAAACTAACTACATCTGATGATATACTTTCGCCCCAAAATGCAGCCTTTTCCCTTGCATCACTTTACCTCGATGACCTAATGACGCCATCAAATGATAGAACATTTAGAATCACTGAATACAAGAATTTAAGTGTTGACCTTTATCCAACACTTGCAATGGATGATGAAATGTCAGCTATCTATGGTTTAAAAGATTACGAAAAAGCAGATAATACCTGGATTATGGAAATCAATGTTATGTTTCAGTACGAAGGCATCATTACCCCGATAGGTAGTATTGAAAACACTTGGATTGATGTTTTATATCAAGCTAGTCCCATAGGATTTTTGCTTGTCTGTGAGGAACCCGGGGCTAAATATACTATGCAATCTCGTTACGTTTCTGTTAATAGGTAATTTGTTTTGATTTTAAGGCCTTTTGAGTTTAATGTCGGCAAGTAAATGGATTGGGAAAGGAGGATTTGTTACAAACAATGAAAGAGGAGGTGGCCCAAATATATAAGTGAAAGTTAGAAACCCCATCGTATTATACGCAACAATTCACCAATATAATTATTCCCAATTACACTATAAGGAGAAGGAAAATGAAAAAAATATTATCACTAACGCTTCTATCGATAATTGTGGCAACTATAACCATTCCTACCATCTTTCTTGGCTCTTCTGAAGCTACATATACCGCAATGGGGACTCCATATGTAGACAAAGATTTTCAGCAGACAATTGATGAATATTTCAATCTGAGGAAAACCCTCCTTTTGCCAGATAATCAGGTACCTCAGGCATTTGTTACAAATAAATTAGCCGGATTTCTTGACAGCCCAAATGTTGCCAGTAAAATAGAGGAGCGCTTGTCTGCTGTAGATAATTTGGCCCTATATCATGACGTGCATGTCCTTGATACTGCAAATTCTGCTACTGTTACAGATATCACCCAAAGCGGCGCTTCTACATACAAAGCCAAGGTCTATGAGTGGACATGGATAGAGTACAATGATGGACAGGGAAGCGCGACTGATATCATGGGGTTTGCGACTGACCACGAAATGGTCCTTCAAAAAGATGATGCCGCTGGATACAAAATTTTAGATGATATCTATGATGATTCCGATATCCTAGGCGTGCCAAGTCATTATAACGACTCGCTTGTTTCCTCTACACAAGGAAATGAGTCTGTCAGTATAAAATCAAATGGCATAAATTCTAATGTAGATTTAAATGTAAATAATCTCATTGACTATGCAGATAAGTGGGTAGTCCATGAATATTCAAAAGACGCTATGATGAATCCATCTAATTATAATAAATCTGTTTATGGTTATTATTCTGCAGATTGTGCAAATTTTGTATCACAATGCCTAGATGCTGGTGGAATGCAGTATGACTACGGAGACGGAAAACATAACGGAAATTGGGACGGCACTCAGTGGTGGTTTGATTTACGTCCTAATCCCAGTTATGAAAACTACAATGTAAGCCCTCCTTCCTGGAGACTTGTCTCTAAATTCATTGAATACTGGAAGAATCAAGGATATTCCCAAGTTTCTGCAACGGCCTCTACAGTATTTCCGGGCAATCCAGTAATGAATAACACTTCACATGTTGGCATATGTGTAGGATACAACTCTTCTGGCACTCCGATTATCAATGCACATAATCGAGATGTCTATCATGTTCCTTATACAATGATTGGCTCTGGCACAAAAACAACCATTCAGATTTTAACAAAAAATAAAATGCAATATGATCCATCTGATGCAACTACCATTACTCCTTCCACTACATCTCAGAGCATGGTCAAATATATGAACCCTGGCAGTAACCACTATTACACATTTACTGTTTCTTCTGCAGGATACTACACTTTTGAAACTGCATACTATGCCAGTTCACAGCTGGATACAAAAGCGACATTATATAAGCCATCTAGGACATCAAATGGCACGCTTTTGTATATGGATGAAATTGCTTCAAACGATGATGGCGGGGACGACTTTAATTGTAGGCTAAGGGAATATTTAACTCCAGGCACTTATTATATTCGGGTCCGTGCGATTGGCTTATCAGAAACCGGATACTATTATTTTTTCTATAAAAAGGGGTGATACGCGCATCCTAAGGAGGCTGCAAACCAGGATTATATTTTTTAATTAAAATGGTAAATGTGGAGCGCCTTTTCTTTAGGGCGCTCCACATTCAGATTTAGAGAATTTCTGTGGTTTATTCAGTCGTTTCCTATTATAGACGGTTTGCGTTTAGTCCTACTTATTTGTCCTCGATGTACTCACAGGCGTTTTTTCCACTCCGTTCACAGAGTAGTTAATGACTAAGTCGTAGGTCTTGCCTTTTGCCACAGTTGCTGTCTTCTCCATTTTAAGAGTCCAAGTGCCGCTTCCAGTCCAACTGTCGATGAGGGTATTTCCTTGCCACAGCTCCATACTTGCGGAGATTTTGTCCGCAGGTCTGTCCGCAGAAATCGTCACATAACAGGTAGCTGTCGTTCCGTCAAATTTAATTGAAGGAGCTACAACAATAGCCCTTGCAGTTGCAGCGTGTGCGGGCAGCATCAAAAGCATGCTTATAACAAAGAACACCGCCACAAATCTTTTTTTCATCAATATCACCTCCTTCCCCATTATCTTCTGATACGATAGAGAAGGGGAATTTTGGACACTTTAGAAAAATTTTTATTGATCTGATTTTTGAATGCTTTCTGCTATCTTAATCATGTCAATTTCAGGTAAAGCGGCTGATATATAGAAGACTGTATTATGATCTGCCGTCCAGACGATTGTATTTACAGCTTCCGGACCCTCTGAAATTAACAAATCGGCTGATATTCCATTGACATACACTTGTTTCACTGTAGATACGGATGTATCAAAAAACCAGTCAATATTGGTGGAATCAATTGAATAACCGAATATCAACCCTTGCTCGTCAGGTCCCATATAGTATATTGTAGAAGTATTTCCCGAATAATCAGAGCTGACTTTGCTATATCCCGTGGGCAGCCACGTTGGGAAATAAATCTCCGAATCATTGGGATGGGACTCAGGCTCAAATCTGTAAACAATATAATTCTCATAAACTGATTTGACCCATCCGAAGAATTCTGCTCGGGCTTCAACGTCAACCGTCAGCCAGATTGTTCCTCCAAGCAATATCGCCAGGAAAATTGAGGCAACGCGCTGCAGCGACTTGTAGAGAAAAGGGTGATTCGCCCGCCGGCACATCCGTTTGATCCTTTTTTCAAATTGGGGAGAGAACTCATGCTGATGTTCCCGGTCAAAATCCTGTTCCAGGTATCTGACGTATACTTCGCTTGACCTTGCGGCAGCTGTACGCAATACATCTTCTGCGATCATAAATCTCCGCCTCCTTCCAAATATAATTGTTCTAATTTCTTCTTTGCCCGCTGATCGATTTTCTGAGCCCAGACCAGAGATATTCCCAACATTGCGGATATCTCCCGAAGGCTGTATCCATGATAATACTTTAACCAAATGACTTGCCGCTGCTGTTCCGGAAGTTTAAGTATACACTCGACCAGGAAATCTTCTTTTTCTGGCTGTGTTGAAAGGAATAAAAGCATTTCCGGGGTGAGAGGAACCACAGGGTGATTTCCTCTTACTCTGAACAGGTCGATTACTCTGTTCTCTACCATAGTTACGATAAGCTGCTTCGTTTTTGGACTCACCGGTTCGATTTTTTTAATATTTTCTGCTATTTTCATAAAAACATGCTGGACAACGTCTTCAGCATCCTGCACATGGTTGATTTTCTTGTAGGCGACATGGTATGCAAGGCCCTGGTATTCCTCATACAACTCCTCGAATTTAGATTTGTCCGCAGGTGTTTCTATTACTTGTAAATAAATGAGCATAGCTTTGTTCACCGCCCATAAAAATATCTATCGTATCTGTTATTATATTTTATATAGTGAAAAATGTCGAGTCTTGGAAGCAAAAATATTCTGCATAAGCGCCCTCCTTCTATACTTTGACATGTTCAAAAGGTGACTGGCTCATTTGAGTCCGTCACCTTTTTTTATAGACCATATCTCATCTGACATGGTCTGTTTTTGTCTGTCCAAAATTGTATGTGTCCATCGTATCATAAAAACAGAGGATGGTGGTATTTATAGCAAGCGTCAAAATTCCCGACAAACGGGTCGGCCAGGGGGCCAACCCCTACAGAGGCGTGTAGGGGCCGCCGCCCTCGGCGGCCTGCTGGCAGCAATTATGAAGGTTGCTATAGAAAGTATATTTGCTGCGCAGATTTCAGGTTGTTTTGTCAGGACAAAATAATATCCTGCTGTCACGAACTCTGATGGATAACATTGGGGTTCTTTTCATTTTAATAAGTTGAGCAGATACAAAATTCGACGTTTCTCACAATGCCAACTGTGGTTGGCTGATAGTTTTTGGCGATTACGATATTCTTCTTTTGGGGAGGGGGCGTTGATATTGCTGAAATCAAATAATACATGCAGAAACCATCCTCACATGACCCAGCTGCTGGAAAGCGAGATTTATGGTAAACGAAGAAACATGGGCATATCTCAATATGCGCTGGCAGAAGTAGTGGGAGTTACCCGAAACTGCATACAACAATTAGAATGCCACGAACACCTTCCAAGGGCTGAAACAGTGTTTGATATGATGCAGGCATTGGGATTTGATGAAGATGAAATCGTAACCTTCCTTAGAAAATATCTGAATGCCTATTATAAGGACAAGGCGCTCCAAAGAGAGCGGGAAAAGGAGTTGGCGGGAATCGTATGACGGCCATTTATGACTTGCTTTATCGACTTGGTGTGACTGCGAATTACACTGGGTTTTTTCATACAGCCTATGCGGTATCGCTCTGCATAGGCCGGCCGGACCGGCTGCTGTTGGTGACAAAGTGGCTGTACCCGGAGGTGGCGAAACAGTACTTAACCAATTGGAAAGCTGTGGAGAGGAACATTCGAATGGTAGGTAATATCATCTGGCAGGAAAATCGACCTTTGCTGGAGAAGCTCGCCCACAGACGCCTGGAGCAAAAACCGAGAAACGCACAGCTTCTTGCGATTTTGGCGTCATCACTAGATACCAGCCTTCCGGCAGATCAGGAAATGGCTGAGCTGATTGCGGCTGGGGCGGAACGATAAAGAGCTTCAAAACCAATGGCGGATTCTTTGTGTTCGGGGAATAGCCCCATGGGCGCAAATCTGGGAGCGCCGCCGTAGTGCGGAATAGAAATAGGCCGGAGCAAATCGCTCCGGCTTTTGTAGTCTGATGGAGTATGGCCCACCGTACTGGCTGATGATAAACGCGGCCAGCTTGGGGTTAGGAGTGGCGATTTTTACCGGAAATTGCAGCTTTTTTTCATAGTGGAACATTTATTTCACCTCATTCTGCGCAAAATTCCAGGGCCAGGGGTCGCATAACCACTGGTAGCTGTCGCCGGCGGCGGCCTCCTTGGTGATGGGGCCGAATTTGGACTCATAAGCCGCCTTGGCCGCTTTCTCCATGGCGGAGAACTGCTTGAACAGATTGAATGCCTCGGCGTCATCCTTGTGGGTGTCCAGATAGATACCCAGCTCCAGCACGACAAACTCCAGGGCCTGGAGCTCGGCCAGGGGGGTGGCGGGCAGGGTGGAGCCGTCCACCGCCAGATGGAAGGGCAGGTTCAGCCCGGGGAAGAGGGTGCCGTTGCTCAGCGCCTCAGTCTGAGCGTATTTCTGGGGGTTGTTCTGTTGGAAGGGCACATAGGGCACTGCCAGGCCCGCGCAGGATGGTAGGGTGCCGTTGGAATCCGGACAGCTGACGGCGGTCCCGCTCTGGGAGGCGGAAACAGGCCGGGAGCCGGTGTTATTTTCCATAAACAAGGGGAATTCCCTCCTTTATTCAATACAGGGGGACGGGCATGGGGAGCGCACAGCGTCCCCCTCAGACCATTCTATGAGGCCGGCCGTCAATGGGTACACGCATACCGGACAAGTCGGCCCCCATAGGATAGGGAGGAGGTGGTCTTTTTGAAAAAAGGAGTTTGGCTGGCCGGAGCGCTGATGGGAACGGCGCTCCTGCTGGTACTGGCGCTGGGGCGGCTGAGCAGCCTGTCGGAGCCTGCAATGGAATCGTCGGTGATCCAGCGGACCGGCCCGCTGGTGCTGGACGCCGGCCACGGCGGGGAGGACGGGGGAGCCGTGTCCCTTACCGGGGTGCCGGAGAGCAAGATCAATCTGGCCATCGTCCTCAAGCTGCGGGATGTGCTGGGTCTGTATGGGGTGGACCCCATCCTGCTCCGGGAGACGGATGTCTCCCTCCATGACAGCGGCGCCGGCACCTTGCGGGAAAAGAAGCGGTCCGACCTGAAAAACCGGGTGGCCGCCATTGAGAAGGTGGAGGGGGGCACGCTGCTCAGCATCCACCAGAACACCTATCCCGGCAGCCGCTACCACGGCGCCCACGTGTTTTACGCACCTACCGAGGGCTCCCAGGCTCTGGCGGAGCACTTTCAGAACAGCATAAAAGCCGCCCTCCAGCCGGACAACGAGCGGGCTGCCAAACGGATTCCCGATACCGTCTACATCATGAACCACGTCACCTGTCCCGCTATTCTCATCGAGTGCGGCTTCCTTACCAATCCCGGGGAGGAGGCTATGCTTCGGGACGAGGACTACCAGCGCAAGCTGTCCGCCGTCATCGCCGCCGCCTGGCTGACCGCCCCTTGAATCCGGGATGGTTCTGTGATAAAATCAGAACCATAAATCGTAGTTTGTCAGCAAATGACCGCAATTTTACACATGGGTAAAGGAGAACAGGGTATGAAAGCAAAGACCCTATTTTACTGCACCGAATGCGGCAACGAGCTGCCCAAGTGGGCGGGGCAGTGCCCGGCGTGCAAGGCATGGAACACCATCGTGGAGCAGCCGGCGGAGAGACCGGCCAAGCGGTCCACTCCGGTGAAGGGCGGCTCCGTGACCGGGGTGGCCATCAACCGCCCTCGGCCCATGAAGGAGGTGGAGACCACCGACGAGCTGCGCTTCGCCACCGGCATGGGGGAGCTGGACCGGGTGCTGGGCGGGGGAGCGGTGAAGGGCTCCCTGGTGCTGGTAGGGGGGGCGCCGGGTATCGGCAAGTCCACACTGATGCTGCAAATCTGCGACAATCTGTGCCGCTTTGCCAAGGTGCTGTATGTATCAGGGGAGGAGTCGGAGCGGCAGATCAAGCTGCGGGCCGAGCGGCTCCGCGTGCGGGGCGAGGGCCTCTATCTGCTGGCAGAGACCAATCTGGAGAACCTGGTGGACGCCGTCCACCAGCTCCAGCCCGACGTGCTCATCGTGGACTCCATCCAGACCCTGTACCACGGGGATGTGACCTCCGCCCCAGGCAGCGTAAGCCAGGTAAAGGAATGCACCTTGACACTGATGCAGCTGGCCAAGGGGGAAAATATCACCGTATTTGTCATCGGGCATGTGAACAAGGAGGGCTCCATCGCCGGACCCAAGGTGCTGGAGCACATGGTGGACTGCGTGCTCTATTTCGAGGGGGAGCGGCATATGGCCTACCGGATTCTCCGGGCGGCAAAGAACCGCTTCGGGGCCACCAACGAGATCGGCGTCTTTGAGATGGAGGACGCCGGCCTTACCGAGGTGCCCAACCCCTCCGAAGCCATGCTGGCCGGCAGGCCCACAGACGCCCCTGGCACCTGCGTCACCTGCGTGATGGAGGGGGTGCGGCCGGTGCTGGCGGAAATCCAGGCTCTGGTGGTGCCCTCCAGCCTGGGCAACCCCCGCCGGGTGAGCAACGGCTTCGACTACAGCCGGTCCATGCTGCTGCTGGCGGTGCTGGAGAAGCGGGGCGGCCTGATGGTGGGCGGCTGCGACGCCTATGTCAACGTCATCGGCGGGCTGTATCTGGAGGAGCCCGCCGCCGATCTGGCGGCTATTCTGGCTCTGGCCTCCAGCTTTCGGGACAAGCCCGTCCCCAACGATCTGGCGGCTATCGGCGAGGTGGGCCTGACCGGCGAGCTCCGGGCGGCCAGCGCGCTGGGCCAGCGGCTGGCGGAAGTAAGGCGTTTGGGCTTTACAAAGTGCATGATCCCGAAGCGCACCCAGGGGAAGCTGGCTGTCCCCGAGGGGCTAGAGTTGATCCGGGTGGCCAACATTCGGGAGGCCATGGCCGCTCTGCTGTGACGGTTTGGTCGGTACAAAGTTGATACAGCCGGATGGTCCGGGCTCTCCGGGAGAGGCTGCCCGGGACAGGGAACAGTAGCCGTCCCTCTGGTACACGCAAGGGTCGGTGCAGGCGATGAGGCTCATTCTTGATTCCTCCTTATGCTTCTTTCTTTTTGAAAAAAGAAAGAAGCAAAGAAAAACTTTGCGAAAAACTGCGTTTTTCTTCTAGTATGCCTGAAATGCTCCGAAAAATACAGACAGTGCCGGTCCAATAGGCCGGCACTGTGTTTTGATATTAAAATTTGCCCAGGTCCCGGACCACTGCCGAGGCGAGAAGCAGCCCGGCGGCGGCGGGAACAAAGGGAGTGGAGCCCGGCGTGTCCCGCCGGGCGGTGGAGCCGGGGCGGGTATCGGTGGTTTCAGGCGGCTCGTAGTCCGCGGGGCGCAGAGGGGAGGTGGGCAGCTCGGTGGAACAGACCACCTTGAGGTGGTGGATGCCACGCTTGCGCAGCTCCTTGCGCATGGTGCGGGCCAGAGGACAGCCCTGGGTCTTGGAGATGTCGGTAACCGTCAGGGCAGAGGGATCGAATTTGTTGCCGGTGCCCATGGCGGAGATGATATTGATCTGTAAAGCGAAACACCTTGCCACAAGCTCCAGCTTGGCGGTGACAGTGTCGATGCAGTCCACCACATAATCGTACTGGGCCAGGTCTGCCTCGTCCGCGTTTTGGGGGAGGTAGAACATCCGGATGGCCTCCGCCTGACAGGCGGGATTGATGTCCCGGACCCGCTGGGCCATCACCTCCGCCTTAGGCTGGCCCAGAGTGGAGTGGAGGGCGGCGATCTGCCGGTTCAGGTTGCTCTCGGACACGGTGTCATCGTCGTATAGGTGTAAAGTGCCTATACCTGACCGTGCCAGTGTCTCAACGGCATAGCCCCCCACGCCAAAGACGGCGACCCTGGCGCTTTTCAGCCGTTCCATAGGTTCGTCCCCGATCAGCAGGCGGGTACGGATGAATTGGTCGGACATGTACGTCACTCCTTAAATGAGCTGCCGGAATAACCCGTGCTGGGTACAGTACCACAGCAGAATCCCGTGGCCGAAGGCGGGGATGCGGGTCTGCAGGTCCCACTCGGGGTAAAGCCGGCGGAGGAACAGGGTATCTCCGGTAAGCAAGGCTGCGAAGGAGACGTAGTGCTCCTTGGTCATAGGATGGGGGGAGGAGATAAACCAGCTGTCGTCAATTTTCTCCACAGACAGCGGCTCCTCCGGCTTTTGGGGCTCCAGGGGGAGCAGCGTCCTGCTGCAGCAGGACACGCTTGCCTCAGTGGCGGCGGTGATGAGGTTGCCGCAGCCGGGGCAGACGTAAAACTTCATCTTTTTCATATTTCCTCTTTCCTGGTCATTGGCGTCCAGTGCTCCGGAGAGCAGAGCCTCCAGCCCAACGCCCAAAACCTGTGATAGTTTCGGAAGGAGGGACACGTCCGGGCACCCCAGGCCCCGCTCCCACTTGCTGACCGCCTTGTCGCCCACGCCCACCGCCTCGGCCAGCGCCTTCTGGGTCAGTCCCTTCTGGGTGCGGAGGGTGCGGATCAGGGTTCCGGTTTTGATTTGGTCCATGCGTCCCACCTCCTGAAATCAGGGTAACAGGTCTTGAAGGAAAAAGCAATCGCCGCTCCGTAGAGTTGAAAAACAGGCCGTCCGGCGGACGGCCTATTTTATCATTTGACCAGATAGCTCATGTCATACAGCCCTGGCTTTTCCACCCCGGCGATAAACTTGGCGGCGGCCACGGCCCCCTGGGCGAAAATTTCCCGGGAGAGGGCGGTATGGCGTATCTCCATAATCTCGTCGTGGCCGGCAAAGATAATCTCATGCTCCCCCACGATGGTGCCGCCCCGGACGGCGGAGATGCCGATCTCCTTTTTGTCCCGGGGGCGGCGGGTGGAGCGGCGCTCATAGATGTACTCCGTCTCGTGTCCGCAGGAGGATGCCGCCGCGTCGGCGATCATCAGGGCGGTGCCCGAGGGGGCGTCCACCTTCCGGCGGTGGTGCCGCTCCACGATTTCGATGTCGTAGCTGTCCCCCAGGACGGAGGCGGCTTTTTTCACCAGCTCCAGCAGTACGTTGATGCCCAGGGACATATTGGCCGAGCGGAAGATGGGCATGTCACAGGCGGCGGCCCCCACCTGGGCCTCCTGTTCGGGGGTGTATCCGGTGGTGGCCAGCACCAGGGGGACCTTCCGGGCCCTGGCGAACTCCAGCAGGCCGTCCAGGGCGGCGGGGGAGGAGAAGTCGATCACCGCGTCCGCTTCCCCGGTAAACCGGGCGGGGGAGGTGTATACCGGGAACTCCCGGTCAGCCGCGCCCAGCACGTCGAAGCCAGCGGTAATTTCCAGATTGGGGTCGGCCTCGCACAGCGACGCCACCACCCGGCCCATGTGGCCGTTGCAGCCGGAAATGATTATCTTCAGCATAGAGTTTTCCTCATTTCACAGGAGTATAGCTTCCACCCCCGGAGGGGGGTGGAAACAGTCGTTAGAGCAGTCCCATCCTTTCCATCGATGCCCGGAGGACGGCCAGATTCTTTTCGGAGATGTCGCAAAGGGGCAGGCGCAGAGGGCCGGCTTCCATGCCCATAAGATTCATGGCCGCCTTGATGGGAATGGGGTTGACCTCGCAGAACAGGGCGTCGATCAGGTCCATGTACTTGATCTGGAGCCGGGAGGCGGCCTCGAAGTCGTTTTCCAGGCACAGGTGGCTCATTTTGTGCATGACCTCGGGGATGATGTTGGAGGCCACCGAGATGACCCCCTTGGCTCCCAGGGCCATCATGGGCACCACCTGGTCGTCGTTGCCCGACCAGATGTAGAAGTCGTCGGGGCAGATGCAGCGGGTGTGGGCCAGAAGGGAGAAGTTGCCGCTGGCCTCCTTGACGCCGTTGATCTTGGGGTTGGCCGACAGCGCCTTGTAGGTGTCGGCGGTGAAGGACACGCCGGTGCGGCTGGGCACATTGTAGAGGATAATGGGCAGCTCGGTCCGGTCGGCGATGTACTCGTAGTGCTTGATGAGGCCGGTCTGGCTGGCCTTGTTGTAGTAGGGGGTGACGTGGAGCAAGGCGTCTGCCCCGGAGTCCTGGGCGTGCTGAGACAGGTAGACGGCGGCGGAGGTGTCGTTGCTCCCCGCCCCGGCGATCACCTTCACCCGGTGATCCACCCGCTTGACGCAGAACTCCACGGCGGCGATGTGCTCCCGGATGGACATGGTGGCCGACTCGCCGGTGGTGCCGCAGACGCACACCGCGTCCACGCCCGCCTCGATCTGGGCGTCGATCAGCTTGCCGAAGGCCTCGTAGTTGATAATCCCGTTTGCGTCAAAGGGGGTCACCAGAGCGGGGCAGGAGCCGGTAAAAACTGGAGTTCTCATACAAAATACACCCTTTCCAAATGATGTTGCCGTGTAGGGGCGGCCTCCGGGCCGCCCCGAAAAATGCTTGCGGTCATCTAAACGGGGCGGCGCGGAGGCCGCCCCCTACGAATTATTTGCGCTGGATATACCCCTCGGCGCACAGCAGCTCGGCCAGCAGCACCCCGCCGCCGGCGGCGCCACGGAGGGTGTTATGGGACAGGCCCACGAACTTGTAGTCGTACTGGGTGTCGGGGCGCAGGCGCCCGGCGGAGATGGCCATGCCGCCCTCCAGCTCCCGCTCGGTGTGGGCCTGGGGCCGGTCGGGTTCCTCGAAGTAGTGGATGAACTGCTTGGGGGCGGAGGGGAGGTCCAGCTCCTGGGCCCGGCCCCTGAAGTTCTTCCAGATTTCCTTAATCTGCTCGATAGAAGGCTTTTTGCCCTCCTTGAAGGAGACAAAGACGGCGGCGGTGTGGCCGTCGGAGACGGGCACCCGCAGGCACTGGGCGGTGATGGAGGGGCCGTCGGCTTTGACGATTTTGCCGCCCACGATGTGTCCCCACACCTTCAGGGGCTCCTGCTCGCTCTTCTCCTCCTCGCCGCCGATGTAGGGGATCAGATTGTCCACCATCTCGGGCCAGCGCTCGAAGGTCTTGCCCGCGCCGGAGATGGCCTGATAGGTGCACACCAGCACCTTATCGACATTGAAGCCCGCCTGCATCAGGGGGGTAAGGAGAGGGGCGTAGCTCTGGATGGAGCAGTTGGACTTGACGGCGATAAAGCCCCGTTTGGAGCCCAGGCGCTTCCGCTGGGCGTCGATGATTTTGATGTGGTCGGGGTTGAGCTCAGGCACCACCATGGGCACGTCGTCGGTCCAGCGGTTGGCGGAGTTGTTGGACACCACCGGGCACTCGGCCTTGGCGTACCGCTCCTCCAGCGCGCGGATCTCGTCCTTTTTCATGTCCACGGCGCAGAATACGAAGTCCACCGCCTCCGCGATCTTCTCCACATCCGCCTGAGCGTCCATGACAATCAGCTTTTTGGCCTCCTCGGGGATGGGGGACTTCATGGCCCAGCGGTTGGCTACCGCCTCCTCGTAGGGCTTGCCGGCGGAGCGAGGGCTGGCGGCCAGGACGGTGAGCCGGAACCAGGGGTGGTTTTCCATCAGGGTGACGAAACGCTGGCCCACCATGCCGGTGGCGCCGATGACGCCCACTTTATACTTTTCCATATTTGACAACCTCCATATTGATCCGTCTCATTCTATGTTTCACCCGAAAAATGGATGAATACAACAGAAAATATGAACGGGATGAAAAAAATAAATCAGCGGCTTTTCAAGCGGCTGATTTTGTACTATAATGTCGAGGAGGGCAATCTGCGAAGAGCAGGCCGCAACCCTCCATGTTGCAGCTATCCTACCACGGGCCCGGCCCTGTTGTCAATAGAAAATCATTACTGGAACGCAGAGAAATGGAGCACACTATGAAGAAAAGATTTATGCAGCTTGCCGCCGCTCTTCTGGCCCTGAGTCTGGCCGCTCCCCCGGCGGGGGCGGTTACCACCAACCAGAACGGCGATATTATGATTCGGGTAGGGCTGGCCTCCTCCAACACCCATGTGGCCGTGGGGGAGCTGGAGGCCGCCCATCTGGAGAACAACAACAGCGCCGGCTACGGCTTCGGTTACCGTTTCGGCTATTACGATGGCAATTTGAACTTTGTGGAGCTGGCCCGCACCGGCAGCGAGACCATTCAGGTGGCTGTGCTGAAGACCCAGAACCTCTATTACGGCAGTACGGGGGGGAAGCAGACCTATTCCTCCTCCATCACCAGCAATATCCTGGTGGGCTGTTATCACATACAAATCCCGGGGAGCTTCGGCAGCTTTGAGGAGGCCGCCAACCAGGCGGCCCGGTACAGCGGCGGCTTCGTGGCCTGGATCAACAATGCCTATCAGGTCCGGGTGGGGGCGTATCCATCCAAAGAGGCGGCCGAGGGGGCCAACAGCTTCGGCGGCACAGTGGTAGGCACCAGCTCCTACGGTATGAGCGTGGTCAAAACGGGCACCAGCCAGATTCTGTTCCAGTACGACTGCGGGGAGTCGGGAAAGCTGGCCATTCAGCCCGATGTCACCGGGGCGGGGGAGACCCGCACATGGTTCGCCGATTATAAATACCGGGGGGGCTTTCAGTATTTCCGCCGGGGCGGCGGGAACCTGACGGTGGTGAACGTACTCCCGTTGGAGGATTATGTAAACGGGGTTGTCTGTTATGAGATGGGCCGGAACTGGCCCCTGGAGGCCCTCAAGGCCCAGGCGGTATGCGCCCGGACCTATGTGCTGAAAAACCTCAATAAGCACGGCAGCTACGGCTTTGATATCTGCACCTCCACCGGCTGTCAGGTCTACCACGGCATGGGCAGTCTCAGGACCGACTACGGTCCCAGCGAGGTCAGTATGCGGGCGGTGGCCGAGACGGCGGGCATGGTGGCCATGTACAACGGCCGGCTGGCCGAGACTCCATACTCCTCCAGCTTCGGCGGGGCCAGCGAGGACGCCAAAAACGTGTGGGGGACCAACACCGCCACCGAGCACCCCTACCTGCGGGGAGTGGTGGACCCCTATGAGGCGGACGCGGCCGGCCAGAACTCCCTCTCCTCCTGGACGGTGAGCTATACTGCCGCCGAACTGACCCAGCGCTTGCAAGGCTACGGCCTGGGCGTCGGCACCTCGGTGGACCACCTGGTGCTGACCTACTCCCCCCAGGGCAATGTAATCCAGACGGTGGTCCACTGGAAAAACGGCCAGAGCAATACCGTCAGCGCCAGCAATATCCGCAGCCGGTTCGGGGTATACGCCATCCGCTTCACTGTCAACGGGGCGGGCACGGGGGAGGGGCAGCCGCCCGCACCCTCCGGCGGGGACACGGTCATCAACGGCGGGCCGGTCCCGGGCAGCCTGACCGGGAAATATGTCATTTCCGGTTCGGGCGCTGTGTCCCAGGTGGGGGAGAGGCCCTATGCCATCTCGGGCGCTGGCACAGTCTCCGCGCTGGAGAGCGGGGAAGGGACCGGCGGAGGAAGCAGCCCCCAGCCTGGGGCTGGGACAGTCACGGTGTCGGGAAACAGCTACACCTTCAACGGCTCCGGCTACGGCCACCAGCTCGGCCTGAGCCAGTGGGGGGCCTACGCCATGGCCAACCGGGGCTTCCGGTACGACGAGATTGTCACCTTCTACCTCCCCGGCACCCAGATCACACACCATTAAAAGGATGTACGCCCTTGAAAACTTCTGATTTTGATTTTTATCTCCCGGAGGAGCTCATCGCCCAGACGCCCTTGGAGCGGCGGGACGCCTCCCGCCTGCTCACTCTGGACAAGAACACCGGAGCGGTGGGCCACCACCGCTTCTATGAGCTGCCCCGGTTCCTGCGCCCGGGAGACTGTCTGGTGCTCAACGACTCCCGTGTGCTGCCCGCCCGGCTCATCGGACGCCGCCCCACCGGCGGGGCCTGTGAAGTACTTCTGCTTGTCGATAGGGGGGACAACCTGTGGGAGTGTCTGGTCCGTCCGGGACGGAAGCTGAAGCCGGGGGCTCGGGTAATCTTTGGGGACGGCCGGCTCACCGCCACAGTGGAGGCAGAGCTGAACGACGGCAAGCGGGCGGTCCGGTTCCAATATCAGGGCATTTTTCTGGAAATTCTGGAGCAGCTGGGCAGGATGCCCTTGCCGCCCTACATCAAGGCGGAGCTGGAGGACCAGGAGCGGTATCAAACGGTCTACTCCAGGGTGGCGGGCTCCGCCGCCGCCCCCACCGCCGGGCTCCACTTTACCACCGAGCTGCTGGACAGGATTCGCGGCATGGGTGTAAAGGTATGTTGCGTTACACTCCATGTGGGACTTGGAACCTTTCGCCCGGTCAAGGCGGAGGACATCACTGATCACGAGATGCATTCGGAGTTCTGTATGATCTCCGGGGAGACGGCCGGCATCATCAACGAGACCAAGCAAAACGGGGGCCGGGTCATCTGCGTGGGCACCACCTCCTGCCGTACGGTGGAGAGCTTCGCGGCGGAGGACGGCACTTTGTCGGAGCGCTCCGGGTGGACCGATATCTTCATCTATCCGGGGTACAGATTCAAGGTGCTGGACGCCCTTATCACCAATTTCCACCTGCCCCAGTCCACCCTCATCATGCTGGTGTCCGCCCTGGCGGGCCGGGAGCGGGTCCTGGCCGCCTATGAGGCGGCGGTGCGGGAGAAGTATCGGTTTTTCTCCTTCGGGGACGCCATGTTCATCGGAGATATGGAGGAATAGTTTTTTCGTCCCCCGGCAAAGCCGGGGGATATTTGTGATTGCATTTCCCGTCTGCGGCGAGTATAATGAGAAAATCCGAGAAGAAAAGGAGTTTTCAGCATGAAAGACATGAGACTGCCCCAGGGGTATAAGCCCTTGCTGTCCATCTATGAGACTCAGCGGGCCATCGACCTGGGCAACCGGCTCTTTGCCGACAAGCTGGCCGGGGCTCTGCGCCTGCACCGGGTGTCCGCCCCCCTGTTTGTGGCGGTGTCCTCTGGCCTGAACGACGACCTGAACGGCGTGGAGCGGGCGGTGGCCTTTGATATCAACGGCGTAGAGAGTGACGCCGCCGTAGTCCATTCCCTGGCCAAGTGGAAGCGGTTCGCTCTGAAACGCTACCAGTTCCATGCGGGGGAGGGACTGTACACCAACATGAACGCCATCCGCCGGGACGAGGATCTGGATTCCCTCCACTCCGCCTATGTGGATCAGTGGGACTGGGAGAAAATCATCACCCGGGAAGAGCGGAATGTTGACTTCTTGAAAAAGACGGTCTCTTCCATTGTGGGCGCCCTCTTTGAGACCCAATCCTTCCTGCGCACGGTGTTCCCTCAGCTGAACGTGCTGCCCCAGGTTTCCACCGACGTGGCCTTTGTCACCGCCCAGGAGCTGGAGGACCTGTTCCCCGGCCTGACCCCCAAGGAGCGGGAGGACGCCTATGTGAAGGACCACCCCACCACCTTCCTGATGGGCATCGGCGGGAAATTGAAGTCGGGCAAGCCCCACGACGGCCGCGCCCCCGACTACGATGACTGGGACATGAACGGCGACCTGCTGGTGTGGGACAGCGTGGGCCGGCGGTCCTTCGAGCTGTCCTCCATGGGTATCCGGGTGGATGAGGAGAGCCTGGAGCGCCAGCTCAAGCTGGCCGGCTGCGAGGAGCGCCGGGCGCTGCCCTTCCACAGGATGCTCTTAAACGGTGAGCTGCCCCTGACCATGGGCGGCGGCATCGGCCAGAGCCGGGTGTCCATGCTGCTGCTGGGCAAGGCCCATATCGGTGAGGTCCAGTCCTCCCTGTGGGACGAGGACAACATTGCCGCCGCCGAGGCGGCTGGGATCACCTTGCTGTGATTGCCGTCACCCAACTGAACACTGACGAGGTCCTGCGGTACATGGGCTGTCCCCCGGACAGGGCGCACGGGGCTCTGCGGGAGCAGGTAGAGGACTGCGCCGGGGAGCTGCTGGGGGCCGTCCGTCCCCGGTGGAGCTGGCGGGCGGTGGAGATTGCCTTTGAGGCGGGCGGCATCCGTCTGGAGGGCGGGCTGCTGCTGCCCGGACAGGACCTGAAAAGTCACCTGGCCGGCTGCGGCCGGGCGGCTGTGTTCTGCGCCACCCTTGGGGCGGAGGTGGACGCCCTCATCCGCCGGGCCGAGCGGCAGGACATGGCCAGAGCGTTCACTCTGGACTGCTGCGCCTCCGCCGCGGTGGAGGCGGTCTGCGACCGGATCGAGACAGAGCTGCAAGAGAAATTTCCCGGCTGCTCTTTTCCATTCCGCTACAGCCCCGGCTACGGCGATCTGCCCCTGGAGGTTCAGGGACCCCTTCTGGAGCTGCTGGACGCTCCCCGGAGGGCGGGACTGTGCGCCACGCAGACCCATCTCCTCACCCCCCGAAAGTCGGTGACCGCCATTCTGGGGGCGGCCGATGGGGAGATCGAACGAACCAAACGAAGCTGCCTGGGCTGTCCCGCCCAGGGGAGCTGTCAATACCGAAAGGCGGGCGGACACTGTGGAATTTCGTGAACTGTTAAAAGCCCCCGGCCCCGTAATTTTAGACGGCGGCATGGGCACCATGCTCCAGGCCAAGGGACTTAAGCTGGGGGAGCACCCCGAGCTGGCCGCCCTGGACCATCCGGACTGGCTGCTGGAGATTCACCGCGCCTACGTGGAGGCGGGGACGCAGATTCTCTGCGCCAGCACCTTCGGGGCCAACCGGGAGAAGCTGAAACGCACTGGAAAGACGGTGGAGGAGGTCATCCCGCCCTCCGTCGCCATTGCCCGGGAGGCCGCCGCCGGGAAAGCCCTGGTGGCCCTGGACCTGGGCCCCATCGGGCAGCTGCTGGAGCCCACTGGGACGCTGGATTTTGAGACTGCGGTGGATATTTTCGCCCAGCAGGTGCGCTGCGGGGTGAAGGCTGGGGTGGACTTGGTGAAGATTGAGACCATGACCGATCTCCAGGAGTGCCGGGCCGCCCTGCTGGCGGTGAAGGAGAACAGCGCCCTGCCGGTGATCGTCTCCCTCACCTATGAGGAGCGGGGACGCACCTTCCTGGGCCATTCCCCTGCCTGCGCCGCCCTTACCCTGGAGGGCATGGGGGCGGACGTGATTGGAATCAACTGCTCCCTGGGTCCCCGGGAGATGCCCGGGCTGGTGCGGGAGCTGACAAAGTGGACCACCTTGCCCATCTCGGTAAAGCCCAACGCCGGCCTGCCCGACCCGGGCGGGGCGGGCTACGACATCACGGCGGATCAGTTCGCCGAGGCGATGGCTCAGCTCACCGAGCTGGGGGTGAAGTGCTACGGCGGCTGCTGCGGCACCACCCCGGAGTACATCGCCAAAATGTGTACGGCCCTGGAGGGGAGGACAATCAAGGGCGTGCCCCGGCATGTCCCCGCAGCGGTATGCAGTCCCACCCGGGTGGTGCCCATCGACCGGGTGCGGGTGATCGGCGAGCGCATCAACCCCACCGGCAAGAAGCGGATGAAGGAGGCCCTTCTCCGGGACGACGTGGACTTCATGCTCTCCCAGGCCCTGGAGCAGACCCAGGCCGGGGCGGACATTCTGGACGTGAACGTGGGCCTGCCTGAGATTGACGAAGCCGCCATGATGGTCAAGGTGGTCAAGGCCCTCCAGGGGGTGACAGACGCCCCCCTCCAGCTGGACTCTACCCGGCCCGAGGTGCTGGAGAAGGCGCTGCGGGTCTGCTGCGGCAAAGCCATCGTCAATTCGGTGAACGGGGACGAGGAGACGCTGGACGCCATTCTGCCTCTGGTGAAAAAGTACGGCGCGGCGGTGGTGGGACTGACCCTGGACAAGAACGGCATCCCCAAGACCGCCCTGGACCGGCTGGATATCGCCCGGCGCATCCTGAACCGGGCGCTGAACTACGGAATTCGGAGGGAGGACGTGTACATCGACTGTCTCACCCTTACCGTGTCGGCGGAGCAGGCGGCGGCCTCCCAGACACTGGAGGCCCTGTCCCGGGTGAAAAAGGAGCTGGGCCTCAAGACGGTGCTGGGGGTGTCCAACATCTCCTTCGGCCTGCCCGCCCGGTCCCTGGTGAACCAGAATTTCCTGATGATGGCCATGACCCGCGGCCTGGACCTGCCCATCATCAACCCCAACCTGGAACCCATGATGGCGGCGGTGCGGTGCTACCACCTGCTGACAAACATAGACGCCGACGCCCGGGACTATATCTCCGCCTACGCGGACGCGGCGGTGTCCACCTCCATCACCGCGGGAGCGGGCCAGACTCAATCCGCCGCCCCCGCCGGGGAGCGGACGCTGGAGCAGATCGTCGTCGCCGGCCTGAAGGGGGAGGCCCCCGCCGCAACCAGAAAGCTGCTGGAGACCATGGACAGCATGGAGGTGGTGGACGGCGTGCTCATCCCCGCGCTGGACAAGGTGGGGGCCGGCTTTGAAGCGGGGCGGGTGTTTCTGCCCCAGCTCATCCAGGCCGCCGGAGCCGCCCAGGCAGCCTTTGAGGTTATCCGGGAGGTGCTGTCCGCCCAGCCTGGTGCGGACAGCGCCCCTAAGGCCCCCATTGTGCTGGCTACCGTCAAGGGGGACATTCACGACATCGGTAAGAACATCGTCAAGGTACTGTTGGAGAACTACGGCTATCCGGTGATCGACCTGGGCAAGGACGTGGAGCCCGCTGCCGTGGCGGAGGCGGCAAAAAAACACGCGGCCCCCCTGGTGGGGCTGTCCGCCCTGATGACCACCACTCTGGGCAGCATGGAGCAGACCATCCGCCTGCTGCGGGAGGAGCACGTCCCCTGCAAGGTGGTGGTGGGCGGCGCGGTGCTCACCGCCGGGTACGCCCAAAAGATTGGGGCCGACTTCTATGCCAAGGACGCCAAGGAGAGCGTGGATGTGGCCCGGCGGGTCATCGGATAAACGGAAGGGGCGGCTTTTGCCGCCCCTTAACTGTTGCCTTTCCCGAGCCGATATGATACAATAGAAAAAACCGTCGAAACGGGGGAGATGTCATGAGTTTGTATCCGCCAGAGTGGGACACGCTGGAAGAGGAGCAGCCCGTCATTGAGGCGGAGCCTCAGCCGCCCCAGGAGACGCCACAGCCCGGCCGTCAGGCCCCGCCGCCCCGGACCAGGCAGCGCCAGCCTGAGCGGCAGCAAGGGGGAGACAGGCTGAGCAGACTGACCCTGGGAATTTCTGTTTTGGCCCTGATCCTGGCCGTTGCCGCCCTTTTCTTCGCGCTGAGGCCGAAATCCGAGCCGGAACCGGAGGAGCCTCCCGCCCCGCCGGCGGTGGAAGAGCCGGTCACATTCCAATTCGGAGACCGGGTGCTCACCCCTCTGGAGGGGATGCCTCTCAACCCCTATGACCGGGACGGCTTCTCCCTGGACGAGAAGGGCCGGGTCACCTATGAGAAGGACGGAAAGCGGGCCAGAACGGGGGTGGATGTGTCCACCTACCAGAAGGAGATTAACTGGCAGGCGGTGGCCGGCGACGGCATCGACTTTGCCATCCTCCGCCTGGGCTACCGGGGATATACCGAGGGCGGGCTGTTTCTGGATCAGACCTTCGAGAACAACCTCCGGGGGGCGCTGGACGCCGGACTGGAGGTAGGGGTCTATTTCTTTTCTCAGGCTGTCACCCCGGAGGAGGCCGAGGCCGAGGCGGCCTATATCCTCAACGCCATAGAGGGCTGCGAGATCACCGGCCCCATCGCCTTTGACTGGGAGCCCATTGCCCCGGGAAACAACGCCCGCACCGACGGCCTGGACAACGACGTGCTTACCCGGTGCGCCAACGCTTTCTGCGCGAAGATTGAGGGGGCGGGCTATACCCCGGCGGTCTACTTCAACCAGAGCCTGGGCTATCTGCGCTATGACCTGCGGGAGCTGACCGACTACGAGCTGTGGCTGGCGGAGTACGACACAAAACCGGACTTCTACTACCACTTCGACCTGTGGCAGTACACCCACACCGGCCGGGTGGCCGGGATTGAGGGAGATGTGGACCTGAACCTGGACCTGAGATGAGCGAAAAAAGAGGCCTGACCCCCGCAGTCTGGGAGTCAGGCCCTTTTCATGCTTTGGACTTGGGCTTGCAGATGAGGGCCACCAGGAAGCCGAAGAAAATGGCCGCAGTGATTCCTCCGGCGGCGGCGGTGGAGCCGCCGGTAAGGGCGCCTAAGAGTCCGTCCTCCGCTACCGCCTTTTTAACCCCCTTGGCCAGCAGGTGGCCGAAGCCGGTGAGGGGCACCGTCGCCCCCGCGCCGCCCCAGTCCGCCAGGTACTGGTATACCCCCACGCCGCTGAGGATTACCCCGGCGGTGACATAGGACACCAGAATCTTGGCGGGAGTGAGGGGAGTCTTGTCAATGAGGACCTGTCCGATGACGCAAAGGACGCCGCCGCATAGAAACGCCTTTAGATATTCCATAAAATCACCTTATTTCGTGGTCGAGATGGCAATCGCGTGGCAGATGCCGGGGATACTCTCCCCCTGGAAGGCAGAGGTGGGGGAGTGAAGGGCCCCGGTGGGGCAGAAGAGGATGTTTTTCCACTTGCCCGCCTTCATATTGTTGAGGATGTGCCCGGTGAGCACAGAGGCGCAGCACCCGCAGCCAGAGCCGCCGCAGTGGACATCCTGGTTCTTGACGTTGAAGAGCATGGACCCGCAGTCGGCATGGTTGTTCATCTGGATGCCGTCTTTTTTCAGCAGCTCCATGAGCAGCTCGCTGCCCAAGACGCCCAGATCGCCGGTAAAGATCATGTCGTAGCTGGAAGGGGAGCGGCCCGTGTCCTGAAAGTGGGCGGTGAGGGTGGCGTGGGCCGCCGGGGCCATGGCCGCCCCCATGTTGTTGGTGTCGGTAATCCCCTTGTCCACGATTCTGCCCACAGTGACGTGGGTGACATAGGGGCCCGGGCCCTCCCGGGCCAAAATGGCCGCCCCGGCGGCGGTGGCCGTCCACTGGGCGGTGGGGGTGCGCTGCCCGCCGTACTCCAGGGGGGTGCGGTACTGCCGCTCCGCCGAGCAGAAATGGGAGGAGGCCGTCACCGCCGCCCACTCCCCAAAGCCCCCGTCCAAAGTCATGGCGGCTAAAGCCAGCCCCTCTCCCATGGTGGAGCAGGCCCCGTACAGGCCGAAGAAGGGGGTAGTCTGGCCCCGGGCGGCGAAGGAGGAGCTGATGCACTGGTTGAGCAGGTCGCCGGCGAAGAGCCAGTCCAGATTGGCGGCCGCCTGCCCCGCCTTGTTCAGAGCCAGCCCCAGAGCCTGCTTCTGCATGGCGCTCTCCGACTTTTCCCAGGTGGCCTCCCCAAAGGTGTCGTCCCCGTCGATATAGTCGAAGGTGTCGGCCAGAGGCCCCTCGCCCTCCTTTTTGCCCGCCACGTTGGCCCAGCCGGCCAAAGAGGGCGGATTGGCCAGAGCCGCCGTCTGGGCCCCGATCTTTTTCGTTGTCATGTGGTCACGTCCCATCTGTCCTGTTTGCGGCTATTCTTCCACAAACGGGAGAAAATATGTTTGACCAATCCAATTATTTTTCGTATAATAGGGAAAACAAAGGGGGAAAGCCTATGGTTCATGAGGTGTATATCGACGCCGAGGCAGACACGCCGCCCGAGGTGGACAGGCAGATCCGCCGCTCCGTTCTGGCCGTCCTGGAAGAGGAAAGGGTGGACGTGCCTTGCATTGTGGAGGTGTGCGTCACCGACGACGAGGGCATCCGCCGGACCAATCTGGACATGCGGGGGGTGGACCGCCCCACCGATGTGCTGTCCTTTCCCATGTTCGAGCTGAAACCCGGGGAGAAGCCGTCCCCGGACTGGGCCGACCCGGACACGGACAAAGTGCTGCTGGGAGATATGATGATCTCGCTGGAGCGGGCCAGAGTCCAGGCGGCGGAGTTCGGCCACAGCCCGGAGCGGGAGGTGTGCTACCTGGCCGTCCACTCCACCCTCCATCTGCTGGGCTACGACCACCTGGACGAGGGGCCCATGAAAGCCCGGATGCGAGCCCGGGAAGAGGCAATTTTAGGCAGGCTGGGAATCACCCGGGAGGGCGTGGAGTGAAGCGAAAACTGCCGCTTTTGGCGCTATGTGCCCTCCTGCTGGCCGGCTGTCAAACAGAGGAGAAAGCCCCTGGTGCCTCCGCTTCGCCGTCGGAGCCGGCCCCACAGCCTAAAACTGCTCAGGAGCTGCTGGAGGAACAGACCATCGACGACACCCACGACGCTTTCCTGGTGGACACCGGCGGGCGGCTGGGTACTTTGATGGTAACGGCGGAGCAGTATCAGGATGGATATAAGGGGTACGGTCTGTTTGAGGTCTGGGACCCCCAGGACATGGCGCAGCCTATCCAGCAGGAGATCAAGCCGCTGGATTTCGTTGGTTCGCACCAGACGGTGGACGCCAACTTTGACGGCTACGGGGATTTTGGCTGTATGTACGCCATGGGCAATCAGCCAAACTACTGGTATTTCTGGCTTTGGGACGAGGAACAGGGCCGGTTCATAGAGGAGCCCGCCTTTGCGGACATCTCCGAGCCGGTGTTTGACCAGGAGAAGCAGATGATTACCGGCTGGGCCAGAAGCAGCGGAGCTTCCACCGGCCTGACCACCGTTTACCGATGGATCGACGGAAAGCTCACCTGTGCGCGGCGGATCGAGGCGGAGATTGACGCGGGCGCCGGGTTTGAGAACATTTTTCTGTCTGTGGAGGACCGGATTGAAGGAACGCAGGTGGAGATGTTTTACCAGACCTATGACCTTGAGGACGACGCGTGGTTTGATGAGCGGGCCAAGTGGGAGGGGGACCTGGACTACCGCGGCGGTCCGGAAAATGTCCGGATATCCGGCTGGCTGGACGGCCGCTGGTCCCATGTCTTTGCCGTGGATACCGGGGGGAGCCTGGGTACTGTGCTGATAACGGTGGAGCGGGAGCCGTCCGAGGAGGGGACCGCCCTCTGTGTGTGGGACAGGTCCGATCTGTCCCGGCCTGTGCAGACGCTGCGCGCCCGTATTTGTCAGCCGGAGGACGCTCTGGGCCGCTGGCGCCGCCAGGCGGACGCCAATTTCGACGGCTACGGGGATTTTGGCTATCTGAGAGCTTATAACGAAGATGACGCCGCCGGCTGGTACAGTTTTTGGAGCTGGAACGAGACGGCAAAGCGGTTTGAAGAAATGGACGGGTTTGAAAACCTGAAGCTGATGTGGTTTGACCCGGATACAAAGACGGCGTATGGCCGTCTGGACGGATACTTCCAGTGGAAAAATGGAAAATTTACTCAATATGAGGAGTAAAATTAAAATATAAAGGAGAATTGTAATGAAAAAGATCAGACTGACCGCCATTGAGGACGACTTCAGCGACTACGAGGACATGGGCCGTCAGGAGGGGAAGAGCTGGAGCTTCGAGTTTGACCTGACCCCCTATGTGGTCACCTGCGCCATAGCCTGCGTCCTTATGTTCGTGACCCGCCTTGTGCGCAAGCATGTGTTCCATGAGGACCTGTACAAGAAATACCATTTCTGAGGAAACAGTCCGGGCAACCGCTCACACCCGGCAGGAAAGTGAGGATCATCTATGATTAAAAAATCCGGTATTATCACCATCTGCGGACGGCCCAACGTGGGCAAGTCCACCCTGACCAACGCCTTTGTGGGGGAGAAGGTGGCCATTGTCACCAACAAGCCACAGACCACCCGCAACCGCATCTGCGGCATCAAAAACCGGGGGGAGAGTCAGTTTGTCTTTGTGGACACCCCGGGGCTGCACAGGGCCCGCACCCGGCTGGGGGACTACATGGTCAACGTGGTCAGGGAGAGCGTGTCCGACGTAGACGCGGTGCTGCTGCTGGTGGAGCCCATCCCCCACGTGGGAGAGCCGGAAAAGCAGCTCATTGCCCGTATGAAAACGCTGAGCTGCCCCGCTGTGCTGGCCATCAACAAGGCGGATACCCTCCCTCAGAAGGACAAGCTGCTGGAGGTCATTCAGGCCTACAGCCAGGAGCACGACTTCGACGCTGTGGTGCCCATCTCCGCCAGGACCGGCCAGGGGGTGGAGGAGCTCCTCAATGTGCTGGAGGCCTATCTCCCGGAGGGGCCCCAGCTCTTTCCCGACGATATGACCTCCGACCAGCCGGAGCGGCAGATGATGGCGGAAATCATGCGGGAAAAGCTGCTCCTGCTGCTGGACAAGGAGATTCCCCACGGCACCGCCGTGGAGATTACCCGCTTCGCCGAGCGGGAGGACGAGGTGGTGGAGGTGGAGGCCACCATCTACTGTGAGAAAAACAGCCACAAGGGCATTATCA
Source organism: uncultured Oscillospiraceae bacterium (assembly GCA_910588635.1). GTDB lineage: Bacteria > Bacillota > Clostridia > Oscillospirales > Oscillospiraceae > Lawsonibacter. Next base: position 4,613 of record CAJUPW010000018.1, on the reverse strand, counting down.
TCGGCAAGGGCGGCGGAATGCTGAAAAAGGCCTCCACTCAGGCCCGGCAGGACATGGAGAAATTCATGGGGACCAAGGTTTTCCTCAAAACCTGGGTCAAGGTAAAGGAAAACTGGCGGGACAACCCGGCGGCCATCCAGAACTTCGGGTATGTGAAGGAGTAATATGGAGTATTCAAAAGAGGACCTGACTGAGGCCAGACGCCAGATTGACTCCACCCTCCACAAGCTGAGGGAGACGGTTGGGACATTCCGGGCCAAGGAGAATGCCGCGCGGTATAAGTCTCAAATTACTCTGGCCGAGCGGCGGATCAAAGCCTTTGAAATTGCCAATGCGCTTATTGAACGGGAACTGGACGGTGAGACGGACTTGACGGAACCGAAAAGCCTGATTGGCCGCAGCCATGCTTTGACCGGCGAGAAAAGGCACAGAAAAAATTCCCGCTCATAGTTTCTGTTTGAAACAGCCAGCCTAACCTCAGAAAGAAAGGGAGGGCTGCGCTATGGACGAGCGGGGACTTTGGGAACTGTTTTTCAGAACCGGACTGCCGGAGGTCTGGCTGGCTCTGGCCGGGGAGCGGGAGGAACAGGCCCGGCACAGAGAGGAACTGGCAGAGACGGCCTTTCAGCCGAGGGTTAAGCAGGCGTAGGGGGGGCGGGCTCTGTCCCGCCCCGCCATAATCGTTACATAGGAGAAATGCCCATGCACACCACCACCAAGGCTCTGGTCCTCCGGACGGTGGACTACAAGGAGTCGGACAAGATTCTTACCTTGTTCACCCGGGACCAGGGAAAGCTTGCCGCCTCCGCTCGGGGGTGCCGAAAAAAAGGGAGCGCCATCGCCGCCGGATGCCAGCTTCTGGCATGGTCGGAGATGGTGCTCTATGACTATCAGGGCCGCTGGTCCGTCAAGGAGGCGGCCACCCAGCGGCTGTTCCGGGGAGTGCTGGAGGATATTGAGCGGCTGGCCCTGGGGTGCTACTTCGCCGAGGCGGCCGAGCTGCTGGCGGTGGAGGGGGAGGAAAACCCGGAGCTGCTGTCCCTGATCCTGAACAGCCTCCACGCCCTGGACAAAATGCCGGACAAGCCGCTCCTTCTGGTGAAGGCGGCCTTCGAGTGGAAGGCCATGGCTCTGGCGGGATATGAGCCCCTCATCGACGGAGATGCGGTCAGGGGAGAGGGGATTTCGCTGCCTCTGCCGCCCCCCGCCCTGGCCGCGGTGGCCCATATTGTCCACGGAGACCCCAAGCGGCTGTTCTCCTTCCGTCTGGAGGGGGAGGAGCTCAATCAGATGGCCGCCGCGGCCGAGGCCTACCTCCGTACCCAGCTGGAGCGGGGATTTTCTACGCTGGACTACTATAAAAGCTTGTCCCTGTAAAATGACAGCTCATGGCACATTTTATGTGAACGGGCCCAGTTCTGCTGTTCTCTTGTAAGTGCGGCAGTACATTTTACACTTATGTTCAGATACAAAAATGCCCCTACCCGATTTGAGCAGCAGATGGATGCTCAATTCAAGTAGGGGCACATAATAAACAGGTTACTTTCTTCTACGCAGTTCCTCTGCCGCATTGGCGATTTGTTCCATAGCCTGGGCTAAAACAGACCTGGGGCAGGCTACATTGAGCCGTTCGAATCCGGCGCCCTGTTCGCCAAACCAATAACCCTCACACAGCCCCACATGCGCGCGGTGCGTCATGAATTTACCCAGCTCATCTCCTGAGGAAAAGCCAAATCCCCGGCAGTCCAGCCACATCAGGTAGGTCCCCTCCGGCTTGACCGCCTTGATTTCAGGAATCTGTTCCCGACAAAAGTGAATGACATATTCCATATTGGTTTCTATGTAGGCCATAGCCTGACGGAGCCAATCCTCACCTCCGCGATATCCGGCCTCTACCGCCACCAGGCTGAAACAGTTGTTTTTTTCAATGTCCAGCATCCCGATTTGCTTTCCCATTTCCGCCCGGGTTTCCGGGTCCGGAATAATAATCACCGCCTGATGGGTTCCCGCCAGGTTGAAGGTCTTTCCCGGAGACAGCAGCGTCATGGATCTGTGTCGGAAATCCTCTCCCAAAGAGGCAAATGGGGTATATGTATGTCCGTGGAAGGTGAAATCCGCGTGAGCCTCATCCGCAATCACACGTACATCATACTTTTGGCACAGCTGTCCCAAATGAAGCAGCTCCTCACGCGTCCAAACCATCCCGGCGGGATTGTGGGGATTGCACAGGATAAATACCTTACCCCCTTTTTGAAATTGCTGTTCCAGATTGTCAAAATCCATATTATAACGGCAGGTCTTCTCGTTATGAATCAGGGGATTAAACAACGCTTCCCGCCCGGCGTATTTTACCACATCATAAAACGGGTAGTAAATGGGGGTTTGAAAGACCACTTTATCCTCCGGTGCACAGAAGCGCTTTAGATAGAGCAGTACCGCCGTCATCAGCATAGGCGAGTGAAGCAGCCATTCTGTCTGAGGTGTCCAGCCGTGCCGGCGGGATATCCACTCTATGATTGCATGGTTGTAGGTCTCCGGTTTGTGTACATAGCCATAAATACCAGTTTTAGCTCGATCGACCAAAGCCTGGACAACAGGCTCTGGCGACTGAAAGTCCATGTCTGCTTCCCACAGCGAAACAAGTCCGTCAACGCCGAACTTCCGCCTCTGCTCCATCCACTTTTCGCTGTCAGGGCGCGAATATACTGTATCAAAATTATATTTGACCATGAAGCGCCTCCTCTCTTCGTTTTATGCTGTGATGAAACTTCCGTTTTCCTTATCAATAATCATGTAGATAAGGTCGTCTTCACTCACGCCGCGGCAGGATTGCACCAGACTAACCACTCCGGTGCGGGGAGCATGAATCTGGTCAATCACATCGCCGAAATAGTTGGTAATCTGGCCTATAAGCTCCCCCTGTTTCACATGCTGGTTGGCGCCGCAGAAGCTGGTGAAAATCCCCCTGTGGGGCCGCTCGATGCAGGAAACCCACGGAGTAACCCACAGCGGGCGAGGCGTGGGGCTTTCGCCGCGCAGAATGCCCAGGCGGACCATCACGTTTTTCAGCCCCTGATAGAAGTAGTCGATTGAGGCCTGATCGCTGATTCCGGACCCTCCCGCCTCGATTATCGCGGAAGGAATTCCGTGTTCCGGAGCCATCCATTGCAGCGACTGATGGTCGGAATATCCGTAATCTCGTCCAGCCAGCGAGCTAAGCACGGTATCAAGTTGGAAGCAAGAGGCCATTTCCAAACTTTTTTGCAATAGGTCCGCTCTGCCTTGGTGAATCTCCGCATATTGAATGATATCTTCGTTCATATCCCCGCCGTGAAGATCTAAAATGTAATCGCTGGTGCCAACTATTTCCCATATGGCATGGGCTATACGCTGGGTTGTATTCCCCACCGGGCTGCCAGGGTAGGAACGGTTCAAATTTGTCCCGTCGTATTGTGAGGTGTTGTGTGCCCGCAAGGGATATCCTGTAACATTGGCCACCGGAATCAACAGGACAGATCCTGTAATCTCGCTTGAATCCATGGCTCGGAAATCGGAAATCAGCTTCACAATGGCATCCGTACCACAGGTCTCACAGGAATGCTGGGCGCCTACCACGCTCAAACGGGGGCCGGGGGCGCCCTGGATCAGAAAAACAGGGAGCTGGAGGACTTCATTCTCGGCTTGTACTTCTACATATCCCTCCAATTTCAGGGGCTCCTCCTGGCGGAACACTGACAGGTCGATTTTTTTCATGGTTGTATATCTCCTTTTAAATCTTGGTTGCCTCTCCGCTGCCGTAGGCGGGAAAAGATAAGGTTACTGTTCCAGGTATTTTTCCTTGATGACAGACCATAGGTTGGCGTCCTTAATCCCAGCCTTCTCCGGGTCAAATACAGGATCAAGTCCGGCTTTTTTCTGACGCTCGTAGTCCTTGAGCACCGCGATTCCTACCTTCAGCAGCATTAGAATTGCCGCCAGATTCATCCAAGCCATAATTCCATAGCCCAAATCAGTAATGGATCAGGCCAAACTGCCCGAAACCTGCGTTCCGTAGAAGGTAGCGGCAATGGTCAGAACTCGTACTGCCATAACAGCGGCTTTCCGCATTTTTCCGTCCTTAAAAACGTATACCGCATTGGCTTCGCCGCTATAATATCCCGCAATCAGAGAGGTGAAAGCAAACAGTGTCAGGGCGATGCTCACCAGGATTCCGCCAAAATTGCCAAAGACGGTGCTGATAGCGGTGATCGCATAGCCCGCTCCTTCCTCAACACCCGGCAGATTTTCTACGATGGCGTTGCCTGACGCGTCAAAAACGTTGTAGCAGTCTGTTACCAGGATTAGGAATGCAGAGGCTGTACAGATGACGATGGTATCTTCCCTTAACAAGAGCATACAAAAACACAACAATTTAATGGACTGTCAACCTTACGCAAAACACCGTTTCCGGTAAAAATCGGAGCGGTGTTTTTGTATATCTTCTGGACACCGTGACCAGAAGGGACCCGCCCATTTCCCCCGCTTCGTCCACGGAGGCTCTGCTGGATGTATCCCCCGTCGCCGCGCCACCCATAGCACAGCCGGGACTGCCTGTCAAGGGTGCGGAGCACCGC
>CAJUPW010000017.1 GCA_910588635.1 uncultured Oscillospiraceae bacterium | reverse complement strand
ATCACCAGCGGCACCAGCTCCACCACCTTCTCCCCCAACAATATCTGCACCAGGGGGCAGATTGTGAGCTTCCTGTACCGCGCCATGGGCTGGTAGACACGGCCTCCGCTTCACAAAAAATTCCCCGGCCATCTTGGTCGGGGAATTTTTTGCTTAAAATCGATGTACCCAGCCCGAGAGAAACCACACGGGAAGAAGCCAGGTGAGCATGTAGACGAGCAGACTCAGCGGGGACAGGGAGGTGTAGGCCCCCAGGCCGGTGAGATAGGCGGCCAGGAGCATCCCCAGAAGAGAGCCCGCGCAGCACAGGCAGGCCCCCAGACGGGCGGCCCAGCGCAGCCGCTTGGCGGTAGTGATGGCCTCGGCAAAGGGGAGCAGGCCCTCCCGGCACAGCAGGGCGGTGAGGACGCCGTCGTGGGTCTGCTCCGGGTCGGACAGCTCCCGCCGGCGTTCTACCGAGGGAAAGGCCATCTTGTCCGCCGCCAGCTTGAACCGCTGCTGGAGCATGGCGGGGATCAGGTTGAAGTCCCGGGTGGCCAGCACCGGCTCCACCTTCTCCAGCATCAGCGCGTCCAGGGCGGGAAATACGGTGTCGGGCAAGGCGTAGCTCAGTGCGAAGATTCCCGTCAGCTTGCCGTCGATGGCGCAGAATACGGCATTTTTCACGTTCAGCCCCTGGGGCAGACGGACCTTCATCAGCTTCATAAAAGCGGCGGAGCCTACCAGTACCTCGTCGCCCCGGATGGTGGAGGACAGCCCGCCCCCCTCGTGGCAGGTGAGCTCGCCGGCACGGCGGAGCAAGCCGCCCATGGACCGGAGCTGGTCGTGGAACAACTTGGCCAGACCGCTGCCCGAGTCTCGAATCAGAGTAGCGGTGTAGGCCACTACCCGCTCGGCGGGATAGTCGGGCATAACCTTGAACCCGTTGAGCTCCACATAGCCGGGAGGAAAGAGGTCGCCATCGGTGAGCAGGACGCAAGTCCCCTGGCGGGAGGCGGAAATGCCCGGCCAGCCGGCCAGAGCGGCGCCGATGGGGGTGAGCCGCCGGGCGGATTTGTGGAAAGCGCGGCCGTAGGCCAGCGTGCCGCCGAAGGCGGCGGTGGCGGTGAACAGGGCGGACAGGGCCCACAGGAGCCGTTCCGGGTTCGGCCCGGAGGCCATCAGGGCAAAGGCGACGTCCCCCAGCAGCAGCAAAGGGCAGAAGCGGCGGAAAATACGCTGGGCCCCGTCGTCGGCTTGGATTTGGCTGCCGAAATCCGCTTCCGTACCCGACCACTTGGCGTAGGCGTCCCGGTCGCTCCATTTCCGGCTGTCCAGGGTGACACGGTAGGGGGTGGCGGAGGAGGCGGCGGTACGGCAGGACAGCCGCAGGGCACAGCGTTTGTGGTAGGCTCCGTGGAGTAAAAAGAACAGCCCGGCCAGGCAGACCGGCGTGTAGGGCAGGCGGACGGCATCCCCGGCGGAGAGAGCCAGCTCTGCCGTGTCGGCCAAAGTAAAGACGCAGGCCAGAGCGGCCAGGGTGTCCATTCCCAGGCGCAGGCGGAAGGCACGGCCCAGCCCAGTGAGCAGCAGGTCGGCCGACAGCAGCATACCGGCCCCCAGCAGGACAGCGCAGATGCCGTATTGGACCTGGGGCCGGTCCAGGGGGGAAAGCCAAACCAGTCCCGCCGTGGGTGTGACGGTCTGGCACAGGGAGAGCAGAGAGAGGAAAAAGATCAGCAGCACCCGAATGCGCATCCATTTCAGGCCCTTGCCGTACTTCCGGGCCAGCTCCTGGGGGGGCGTGTCCGGAAAGACACGCTCCGGCCGCTTGGGCAGGCGCCACCGGGGGGGAGGGGGCGTGTCGTCTACCTCCTCCCGGTCGGTGCCGGGAATGAGGCGTTCCAGACGGCGGACCTCCTTCTTGTCGATGGACTCGTCCTCTTCAAACATATGGTCGGCGTAGTGATCCGCCTTCTCGCCCAGGTCCCGGAGAAAGGAGGTCAGCACGCTCTCCTCCTTGGGAAAAGGAATGACCGGGACCTCCTCCTCCGGGGGGGAGGGGGTCTCTTCCGGCTCCTCGTCAGCGGCGGCCTCCTCCGGCGGCGGGTCCTCGGCGGCGGGTCCCTTCGGCCGCCCGGCTGTCCCCGGGAAAGCCACTACCTTGCCTCCGGTGGGACCAGACTGCGGTCTGGAGGAGGGACGGGGGAGCTGAGACAGGTCGATGGTGTTGAACCGCTCCTCCGAGCTGTCCTCTTTTGACGGCGGAGCGGCGGGATGGCCGAACTCAGCCAGAATGTCGTCCAGGGAGTAGTCCCCGCCGTCGGCGTCCCCGATAAGGGATTTTATGTCGATCAGTTCGCCCTTGTTCAGTTGTTTGTCCTTGTCGCTCATGGGCGGGGCTCCTTGATGATGGTGTAGGGGGCTGTCTGTGGAAACCCGCCGCCCTCGGCGGGTCATCAAGCCGGCGTCAAGGCCCGCCCAGGGCGGGCCCTCGCAGTTTTATCCGCCTATCCGTTGACGCACAGCTTCATATAACAGCACCGCGGCGGCCGCGGAGGCGTTGAGGGAGTTGATCTTGCCGAACATGGGGATGGATACGGTGAAGTCGCAGTTCTCCTCCACCAGCCGGCCCAGACCGGACCCCTCACTGCCGATGACAATGGCGGCGGGGCCCTTCAGATCGGCCTGGTACAGGGGGGTGGCGCCGCCCATTGCGGCCCCAAAGACCCAGACCCCCTCCTCCTTCAGCTCCTTGAGCAGGGCGGGCAGGTTAGGCACCCGGGCCACGGGGACGTGGGCCACCGCGCCGGCGGAGGTCTTTCCCACGATGGCGGTCAGGCCGGCGGAGCGGCGCTTGGGGATAATCACTCCGTGGGCCCCGGCGGCGTCGGCGGTGCGGATGACCGCACCCAGATTGTGGGGATCGGAGAGCTCGTCGCACACCACAATGAGGGGCTGTTCCCCTTTATCCCGAGCGGCGGAGAGGATGTCGTCCACGCTGGCGTACGCCCGGACGGCGGCCTGGGCGATGACCCCCTGGTGGGAGTGGGTGCGGCTCATGCCGTCCAGCTTGCGCCGGTCGGCGTCCACCACCACGATGCCCTTTTCCCTGGCGGCGGAGGCAATGTGGCCCAGAGCGGAGTCGGTCTCTCCCTTGGCGATGAAAATTTTGTCGATGGACACCCCGGCCCGCAAGGCCTCGATCACGGCGTTGCGGCCTTCGATGATGCCGTCGTTTTCCTGCTCCACAGGGGCGGAGCGGCGCAGAGGGGGGCGTTTGTTCATAGGTATCCAGTCCTTCCGGTGTCAAATCACATATAAAATACATTTTACCACATTTGTCCCCCGGTGGGAAGGAAAAAATTTTGAAATTGAGGCCCGCGGACCTGAGGGTCCGCGGGCCCCGGCCTATCCGGCCGCCTGCTGTTCTCCAACCGCCTGCTTGAGCATATTTTCCGCTAAAATGCCGTAGCCCCGGGTGGGGTCGTTGACCAGGACGTGGGTCACCGCCCCCACCAGCCGGCCGTTTTGCAGGATGGGCGATCCGCTCATCCCTTGGACGATGCCGCCTGTAGCCGAGAGCAGGTCCGGGTCGGTAACCTCCACCATCATGCTCCGGGTGCCGTCCCCCGCCGGGTACAGATGGGTGATTGCAATGTCGAACTGCTCCACCTCGTCCCCACGGATGTTGGACAGGATTGTGGCCGGGCCGGTCTCCACCTGGCTCCGGGAGGCCACCTCCACCGGATCCACCGCGCCGCCTACCGTCTGGCTGGGCATTTGGCCAAAAATACCCAAATTTGTGTTGGCGTACAGGGTGCCCAGGTCCCGGGTCAGGTCGAACTGACCGTGGAGCTCGCCGGGCGCGCCGCTTTCACCCTTTTTCACCTCGGAGACGCTGGCGGGCATAATACTGCCCGACTCCAGCGGCATGAGCATAGAGGTATCCACGTCGTTGATTCCGTGGCCAAGGGCGCCGAACACGCCGCTGGTCGGATCGTAGAAGGTCATGGTGCCGATGCCCGCCATGGAGTCCCGCAGCCATACCCCCAGCTGGTAGACCCCCTGGCTGTTCTCCACCGCGGCCGCCGTCAGCTGGAGCTGCCGCTGGCCCCGCACTGCCTGAATGGTGAGCGGCTCATCCTCGCACCGGGCTACCAGGGCCTGGACCTGCTCGATGGTGTCCACCTCACCGCCGTTGATGTGGGTGATTACGTCCCCCGTCTTCAGCCCGCAGTCACGGCCGGGATAGGAGGCGCCCGACCCGGTCTCCACCGGAGACAGGCCCACCACCAGCACGCCGTCGGAAAACAGCTTGATGCCCACCGCCTTGCCCAGCGGGATCACCTTGCGGGCCGTTCCCGCCGTCCGGGCCAACCCAGGGAGCTGTATCGGAGCGGAGGCCGCCGCGGCTTCGGTACGGTGTCCCGACAGCGACAGGGCCAGGCAGACCGCCGCCCCCAGAACGGCCAGCCACAGCACTCCCGGGCCTTTTTTCTTTTCTTGTTCCATCATTCCACCCCCTTGCCGAAAATAAAAGAGCGGACGGACTGCAACCGTCCGCCCTCTCATTATGGCCGGAGTTTTCTCAATTCAACCGTGGGGAGGTATACCACCGCTTCCAGCAGAATTTTTTTCAAATTATCCTTGAAATGTCCAGGGATTTACTTTAAAAATGCGCATAAATTATTCTTTAGAAAATGTTTCGGCCAGCATTTTCAGCTCCCCCAGGGTGGATACGGTGATATCGCTCTCCAGCAGCCGCAGCTGGGCCTTGGCGGGCATCCGGTCCCAGTAGGACAGCAGGGCGGCGTCGTGACCCACTACGTCCTGAGGCAGGCGGTAATACTGCTCGTACTGCTCCATGGCTTCTCCCCTCCCTGCCTCCAGTTTGCCCCCGGAGGGACAAACCATGCGCGGAGGAAAAAAGAGACAGCCCGGGCGCGGGCTGTCTCCTTATTCCGGCTTGTGGTCAAACCGGCTGTAAAATTCTTTGACCAGATCAATAAAGGCGCGGGCGGCGGGGGAGAGAAAGCCGTTTTTCTTATAGACCACCGCCAGCGGGCAGGTGAGGGGCGGCTCGCCCAGGGTGAAGCAGGCCAGCCGGTCCAGATAGGGGGTGCGGGAGACGCCGCTCTCCTGCAAAAAGGCGAAGCCCAGCTTTTCCGCCGCCAGGTTGATGGCGGTGGTGGTGTTGGTGGTGACCAGCAGGTTCTGAGGCTCCACGCTGTGGACCGAGAAGGTGTTGTACAGCAGCCTGGACAGCCGCCAGGCGGGAGGCAGCATCACCACCCGCGCATGCTCCAGCAGCCGCAGGTCGGGGAAGGGCCTGGGGTCGCCGCAGCCGCTGTCCAGCCCCTGGAGAAGGGGGTGGTCCCGGTGGCAGACCAGAAAAATCCGCTCCTGCATCACCGGCTCGTAGGTCAGCTCGGCCAGATTGTCGGGGGGCTGCATCACGCAGAAGTCGATGACGTTGGCCTCGGCCAGCTCCCCCAGCTCGGGCACCGGCGCTTCGTGGAGGACCACCTGCACATCGGGGTACTGCTCCTCGAAGAGAGGCAGGATGTCGGGCAGGAGGGTGGACCCCCGCCAGGGGGACACCCCGATGTGGAGCACCGGCCGCTTCTTGTCCTGCAGGTCCCGCAGGTCGCTGACCAGCTGCCGGTCCAGAAAGCTCTGCCGCTCCAGGTAGGCATGGAACAGCTCCCCCGCCGGGGTGAGCCGGAGAGGGGAGTGGGAGCGGTCCAGCAGGACCACCCCCAGGCTGTTTTCCAGCTTGGCCAGGTACTGGCTCAGATAGGGCTGGGACAGGTACAGCCGCTCCGCCGCCTTGGAGATGCTGCGCTCCTTGACGATGGTGAGGAAGTAGTCCGGATTCTTGACGAACATAGCCGGCTCAGCCCGGAGGCCAGGTCATGTCCCGGCCGGCCAGGACGTGGAAATGCAGGTGGGGCACGCTCTGACCCGCCTGCTCCCCGATGTTGGACACCACCCGGTAGCTGTCAAGCCCCAGCTTTTTGCACTCCCGGGCGATGACGGTGAAGATGTGGGCCACAAGGCCGGCGTTGGCCTCGTCTACCTCGGCCACCGAGCCGATGTGGGCCTTGGGGATAACCAGGAAATGGGTGGGCGCCTGGGGGTCGATGTCGTGGAAGGCCAGACACTTCTCGTCCTCGTAGACCTTGTTGGACGGAATCTCCCCGGCGGCGATCTTACAGAATAAACAGTCGGACATTGGGAAACCTCCTTTGCATTGTAAAAGCCCCCCGCAGCGCGGGGGGCTTGCGGTAATTCCATTTTACCCGATTTTTCCAGGATTGCAAGGGTTTTTGATCGCTCTTGTATATTCTGTCGAACGCTGGTATAATGATTCCGCCGCCCTTCTCCCGCGCTGATACTTAGGCAGCAGAAGGAGGTGAGCGTCATGGAAGAAATCCTGACTAATTTTCTTGTGTCTGTCATAGCGAGCGTAGTTGGCAGCTGCGTGAGCAAATGGCTCGGCAGGCACCGCAAGGGCAGGTGAGCATCGGTACATAGCAGGACCCCGGGGAGGCAACCCCCGGGGTCTTTTTTTGCATGAGCGCCATGAATCTCCTGACCAGTTTCTTGGCAATGTTTATTATACCACCGCCCTCCAGTATATGCAAGAGGGAATTTTCTATTTCAATTATTCCGCCGGGACCAGCCCGTCCAGGGGGACATCCACGCTCCCGCCCTCGATACGGATGTTGAGGGCGCCGCCCTCCAGGTCCTCCAGGGCAGTGATCTCAGCCAGGCGGAAGAAACAAACCTGGTCCTGGCCGCCCGCCTCGCCGCCATTCCCAATCAGGGGGATGGTCTCGCCATTCCGGGTGGTCAGCGTCACATTGTCAGAATTGACCAACTGTAACCAGCGGATACCGACCCCTCCGCCAAATTCCCGGAGAATGGGAGTCTCGCTCTCCAACTGCAGCCGCAGCGTCATGGGGGAGAGATAGAGCTCTGTCAGTGTAATGCCGATGCCGTCCAGATCACCGACTGCTTGATCGGGCTGAATGCTCCTGCCCATATCCTGCCAGGTAAAAGGAACCTCACAGGACCAGTCGCCGGAGCAGGCCGTAATCTTATCCCAGGGCTCCGCTCCGTACCGGACAAGGTCTCCGTTACATAGGGATATCCCACCGATGTCCCAGTCCGGCTGAAAGCCCTCGCTCAGTTCCGTGCAGAACAGCAGGGCCAGATGATTGTCCTGGGGGGCGCCGTCGTCCAGCACCTTGATCTGATAGCCCCAGCCGCTCTCCAGCTCGACAGGCTCCCCCGCCCGGTTCAGCAGATCCGGCACAACCCCCATTGGAGCGTCGAAGATATAATCATCCCTGTCCAGCACCGTCCCTTCGGGGGCGGTAAAGTCGGCCAAAATCATGATATTGTACCGGTCCATCAGCACCTGGGTCACATGGAGCGTGGCCCCGTTGTCCTCCACGGTCACGTCCACTGCCACAGCTCCGGGGGCCAGCAGCTCCGCCTGTTCCTGGTTTGCGCCGAAGTAGTCCAGCAGCCGCTGGTCAAGTCCCGTCACCACGGCGGCGGCGCAGGAGATGACCATCAGAGCGGCGGCGATGCCGATTACCGTCAGTTTTTTCAGTTTCCTCATGGGTCTGTCCTTCCTTTCCGTCTGGAGAAGGCGGTCCAGCACGGCCTGCTCCTGCTCCGCAGTGGGAGCGAGGGCGTCAAACATGCGGTTCAAGTCACGTCGTTCCATAGCCTTCCGCCTCCAATCGTATTTTCAGCTTTTTCCTCGCCTGGACCAGCCGGGAGCGTACGGTGGAGGGGTTGTCCCCCAGCATTTGGGCGATCTCCCCGGTGGCGTACCCCTCATAGTAGTGGAGGAACAGCACCAGCCGGTGCTTGTCCGGCAAGGTGGCCACCTGCTCCCAGACAAGGCCGTCCTCGGGCTGCTCCCAGGCCAGAGCGTCCAGAGCGGAGGGGTCTGCCCGGCACCTGCGCCACCAGTGCTTCAGCTGGTCCCGGCACTCGTTCCGGGCGGTGACGATGAGCCAGGCCTTTTCGTGCTCCGGATCACGAAAGGGCTCGCTTCGCTCCATCACCCGGCCAAAGACAGTCTGGGCGGCGTCCTCGGCGTCGGGCACGCTTTTCATCAGCACCAGGCAAATTTGATACACCAGCTTGAAATTCCGCCGGTAAATGGCTTCTATTTCCTCCCGGCTGTACGCGCCCATCCGAACCGCCTCCTCTCTGTCCTTCTGCCTGTTACACGATTGGGAAAGGGAAAATGTTGAGGTCGCGATAGATTTTTTTAAACCCGGCTGGTCGTCCAACCAGCCGGGTTTTCTGTCAGATAAATTGGTTGTGCTCGGGGCTGTAGACGTAGTTCACGCCCTCCAGTCTGCGGACAAGCTCGTCCCTGTCCGTGTCCAGGTCCTCACACAGCGCGTCCAGGCTGGGGTACTCGTCCCGGAGCTTGGTATTCACATAGCTGAGCAGGATGATAGGGTCCTGAGGGAGCATACGATGACCTCCTTACAGCCCCAGCTTCATGGACACCACGTTGTCCACCATAGCCAGGGCGTTGTCCACCATCAGCGGGTCCTTGCCGCCGCCCATAGCGGAGTCGGGCTTGCCGCCGCCCGAGCCTCCGGCGATGGCGGATACCTGCTTGATGATGTCCCCGGCTTTGACGCCCTTCGTGATGGCCTCCTTGCCGCACACGCACAGGAAGGTAATCTTCTCCCCGCTGACGGCGGCCAGCACGGCCACCACGTTGGGCTCCCGGTCCTTGAGGATGTCCCCCATCTGGCGCAGCCGGGCGGCGTCCGCCTCGGGAACGGTGGCGGTGATGACCTTCAAGCCGCCTACCTCATGGGCGCCGAAGAGGATGCGGTCGGTCTCGCCGGCGGCCTCCTTGGCCAGCAGCTTGTCGACCCGCTGGCGCAGGACCTTCATCTCGGCCATGGCGGCCTCCGCCTTCTCCCGCAGCTCGCCGGGCTTGGCCTTGAGGGCAGCGGCAGCCTGGAAGATCAGCTCCTGATTGCGGTTCATGGTGTCCAGAGACACCCGGCCGGTGGTGGCCTCGATGCGGCGTACGCCGGAGGCCACAGAGAACTCACTGGTGATGTGGAACACACCCACCTTGGCGGTGTTGTCCAGATGGGTGCCGCCGCAGAACTCCACGGAAAAATCGTTGCCCATGGACACCACCCGGACGGTGTCGCCGTACTTCTCGCCGAAGAGGGAGATGGCCCCCCGCTCCTTGGCCTCCTCAATGGGCAGCTCCTCCACGTTTACATTGCTGCCCTCCAGCACCATATCGTTGACAATGGCGCTCACCCGGCCCAGCTCCTCGGGGGTCATGGCGTTAAAGTGGGTGAAGTCGAAGCGCACCCGGTCGGGCTCCACAAGGGAGCCGGCCTGATGGACATGGTCCCCCAGGACAGAGCGTAGGGCGGCGTCCAGCAAATGGGTGGCGGAGTGGGCCCGCATAATGGCCTGACGGCGCTGGGTGTCGATGTGGGCCCGCACCACGTCGCCCACCTTGAGGGAACCCTCGGTCATTTTTCCGTAGTGCATATACTTGCCGCCCTTGTTCTTCTGCACATCGGTGACCTCAAAGAGCAGTCCGTGCTCACCGCTTCGAGCGATCTGGCCGTGGTCGGCCACCTGACCGCCCATCTCGGCGTAGAAGGGGGTACGGTCCAGCACCACGATGGCCTCCACGCCGGAGACGATCTCGTCCACCTGCTGGCCCTCGGCCACAATGGCCACCACCCTGGCATCCATAACTGCGTTCTCGGTGTAGCCCACAAACTCGGTGGCGGGGACCTCCTTGCCGAACTCCACGCCGGCCCAGCCCAGGTCGCCCAGGGCCTCCCGGGCCTTCCGGGCCCGCTGGCGCTGCTCGTCCATCTGCTTGTGGAACTCCGCCTCGTCCAGGGTCATGCCCTGTTCCTCCACCATCTCCAGGGTCAGGTCCACGGGGAAGCCGTAGGTGTCGTAGAGCTTGAAGGCGTCCGCCCCGGAGAAGGTTTTCTCGCCCTTGGCCTGGTGGCCCTTGAGCATATCCCCGAAGATTTTCAGGCCGCCGTCGATGGTCTTGGCGAAGTTCTCCTCCTCCACCCGGATAACCTTGGTGATATAGTCCTGCCGCTCCCGCAGCTCGGGGTAGTGGCCCTCGTTCTCATGGATGACGGTGTCGCACACGGTGTACAGGAAGGGCTCGTTTACTCCCAGCAGCTTGCCGTGGCGGGCGGCCCGGCGCAGCAGGCGGCGCAGCACGTAACCCCGGCCCTCGTTGGAGGGGAGCACGCCGTCGCAGATCATGAAGGCGGCGGATCGGATGTGGTCGGTGATGACCCGGAGGGACACGTCCTTATCTTTCGATTCTCCGTAGTGGGCGTGGGTAATCTCGCTGACCTTGTTGGTGATGTTCATCACCGTGTCCACGTCGAACAGGGAGGCCACCCCCTGGCAGACGCAGGCCAGCCGCTCCAGGCCCATGCCGGTGTCAATGTTCTTCTGCTTCAGCTCCTCGTAGTGGCCCTCGCCGTCGTTGTCAAACTGGGAGAACACCACGTTCCAGACCTCAATATACCGGTCGCAGTCGCAGCCCACAGTGCAGCCCGGCTTGCCGCAGCCCCACTGCTCGCCCCGGTCATAATAGATTTCCGAACAGGGACCGCAGGGGCCGGAGCCGTGCTCCCAGAAGTTGTCCTCCTTGCCGAACTTGAAGATGCGCTCCTTGGGGATGCCGATGACCTCGTGCCAGATGCGGAAGGCCTCGTCGTCGGCGGGGGTGGTCTCGTTGCCGGCAAAGACGGAGGGGTAGAGCCGCTCTGGGTCCAGGCCCACCCACTCGGAGCTGGTCAGGAACTCCCAGGCGAAGGGAATGGCCTCCTTCTTGAAGTAGTCGCCGAAGGAGAAGTTGCCCAGCATCTCAAAATAGGTGCCGTGGCGGGCGGTCTTGCCGATGTTCTCAATGTCGCCGGTGCGGATGCACTTCTGGCAGGTGCATACCCGGCGGCGGGGGGGTTCCTCCTCCCCGGTGAACCAGGGCTTCATGGGGGCCATGCCGCTGTTGATGAGCAGCAGAGAGGCGTCGTTCCGGGGGACCAGGGAAAAGCTGGGCAGCCGGAGATGGCCCTTGGATTCAAAGAATTTCAGGAACATCTCCCGCAGCTCGTTCAGACCGTAGGGTTTGGGTTCTTTCATATTGATTACCTCCGTTATATAATGGATTTTATAGGTTTTCAAAAAATTCCTACCGCGCCTTGACCTCAATGCCCATCAGCTCCATATCGGCGCTGTAGGCGACGCGGTACATCATGCTCTTCTTCTCGTGTTTGCAGTACAGCACCGCCGTGCCGTACTCCTCGCCGGTGTCCTTGAGCTTCTGTCCGGTGGCCATGGCCTCGGTCTCGCTCTTGTAGGCCCCGGCCTTATCCAGCCGCTCCTCCATATAGCTCTGAATGTTCTCCGGGCTGGAGGTCTCCTTCGCGTCGGAGCGCAGCAGATCGTAGACCTCCTGCCAGCCCCCGCTGTTGAGCAGGGCCACCACTTCCCGGCCCTGGGACAGCACGGTTTCCTCCTCCATCCCCTCCGGCAATGGGTTTCCGGACACCTTGCAGCCGGACAGCAGAAGAAAACAGGCCAATGCCGCCGGCAGCAAAAGCAGACGTTTTTTCATGTTCTACTCCTTTCCACAAAAAACCGCCCCCGACATCTCTGTCAGGGGCGGAAAACTCCACGGTACCACCCTGATTATCCCCGCAGAGCGGGGCGTCTCAAGCCGTCCGGTCACGGGGACGGGCCGTCCCGGTCGTCCCGGGCCGCTCAGGAGCGGCGTGCGCGTTTCTGCCGGCCGAGGGCTCCCACCGTCCCCTCTCGCTTGCGGCCGCTGAAACACGCTTGACTCCATCGTCGCATTTCGCGGGACCTATTCTATCATATTTTCGGCGGTTGTCAACAGTTTTTTACGGGGGTTGTACCCCGGACTGTTTTGTGATACAATCAGGTCATCCGAATAAGCAGAGAGGAATATAGAGCAATGAGCTACGCCGACCAGGTATTTATCCAGAACTGCAAAGACATCTTATCCCAGGGCGTCTGGGACACCGACCGCCAGGTCCGTCCCCGCTGGGAGGACGGCTCCCCCGCCCACACAATCAAGCTGTTTGGGGTGGTGAACCGCTACGACCTGCGAAAGGAGTTTCCCATCCTCACGGTCCGAAAGCAGTTTATCAGGTCGGCGGTGGACGAGCTGCTGTGGATCTGGCAGAAGAAGTCCAACAACATACACGACCTGAACAGCCATGTCTGGGACGCCTGGGCGGACGAGACCGGCTCCATCGGCAAGGCCTACGGCTATCAGCTGGGCGTGAAGCACCGCTACCCCCAGGGGGACATGGACCAGGTGGACAAAGTTCTCTGGGACCTGAAGCACGACCCGGCCTCCCGGCGGATTCTGGCCATCATGTACAACCACCACGACCTCAGTGAGATGGCCCTCTACCCCTGTGCCTACTCCATGACCTTCAACGTGTCGGGGAACACCCTCAACGCCATTTTGAACCAGCGATCCCAGGATATGCTCACCGCCAACGGCTGGAATGTGATGCAGTACGCCGTGCTGCTGCACATGATCGCCCAGGTCACCGGCTTTGAGGCCGGGGAGCTGGTCCACGTGATCGCCGACTGTCACATCTATGACCGTCACGTCCCCGTGGTGGAGGAGCTGATCGCCCGCGAACCCTACGACGCCCCCAGGTTCAGCCTGGACAGGTCTATTACCGACTTCTACGGCTTCACCCCCGCCAGCGTAAAGCTGGAGGGCTATCAGGCCCACCCCCTGGAGGGAAAAATACCCGTTGCGGTATAGCGTCTGAGCCGCCGCGGACAGACGAGGCGTGAACGGAAAAGAGGGATCATATGAACGTTATCGTTGCTGTGGACCGGAACTGGGCCATCGGAAAGGACGGCGACCAGCTGATCTACATATCGGAGGACCTAAAGCACTTCAAAGCCCTGACCGCCGGCCATACGGTGATTCTGGGCCGCAAGACCCTGGCCACCTTTCCCGGGGGACGGCCTCTGAAGGGACGGCGCAATCTGATCCTGTCCCGGGACCCCGGCTTCGCCCCGGAGGGAGCGGAGATGTTCCGGGACCTTGATTCCCTGCTGGCCGCCGCCCCGGAGGACGCCTTCGTCATCGGCGGGGCCTCGGTCTACGCCGCCCTGCTGGATAAATGCGATACCGCCTATGTGACCAAGATCAGCGGCCGTTTCCCGGCGGCCGACTGCTTTTTCCCCGATCTGGACGCGCGGTCGGAGTGGCGTGTGGCGGAGGAGGGTCCGGAGCTGGAGGAGGAAGGGGTCAAATTCCGCTATGTGACCTATCAAAGAGCATAAAAAAAGCCGCCTCGATCTCGGGGCGGCTTTCGGTTTACAGTCCCAGCGTCAGGCCTTGCTGGTCGGACAGGCCGTCCTTGGCCAGCATCCGTTCCAGCACCTCCACATCGGTGGTGATGTCCATGGCGTCTCCCTGAAAGAGGAGGTCCAGCTGCTTCTCAAAGCCCTCCACCACCTTGTCCATCATGCCCTCGATGCGCTGCATGGCGGCGGTGATGTTGGAGCCGGACACCTCCTGGTCCTCCAGCTGGCCGTAGGCCCGGAGAATCTTCAGGGTGGTGGGCAGGTAGTAGCTCAAAAAGCTGTGGAGCTGAGCGGCCTTGTCCGGGTGGGTCTTTTGGTAATCCAGAATCTTGGCGGTGATGACCCCGATCCGGTCGATCTGGGCGGACATCTTCTCGTTGTCAATGGCGTCGTTGACCGCCTTGATCTCGGCCAGGATGGCGTTCTCGTCCTCCTTGGGGGGCGGAGGGGGAGCGGGCTGCTCCCTGACCGGCTGGGCGATGCCATCGCCGGTGAGCACCAGCCGGTCGCCGCCATAGTCCAGATAGCCCTGGGGGAGCAGGCCGTCGTCCAGCATGTCGGCCAGATCGTCCCGCACCTTATTGGGGGACAGCCCGGCGGCCGAGGCCAGGGCGGAGATGGAGACCGAGCTCTGATTGCCCACCATGGCCAGATAGTTGCGGAACCGGCTGGCCTGCTTGCGCTTGCGCAGGCCGGCCCACACAAAGCCCAGACCGCCGGCGGAAATACAGGGCAGGATGATCAGGTCCATCAGCTCCCGGAGGAACCAGGAAAAATCGCCGTTGAACAGCCAGTACATCGCGTCGCTCAGACCGGCGATAAAGCCCAGCATACAGCCAGCGGCCACGGCCCCTCCGGCGATAGCCCAGCTTTTGCCCGTTTTATCCATCACGGCGATCAGGTCCCGGCCGGGCTTTTTCTTCTTTTTGGACTTGGCGGCCTTCTTGGGGGCCGGCTCCTCCCAGGCGGGAGTAGCGGACTCCTCCCAGGCGGGCGGCTCAAAGACGGTGCGGGCACCTACGCTCCCCGACTGCTGCTGGTAGTAGGGGTGACGGCCCTGCTGGCGCTTTTTCCGGCCGTCTCCGCTGAGTATCTTCATTACGATCATCAGCACGCCTACCGGAGCGGCCACGCCGGTAAAGATCAGCCCCAGAGCGATCAGCCAGTAGAAGCCGTCGCCGTTGTTGTTCCGGTCCTGATAGTCAGCCATCTCATATCCCCCTGAAACGAAAAAATGTATTGTGTTTTCCCCGCCTCCGGCGGGGAAAACACCCGGCCCCTTACGATAACTATAACAGAAAATTCCCAAATTGGAATTGAATTTTTCTTAAAATTTCGTGAAGAGCGCCGCCGGCGCGCTGTAACTTCTATCATAGCGCACCGGAGAATAAAAGTAAATGCCCCGTCCAATTTTTTCTCTGGAAAGAGGAGGAAGATTTGGGGAGATTTTCGGAGGAGTTGTAACTATTCTGTAATTATTTTGTAGGGGCCGCGTGCTATAATATCAACAATTGCCGCAAAAGCGCTTTGAGAAAAAGACAGGTGAAGGGCGCGCGGCGCAGACCCGGAAGCGGGACCGGAGAGGAAGGTGAGAGCGATGAAGGGACAGCGCGAGGCGAAAAGAGAGGGCGGAAGCAAGCTGCCCTGGATCATAACCGGAGGAGTGGCCGGAGTGCTGGCCGCGGCCTATATTGGGACGTGCGCCTGGGCCAGCGGCCGGAGCACGATTTTTCCCAACGTGGCCGTAGCCGGCGTGGATGTCTCCAACATGACGGTGGAGCAGGCCCAGAGTGCGGTGCAGGCCGCTCTGGACCAGCAGAGCCAGGATATCAGCCTCTCCCTGGTCTATGAAGACCTGGAGGAGCAGCTGGATGTGAGCAAGCTTGCGGCGGACACGGCCCGGAGCGCCCAGGACGCCTGGAATGTGGGTCACGACAACTTTTTCACCAGCGGCCCCAAGCTGCTGGGACATATGCTGGGGACCTCTGCCCAGGTGCCCCTGATCCTGCCTGAGAACGAGCCCGCCCAGGCCGAGCTGCTGGCGCGGATGGAGCAGGCTGTCAACGAAGCCACCAGGGACCACGGCTATGAGGTCACCCAGACGGAGCTGGTGATGACAAAGGGGGCCCCTGTGACCACGGTGGACTGGGAGACCGTGAGGACCGCCATGAGCGAGAAGCTTCAGCAGGCTTTCACAGCCCGGTTCAGCGGAGAGAGCAGCACGGTGCGGGACACAGTCGTCCTGTCTGCCTCTCAGAGCGAGGCGGCGGAGCCCGACTTCGAGGCCATCCGCCGGGAGGTTTACACCGAACCCAAGGACGCGGTTCTGGACCTGGAATCCATGACTATCACCGACCACACCATGGGGGTGGACTTCGATGTGGAGGAGCTGAGAAGCGCCTACCGGAACGCCAAGAGCGGTGAGACGGTCATTATCCCCCTGACCGTCACCCGGCCCAACGTGACCAAGGACGACCTGGGAGGCCGGCTGTTCAAGGACCTGCTGGGGCAGGCCACCACCCGGGTGAGCGGAAGCTCTGCCCGGAAAACCAACGTGAAGCTGGCCGCGGCGGCCTGCAACGAGAAGATACTGCTGCCTGGAGAGGAGTTTTCCTACAACAACACCACCGGAAGCCGCTCCCCCGACAAGGGCTATCTCCCCGCCCCCATCTACGCGGGGGGCCGCTCGGAGGATGGCGTGGGCGGAGGCATCTGCCAGGTGTCCTCCACCATCTACTACGCCGTGCTCCACACCACTCTGGAGATCGTGGAGCGCCACGACCACCAGTTTGCCGTCAGCTACCTGGACCCGGGGATGGACGCCACGGTGTACTACGGCAGCCTGGATTTCCGCTTTAAAAACAACACGAATTATCCGGTGAAGGTGGTCACCCGGAGCTATGACAACAGCAAGGGCGTTCGATATCTGGAGGTCCAGCTGTACGGCACCAACGAGGACGGCCGCTACGCCAAACCCACCAACGCCGTCTTTGACAAGGTGGCCCCCAGCACCGCCTATAAGCCCGACCCCAATGTGGCC
Source organism: uncultured Oscillospiraceae bacterium (assembly GCA_910588635.1). Classification (GTDB taxonomy): domain Bacteria; phylum Bacillota; class Clostridia; order Oscillospirales; family Oscillospiraceae; genus Lawsonibacter. The sequence goes on along the minus strand of CAJUPW010000017.1, from coordinate 36,044 downwards.
CGGGGCACTCTGGTGCTGGACAAGGAGCAGTACGCCTACACCGGCCTGAAGGCCCGTACCTACCGCACCATCTATGAGGCGGACGGCACGGTGGTGGAGAAGCAGGACCTGGGGGTGAGCGCCTACAAGATGCGGCCCAACACCTACTTCTACAACCCGGCCGACGGCGACCCCTCCACCTGGGTGGACGGCAAGCCGCCCGCCCCGCCCTCCACCGACCCCGGCACGGCTGTCGATCCCGGTACGGCGGACCCGGGCGCGGAGACGCCCGCCGACCCCACCGCCCCGCCCCCGTCCGACTCGGGGATCAGCCCCATCGACCCCAACGGGGCGGCGATGTGAGTACAGACAGAGAGGTAACGTTATGTTTCAGGGCTACACCCAAGGCGCCATTGACTTTTTGTGGGGCCTGAAGCTGAACAATGAGCGCGCCTGGTTCCAGGAGCATAAGGAGGAGTTCAGCTCTCTGGTGGACCGGCCCACCCGGGAGCTGGCCGGACAGCTTCGGGACGAGATGACCGAGCTCTACCCCAAGCTGGGGCTGGAGCTGAAGGTGAGCCGCATCTACCGGGACGCCAGACGGCTCTTCGGCCGGGGGCCCTACAAGGACCATCTGTGGTTCTCTCTTCGCAAGCCGGGGGAGCACGACGGACAGATTCCTTGCTTCTGGTTTGAGATCGCCCCCGACCACTACGGCTACGGCATGGGCTGCTGGGAGATGCCTCCTGCGGTCATGGCCAAGCTCCGCGCCCGCATCGACCGGGACCCCAAGCCCGTGGAGAAGCTGGCCCGGGCGGTGGAGAAGCGGGGGGAGTTCCATATGGACGGGCATGTCTACAAGCGGCCCAAGGGGGACCCGGGGCCGCTGCTTTGGCCCTGGTACAACAGCAGGCAGATCAGTTTTGCCCGGGACTGCAACTGCGAGGGCGTGTTCTTTACCTCCGAGCTGGCCGGTCAGGTGCTGGAGGGCTGGAAGTCCCTGACGCCCCAGTACCAGTTTCTGTGCTCCCTCCCCGGCGACCCGGAGCCCGAGAATATGTGAATGGTGCCTTCCCTCCGGGGAAGGCATTTTTTTCTGGACAAACCGCCCCGGCTGTGGTAAAATGCCTCCTGACGAGTTTGATACCATCTCGTCCAAGCATGGAAGCGTCCGAGCCGTTGTGAACAGGCAAGGCGTGACATGTTCGTTCGGGGACGCTCTGCGTCCGCCGTTCTCTAAACAAAAAATGGAGGTTTTTTTATGCGCAGATTCACGACCCGAGACCTGACCCTGGCCGCCCTCATCGCGGCGGTGTACGCCGCGCTCACCATGCTCCTGCCCGCTTACGGAGAAATCCAGCTGCGGGTGTCGGAGGCCATGACGGTGCTGCCCTTCCTGTTCCCCGCCGCCATACCGGGTCTGGCAGTGGGGTGCTTCATCGTCAACCTGTTTTCCCCCTACCCCCTGGACATCCTGTTCGGTACCCTGGCCACCCTGCTGGCCTGCCTGATGACCCGGCACATGCCCAACCGCTGGCTGGCTCCCTTGCCCCCGGTGCTGTGCAACGCCCTCATTGTGGGGGCGGAGATCGCCTGGTACGCCACCGGCTTTGGCCCTGGCTTCTGGACAGCCTACGCCTTTAACATCGTGACGGTGGGGCTGGCGGAGCTGATCGCCTGCTTTGTACTGGGGGAGCTGCTGCTGACCGTCCTGCCCAGAGTGCCAGTCCTGCGGCCCTATATCCCGGAACAGAGGCTGGCCCATTTATAACAAACAAAACCGCCCAATTTGGGCGGTTTTGCATTAAAGTTCTTTCACTCCTCGTTCTCCAGGAAGTAGGAGGCCTCCATATCCGCCGTGGCCAGGGCGAAGGCCAGGGGGTACATCTGTAACGCCTGGCCCACCATGCGGTTGTCCTCCGGGCCGGAGAAGCCCATGTGCCAGCGGATGGCCATGGCCTCCTCCCGGGTGAGGCGGATATAGCCGTTGGTGATGTACACGCTCTTCTCCCCGTGGCCGTAGGGCAGAGGGTCGTCAAAGGTGTAGGAGGGCACCTTGGTCCACTGGCCGGTGGCGTCGTCCTTCACGTTTCGGAAGGTCTTTTTGTAGCAGCCGATCTTGCACAGGTCATGGCACAGCGCTACAATGGCGATGGACTCGCCGCTGTAGTCCAGGCCGTAAAGCTCCTGCACCCGCTCCCGCCGGAGGTAGTCCGCCAGACAGTGGTAGACGTTCAGGCTGTGCTCGCACAGCCCGCCCTCATAGGCCCCATGGTAGCGGGCGGAGGCGGGAGCGGTGAAGAAATCGCTCTTGTGCTCCAGATAGTCCAGCAGCTTGTCGGCCCCCTCCCGGGTGATGTTGGCCTTGAAAATCTCGATAAATTCCTCTTTACAGGACATGGTTGTTCTCCTTCCCAAATCAAGTTAGTTTTTTGCGTTCAGCAGGATTACCGCCCCCAGAATGGCGGCCATACCCAGCAGCTTCCAGGGGGTAACTGCCTCGTGGTAGAGCAGGATGCCCAGCCCGGCGGCCACGAAGGGCTCAATGGTGGCCAGAATGGCCGCCCGGCCCGGCTCGGCGTCCCGCAGGCCGGTGGTGTACAGATGGTAGGGCAGAGCGCAGCACAGCACCCCCACTCCCAGCGCTCCCGCCCAGGCCCGCCAATCTCCCAGGGGGGCCGGATTGGCGGACAGCCCTGAGATGGGCAGAGAGAAAAGGGCGCAGAACAGGATGGTGTAGAAGGTGACGGTGGCGGGGGAGTATTTTTTCAGCACGAACTTGCCGAAGATGGAGTACAGGGCATACCCGAAGCCAGAGCCAAGCCCGAAGAGGAGCACCGGCAAGGAGACGGTCTCCCGGCCCAGAGGAAACAGCCCCGTCACCAGTACGCAGCCGGCGAAGGTGACCGCCAGGGCGGCGGTTTTGACGGGGGTGATCTTCTCACGGAAGAAGAGGGCTGACATGAGGGTGACAAAGACGGGGGAGGTGTACAGCAGCACCGCCGCCACCGACATGGAGCTGCGGGTAATGGCGCTGAAGTAGCACCAGTTGAAGAACAGCAGGGAGCACACCCCGGTGCCGAAGAAATAATACCAGTCTCTGGGTACGATAAACAGGGCTGTTCGGTCGGTGAAAAAGAGAAACAGGCCGTAAAATACCACACCCACCACGCTGCGCAGAGCCACCCCCTGCATGGAGGTGAGGCCGGCGGCAGTGAGCAGCTTTAAAAACAGGCCGATGCACCCCCACAGGGCGGCGGCGGCAATGATTTGCAGATAGGCTTTTTTCATGCTTGTTTCTCTTTCCAAAATAGGTTATGATACACGGGAGGAAAAACCGCCCCTACATCATATCGGGAAACGGGAGAAATAGCAAGATGGTCTACGGAAAAATTTTGCCGGGAGTTTTTCTGGCCCGGCCCAACCGCTTTGTCGCCCACGTGGATGTGGGAGGACGGGTGGAGGTCTGCCATGTGAAGAATACCGGCCGGTGCCGGGAGCTGCTGATCCCCGGAGTGAAGGTCTGGCTGGAGGAGAGCGCCAACCCCGCCCGAAAGACAAAATACGACCTGATCGCCGTGGAGAAGGAGCGGGAGGGCGGCCCTCTGCTCATCAACATGGACTCCCAGGCCCCCAACCGGGTCTTTGGGGAGTGGGCGGCCGCCGGCGGGCTGGGTTTTATCCCCGATCTTCTGCGGCCGGAGATGACATATGGCAATTCCAGATTTGATTATTACTGGGAGTTTTCAAAAGGGGGCGCCTTGCGCCGGGGCTTTTGGGAGGTGAAGGGAGTCACCCTGGAGGAGGCCGGCGTGGCCCGCTTCCCCGACGCCCCTACCCTTCGGGGGTTGAAGCACCTGGAGGAGCTGATCGCGGCCCGTGAGGCGGGCTATGAGGCGGGGGTGTGCTTTATCGTCCAGATGGAGGGAATGGACCGGGTGGAGCCCAACGACGCCACTCATCCGGAGTTCGGAGCGGCCCTCCGCCGGGCCGCCCGGGCCGGGGTGGAGGCGCTGGCCCTGGAGTGCCGGGTGGAGCCGGGGCGGCTGGAGATCAACGGGAAAGTTCCGGTGCGGCTGTGAGGGGTAAAGTTTTCAGGCCGGCGGCCGATAATATATCATGAGAAGCTGAAAGAGGAGGCTGTTGCGCGGATGAGCCAGGACACCTTTGTTCCCTCCGGGGGACAGGCCCCTTCCGGAGGAGGAGCCGCCCCGGTGAGAACCCCCATCGACAGGTTTGAGATGAAGCAGCAGTGGACGGAACGGACCGAGGAGGAGCAGGCGGAGGCGGCGGCCATTCTGTATGAGAAGGCGGCCAGACAGCGGCTTCAGGGCGGCGCCCCGGAGACGCCTCCCCAGCAGATGGACGAGGAGGAACTGGAAGCCATGTCTCAGGAGCTGAAGCTGAAACAGATGTGTCAGGACATCGCGGCCCTGATTATGGTGGATGAGCTGGAGGACAGCTCCGACGAGGAAGAATAAATGTGAAATGCCCGGCTTTTGCCGGGCATTTTCATATCTCTCTGCGGCCCTCCAGGGCCCGGACCAGGGTTGCGTCGTCGGCGTATTCCAGGTGACTGCCCACCGGAATGCCGTAGGCCAGCCGGGTGACCTTTACCTGGAAGGGTTTCAGCAGGCGGGACAGGTACATGGCGGTGGCCTCCCCCTCAGTGTCCGGATTGGTGGCCATAATCACTTCCTCAATCCCTCCGGCGCCCACCCGCTCCACCAGGGAGCGGATATGCAGGTCGTCCGGGCCCACCCGGTTCATGGGGGAAAGGACGCCGTGGAGGACGTGGTAGGTCCCATTGTACTCCCGGCTGCGCTCCATGGCCGCCACGTCCTTGGGGTCGGCCACCACACAGACGGTGGAGGCGTCCCGCTTGGGGCTGGCGCAGATGGGACAGGGGCCCTCCCCCTCGGTGAGGTTCCGGCAGACGGGGCAGGTGTGGATGTGGGCCTTGGCGTCGGTGATGGCCCGGGCAAAAGCGGACGCCTCCTCCTCGGGGAGAGACAGCACATGAAAGGCCAGCCGCTGGGCGGACTTGACGCCCACCCCGGGCAGCTTGGCGAAATGCTCCACTAAATTTTCCAGTGCGGGGGGAAAGTACTGCATAGTCGTTTATCCTCTCAGCGCCGCGATGGCGGCGGGAATGTCGGCCGCGCCGTAGACGGCGGAGCCGGCTACCAGCACGTTGGCCCCGGCCTCCGCCGCAAGAGGGGCGGTCTGGGGGGCGATGCCCCCGTCCACCTCCAGCTCGCAGGCGGGGTTGTACTTGTCGATAAGGGCCCGGACCCGGCGGACGGTCTCCAGCTGGCTCTCCATAAAGGCCTGACCGCCGAAGCCGGGCTCCACCGTCATGACCAGCACCAGGTCCAGCTCCTCAATATAGGGCAGGACGGCCTCCGCTTTGGTGATGGGCCTCAGGGCCGCCGCCTTTTTCACGCCGCAATCCCCCATGATGCGGAGGGCCTCGGCGATGCGGGTAGGATGGTCGGCCTCCAGATGGACGGACAGCAGGTCGGCTCCCGCCTTGGCGAAGGCCTCAATGTACCGCACCGGCTTTTCCACCATGAGATGGACATCCAGGAACATATCGGTGCACTTGCGGATGGAGCTGACCACCGGCACGCCGATGGTGATGTTGGGCACAAAGGCGCCGTCCATCACGTCCACATGGAGGTAGTCGGCGGAGGACGCCGCTTTGATGTCCCGTTCCAGATTGGCAAAGTCGGCGGACAGGATGGAGGGGGCAATTTTTATCATGACAGATTCCTCCTTTGTAGGACAGGCGCTGGGGACAGACCCGGCGCATAGGATAACTCAGCGGAGAGAGGCCCCGGGGCCGGGAGGATCGCTCCGGACCGGACCCACGGTCAAAACCCGTCCTCCGCCGCCCGGCCGGTCCGCCGCTTTCAGATAGCCGTCCGCCGGGGCGTCCCGTCCCCGGCGGACGGCAGAGGACGTCTCAGTTGTAAAAATCCCCGGTGTCGGCCTCCATTGCCTGGAAGCCCTCCGCCCGGAGAGCGGAGAGAATCTGCTCCTTGTGGTCATGGCCGAAGGCCTCCAGCGTGACCCGCAGCTCCACGCCCGATTGGCGGTTGATGTTGACGAACTGGTTGTGCTCCAGCTTGATGACATTGCCGTTGTTTTCGGCCAGAATTCTGGACACCGCCAGCAGGGAGCCGGGGCGGTCGGGGAGCCGGACGGCGAAGGTGAAGATGCGCCCCCGCTGAATCAGCCCGTGCTGGACCAGAGAAGCCATGGTAATCACGTCCATGTTGCCCCCGGAGAGGACGCACACCACATTCCTGCCCTCGCATTCCAGGTGGCGCAGAGCGGCTACCGGCAGCAGGCCGGCATTCTCCACCACCATCTTGTGCCGCTCCATCACGTCCAGGAAAGCCTCCACCAGCTCGCTGTCGTCGATGGTGATGATCCGGTCCACGTTTTTCTGTACATAGGGGAAAATCTTATCCCCGGGGGTCTTGACCGCCACGCCGTCGGCGATGGTGGTGGCGGTGGGGAGGGTGACCACATGTCCCGCCTCCAGGCTGGCTTTCATGGAGGCCGCCCCGGTGGGCTCTACCCCAATGACCTCCACATGGGGGTTAAGCAGCTTGGCCAGGGCAGACACCCCGGCAGCCAGCCCGCCGCCCCCGATTGGCACCAGGATGGCGTCCACATCGGGCAGGTCCTGGAAAATCTCATAGGCGATGGTGCCCTGGCCGGTGGCCAGGGTTAGATCGTTGAAGGGGTGGACGTAGGTCAGCCCCTCCTCCCGGGCCAGCTTGGCGGCCAGCTCGGCGGCGTCGTCAAAGACCTCGCCGTGGAGCACCACCTTGGCCCCGTAGTCCTTGGTGTTGTTCACCTTCACCAGGGGGGTGGTGGTGGGCATGACAATGGTGGCCGCCACCCCGGCGGCCTGAGCGGCGTAGGCCACCCCCTGGGCGTGGTTGCCCGCCGAAGCCGTTACCAGTCCCCGGTCCTTCTCCTCCTGAGACAGGGTGCTGATCTTATAGTACGCCCCCCGGAGCTTGTAGGCCCCGGTGGCCTGCATGTTTTCCGGCTTGAGATAGACGTTGTTCCTGCAGTTTTTGGACAGGTAGGGGGAGTGGATCAGAGGCGTGGGCCGCAGTACGGCCTGCAAAACGCTCCGGGCGGACTTGAAGGATTCCAGGGTGAGCATCATGGCAGTCTCCTTATAAGAAAGTCTCAAACTGTTCTTTATCATACTCAATTCCGAAGCGCAAGTCAATGCAAACCGGGAAAAATCAGTAAAAGTGCCATTGACATAAAAATTTGATTCCTCTATAATAGGCTCTTGGACAAAAAAGAGCGAAAAATTGCGGATTCCCTCCATTGGGCGGCAATTTTTTATGGAGGAGGAATTTTAGTGTCACAGCCCGCGCAGGAAAACAAAATGGGCGTTATGCCCGAGAACAAGCTGCTGCTGAACATGGCGCTGCCCATGATTATTTCTATGCTGATCCAGGCTTGCTACAACGTGGTAGACAGCTACTTTGTGGCCAAGCTGAGCCAGGACGCCCTCAACGCGGTGTCTCTGGCCTTCCCGGTGCAGAATTTGATGATTGCCGTGGCGGTGGGCACCGGCGTGGGCATCAACGCCCTGCTCTCCCGCAGCCTGGGACAGAAAGACTTTGTCCGAGCCAACCGCACCGCCATGAACGGGGTGCTGCTGGAGGCGGTAAGCGGGCTGGTGTTTACCGTGCTGGGCCTGACCTGCGCCCGGCTGTTCTACATCATCCAGACCGATATCCCCGGCATCATCTCCTACGGCGCCGATTATCTGACCATTATCGCCGGGTGCAGCATGGGGATTTTCATGTCGGTGGCCACGGAGCGGCTGGTCCAGGCCACCGGGCGGACGGTGTACGCCATGGTCATCCAGGGGACAGGCTCGGTCATCAACCTGATTTTAGACCCCATCCTGATTTTCGGACTGTTCGGCTTCCCCCGGCTGGAGGTGGCGGGAGCCGCCGTGGCCACGGTGGCCGGCCAGATCATCGGCGGGCTGGTGGGGCTGTACCTGTCCCTCACCCACAACCCGGAAATTCAGATGTCCTTCGCCGGCCTGCGGCCTAACAAAGACATCATCGGCGGCATCTACAGCGTGGGCCTGCCCTCCATCATCATGCAGTCCATCGGCTCGGTGATGGTATTCGGCATGAACCAAATTCTCATCGCCTTCACCGCCACCGCCACCGCGGTGTTCGGCATCTACTTCAAGCTCCAGTCCTTCATCTTCATGCCCGTGTTCGGCCTGAACAACGGCATGGTGCCCATTGTGGCCTACAACTACGGCGCCCGGAAGCCAGACCGGATTATCAAGACCGTCAGGCTGGCCATCGCCTACGCCGTGGGCATTATGGCGGTAGGCTTTGCCCTGTTCCAGCTGTTTCCCGACGTGTTCCTCGGCCTGTTCGAGGCGGAGGGAGAGGAGGCCGGCGACCTGCTGGCCATCGGCGTGCCCGCCTTGCGCATCATCTCCACCAGCTTCCTGCTGGCCGGGTTCTGCATTGTGGCGGGCTCGGTGTTCCAGGCTCTGGGCCACGGGGTGCTGTCCCTGACGGTGTCGGTGGTCCGCCAGCTGATTGTGCTGCTGCCGGCGGCCTTCGTCCTGGCCAGGCTGGGCGGACTGCATGTGGTGTGGTGGTCCTTCCCCCTCGCGGAGCTGTTCTCCACCACCCTCAGCGTACTGTTTCTTTACCACGTCTACAAAAAAGAGGTCGCTCCCATGCGGGAGACGAAATAACGAACACGGCCCCGTCCACCAGGACGGGGCCGTTCCCTGTTTACCAATCCAGCCGCAGGACCTCCCGGGCCCTGACCCCCTGGGCCTGGAGGGCGGCCAGGTACAAAACCAGGGCAAAGATCAGGGTGGCCAGACCGGAGGGGACGGGCTCCAGGCCGGCGTCCTTGAGACAGCGGAACAGCAGATTGCCCGCCAGTCCCGCCAGCGCGGCGGCCAGGCCGGGGGCGGCCATCCACTGGAAGGGCCGGATCTCCAGGCCGGTGGCCCGGACCACCTGCCACAGACACAGCCCCAGCTCCAGGGCCGTGGCGGCCACCGCCCCGGCCACATAGCCCGCCATCCCAACCCCGGGAAGGGGGACCAGAGCCAGAGTAAACCCCAGCTGTACTGCCCCGCCCGTCAGGGAGATGGCGGCCACCGTCCGCTGCCGGCCCACCCCGTTGAGGGCGGAGGCCAGCACCGAGGTGCCGCAGCTCATAGCCATGACGCAGGCCAGGGGCATGAGATATTCCCCTACCCCCTCCTGGTGGAACATGGCCTTTCCCAGGTCGGGTCCCACCACCACCATGAAGGCCATACAGGGCAGGGTGAGCAGCGACACCGCCGAAATGGTCTGGGAGATGAGCTTTCTGGCCTCTGCCGGGCGGTCCAGAGCCCGGGCCCGGGCCAGCCGGGGCACCATCACCAGGTTCAGCGCCCCCAGAAAGACGATGGGTAGTGACAGCATGGGCATGGTCATGCCGCACACCACCCCGAACTGGGAGACGGCGGCGGAGCGGTCCGCGCCCCCCTCCACCAGCTTTTGGGGGATGAGGGCGGAGTTGGCCGCCGCAAGCAGATTGCCCAGCAATGCGTTGAGGCCCACGGGCAGGGCGATGGAGAACACGCGCCGGCGGCGGGTAGCGCCCTCCTCCCCCCGGCCGGTGAGAGGCCCCCGCCGGCGGCGGTAGAGCATGACCAGAGTACAGGAGGAGAATATCTCGCAGATGACCATGCCCGCCACGATGAGGCCTACCACCCGCTCCGGGTACTGGGGCAGAAAGAGGGCCAGAAGAGAGATCACCGCGAGGGTGCGGACAAACTGCTCCAGCAGGTCCACAACGGCGGGGGGGCGGACCACCCCGGAGCCGTAGAAGAAGTGCTTGTGGCAGTTCTCCACCCCCATGAGGGCCACACAGGGGATGAGGAGGACCAGTCCGAGCTGGGTGCGGGCGTCCCCCAGAAGGTACACCGAGATGGCGTCAGAGCCCAAAACCACCACCGCCCCCACCGGGAGGAGCAGGAGAAAGAAAATTTTCAGGCAGGTGGACAGGGTCTGGTCCGCCGCCCTGCGGTTGCCCAGAGCCAGGTGCTGGGAGGTGAGGTTGGACACCGCTGAGGTCAGCCCCACGGCGGTGAGGGACATAATCACCGAGCTCACCGGCATGATGAGCTGGTACAGTCCCATCACCTCCGCTCCCACCAGCCGGGACAGCACCACCCGGTAGAAAAAGCCCAGCACCTGGGAAATGGCGCTCAGCGCCGTGAGGAACAGCGCCCCCTTCCCGGCGGACAGCATTTTTTCAGACAAGACAATCCCCCCTCCCGACACTCTATTCGGGAGGGGAAGGGTTTATCCATTTTCCCTTGCGCTTTATCCGGCCATCCGTTATAATGGGACTACCACTAAAAAACAAGGAGGAATTTTCCTATGGCTTTTGTAACGCTTGAAAAGAAGGGCCCTGTGGGGATCGTCACCATGAACCGGCCCGAGGCGCTCAACGCCCTGGACAGGCAGGTTCTGGAGGACCTGAACGCCGTGCTGGACCAGGTGGAGGCCGATCCTGAGATTCTGGTGGCCGTCGTCACCGGGGCGGGGCGGTCCTTTGTGGCCGGGGCGGACATCGGCCAGATGTCCAATTTCACCGCCGTGGAGGGCAAGGCCTTCGGGGCCTACGGCAACGGGGTGTTCCTCAAGCTGGAGAACCTGACCAAGCCCACCATCGCCGCCGTCAACGGTTTCGCCCTGGGGGGCGGCTGCGAGCTGTCCATGGCCTGCGACATCCGTATTGCCAGTGAGAAGGCAAAGTTCGGCCAGCCCGAGGTGGGCCTGGGTATCACCCCCGGCTTCGGCGGCACCCAGCGCCTGGCCCGGATCGTGGGCGTGTCCAACGCCATGGAGCTGATCCTCACCGCCAAGACCATCAAGGCGGAGGAGGCCGCCCGCATCGGACTGGTCAGCCACGTCTACCCTGCCGAGGAGCTGATGGACAAGGCCCTGGAGCTGGCCAACGCCATCGCCGCCAACGCCCAGGTGGCGGTACGCCAGTCCAAGGCGGCCATCCGCCGGGGGCTGCAGACCGACATGGCCACCGGCGCCGCCTTTGAGGCCGAGGCCTTCGGCCTGTGCTTTGCCACCGAGGACCAGAAGGACGCCATGCGCGCCTTTGTCAACAAAGAGAAGGTCACCGCCTTTAAAAACCGCTGATTTTCCGCAGAAGAGAAAAGGACCTGAGGCAAAAACCTCAGGTCCTTCTTTTGTCTGCAGAGGGTGCTGATTACTTCAGCTCCACCTTGCCGCCGGCCTCTTCCAGCTTCTTCTTCAGCTCCTCGGCCTCGTCCTTGGACACGGCCTCCTTCAGGGTCTTGGGAGCGCCCTCAACGGCGGCCTTGGCCTCAGCCAGGCCCAGGCCGGTGATCTCGCGGACGGCCTTGATGACCTTGATCTTGGCGGCGGCGTCGAAGCCGGCCAGAACCACGTCAAACTCGGTCTTTTCAGCGGCGGCCTCAGCGGCGGCGCCGCCGGCGGCGGGAGCGGCCATGGCGGCGGCGGACACGCCGAACTCCTCCTCCAGAGCCTTCACCAGCTCGGACAGCTCCAGAACGGTAAGGGCCTTGACTTCCTCGATCAGAGCAGTAATCTTCTCACTAGCCATGATAAATGAACCTCCTGATTGTGTAATTTTAAATTTTGTGTCCCCCCTTGGGGGAGTAAGTCTGCCGCTTACTCGGCGGCGGGGGCCTCCTCGGCGGGAGCGGCCTCAGCGGCGTGCTCGCCGCCCTTCTCGGCGATGGCTTTCAGCACGATAGCCAGACTGGTAATGGGAGCCAGCATCATGCCCAGAGCCTGGGCCTGCAGGACATCCTTGGAGGGCAGCTCGGCCAGAGCCATGATCTCCTCCAGAGAGATCACCTTGCCGTCCATGAATCCGCCCTTGATGTTGAACTTGCCGTCGCCCAGCTTCTTGGCGTGCTTGTTCACCACCCGCATGGGGGCGATGGGGTCGCCTGCGCTGGTGGCCAGGGACGTGGTGCCGTTGAGCACGCCGTCCAGCTCCTTCAGGCCGGCGTCCTCCAGGGCGAAGCGGACCAGGGTGTTCTTCACCACGCTGTACTGCACATCGTTCTGGCGCAGCTCGGCGCGCAGAGCGGTGTCTTCAGCCACGGTGATGCCCTTGTAGTCCACCAGCACGCCGCTGGCGGCGCCCTTCAGCTGCTCCTCCAGAGCGGCCACGATGGCCTTCTTCTCGGAAAGGACCTTTGCGTTAGGCATTTTTGGTTTCACCTCCAGAAATTGTTGGTGCGAAACAAAAAACCTCCCGTCAAAAGACAGGAGGACAGTACCATCAAAAGAATATTCCCTTGAAAGCACTCTCGGCAGGAATTATGCCCGAAGGCGCCTGCTGTCTTTGAACGCAAAGCGCATTATATCCCAGGGCCGGAGAGTTGTCAAGCGGTTTTGTAAAAAAATGTGCCCGAAACGAAGAAATTTTAGCTGTGTTTTCCCCGCGGAGGCGGGGAAAACACGTCAACATATCTTCAATGCGGACACCTCCGATAAAAAACTTGCAGCTTTTTCTGTTTTGGATTAAGATAGGGATATCTTGGAACGCTATCACTGAATGGAGGTTTTCCAAATTGAACTATGAACAGACGCTGGCCCGCCTGTGCGCCCTGTCCGGGCCCAGCGGGTTTGAGGAAGCTGTGGCGGAGGCGGCCGCGGAGCTGCTCCGGCCCCTGACGGACGAGGTGTATTTTACCCGTCTGGGCAGCGTGGCGGGGGTGCGCCGGTGCGGGCGGGCCAACGCCCCAAAATTGCTGTTGGACGTCCACCTGGACGAGATCGGATTCATCGTCACCGGCCACGAGGAGGGCTTCCTCCGCTTCGCCGCCCTGGGGGGTGTGGACCCCAGGATGCTCCCCGGCCGGGAAATCACCCTGATGGCCCGGCCCCCCGTCCCCGGTGTGGTGATCTGCCTGCCCCCCCACATCCAGGAGGACGGGGATATGGACAAGGCCGTGCCCATCAAGGACCTGTGCATCGACGCGGGCTTGTCTCAGGAGGAGGCCAGGCGCCGCGTCCCCACCGGCACCCCGGGCACCTACCGGGGGGGCTGCGCGCCCCTGGGAGAGGAGCTGCTGTGCGGCAAAGCACTGGACGACCGCTGCGGCTTCGCCGTCCTGCTGGACGTGCTGGAGCGGCTGCGGGACAAAAAGCTGGGGGTGGACCTGTATGTGCTGGGCTCCACCCAGGAGGAGACCCACAGCGCCGGAGCCGTTACCGCCGCCTATGAGATCGCGCCGGACTGGTGCGTGGCGGTGGACGTGACCCACGGGGACAGCCCGGACGCCTCCAAGCACGAGACTTTCAAGCTGGGGGGCGGCCCGGTGATCGGGGTAGGGCCCAACTGCGCCCGGTCCCTGTCCGGACGGCTCAAGGAGCTGGCAAAGGATCTGGACATGCCCGTCCAGATCGAGGTGATGGCGGGCTCCAGCGGCACCAACGCCTGGCCCGTCCAGGTTAGCCGGGAGGGGGTGGCCACGGCGGTGCTGTCCATCCCGGAGCGGTATATGCACACCCCGATCGAGGCGGTCTGCCGCAGGGATCTGGAGGATACCGCCAAACTGCTGGCCGCCTTTGCGGAGAGCCTGGGAGAGGGGGAACGGGTATGCTGAACACCTTAAAGGAGCTGTGCCGGCTCAGAGGCGTGTCGGGGGACGAGGACGAGGTGCGCCGGTATATTGAGGAAAAGGCGGCGCCTTGCGCCGACGGCGTCCGCACCGACGCCCTGGGCAATCTGATTGTCTTTAAGAAAGGAAAAAAGCCCGCCGGGAACAGGCTGATGCTCGCCGCCCACATGGACGAGGTGGGAATTATCATTACCCGGATTACCGACGAGGGCTTTCTCAAATTCGGCTTCGTGGGCGGGGTGGACCGGCGGGTGGCCATCGGCAAGCCGGTGGTCATCGGAAAAAACAAGGTTCCTGGGGTGATCGGCCTGAAGGCGGTCCACCTGGTGAGCCGTGAGGAGCGGAAAAAGGTCCCTAAAACCGAAGCCCTCTATATTGACATTGGGGCAAAGGACAGGCAGGCCGCCGAAAAATTGGTGGAATTGGGAGATTATGGCGCGTTTGTCTGCGAACCGGAAGAATTTGGAGACGGCCTGTTCAAGGCCCGGGCCATCGACGACCGGGTGGGCTGCGCCGTCATGCTCAAGCTGCTGGAGGAGGACCTGCCCCTGGACGTGACCTTCGCATTTACCGCCCAGGAGGAGGTGGGCACCCGAGGGGCCTTCGGGGCCGCCTTTTCGGTGACGCCCGAGATCGCCCTGGTGCTGGAGACCACCACTGCCGCCGACCTGCCCGGGGTGGAGGCTTGCCGCCGGGTGTGTTACCCTGGCAGGGGGCCGGTCATCTCCTATATGGACGGGGGGACGATTTACGACCGGGAACTTTTTGACGCCCTCCGCCGTCTATCAAAGGGGAGGGGCATCCCCTGGCAGACCAAGGAGTATATCGCCGGGGGCAACGACGCCCGCACCATCCAGCGCTCCAAGGCCGGGGTCCGGGTGGCCGCCGTGTCGGCCGCCGTGCGCTACCTCCATGCCCCGGCCGGCGTGGGCAGCGTCGCCGACTTTGAGAATATGCTCCGGCTGACCAGGCTGTTTCTGGAGGAAATGGCCGCCCGGGCATAAAAATCCCGCCCCCGGAGGAGCGGGACGCCTGATCCAGCCCCAAAGGGGCGGAACGGAATTATTCCTGAGCGCGCAGGATCATGGAGGCCACCTCCTGGCGGGAGGCCAGGTCCTGGGGACGCTTGCCGTCGGTAAAGCCAAGGGCCTTGGCCTGCTCCAGCTCCTCCCGGCCCCACTCGGGGGCGGGGCGCTGCGACAGCTCCCGGCGGTAGCGGTCCATAAACTCTTTCCACTGCTCGTAAGTCACGTCCTCGTCACCTCCCTCCGGCTCCTCCGGATCGGGGGACTGGCCGTCCTTTATCAGGCTGGCCACGTCGGCCCGGAAGTCGTCCATGGATTTGCCCATCTTGGGGAACCAATGGAGCACGTCTCCGTGGTTGGAGGCCACGCTCCGCTCATGGCCCTCCGCGTGGCAGATGACTACCCCGTCGGCCAGGGGGTCCAGACTGAACTTTCGGCACAGCATGGCGGTCAGTTCCGCTGCCTCCCGGTAGACCTTGCCGAAGTAGACCGGGTCGTCCAGACCGTCCTCGCAGATTTCAAAGCCGATGTGGGTGTTGTTGGCCGCGCCTCCCGCGTGCCAGCCCCGGTGCTCCCAGGGCAGGGTCTGGACAGTCCCGGCCTCCCCGTCGGCGAAGCCGCCCACAAAGGCGTGGACACATTTGGTCAGGCCGGGGCGATCCCAGTGGTTGCCGGCGGTGTTGCGGCCCATCTCACCATCGCCTGGCACATACCGGCTGACCCGGGGGTTGTCGGCCCCGGTGGAGTGGACCATAACGCCCCGGACAGAGATGGTCCGGTCCGTCTGGTAGCAGTCGTTTTTGGTGAGGTACTGTCTGCGCAGTCTCATTTGCGCTCCTCCCGGACCTCGCGGTCCTCCTGGCTCTGGGTGCCGAAATAGAAGGAGATGATGACCGCGTAAATGGTCATGAAGTCCTGCTGGATTTCCCCCCGGAAGGCCAGAGCGGCGAACACGGCGGTGAGGATCAGGGTAACGAGGCTCTTGACGGTCAGGAGCCTGGAGATTCGCTTGTGAAAGAAATCCATATTCATTCTCCTTTTGCTCGCGCTGTCTCCCCCCAGAGCATTTTATGGAGGCCGGCCGGTCTCCGTTCCCCTGTTTATGAAGGAACCGCTGAATCAAATCTGCACACGTGTATTGAATCAGCGTTTCTTTAAATTTGGATACTTTTCCCGTTTTAAGTCTTGCAAAAAAAACTGTATCTGGTACAATAATAAAATGTCTGGATATTTGGATATACCGGAACGTTTCAATTGGACCGCAGCGGTCCGCAGTAAGGAGAATGAACACGCATGGATAAGAAACAGAGAGAAGAGCGCCGCCGCCAGGAGGATATCGCACTGCAGCGGGGGCTGCTGTGGGTGGCAGGGGCGATGGTGTTAGAGGCTCTGCTGGTGCTTGTCAATCGCTTCTATATTAACTTCACCCTTACCGACGCCGGCGTCAATGCGTATCTGGCCCTGGGCAAATGGCTGCCCGTCCTGCGCAATGTGACCCTGATCGGGGCGGCGCTGGCCCTGGTGTGGACGGTGCTGCAGCTGAAAAAGGGCGGGAAGTTCGGCTGGCCGCTGATCGGCGCCATCGCGCTGGGCGCCGTTTCCGTCTGCGCCCATGTTGCGGTCAAGTACCAGGGGCCCGGCATGAACATGCTGTTCTGGCTGGTGGCGGCCTGGGCCTTGCTGGCAATGATGTTTTATATCTATCAGCGGGAATTTTTCCTGGGCGCGGCCGCCTGCGGCATGTCGGTGCTGGGACTGTGGTTCGCCCGCTACGGCGCCGCCGGGCGCCTTGAGTCCGGCCTGCTGACCGCAGGCATCGCGGCGGTGGGCCTTGCGGCCCTGTGGCTGAAGAAGAACGGCGGCGTCATTCCCGCCCCCACGCCCATCCAGTTCCTGCCCAAGGAGGGCGGCCACAGTGTGCTGCTGGCCACCTGCCTGGCCAGTCTGGCCGCCATGGCCGCCGGACTGGCGGTGGAGAGCTTGGCCTATTATCTGATTTTCGCTATGGCCGCATGGCTGTTCGCCCTGTTTGTCTACTATACGGTCAAGTTGATGTAAGCCAACTGTCAGGGCCTCCCCGCTGAAACCGGCCGGGGGGGCCTTTCTGCGTGTTCTGATCCGGTTGTTCCGCGTCCCGCCCGCAGGGGCGGGAAACACAGGGGTTTTCTCGGGAGAGAGATAAAGCAAATGGAGCGCTGCGCGTGAGGAGGGGAAAAGCATGGGAGAGACGGCGCGGGTAAGGGCGGCGGCGGTGGTGCCCTCCCTGAACCCGACAGACAGGCTGACCGATACGGTGGAAGGCCTTCTCCGGGCGGGCTTTTCCCAGATCGTCCTGGTGGACGATGGCAGCCAGCCCGGCGCCAGGCCCTTTTTTGAAGCCGCGGCCTCCCGGCCCGGGGTCGCCTTGCTGCGCCATGAGGTCAACCGGGGCAAGGGAGCGGCCATGAAAACAGCCTTCTCCTGGCTGCTGGAGCACCGCCCCGACTGCGCCGGCGTGGTGACGGTGGACGGCGACGGCCAGCACCACCCGGAGGACGCCGTGGCCTGTGCCCGGAAGATGGAGGAGGAGAACCGGCTGGTCCTGGGGTGCCGGGATTTCTCCCAGCCCGACGTTCCGCCCCGGTCCCGAATGGGCAACCGGATTACCCGAGGGGTGTTCCGAATCTTCTGCGGTCTGACTGTATCAGACACCCAGACCGGCCTGCGGGCCATCCCCATGGAGTATCTGCCCAGACTGGCCGCCGTGGCCGGGGAGCGGTACGAGTACGAGACCAACATGCTGCTGGCCCTGAAGGATCTGGGTATCCCCTGGGACGAGGTGAAAATACGCACCATCTATCTGGATGAAAATCAGGAGTCCCATTTCCGCACCGTCCGGGACTCCTGGCGGATATACAAGCTGATTCTGGCCCGGTTTTTCCGATACACCCTCAGTTCTCTGGCCAGTGCCGTCGTGGACGCCGGGCTGTTTGCCCTGCTGTCCGCCCTGTTGGCGGGGCTGCTCACCGGGACGGCCCTCACCGCCGCCGCGGCCATCGGGGCCAGGGCGCTGTCCTCCCTGCTGAACTTTACATTGAACCGGCGGCTGGTGTTCCGGGGCGGCGCCCCTCTGGGCCGGGCCCTGGGGCGCTACTACGCCCTGGCCCTGCCTCTGCTGCTGAGTCAGTTCCTGCTGACCGAGGGGGTGTTCCGGGCCGCCCGGATCGGCGACAGGCAGACCCTCCTGCGGACAGTGGTGTACGCCGGGGTGATGGCCGTCCTGTTTGTGACGGGCTATGTGGTCCAGCGCCGGTGGGTCTTTGCGGGAAAGAGAAAAGAAAGGAAGGATTGACATGGACGACGAGCGGACGGGAAAACGGGCGGCCCCGGAAACCGGGAAAAAAGGCGGCCGGGTCCTGCGGTATCTCCTGCGGGGACTGATTGCCCTTCTGGCTGTGGCGGCCACCCTGGTACTGGGGCTGTGGATGGTCATGGACGAGGTGTTCAACGGCCCCTCTGAGACCGCCCGGAACCGGCTGACCATGTCTCTGCTGGAGGCCAGCGCCACAAAGTGGGTGCCGGCGGTCTTTGTGGGGGAGGAGACAGTGGACCGGATCAGGGCCAAGGTGGCCTCCGACCTGCCCGACGAGCAGTCCGATCCCTCCCAGGTCATCATCCGCGCCGACAGCCCGCTGGAGGACGACGAGTGGGCGGAGCACCCGGACGGCCTGCGGGTGGAGAAGATCAGCGGCGACACCTACAACGCCTATGTGATGCTGGTCCGGGACCCCTCCCGAATCTATCTGGCCCCGTCCTCCCGGAGCTATTCCAAAAGCGTTCCGGGCAAGCGGATCAACCGGCAGATTGAGGCGGAGGGGGCCGTGGCCGCCATCAACGGCGGGGCCTTTTTCGACAACGGGACCATCAGCCCAGAGATTGGCAGCGTCCCCTGCGGACTGGTGGTGTCCGGGGGGGAGGTCCTCTGGGACGACGGCAGTTCCTATTACGGCTTCGCCGGCTTCAATGAGGACGATATTCTGGTGGTGTCCAAGACCATGTCCGCCGACGACGCCCGGCAGGCACGCATCCGGGACGGCTGCTGCTACGGCCCGGTGCTCATCCTCAACGGGGCGGTCAACGAGGAGGCCTACAACACCAACTCCGGCTTTAATCCCCGCACGGCCATCGGCCAGCGCTCCGACGGCACGGCCATTCTGCTGTGTATTGACGGCCGTCAGGCCGGCAGCCTGGGGGCCACTTACGCCGACATTATCGACGTGATGGTGGAGTTCGGCGCGGTGAACGCCTGCAACCTGGACGGCGGCTCCTCCACGGTGATGCTGCTGCGGGACGGGGAGGGGCAGGCGCGGTATGTGAACAACGTCTCCCTGCTCCAGGAGGAGCCCCGGCGTATGCCCACCTTCTTTATGGTGCGCCCTGCGGAGGAGGACGGATGATGAAAACGAGGAAAATCAGCCTGTTTTATAAGGTGCTGCTGGCAATCGTCCTGGCGCTGCTGGCCGGTTTCTGCTATGTCCGCTTCGGCCTTCTGCGCCCCTGGCTCGCCCGGTTTGAGGCTGCTCAGCCCAAGCACGCCGGCCAGGAGGTATTTGCCGACCTCTTTTCCCCGGCGGACTGGGGTCGGGTCTATGACCTGGCCGGGCTGGATGCGGGCGTCTATGGGGACCGGGAGGGTTTTGTCCGGTCCATGGAGGAGCTGACCTCCGGCCAGGAGATGACCCTGGTGGAGACCTCCGCCGGGTTGTCCGGCGCTCGGCGGTATATCGTAAAGGCGGGGGGCGAAAGCGTGGCCGCTTTCACCCTGGCCAACCGTGGGACGGAGGACGGTCAGGCCGACTGGCAGATGGACAAGGTGGAGCTGCTGCTGGGGCAGACGGGCACGGTGTCCGTCCGGGCGCCCGAGGGCTGGAGCGTGCTGGTCAACGGCGTGGAGCTGAGGGAGGACTGTGTGGCCCAGACCGTGGAGACCGCGGCGGAGCGCTACCTCCCGGAGGGAATCCACGGCCGGCGGGCCGTCCTGTGGCAGACCCGGGCCAGCGCCATCCGGCAGGCGGAGGTAAAAGTGCTGGACCGGGAGGGCCGGTCCGCCCCATTAAGCTATGAAAACGGCTGCTTTACGGCAGAGGAGCCGGATGAGGAACCGGACGAGGAGGCGCGGACCGCCCTTCTGGGGGCGGCGAGGACCTACGCCCGGTTTATGATCCGGGAGGCTTCCTCTGAGCAGCTCCGGCGGTACTTTGACAGCGGGAGTCAGATTTATGAGACCATCCGCTCCAGTGAGATTTGGATTGGGAACACCGAAGGCCACAGCTTTGACAACGAGGAGATCAGCGAATTTTACCGCTACAGCCCCGAACTGTTCTCCGCCCGTGTGAGGATGGACTTGAACGTCCGGCGGGGGAACGGCACTCTCAAGGGCTACCATGTGGACAGCACCTTCTTCTTCCGCCGGACGGACGCCGGTTGGCGGGCCTGCGAGATGACCAATGTGGATGTCCAACAGGAGATTACCCATACCCGTCTGATCTTTATGGACGGCCAGAAGGAGCTGGGCAGACTCTTTGTCTGCTCTGAGGAGCGTGCCTTTACCCCGCCCGAGGCGGCGGCCCCGGCGGGCAGGCGCTTCGCGGGCTGGGCTGTCCGGGAGAAATCGGGGGACAGCGTCACCATGACGGTCCGCTTCCGGCCGGGAGCGGACGGGACGGTTTCCCTTCCGGCGGGCTGGATTCCGGAGCCTATGACGCTGTACGCCGCCTTTGAATGAACCGCCCGCGTTTGCGGCGGAAAAATGCGAGTTCCCTCCATTTTTTCCCACATCTATTATTGACGGCGGCAGAAAAATCTGATAAAATCATTACCCGCGGGAGGCGCTGCCTCCCCGCTTTGATGAAATAAAACAGGAGGTGCTGTTATGACGAATCATTCCTCTGAGTACAATAAGGAACAGCTGACCGAGATGATTACCGGTAAGCTCCAGCGCAACTTCGGCTGCACCGTGGAGACGGCCAGCGAAAACCACATGTTCAAGGCCTGCGCTCTGGTGCTGCGGGACATCATGTCCCGCCACCGCATGGAGACCAGCAACCAGGTGTGGGAGAAGCAGCAGCGGCAGGTCCACTACCTGTCTCTGGAATTCCTCATGGGCCGCTCCCTGGAGAAAAACGCCTACAATCTGGGGCTGCTGGACACCTTGAAGCAGGCCCTGGAGGGCATGGGCTTCTCCGCTGCCGACCTCTTCGAGTGCGAGCCGGACGCCGGTCTGGGCAACGGCGGACTGGGCCGTCTGGCCGCCTGCTATCTGGACTCCATGACTACCCTGGAGATTCCCGCCACTGGCTACTCCATCTGCTACGAGCTGGGCATTTTTAAGCAGAAGATCATCGACGGCAAGCAGCAGGAGCTTGCCGACAACTGGCTGGGTCTGGGCGACGCATGGCTTATCCCCAAAATGGAGGAGGCGGAGGAGGTCCGTTTCGGCGGCCAGATCATCGACCGCTGGGAGAACGGGGTCAACCACCCCGAGCATGTGGGCTACACCGCTGTGCTGGCCATTCCTCGGGACATGAAGATCGCCGGCTACAAGACCAACCACACCAATACCTTGCGGCTGTGGGACGCCAAGAGTCCCTTGCCTGTGGACATGTCTCTCTACTCCCGGGGGGAGTATTTGAAAGCGGTGGAGCAGCAGGCCATGGCCGAGGTCATCGCCAAGGTGCTCTACCCGGACGACAACCACGCCGAGGGCAAGTCCCTGCGGCTGAAACAGCAGTATTTCTTCGTGTCCGCCACCATCCAGTCCATCGTCCGCCAGCACAAGGCCCAGTACGGCACCTTGCGCAACTTCGCCCGGAAGCATGTCATCCAGATCAACGACACCCACCCCACCCTGGTCATCCCCGAGCTGATGCGCATTCTGCTGGACGAGGAGGGCTACGGCTGGGACGAGGCCTGGCACATTGTCGCCGACTCGGTGTGCTACACCAATCACACCGTGCTGGCCGAGGCTCTGGAGCGCTGGCCCCAGAAGCTGATTGAGGAGCTGCTCCCCCGCATCTGGCAGATATTGAAGGAGATTGCCTCCCGCTACCAGCAGGAGCTGGAGCGCCGCTACGGCGGCGACACCGGCAAGATCGGCCACATGGCCATCATCTGGGGAGGCGAGGTGCGCATGGCCAACCTGTGCGTCTGCGCCTGCCAGGCCATCAACGGCGTGTCCGCCCTCCACTCCGAGATATTGAAGCGGGACGTGTTCCGGGACGCCTACCAGGCCGAGCCCGGCAAGTTCAAGAACGTGACCAACGGCATTGACCACCGCCGCTGGCTGTCCCAGATCAACCCAGAGCTGGACGCCCTCATCCGGGAGTGTGCCGGCGGGGACAAGTACCTGATCTGCCCAGAAGCCCTGAAGGAGTTTGAGAAGTCGGCGGGCGACAAGGCCGTGCTCCAGAAGCTGGAGGCCATCAAGAAGGACAACAAGCGCCGCTTTGCCAAATGGGTCGAGAAGGAGTCCGGGATTGTGCTGAACACCGACGCCGTCTTTGACGTACAGGTCAAGCGTCTCCACGAGTATAAGCGGCAGCTGCTCAACGTGCTGCACATTATCCACCTGTACAACCAGCTGCGGGACAACCCCAATATGGACTTCACCCCCCAGACCTTCCTCTTCGGCGCCAAGGCGGCCCCGGGCTACCATGTGGCCAAGCAGATCATCCAGCTTATCAACTCCCTGGCCGCTCAGATCAACGCTGACCCCGTCTGCAAGGACAAGCTGCAGGTGGTCTTTTTGGAGAACTACCGGGTCTCACTGGCCGAGAAGCTGATGCCCGCCTCTGAGATTTCCGAGCAGATATCCACCGCCGGCAAGGAGGCCAGCGGCACCGGCAACATGAAGTTCATGATGAACGGCGCGCTTACCATCGGCACCCTGGACGGCGCCAATGTGGAGATGCACCAGCAGCTGGGGGACGAGAATATCTTCCTCTTCGGCATGACCACCGAGCAGGTGAACCAGCGCAAGCAGGAGGGCTACCGCTCCCATGAGATATACCTCCACGACCAGGATATCAAGCGGGTGCTGGACCAGATTTCCGCCGGATTTGCCGACAAGGTGTCCTACTCCGACCTGACCCAGCGGCTGCTCTTCGGAGCGGGAGGCAGCCAGGCCGACGAGTATATGCTGCTGGCCGACTTCGGCAGCTACTGCGACGCCCACAGGCGGGCTATCACAACCTACGCCGACCGGGAGCGCTGGAATCGGATGTCCCTTATCAACATCGCCCGGTCCGGCATCTTTGCCGCGGATCGGTCCATCCGGGACTACGCCCGGGATATCTGGCATGTGCCCACTAGAAAGTAAGCGTAAAAAATCCGGACCCCTCTACGGGGTCCGGATTTTTTTATGGGGTTCAGGGAACGGGCACGACCTCCACGGTGTAGCCCAGGTCCTTCAGACCCTGGACGATGCCGGTTTTGCCGATCATGTGGCCTGCGCCCACCGTCATCAGGCCGGTGTGGGAGCCCTCCTGCTTCAGGTAGCGGTCCGCCCAGGCGATCATGTTGGGGTCCCGCCCCTCGAAGAGCTTGGCGTTGAGCTCATCGGTGGTGTTGGCCTGGATGTCGTCCTTGGGATAGTCCTTGGCAAAGCCCTCGGTGTCCCGGGTCTTCCACTGCTCCATCCAGCGGTCCACCGCCTCGTCCTGCTCCTTCAGGGCGGCCTCATACTCCGCTTTCTCCTCCTCGCTCAGGCCCTCGGCGGCGTCCATCCCCAAATACATGGACAGGGTCATGGCCAGATAGTTCTCCTGATACTCGTCGGACAGATTGTCAAAGATGCTGCCCTGGAAAGCGTAGGTCTCCACGCCCTCCACAGAGATACCCGCATTGGCCGCCTTGGCGCTGACATACAGGTCCAGGGCCATGGCGTTGTCGCTGCTGGTCTCGTCCAGCATGGACAGGGCGGTGAAGGAGTTGGCCAGCGCCCAGGGCTTGAGCTGGGCCACCTGCTCCTCGGGCATGCCCAAGGGTGCCAGAGCCCCCACCACCTCCTGGTAGAGCTCCGGGTCGATGTGGTCCTTCAGGGTGGCGCCGTCGGAGTACACCTGCATGGCGGTAAACTCGTCGATGCCCTCCTGGCTGTTGAAGTCCAGCTCAAAGGCGGCCAGCTCGGAGCCGGTGATGATGTCGCGGAGCTGTTTGTGGAAGGGGTAGAGGTTGCTGCGGTCGGTGTGGATGGAACCCAGCAGGTACAGGGTATTGCCGTTGCCCTCCGCCTTCCACAGAAGGCCCAGGGAGCCGGCGTTCTGCTGATCGTAGAGGTTCAGAATCAGCCGGCCGGCGAAGGCGGCCGCCTCCATCAGGGTACAGGGGCGGTCCAGCGCCAGGCCGGTGCCGTCGCCCCGGACTACCTTCATGGAGCGCATAAACTCCACCGGACCGGCGTCAATGCCCGGAAAGGCATAGGGAAGAACCTCCATGTACAGGGCGTTGAGCACGCCGCCCCGGGTGGTGTCAAGCACAAAAGAGCCTGCGTTGGAGCGCTGCTCCACGCCCAGAACGGCCAGCTTGTCCGCCACGACCTCTGTGAGCTTGTCCAGCTGCGTCTGGGTCACGGTCTTGTTGTGTTCGGTGTAAATCTCGTCCCCGAACAGCCCCATGGCGTAGCCGTCGGCCAGCTCCTGATAGGCCCAGGCGGGAATGGGGGCAGCCTTCGCCGTGTCGGTGGTTACCACCACATCGTTTCCCTCTGCGCCCAGGGCGGAGGACTCCGCGGCCATAACGGGCGTACTGCCCAGCAGGCCCAGAGCCAGCAGAATAGTAAGTAATCGTTTCATCGAATCATCCTTTCTTGGGGCAGCGCCCAATTTCTCTAATCTATTGTAGCATGGGACAGGCGTAAGTCAAATTAAATTTCTCTTAAAGTCCCAGCCAGGCCGCCAGGTCCCACAGGTCGGGGGAGGTGTGGTCGGGGAAGAACCGGGCAAAGGCCTCCGCCGGGGTAGTCCCCAGGAGGACGGCGGCGAAGTGGGTCCCGGCGTTTTTCGCCGCCCCGGCGTCCAGCACCGTGTCCCCGCAGAACAGGGCGTCCCCGGGTTTCACCCCCAGCCGGTCCAGGGCGGCCAGCAGTCCCTCCGGATCGGGCTTGTGGCGCGTCACGTCAGCGCTGCCGATGACCAGATCCACCGTGTCCGCCAGACCGAGGCGCTCCAGAATGATCTGGATGGTGTCCCCCCGCTTGGTGCTGACGATGGCCGTTTTGATCCCTTGGGCCTTCAGCCCCCGGAGCAGCTCCGGCGCGCCGGGGAAGAGGACGGTCTCCCGCCGCTGGCGCTCCACCGCCACCTCGGAGAACAGAGCCCGGAACCGGGCCTGGTGGTCCGGGTCAAGGTCCCCGGTGAGCATGGAGTAGGCGTCCTCCAGCAGATAGCCGATGGTGGAGCGCACCGCCTCCCGCTCCGGGGCGGGCCAGCCCAGGCTGGTAAGCCCGTGGACGAAGCCGGCCACGATGGAGTCGGTGCAGTCCCCCAGGGTGTAGTCAAAATCGAAGCATACCGCTTTGAACATGGTGTTTCCTCCGTTCTTCGCCCCGGCGGGGCGCT
This sequence comes from uncultured Oscillospiraceae bacterium, assembly GCA_910588635.1. GTDB lineage: Bacteria > Bacillota > Clostridia > Oscillospirales > Oscillospiraceae > Lawsonibacter. Next base: position 10,719 of record CAJUPW010000017.1, on the reverse strand, counting down.
TTTCCATCTTACCACAGAGAAGTATTTTCCGCAACCGTTTGACCTGAGAGGGGTTTTCCTGTATAATAGGCACAAAGACCCCGGAGAAAGCGAGGAGGAACATGATGGAAAAGTCAAATGTGAAATATGACGCATACATCCGCATCCTGGAGGAGGAACTGGTGCCAGCCATGGGCTGCACCGAGCCCATCGCCATCGCCTACGGCGCCGCCAAGGGCCGGGAGGTACTGGGCGCCCTGCCCGACCAGGTGGTGGTGGAGGCCAGCGGAAACATCATCAAGAACGTGAAGAGCGTGGTGGTCCCCAACACCGGCGGGCTGCACGGCATCGAGGCGGCGGCGGCGGCGGGAGTGGTGGCTGGCCGGGCCGACCTGCTGCTGGAGGTCATCTCTCAGGTTACAGGGGAGCAGCAGGAGGAGATGCGCGTATACCTGAAGGAGCACCCCGTCCGGGTGGAGTTTCTGGATGGCGACCTGGTCTTTGACATCCGGATCACTTTGAAGAGGGGGGCGGATACCGCTGTCGTCCGCATCGCCAACTACCACACCAATATCGTCCACATCGAGCGCAACGGAAACGTGCTGCTGGACCTGCCCGTGGAGGCCGGCGACGAGAGCGGCCTCACCGACCGGACCCTGCTCAGCATGTCCGATATCTACGACTTCGCCCAGACGGTGGACATCAGCGATGTGAAGGAACTGCTGGACCGACAGATCGAATGCAACATGGCGATCTCCCAGGAGGGCCTCACCCACAGCTACGGGGCCAACATCGGCCAGGTGATCCGGGCCACCTCGCCGGCGGACGACCCCATCGCCAAGGCCAAGTCTGCCGCCGCCGCCGGGTCGGACGCCCGGATGGGGGGCTGCGAGATGCCCGTTATCATCAACTCGGGCAGCGGCAACCAGGGTATGACCGCCTCGGTGCCGGTGATCGTCTATGGACGAGAAATCGGCGCGAGCGAGGAGAAGCTGTACCGGGCGCTGGTGCTGTCCAACCTCATCACCATCCACCAAAAGACCCGTATCGGCCGGCTGTCCGCCTACTGCGGCGCGGTGAGCGCCGGGGCGGCGGCGGGGGCGGGCATCGCCTATCTGGACGGCGGCGGCTATGAGGAGATCACCCATACCGTGGTCAACGCCTTGGCCATCGTGTCCGGCATGATCTGCGACGGCGCCAAGGCCTCCTGCGCCGGAAAGATTGCCGCCGCCATCGACGCCGGGGTGCTGGGCTACCGGATGTACCAGAACGGGCAGCAGTTCTACGGCGGGGACGGCATCATCTCTCAGGGCGTGGAGAAAACCCTGGACAACGTGGGCCGCCTGGGTAAGATCGGAATGCGCTCCACGGATAAGGAAATTTTACAGATCATGCTGCAAAGCTAAAGCTTTCCGTCCTCCTGAGGGGGGACGGAATTTTTTTGTTCGATATGCTCCCTCAGGACCAGACGGATATAGCTGGGGATGGACCGCGCGTCCTCCTCGGCCAGCCCCTTTATGGCTTCGTAGAGCTCCAGCGGCATGACGACGCCGACGGTTTTTTGGGGTCCTCTTTTCATGAAATCACCTCGCCACATTTTAACCTGAAACAGATTAAAAGTAAATAGTCTGTTTCAGGTTAAACTATAGTGTGGGTTGAGGTGATTATCTTGTATCCTAGAATCCGTGATCTGCGTGAGGACAAAGATATGACGCAGACAGAACTTGCTAAGCTGCTCGATATGTCACAGACGGGTTATTCCAAATATGAAACCGGAGAAAACGATATCCCTACACCAATTCTGTGTTCTCTGGCCAGAATCCATCATACCAGCGTCGATTATCTGCTGGGCCTGACAGATATGCGGGAGCCTTATCCGCGGGCGAAAAGCTGACAGAAGGCCCCCGGCTGAACGCCGGGGGCCTCGCGTCACTCAAACCAGGCTACCGCCCGGATGGGGGAGCCGTCGCAGTTGTCCAGCTTCAAGGGGAAGCAGCTGAACCAGAACAGCTCGTCCCCGCACTGGTCCAGGTTTTTCAGGTTCTCAATGTTGACTATGTCTGTGTCCCGGAACAGCTCCTTATGCCGGGTCAGGCCGGCGTCGGCGATGGGGTCCAGGCCGATCACGTCAAAGCCGATCCCCTTGTAGCCCCCCGCCTTGATATAGGCCAGCACATCCATATCAACACAGGGGTAGTCGCCGAAATAGGCGTCTGTCCCCCATTTTTTGTCCCAGCCCAGGCGGAACAGCAGGAAGTCCGCCCGGTCCGCCCTATCCCCGTACTTTTTGACATGCTCCATGGTGATGGCTCCGCCCTCGGGCAGGCCCGCGCAGTCAATGACCAGGGCCTTGCCGATAAATTGCTCCGGGGGGAACTGGTCCAGGGTGGTCCTGCCGGCGAAGAGGTGGGCGGGCGGGTCCATGTGGGTGCCCGTGTGGGTGAACATGGTCAGTAGGGTCTCCTTAAAGCCGTCCTTCTCGTAGCTGTTGGCCGGTTTGAAGCTGGGGGGCTCCGTCCCGGGGTAGACCGGCATGTCCGGCCGGATGGTATGGGTCAGGTCGATCACTCTCATAGTGCGGACCTCCGTTCGGTGGTTGGCCATTTGGTAGATGTTCAGGAAATACATCTCTTGTGCGCAACCTTATTTTTGCTGTGCCCGAAACGTATTCCATGCAGACCAAAAGCAAAAGGACAAAAAGATAGGGTAAATAACAGCGATTGGCCACTGATGCGTAGCTCCCCAAAAGGCGAACCAAAGACTGTATAAAATATAGGGTGAATAAATTAGAATAAACCAAAAGCTAGTCCGCTTTGTCTGAAAAATAAGTCGTTTCATTAACCTTGGTCGAAAAAGGCTATAGAAAGTAAATAGGCGAATAACAACGAACTCCCAGCCAACCATATCTGTATGAGCAAACTTCATTACATAACACACCATAGATATAAAGACTGAGATATTCATCATAAGAAGCAAAATCCAGCTTCGTTTTTGAGAATCGGTGGAAAAAATATGATTTTGAAATGATTGCATGTATTTCATTTTATACATTATGAAGGTTATGATGGTTCCACTTTACAGCCTACATAGCGAAGTAAGCCATCCTCATCTCTATAGTACCAAGAATAATGATACCATTCCGCATAGGTCTTTTCGTTTATATAAACGTACTTAAAATAGTTGATTCTCAAATGCCCCTCTTTAATTGCGGGTAATAGCCATTCAAGGGTAAGTGCTGCATCAATTATTTGTACAATAGTCCCAATACCAGGGAGCCAAGCAACTAACTGAACCATACCTGTTTGAACGACTGCATCCATTAACGAATTTCCCTCTGTATACCCTTGATAGGTATAACCAGCCGGAGGACGATGATTTTGGGGACAATATCCAAAGTCCTCTAATGGCATAATTTCATCAGCTGGATGCCATATTTCCCCATCTTCAACCCAAGGCGGGGAATCAACAGTTTTGGTGTTGTTAGTCGCCGATACCGAAATTGCGAGGAGTGGCAGTAGCATTGAGGCTATAAGAACCATAGATGTAGCTTTACTAAATAGTTTTTTCATAAGAGTTACACTCCTTTCTCAGAACAAAGTTGTTGAATAGGCTACAAGTGGAGGTGTCTGATTTTGTGACACCCCATATTAGCTATTTTAACAGAGAAAGGAGAAAATGTCAAGAAAAAAACGACAAAATACACAAAAAATAGAGCCGAGCATTATTGTCCGCCCGTATCCTTGATAGGGCCAGTATACCACCAAAGCGGTCCGGCCACAAGGAATTTTCTGCATTGCCAAAGCGGGGAAGGTTTGATATAATCAGAGAACAACAGCAATTTCCCTGATATTTTGGAGAATTGTGACAGAGAGACGGAGGAGAACTATGGAAACTGTTTTGATTTTGGATTTCGGCGGCCAGTACAACCAGCTGATCGCCCGCCGGGTGCGGGAGTGCAATGTGTACTGCGAGGTCAAGCCCTACAGCACCCCCCTGGCGGAGCTCCGGGCCATGGAGCCCATTGGGATTATTTTCACCGGCGGGCCTAACTCCGTCTATCTGGACAGCTCCCCCCGGGTGGATCCGGAAATTTTCAGCTGGGGCGTGCCCATTCTGGGCATCTGCTACGGCTGCCAGCACCTGGCCTACTCCCTGGGCGGGCAGGTCACCCCCGCCCAGGACGACTCTGCCCGGGAGTATGGCAAGACCCTCACCCGTTACGACACCTCGTGCAGGCTGTTCAAGGGGCTGCCCGAGGAGGGCGTATCCTGGATGAGCCACGGGGACTATATGGCCAAGGTGCCCGAGGGCTTTGCCCTCACCGCCCGGTCCGACGCCTGCCCCAACGTGGCCATCGCCGACGAGAAGCGGGGGTTCTACGGGGTGCAGTTCCACCCGGAGGTCAACCACACCCAGCACGGGGTGGATATGATCCGGAATTTCCTCTTTGAGGTCTGTCACGCCAAGGGCGACTGGACCATGGGGGACTATAAAAAGACGGCGATTGCCCAGCTTCGCCGGAAGATCGGCACAGGGAAAGTGCTGCTGGCCCTGTCCGGCGGGGTGGACTCCTCCGTGGCCGCCGCTCTGCTGGCCGAGGCGGTGGGATCTCAGCTCACCTGTGTTTTTGTGGACCACGGCCTGATGCGCCTCGACGAGGGGGACGAGGTGGAAGAGGCCTTCGCCAAGTGGGACCTGAACTTCGTCCGCGCGGACGCCGAGGACCGCTTCCTGGCCAAGCTGGCCGGGGTAGAGGATCCGGAGCGCAAGCGGAAGATCATCGGCGAGGAGTTCATCCGGGTCTTTGAGGAGGAGGCGAAAAAGGTGGGGGCCGTGGACTTCCTGGCCCAGGGCACCATCTACCCCGACGTGATCGAGTCGGGGGCGGGGGACGCCGCCGTCATCAAGAGCCACCACAATGTGGGCGGCCTGCCTGATTATGTGGACTTTAAGGAAATTGTGGAGCCTCTGCGGATGCTCTTCAAGGACGAGGTCCGCCAGCTGGGCCGTGAGCTGGGCCTGCCCGAGTATCTGGTCAGCCGCCAGCCCTTCCCGGGGCCGGGCCTGGCCATCCGCATTATCGGAAATATCACCAAGGAAAAGGCGGATACCTTGCGGTTGGCCGATTTTATCTTCCGGGAGGAGATGGCTAAGGCCGGCGAGGACCGGAACGCCAACCAGTACTTTGCCGTCCTCACCAACACCCGCTCCGTGGGCGTGATGGGGGATGGACGCACCTATGACTATACCCTGGCCCTCAGAGCAGTGACCACCTCCGACTTTATGACCGCCGACTGGGCCCGACTGCCCTATGAGCTGCTGGATCGGGTGTCCACCCGCATCGTCAACGAGGTGAAGGGGATTAACCGCATCGTGTACGATATCACCAGCAAGCCCCCGGCAACAATAGAGTGGGAGTAAAAAATCATAACCAAAACGCCCTTGCCGACAGCAGTGCCGGTAAGGGCGTTTTGTCAGTCTTTGAGCAACCTGTCCGAACGCTTGCAGGAGGTGAAGCTGGAGAACAAGGCCCTGCGGGGGACAGTTGCCGACTTTGAGCGGGTCAAACGGGCTTTCGGCCCGGAGGAGGTGGAGCGGGTCGTAGAGGACGCAAAGCGCCGGGAGGCGCAAGAGCGGGAGCAGAAGAAAGCAAAGCGGAAGTTCAGCCGAGGGGCAAGGTAACAAACAACAGGAGGGCACTTTGCGGAGCGTCCTCCTGATTTATACTTGTAAGGGGGTGCTTTTGCTGTTATAATGATAACGAAAAAATTAAATTTTGGAGTAGGGTAAATATGATACGAAAAGAGAAGAAAACCGCCTTTCGGCTTTTGATAGGCATAGGTGCAGCTTTGCTGATTATTTTAATTGCAGTACTCATTTTATTTGGGAATGAACTGCGCTCTCTTATGTCATTAAAAAAGATTGATAATTATGGAATGTATCAAATGACCTATTACGGCGATTATGGCTTTGATGACTTCCTGGAAGTCGGTGCCAGCAATGATGCGGATATTGAAACCTTTGTAACAAAACGGCTGTTGAAAGGGTTGCCAATAGATTTAGGTGTTACAGGAGATGGCTGCACCGCTTTTGTCGTGAAAAACGGAAATGGCAACATTCTGTTCGGGCGAAATTTTGATTTTACATATGCTCCATCTTTACAACTCTATACCACGCCTGATAATGGTTATGCTTCGGTTTCCACAGTCAATCTTGCCTTTGCCGGATATTCAGAGAACAATTTGCCAGATGGTTCATTTTTTGATTGTTTCTTAACGTTGGCCGCACCATTTCTTCCTTTTGATGGAATGAATGAGAAAGGTCTTGCTATTGCCTTGCTTGCGGTTCCAGAGGCAGATGTTCCTTATGACCCGGATAAAATAACACTAAATACAACCACCGCAATTCGCCTTGTACTTGATAAGGCGGCTACTGTAGAAGAAGCTGTTGACTTATTAAAACAATACAACATTTATTTTTCTGGGGGTATTGAGTGTCATTACTTAATTGCTGACGCAAGTGGACGTTCTGTAATTGTAGAATATGTAAACCAAGAGCTTTGTGTCGTTGGAACAGAGGCAGAATATCAAATTGCTTCTAATTTCATTGCCTATGATGGATTGAATATTGGAGAAGGCTTTACAGAATTCGAACGCTATGACAAGGTGCAGAATGCAATAGAAGCAAATAACGGCATACTTGAAGCAAATCAGGCAATTCAACTACTGGCCAACATCGGTGTTTTTGACGGTGATACGGACAAACTACAGTGGAGTGTTCTTTACAATCTTACGACTGGCGATGGAGCGATTTTTGCAAATAGAAAAGCAAATGATTTGATAAATTTTCAACTTATTGAGGATTCTCTTCAATAGACAGTTCGGTGAAAGGTTCCGAATGTAGTTGTAATTTTTCGCCTTTTGTGCTATCATTAGAGTAGCAAACCAGCAGAGAAAAGCAACGTGGTTTACTTGCCGTTATCATCGTTGATAACAATTTGATAACAGCCCATCGTATAGGCTGGATAATATGGATATATCAAATAATCAAAAGAATAGGGTATCATATTTCTAAAGCAAAATCCGTTAGAATATGATACCCAGCAACGAGTGGGAGTAGTTGAAAAATTTACACAGATATCATATGGCAGATGGTCTATAAAGATTGCCTGCCATATCAACTATTATAAATAGTCTTTCCATAGATGAGGAAGTGAACTGCGGTGGAAAACCAAGAAAAAAATGATAGCACTACAACCGAGAAGAAAAATCAGAAAAAATCACAAAAAGACATGAATGGATTAATAGGTTGCCTTGTATTGGGCGGTCTTTTTGCATTTGTTGCCTATCAAATATACAATAAATTAATTGAATTACCCATCGGACAGATATTGGTATATGTGACAGGATTTTGTGCATTTCTTTGTTTCATGGTTGCTGTTAGTTGTTTCTTTGATTATAAAGAGTCAAAGAAAATGGAAAAATTAGATGAAGACGCTCGTAGGGAAGAAAAAGAATTTTCAGAAATTGATCCTGAAAAAAGAGCTTTAAGAGCAGAAAAAATGTTCAGAATGAATCAGAAAGAATTAATGAGATATTATGATATGAATTTGGCCCAAACAAAGTTCCTGTCTGGACTTGGTATCATGATGATTGTATTTGGTATATTGATAGTGGTAGCAAGTTTATATATATACACATCTTTCGATTCAGATAAAATCCTATTGTTGGTGGGTAGTTTGAGTGGAATTGTAGTAGATTTTATAGGAGCTATTTTCATTAAAATGTATACTAAAAACATTGAAGCGTCAGTTAAATTTCATGCAAAATTTGCTGAGAGCAATAATCTTTTGCTCGCAAATTCGATTGCAAATAAAATAGATGATGATAAGCTAAGAGAAAATACTTTATCAGAGATATCTAAAAATATTATTATTGCCAAAAAAAGTTCAATGGATTCATAATAGGATTTGTCGAATAGGGGTGTAAAAAATGAGCAGCGCAATTTATCCCTTTCCATTCGGCCGGCTCAAGATCGGATACGAGGGCGGCGCCGTCACCCTCCTGAAACGGACGGACGAGCCAGCCGGCTGCGAGGGACGGACCCCGCTGACCGATCTGGCCTTTGGGCAGATCAGCGAGTATCTGGAGGGGCGGCGCCGGGAATTTGATTTCCCGTACCTGCTCCGGGGCACCGAATTTCAGCAGAAGGTGTGGCGGGCGCTGTGCGCTATCCCCTATGGAGAGACGCGCACCTATGGAGAGATTGCCGCCGCCGTCGGGAACCCCAGGGCCGCCCGTGCCGTGGGCATGGCCAACCATGAAAATAAAATTCTGATTGCCGTCCCTTGCCACCGGGTCATCGGCGCGGATGGCAGCCTGGTGGGCTATGGCAGCGGCCTGGACATGAAGCAGGCGCTGCTGCGCCTGGAAAAAGAGAGCGTTCAGCGGGAAAACTGACAGAAACAAACAGGCCGGAAGGGCATATCCCTTCCGGCCTGTTTCCGTTATTTCAAGAGGAACCACGCGACTGCGACCGCGACGACCACCAAACCCAGGACAATCCAGGGGAGGAGGCTCTTCTCCTTTTCCCGTGGGGCGGGAGGGACGTAGTCGTCGTCATCGACATGGCGAGGGGCGGCGCTCTTCTTCTGAGGGGCTTTCTTCTGCTTTTCCAGGTCCTGAATCAGACGCAGCTGGGCGTCCAGCGGCTCGCCGCAGGCGCTGCAAAAGATACGGGAATCATCGTTTATCTGGCCGCAGCCGGGACAGCGTTTTGACATAACCGTGCTCCTTTCTGAGGGCGGGCTTGAAAAGCGCCGCAGTGTGGCTTGCGATACTGCAATTATAACAGAAAACACGGAGATAAACAAGGATAATTTATCTGTTTTACCAGATTTCTTTGAAAAAGTCCCGGGCGTTGCGCCACAGGATACCCTCGGCCTGGGAAGCGGTGAGTCCCCGGTCCAGGAAGAACTGGTACAGACCGGCAAATTGTACCGGGCCGTCCAGCCAGTGGGGGAGGTCGGCGCCGTCGGCGTCGGAGCCCAGGGCCAGACAGTGCTCCGCTCCCAGCTCCAGGAAGTGCTCCGCATGGCGCCACAGGTCGTCCGGAGCGGCGGGCTGTCCGTCCTCCCGGAGGAAGGCGTTGTAGTAGTTCAGCCCGATGAGGCAGCCCCGGCGCACCATCTCGGCGATCTGATCGTCGGTGAGGTTGCGCTGATGCCCGCACACCGCCCTGGCGTTGGAGTGGCTGGCCACGAAGGGCTTTTGGGCAGTCTTGAGAAGATCGTCGAAGCCTTGGTCGTTTAAATGAGACACATCAAGGATGACGCCTTGCCGTTCCAGCTCCAGGACAGCCTCGCGCCCAAAGGGAGACAGACCGTGGTCCGTCACGTTCCCGGAGCCGATCTCGTTCTCCCCGTTCCAGGTGAGGGTCATCATCCGCACCCCGTCCCGGGCCAGAACTTCGATGCGGTCCAGCCGGCTGGCCAGGGCGGAGCCGTTCTCCACCGTGAGGACGGCGGCCGCTTTCCCCTGGCTCCAGGCCGCCTCGATATCGGCGGCGGTGCGGCAAGGCAGGACTTTTCCGGAAAGCGCCTCCATCTGCCTTTGAAAACTGCGCCGGTGGAAGTCGTAATAGGCGACGGCCTCCTCCCCTTCCAGCCCGTCGGGGATGAAGATGGCGCAGCACTGGCACCAGGATACCTCCTGGGGAACGGCGGACAGGGAGAAGTGCCGCCCGGGCAGGTCCAGGGTGTTCAGCTTCTGGACCTTGTCCATCAGAGCGGCGGCTGCCTCCTGCCGCCGGAGCGGGTCCCGGAGGGCGGTCAGCCGGGGGGCGTCCTCCGGGGACAGAGCGGTGAGGGTGTCGCAGTGCAGGTCGATGAGAGCGCGGGGGAACATGGAAATCACTCCTTTTCTGTTATCCTATGCACAGGATTCACGGTTTCTTCATGGTCAGGGAGATGCGTTTCTTTTTCTCGTCCACCTCCACGACCCAAACGGTAATCACGTCTCCCACGCTGAGCAGCTCGGAGGGATGCTTCACCCGGCGGGGCAGCTTGGAGATATGGATCAGGCCGTCCTGGTGGACGCCGACGTCCACGAACACACCGAAGTCGATCACGTTCCGGACGGTTCCCTGAAGCTCCATACCGGGCTTTAAGTCCTTGGCCTCCATCACATCGGTGCGGAGGATGGGGGGCGGCAGCTCGTCCCGGGGGTCCCGGCCCGGCTTGGACAGCTCTTTGACAATGTCCGCCAGAGTGGGAGCCCCCGCCCCGCAAGCTGCGCTGAGGGCCTCGTAGCCGATTTTCTCCGCCTTTTCCTTCAATTCAGTGATATTTCCGGCCTTGACATCGGCCAGGGTGTAACCGCACTGAGCCAGCAGCTTCTCCGCCGCGCCGTAGCTCTCCGGATGGACGCCGGTGTTGTCCAGGACGGATTTGCTCTCGGGTACCCGGATGAAGCCGGCGCACTGCTCGAAGGCCTTGGGACCCAGCTTGGGCACCTTCAAAAGCTGCTTCCGGGCGGTGAACGCCCCGTTCTCCTCCCGGTATTTCACCAAATTCTTGGCGGTGGCGGCGGTGAGGCCGGACACCCGCTGGAGCAGCGAGGGTGAGGCGGTGTTGGCGTCTACCCCCACGGCGTTGACACAGTCCTCCACCACCCCGTCCAGGGTCTCGCCCAGGCGGGCCTGGGGCATGTCGTGCTGGTATTGGCCCACACCGATGGCCTT
>CAJUPW010000016.1:25313-52573 GCA_910588635.1 uncultured Oscillospiraceae bacterium | reverse complement strand
GCGGCGACGGCACCGTGGGCGCCAACAAGAACTCCATCAAGATCATCGGCGACCATACTGACAAGTACGTTCAGGCATACTTCCAGTATGACTCCAAAAAGACCGGCGGCGTGACGGTGAGCCACCTGCGCTTCGGCGACAAGCCCATCCGCGCCCCCTACTATATCAACAAGGCCGACTTCGTGGCCTGCCACGTGCCTGCCTATATCATCAAGGGCTTCCCCATGGTGCGGGACGTGAAGCCCGGCGGCACCTTCCTCATCAACTGCCAGTGGACCGCCGAGGAGCTGGATAAGCACATGCCCGCCGTGGCCAAGCGGTATATTGCCGAGAACAACATTCAGGTCTACACCATCAACGCCATCGACCTGGCCCGTGAGATCGGCATGGGCAAGCGCACCAACACCATCCTCCAGTCCGCCTTCTTCGCCCTGGCCAAGGTGATGCCCGAGGCCGAGGCCATCCAGTATATGAAGGACGCCGCCACCCACTCCTACCTGAAGAAGGGCCAGGACATCGTGGACATGAACCACAAGGCCATTGATGCCGGCGCTACCGCCTTCAAGAAGTTCGATGTGCCCGCCTCCTGGAAGGACGCTCAGGACGCCCCCAAGGAGAACAAGCACACCGGCCCCGTCAAGCTGGTGGACCTGGTGAACAACGTCCTCGATCCCGTGGACCGGATGGACGGCGACAGCCTGCCTGTCTCCGCCTTCGAGCCCTACGCCGACGGCACCTTCGAGCTGGGCGCCGCCGCCTATGAGAAGCGCGGCGTGGCCGTCTCGGTGCCCACCTGGGACTCCTCCAAGTGTATCCAGTGCAACCAGTGCTCCTATGTCTGCCCCCACGCCACCATCCGTCCCTTTGCTCTGACCGAGGAGGAGGCGGCAAACGCCCCCGCCGCCGCCAAGATCGTGGACGTGAAGGCCGGCAAGGGCAAGGGCCAGTACAAGTTCACCATCGCCGTCAGCCCCCTGGACTGCATGGGCTGCTCCGTGTGCGTCAAGACCTGCCCGGTGGACGCCCTGGCCATGGTGGGCCAGGAGCAGGAGGCCGCCCAGCAGGATGTGTTCAACTATATGGTGGCCAACGTCACCACCAAGGAGGACATGGCCGACCTGTCCGTCAAGGGCTCCCAGTTCAAGAAGCCTCTGCTGGAGTTCTCCGGCTCCTGCGCCGGCTGCGCCGAGACCGCCTATGCCCGTCTCATCACCCAGCTCTTCGGCGACCGGATGTATATCTCCAACGCCACCGGCTGTTCCTCCATCTGGGGCGGCCCCGCCGCCACCTCTCCCTACGCCACCACGGCTGAGGGCAAGGGTCCCGCCTGGGCCAACTCCCTGTTCGAGGACAACGCCGAGCACGGCCTGGGTATGTATCTGGGCCAGAAGGCCATCCGCGCCCGCCTGGCCGAGAAGACCCGCGCCCTCATTGAGGTGCCCCACACTTATCAGCCCCTGAAGGACGCCGCCCAGAAGTGGCTGGACACCATGGAGGACGGCCAGGCCAACGCCGAGGCCACCAAGGAGTATGTCAAGCTGCTGGAGGAGAGCATCATGCCGGTGGACGCCTGTATCGCCTTTATCTCCAGCCCCGAGGCCGACAAGGTCTTTGGCGGCAAGAAGGGCGAAATGCTGGCCCACGCCCAGGAGCTGAAGGCCTCCGGCGCCCAGTACTGCGACTGTGACGCCTGCAAGCTGGTGGCCGACATTCTGGCCGAGAAGGACTATCTGGCCAAGAAGTCCGTGTGGATCTTTGGTGGAGACGGCTGGGCCTACGACATCGGCTACGGCGGCGTGGACCACGTGCTGGCCTCCGGCGAGGACGTGAACATCTTCGTGTTCGACACCGAGGTGTACTCCAACACCGGCGGACAGGCCTCCAAGGCCTCCAACATCGGCCAGGTGGCGCAGTTTGCCGCCGCCGGCAAGGTGATGCCCAAGAAGTCTCTGGCTGAGATCGCCATGAGCTACGGCTACATTTATGTGGCCCAGATCGCCATGGGCGCCAATCCCAACCAGACCCTCAAGGCCATTGCCGAGGCCGAAGCCTATCCCGGCCCGTCCCTCATCATCGGCTACGCCCCCTGTGAGATGCACTCCATCAAGGGCGGTATGGCCAACTGCCAGGCCGAGATGAAGAAGGCCGTGGAGTGCGGCTACTGGAACCTGTTCCGGTTCAACCCGGCTGCTGAGGGCGCCAAGCTGACCGTGGACTCCAAGGCCCCCGCCGGCGGCTATCAGGAGTTCCTGCTCAACGAGGCCCGCTACTCCGCCCTGACCCGGTCCTTCCCCGACCGCGCCAAGGAGCTGTTCGCCCTCTCTGAGGAGACCGCCAAGAAGCGCTACGATAAGCTGCTGCGGCTCCAGAAGATGTACGGCGAGGAGTAATCCTCAAAAATATGAACCGCCCCGCTGCCAAAAGCAGCGGGGCGGTTTTGCCCTTTTATTACACCTTTCCGATATCGGTACGGAAGTGCATGTCCTGAAAATGAATGGGCCTTGCGGCGGCATAGGCCTTGTCGATGGCCTCCTCCAAGGAGGGGGCGGCGGCGGTGACTCCCAGCACCCGGCCTCCGGCGGTGAGGACTTCACCGCTGTCGGACTTTTTGGTCCCGGCGTGGAACACCGTGGCCCCCAGAGCCTCGGCTTCCGCCAGCCCGGAGATGGGGTAGCCGCTCTTGTAGCTGACGGGATAGCCTCCCGAGGCCAGCACCAGACAGCAGGCCGCGCCCTTTTTCCATTGGATGTCCACCTTGTCCAGAGCGCCGTCCACGCAGGCCTGGAAAATGTCCATGAGGTCGGTGTCCAGCATGGACAGGATGGGCTGGGTCTCCGGGTCGCCGAACCGGGCGTTGTACTCCACCACCTTGGGACCGTCTGTGGTTAACATAAGGCCGAAATAGATGACCCCTTTAAAGGGCCGGCCCTCCGCTTTCAGGGCGGCTACCGTGGGCAGGAAGATCTCCTTGACACACCGCTGGGCGATCTCAGGCGTATACTTGGGGGAGGGGCAGAAGGCCCCCATGCCTCCGGTATTGGGGCCCTGATTGCCGTCATAAGCCCGCTTGTGGTCCTGGCTGGACAGCATGGGCGTCAGGTGCTCCCCGTCGCAGAAAGCCAGCACTGTCACCTCGGGGCCTGTCATGCACTCCTCGATGACCACCGTGGAGCCGCTCTCCCCGAACTTCTTGTCCTCCATCATGTCCCGGACGGCGGTTTCCGCCTCCTCCACGGTGGAGGCCACCACAACCCCCTTGCCCAGGGCCAGACCGTCCGCCTTCACCACGATGGGCGCACCTTGCTCCCGGATGTAGGCCAAGGCCTGTTCAAGCTCTGTAAAGGTTTCATACTTTGCGGTAGGGATGTGGTATTTCTTCATTAGTTCCTTGGAAAAAGCCTTGCTGGCCTCAATGATGGCGGCGTTGGCCCGGGGGCCGAAGGCGGGGATACCCGCCTGTTCCAGGGCGTCCACCATACCCAGGGCCAGGGGGTCGTCCGGGGCCACCATGACGAAGTCCATAGCGTTCTCCTTGGCCCACGCCACCATTCCGGCCACATCGGTTGCCTTGATGGGTACACAGGTTGCCACCTGGGCGATACCCCCGTTGCCCGGGGCGCAGTAGAGCTCAGTCACCTTGGGGGACTGAGCCAGCTTCCAGCAGATGGCGTGCTCACGGCCGCCCCCGCCTACCACTAAAACTTTCATAAGGGGTCCTCCTTTTACATACGTTCCACAGCGACGATGTGGTGTCCGATTTCCTCAGCCAGCTTTTGCAGCTGGGCGAGCTGAGGGAAGGCGACAGGGAAGAGGACATAGCTGTCGCTGTCAATGTCGATTGCGGCGACACAGACCCCCTCCCATTTTTCGCTCAGGATACCGCACCAGGCGGGAATATCGTCGTCCTCGTCAAACCAGTCCGGGTCCAGCGTTAGCTGGAGGGCCTGGTAGCCCTTCAGATTTTGCAGGAAGAAGAGGAAATCCTCCAGCTCGGCCTTCCAGTCCCGGTCACAGACCCAGCCGTGCTCCTCCAGAATGTCCACCAGGCCCAGCCACTGGACGAGGTCCGGATCATCCGGGGAATCGACGCTCCGCTCCTTATACCGCTCCTGGTAGGACGCAAACCAGCCGGCGGGGTCCTCCGTACAGGCGGTGATATCACGGAGAACCGCTTCGTCTCCGCTGGAGATCACCCGCGCGAGCTCGGCCACCGTGGGCCCAATTGGTTTTACACTGGGCTCCAGGGGGTCCGGAGCCGTTTCATTTTTCTTAAACCGGTCAAAAAATCCCATGATTTTCCCCCTTTAGTGGTGGAACAGGCGCGTTCCGGTGAAGGCCATGACCATGCCGTATTTATCGGCGGTCTCGATGACCTGGTCGTCCCGGATGGAGCCGCCAGGCTGGGCGATATACTGCACCCCCGACTGCCGGGCCCGCTCCACGTTGTCACCGAAGGGGAAGAAGGCATCGCTGCCCAGGGTGACGCCGGAGAGCTGAGAGATCCAGTCCGCTTTCTCCTTCTGGGTGAGCACGTCGGCGATGAAGGCGTCGATGGCGTTGTCCCGGTCGGGGCGGCGGACGTTCTCTGGGAAGGGGAGATCAAGCACCTTGGGGTGCCGGCGCAGCCACCAGATGTCCGCCTTGTTCCCGGCCAGGCGGGTGCAGTGGATGCGGCTCTGCTGGCCGGCGCCCACGCCCAGCGTCTGGCCGTCCTTGACGTAGCACACCGAGTTGGACTGGGTGTATTTCAGGGTGATGAGGGAGAGGAGCATGTCGTTTTTGGCCCCCTGGGGCAGGTCACGGTTTCTGGTGACGATGTTCTCCAGCATCTTTTCGTTGATGGTCAGGTCGTTGTAGCCCTGCTCGAAGGTGATACCGAAGATGTTCCGCCGCTCGATGGGGGCGGGGGTGTACTCCGGGTCAATCTTCACCACGTTGTACCCGCCCTTGCGCTTCTGCTTCAGAATCTCCAGGGCCTCGACGGTGTAGTCCGGGGCGATGACGCCGTCGGACACCTCCAGGGCCAGGAAGCGGGCGGTATCGGCGTCGCAGGTGTCGCTCAGAGCCGCCCAGTCGCCGAAGGAGCACAGCCGGTCGGCCCCCCGAGCCCGGATGTAGGCGCAGGCGATGGGGGAGAGGTCCCCCTCCGGGGCGAAGCAGACCTTCCGTTCCACATCGGACAGCGGCAGACCCAGAGCCGCCCCGGCGGGAGAGACGTGCTTGAAGGAGGCGGCGGCGGGCAGGCCGGTAGCTTTTTTCAGGGCCTTTACCAGCTGCCAGGAGTTCAGCGCGTCCATAAAGTTGATGTAGCCCGGCCTGCCGTTGAGAACCTCCAGCGGCAGCTCGCCGCTCTCCATGAAGATGCGGGCCGGCTTCTGGTTGGGGTTGCAGCCGTATTTCAGTTCCAGTTCGGTCATAAAATCGTGCTCCTTTCGGTTGACATAACATCAGCCCTCCGGCGGCGTGTACTGTTCCGCGTGGAATTTTCCGTCCGGCCCCCGCATATAGGCGGTGCCCACAGGGGCGCTGAGCAGAGGAAGGATATCCGGGTCGTAGCTGCAGATGGTGTTCAGGTCGTAGACGTCGGTGTGGGCCACATCGTTGACATACTCGTCGCTCTCCTCTCCGGAGAAAAACCGCCAGCCGCTGTCGGGGCGGCCCTCGCTGGGCTGTTCCCGGTAGCACCAGCCCACTTTTTTGCCCAGAACGGTGATGTGGTCGGTGGCGAAGCAGCCGCTGGGGCCGTCCCAGTCGGTGAGGTACAATTTAAACTCCGGGGCCCACAGCCTGTACTCCTTCTTCCGGGGCGGCACATACCACAGGCCGCTGGCCCAGGCGGCGCCATCGTTGAGGAGGGTGCGGACCAGCCTGGACCACAGTTCCAGCCCCTTGTTCAGCTCAGGCAGCCTGGAGCCGCCCCGAAAGTCCCAGTACAGCTCGCCGCACACCAGACTGACGGCAAAATCGGTCCAGTCCTTAAAAATCTGGGCCTGGACAATCCAGTGCTCCGCCATCTCGTCAAATTCCTCACGGGTGAGCAAGCCGCAGGCATAGCCCGCCCGAAGGTGTCCTACGCACTCGCTGATATCCCAGGCCAGATAGCCCTTGTGGCCCACGATGGGGTAGAACTGGGCGGAGAAATCCCGGGCAGTTGTGAAAAACTCCAGTCCGTCTCCGTTGAGCCGGGCCAGGTCGAAGGGCGGCCGGCCCTCCCAGAAGCCCTCAAAGTCCAAATAGTTGTTGTGGCAGCGCAGCTCCCGGCGGCAGAACTGGAGCATGGACTCTCTGTCGGTGATGCCGAAAATCTCCTCCATGTGGGCTTTGCACGCCATTTCCGCCGGGCGGTCGGCGCATTTAGGCAAGGTGATGAAGTAGTTAGGGCCAGACTCGTTGGGACCGGGGATGCCGGGGGTCTTGCGCAAAGCGGCGATTCCCGCCAGCAGGGCGATGAACTCGTCCCGACCGCAAGGCCGCCGTCCGTTGGTGTTCAGCGTCCGCAGGTCCGCTTCCAGCGCCCGGACTGCCTCAGCAAGCCCGGTGTCGTAGGGGTGGAAGTCAAGCAAACCCGCCTCCGAAGCGGCGGGGACCTCCGGCTCCTGCTGTACCTCAGGCTTGTCCTGTTTCTTGAAGCGGTCAAAGAGACCCATTTACGCTCCCCTCTTTCAGCCGTGCTTATTGATGATGGCGATATCCCGCTTGCCGTCATTCAGGTCGAAGAGCTGGACATAGAGGGACACCTTGTTTTCACTGTTCAGAGCGTTCCAAAGCGCCTCCGCCCAGGACCGGGCGTCAGCGGCGTTGATGGCTACTCGGCGGGGCTCGCCCTGGAAGGAGGGGAGAGGCTCGGCGTTTTCCTGATAGGTGTGGATCAGGTGGCCCGTGCCGGCGACGGGGGCGTCATACTCAAAGAAATACCGGCAGCAGCAGGAGGGGTCGCCGTCCATGCTCTTGAGAACGGACAGATTGTAGCTCCCGTCGGGCTTGACCACCCCGGAGATGCGGGGGGTCCAGTTGGGTCCGTCTGGCTCGAACTTTCTGGTGTTCAGGGCGTGGCGGTAGCAGTGGCCCTCGCCGATGGCGTCCCGGATGGTGTCGGTCTGGTCGCCGTTGGTCACCGTCAGCAGGCCGTTGTCCAGCAGCCGGACGGGGTGGTAAATGATAAGGGAGGGGTCGGTCATCCTGCTCTCGTCAAAGGCCCGGGTGCGGATGCCGTCCTCAGTCTCCTCAAAGACGCGGTTGCGGCTGTTTTCGCTGCGGCCCATGATAAAGTAGGCGACAGCCGCCTTTTTGTTGTCGGCAGTGCGGCCCAGGACGATGCCCCGGCCGGGGTAGGGGTTTTCCGAGAGGTATTTCATCAAATCAGTCATGGCAGCTGCCTCCTATGGTAAGATTCGGACGGTGCGGCCCTCCACCCGCAGCCGGTTCTGACAGAACAGGGAGACGGCCTGGGGCAGCAGCTTCCACTCGCACCGCTCCATGATCCGGCGCTGGAGGGTTTCCGGGGTGTCGCCGGGGAGAACGTCCACCGCCCGTTGGAGAATGATGGGCCCTGAGTCGCACTCCTCGGTGACGAAGTGGACGGTGGCCCCGGACACCTTCACCCCGTAGGCCAGGGCCTGCTCGTGGACATGGAGGCCGTAGGCCCCCTTGCCGCAGAAAGAGGGGATCAGGGCGGGGTGGATGTTGATGACGGCGTTGGGGTAGACCTCAAACAGCTCCCGGGTGACGATGGTCATAAAGCCCGCCATCACCACCAGGTCGATGGACAGCTCTCGCAGCTTGTCCACCAGGGCCCGGGTCATGGCCTGGCTGGAGGGGTAGTCCCGGCGGGCCAGCACATAGCCGGGAATGCCGGCCTTTTTGGCCCGCTCCAGGGCGTAGGCCTCGGGCGCGGAGGAAATGACGGCGGCAATTTCCCCGTTGACGATCTCCCCCCGGCCCTGGGCGTCGATGAGGGCCTGCAAATTGGTCCCGCCGCCGGAGACCAGGACGGCAATTTTTTTCATCACAGCAGCTCCACACCAATGTCCTCGGCCACGACATCGCCAATGACCTTAGCGCCTTGACCCTCGCTGTTGAGGGCGGCAACGGCCTTGTCCACATCCTCTTTGGCCACCACCAGCACCATGCCGGTGCCCATGTTGAAGGTATTGAACATGTCGTGCTCTGGAATATTCCCCAGCCGCTGGATCATCCGGAAGATGGGGTCGATCCACAGGGCGGATTTGTCGATTTTAGCGGTCATTCCCTTGGGCAGGCAGCGGGGGATGTTCTCATAGAAGCCGCCGCCGGTGATGTGGCTGGCGCCGTGGAGGTCGATCCCGCCGTCGATGAGGGCCAGAACGGCCTTTACATAGAGCTTGGTGGGGGCCAGCAGGGCCTCGCCCAAAGATTTGCCCTCCAGCTCATCCATAGGGGTAGTCAGGTCGGCGTGCTCAATGTCGAAAACCTTGCGCACCAGGGAGAAGCCGTTGGAGTGAACCCCGGAGGAGGTCAGGCCGATAAGAACGTCGCCCCCGCTGACCCTGGAGCCGTCGATGATCTTTTCACGGTCCACCACGCCCACGGCGAAGCCGGCCAGATCGTAGTCCTCGGGGGCCATCAGGCCGGGGTGCTCGGCGGTCTCGCCGCCGATGAGGGCGCAGCCCGACTGGACGCAGCCCTCGGCCACGCCGGAGACAATCGCTGCCACCTTCTCCGGCTCGTTTTTGCCGATGGCGATGTAGTCCAGGAAGAACAGCGGGCGCGCGCCGCAGCAGATGATATCGTTGACGCACATGGCCACGCAGTCGATGCCGATGGTGTCGTGCCGGTCCATCAGCTGGGCCAGACGAATCTTGGTGCCCACACCGTCGGTGCCCGAGACAAACACGGGCTCCTTCATCCCGGACAGGTCGGGGGCAAACAGGCCGCCGAAGCCGCCGATGCCGCTGACCACGCCGGGAATCATGGTGCGGGCCACATGCTTTTTCATCAGCTGTACGCCCTTGTAGCCGGCCTCAATGTCCACGCCGGCGGCGGCGTAGGATGCGGAATGGGAGTTTTCCATGGTAAAACCTCCATAAAAGATAATGTGGGGGCCGCCATCCCGGGCGGCCCGGAGATGATGTTATTCCTTCCCGTTCCAGCAGTAGGTACACACCTTGTCCCGGTCGATGCCGATGGCCTCCAGGAGGCCGTCCAGGGACTGGTAGCCCAGGGAGTCGAAGCCGAATTTCTCACAGATGGTTTTCAGCATGCACTGGCCCCGCCGGGTGGAGCCGTCGGCGTACTCCTCCAGGTGCTCCAGCCCCTTGTCGCCCTCCAGCTCCAGAACGGTGCGGCGGGCCAGCAGCTCCATTTCGGACCTGCTGCTGGAGAAATTCAGAAACTTGCAGCCGTACATGATGGGGGGGCAGGCGGAGCGCATGTGGACCTCCTTGGCCCCGGACCCATAGAGAAATTCCACTGTTTCCCGCAGCTGGGTGCCCCGGACGATGGAGTCGTCCACAAAGAGCAGCTTTTTGCCCTGAATCAGCTCGGGGACGGGAATCTGCTTCATTTTGGCCACCTGGTTGCGGACCTCCTGGTTGGCTGGCATAAAGGACCGGGGCCAGGTGGGGGTGTATTTCACAAAGGGCCGGGCGAAATGGCTGCGGCTCTCGTTGGCGTAGCCAATGGCGTGGGGGACGCCGGAGTCGGGAACGCCGGCCACATAGTCCACCTGGGGCCGGCTGCCCCGCTTTTCCTCGTCCCGGGCCATGATCGCGCCGTTTTTGTAGCGCATAACCTCCACGTTGACCCCCTCGTAGTTGGAGTTGGGGTAGCCATAGTAGGACCAGAGGAAGGCGCAGATTTTCATTTCCTTCCCGGCGGGGGAGAGGATGTTGAAGCCCTCCGGCCGGATGCGGACGATCTCCCGGGGACCCAGCTCGTAGGCGTCCTCGTAGCCCAGCTTGTGGTAGGCGAAGGACTCGAAAGAGACACAGTGGCCCTTGTCGTTTTTGCCGATGAGGACGGGCAGGCGTCCTACCCGGTCCCGGGCGGCGATAATCTCCCCGCTGTCTGTAAGGATCAGCAAGGTAAGGGAGCCTTTAATCGCCTCCTGGGCGTGGAGGATGCCGTCCACCAGGTTGTTCTTCTGGTTGATGAGGGCGGCGGCCAACTCGGTGGAGTTGACCTTGCCGGAACTCATAGCCATAAACTGGTGTCCGTGGTCGGAAAAGTACTGGTTGACCAGCTCCTCGGCGTTGTTGATGATTCCCACGGTGGTGATGGCGTACAGCCCCAGATGGGACCGCACCAGCAGAGGCTGAGGGTCGGTGTCGCTGATGCAGCCGATGCCGGAGCGGCCGTGGAAATTGGCCAGGTCCTTCTCAAACTTGGTGCGGAAGGGGGTATTTTCAATGGAGTGAATCTGGCGCTGAAAGCCGTCCTTGGCGTCATGGATAATCATGCCGCCCCGGCGGGTGCCCAGGTGGGAGTGGTAATCCACCCCGAAAAAAATATCAAGGGAGACGTCCTGTGTGGAGACGGCCCCGAAAAAGCCACCCATGTATGCTTGTCCTCCTTAAAGTTATGCGAAGAAGAGTTTGGACAGAGTCATGGGGTCGATATACTTCCCGTCCTTATATACCCGCATGTTGCCGGAGGCGATCTCGTCAATGAGCATTACCTTGCCGTCGGGGTCGTAGCCGTACTCAAACTTGATGTCGTAGAGCACCAGACCTTTGGCTTTCAGGTCGTCGGCCACGATTTTGGTGATTTTCTGGGTCATATCCTTGATGTCGTCGTACTGCGCCTCGGTCATCACGCCCAGAGCAACCAGGGCGTCCCTGGTCACCAGAGGGTCGCCCTTGTCGTCGTTTTTGAACGTGGTCTCCACATAGGCGGGCAGGTCGGCGCCCTCCTCGATATACTCGCCGTACCGGCGGATGAAGGAGCCCACCGCCTTGTGGCGGCAGATGACCTCCAGGCCGTGGCCAAAGACCTTGGCGGGCAGCACCTCCATGGTGGTGTTGGCCAGATCGGCGGAGACGAAGTGGGTGCGGATGCCGGCGGCGTTGATCTTCTCAAAGAAGTAGATGGACATGCGCAGGTTGACGTCGCCCACACCCTCAATGGTCAGGCCCACGGAGTTCTCGCCGGGATCGAACACGCCGTCCTTTCCGGTGCAGTCGTCCTTGAACTTGAGCAGGTAGTTGCCGTTGTCCAGCGCGTAGACATTCTTGGTCTTGCCGGTATAAACCAGTTTGTTTTCCATGATAAATTCCTCCAAAATAAATTTTTGATTCAAATTTGATGTCAGCCTTTCAGCTCGGCCTGAAGTCTGGCCTCTTTCTCCGCGATCTGATCGGCCATCTTTTCCCGGGCCGCGTCCAGCCTGGCGGCCAATTCATCATCGGACACCGCCAGAATCTGGGCGGCCAGCACGGCGGCGTTTTTTGCCCCGTTGATGGCCACGGTGGCCACCGGGATGCCGCTGGGCATCTGAACGGTGGCCAGCAAGGCGTCCAGCCCGTCCATGGCCCCGCCTTTCATGGGGATGCCGATGACAGGGAGGGTGGAGTTGCCGGCGAAGGCCCCGGCCAGATGGGCGGCCATGCCGGCGGCGCAGATGAGCACGCCGAAGCCGTTGGCCCGGGCGTTTTTTGCGAATTCCGCAGCCGCCGCGGGCGTGCGGTGGGCCGAGAGTATGTGCGCCTCGCAGGGAATGCCGAACTCGTCCAGCTGCTTACAGGCTCCCTGAACCACGGGCCAGTCACTGTCGGAGCCCATAATGACGGCTACTTTTTTCATATAAACACTCCTTTGAAAAAAGTTTCAGGCCATCTGAGGGTACAGACAGCCTGACGGGTGATAAACGGGTGATTTTGGACAGATTGGGGCCATAAAAGAGCTGAATATGAAAGCAGGAGAAGCAAAACACAGCAAAGACCCCCCTCTTTAGGATCGGCTCCCATTTTATAGGAAAACTGGAGATTTGGCAAGAGGGAGAAGAATTTTCGTATATTTGTACAAGAGGCGGGAGGAATCTGTCAAAAAAGTGGGAGGTAGCGTCACAGAAGTCCGGCGGTGGTGAGGATGTGCTCCACCTCCTCCACGCGCCGCGGCCACGCGGCCCCGGCGGCACGGTCCATCCGCCGGTGGGAAAAGCCGGGGGCTTCCTCCAGGGCGTGGCCGCAGAGGGTAATAAACTCGTCCGGGTCGTGGGCGTTATAGACCACATCGGGGAACTGCTCCACCTGGCCGGGCCACAGCATGGTGACCACCGGCTTTCCGGTGGCCAGATACTCGTAAAGCCGGGGGGAGACCACATCGTCATAGGGCCGGTCCTCCCGGAGCAGGTCCAGCAGCACATCGCAGCGGTACAGCCAGTCGGGCACCTCGGAGGCCGGTCTGGCGCCGGGCAGAAAGACGTTGGACAGCTTGTTCAGCCTGTGGAGAAAAGGATTTTCACTTTCTACCGGACCCAGCAGGAGAAAGCCCCAGTCGGGCCGGGCCTGAGCGGCCAGAAGCACCGGGGACAGGTCCAGCCCCGCCCGGAGAGCGCCGCACCAGCCGAAGATGGGGGCGGTCACGCCGGGGAGGGGGTCCGTCCGGGAAGCAGAGGGCTGGAACAGGGGGAGGTTGATGCCGTTGGGCAGCAAGGCGATGTTGGAGCTGCAAGGGGACAGCCGGTCGGCCAGCTGGGGGGAGGCGGCAAAGACCACATCGGCCGCCTGGGCCAGGCTCCCCTCCCAGTGGGGAGGCAGTCCGTCCCATGCCTTGTCGCAGTCGTAGACCAGCGCGCCGAATTCCAGCCGGTCCAGCAGATGGATGTGGCGGGGGTGGGTGGTCCACAGCAGCGGTTCGGAAAAGCCCTTCCGTGCGGCGATATCCTGAATGAACTGGCTTACATGGTTCCAGGCCAGCCCGAACAGGAGCCGGTGCCGCTCTGAGATGGGGAAGGGGATGGGGGGTAAGGTGCAGACCGTTACATTGGGGCGCACCTGCCGTCCCCTCTGGCGGAAGGCCCGGTCCTTGGGGGAGCGGGCGGGGGAGAAGTACAGGACCTGGGCGTCCCGCAGCCGGGAAACCAGCTGCTGAGTCCGGCCAGGTAAGGAAGAGGACCAGGGCTCGCTGGCCATACAGAGGATTTGCTTCAAAGGGGGAACCTCCCAAATCTGGAAATCAAGGTTGACTTGCCACGGGTTTTCTTCTATTATAGTCATGGCGGCCCGGTCCGTCAAGCGGGAAGTTTACATAATGCAAAGAGGAGAACAAGATGCTGGATTTGATACTCCAACTGGACGGGAAACTGCTGACAGCAATCCAGGGCCTGCATATGGCCTGGCTGGACCCCATCGTGTCATTCTACACCAAGCTGGGAGACGCGGGGCTGCTGTGGATCGCCCTGTCCCTTGCCATGCTGTTCTGGAAGCCTGCCCGAAAGGCGGGGGCGCTGGCCCTGGGGGCCATGGTTTTGGGGCTGATCGTGACCAACCTTACCATCAAGCCCCTGATTTCCCGTCCCAGGCCCTGGTTGGACTGGCCCATTGTGCCCCTGGTGAGCGAAAAGGACCCCAACTCCTTCCCCTCGGGCCACACCTGCGCGGCCTTCGCCGCCGGGCTGTCCTGGGTCCGGGCTCTACCCTGGAGGTGGGGGCAGATTGCCGCTGCCGCGGCGGCGGTGCTGATGGGGCTGTCCCGGCTGTATGTGGGGGTCCACTACCCCACCGATGTGCTGACAGGGGCGGTCATCGGCTCGCTGTGCGCCTGGGCGGCATGGAAAGCATATCGGCTTTACGGCGATAAAAAAGATCGGATTTATTGAAAATATATCGTAAAAATGGAGGTATTATTATGTGGAAAAATGTCGGATACTATAACGGCGAGATGGGCCCTCTGGAGGAGATGAAGGTGTCCATGGGGGATCGGGCCCTCTATTTCGGCGACGGCATCTATGAGGCCACCTGCGTGGCCAACCGGATTCCCTTCGCCATTGAGGACCACCTGGACCGGATGTACAACAGCCTGCGGCTGCTGGAGATTCCCTTCAAAATGGGCCGGGAGCAGGTGAAGGCGGAGCTGCAGAAGGTCATTGATGCGGCGGAGGATAACCCGGTCCACTTCCTCTACTGGCAGATTACCCGGGGAAACAGCCCCCGAAACCATGTGTTCCCCAAGGATGTGGAGCCTTCCCTGATGGTCTTTGTCAAGCCCCACACCATGAAGTCCATGGATGTGCCCTATAAGCTCATTTCCTTGGAGGACAACCGCTTCAAGCTGTGCAACATCAAAACTCTGAACCTGATCCCCAGCGTGCTGGCCAATCAGCGGGCCCTGGAGGCCGGCTGCGACGAGGCGGTGCTCCACCGGGGTAGCCGGGTCACCGAGTGCGCCCACAGCAACATCTCCATCCTGAAGGACGGGGTGCTGCGCACCGCCCCCACCGACGAGCTGATCCTGCCCGGCATCACCCGCAAGCACCTGCTGGCCCTGGCCGGGGAGCACGGCGTCCCGGTGGCGGAGGAGCCCTTCTCCATGGTGGAGCTGATGAACGCCGACGAAGTTATCGTCACCAGCTCCAGCGCCCTGTGCATGCGGGTGGAGTCCATCGACCGTATTCCCGTGGGCGGGAAGGACCCCCAGCGGCTGAAGATGCTCCAGGACGCCTACCTGGAAAAATTCCGCCGGGAGACCACTCCCGTTGGGTAAAGTGGGCGAGGCGTAAAGAAAAAATAACTTGCATTTATGTGGAAGCTGTAATATAATAAAATCCGCAAGCAGTGACTCGCTTGTACATCCATACGGCAAAAGCCCCATGGGGCTTTTGCTCTTCCGGTCTCCGGAGGAGCATGCCAGACTGAAAAATGGAGGAAGAGAATATGAAGAAAAAACTCGCATTAGCCCTCGCTCTGGTCATGACCATGAGCGCAGTGCTGGCCGGCTGCGGCGGCGGCAGTAAGCTGACCTTCGTGACCGGCGGCGACCAGGGCACCTACTACGGCTTCGGCACCGTGCTGGCCGGCCAGATCAGCGACAAGACCAAGACCACCGTCACTGCCATCGTGGGCAAGGGCTCCAAGGGCAACATCGAGCAGATGGACCAGAAGGACGCCCAGCTGGGCTTCGTCCAGTCCGACGTTATGGCTTACGCCTACAACGGCGAGCGCCTGTTTGAGGAGAACGGCAAGGTCGGAAGCTTCTCCACTGTGGCTGCCCTGTACATGGAGCAGGTTCAGATCGTCACTCTGGACCCCAGCATCAAATCCGTGGCTGACCTGAAGGGCAAGAACGTCTCCGTTGGCGAGTCCGGCTCCGGCGTGTACTTCAACGCCGTTGATGTGCTGGCCGCTTACGATCTGGACGTTGAGAAGGACATCAAGCCCACCTACCAGGGATTCGGCGACAGCGCCGACGCGCTGATGGACGGCAAGATCGACGCCGCTTTCGTGGTTGCCGGCGCCCCCACCACCGCCATCACCTCTCTGGCCGCCAGCCGGGACGTGTATCTGGTGCAGCTGGACGACGAGCACATCGACAAGCTGATTGCCTCCTCCCCCTACTACAGCAAAAATGTCATCTCCAAGGACGCCTATGGCCTGGACGCTGACGCCACCACCGTGGCTGTGGGCGCCGTCATTATCGCCCGGGACGACTGCAAGGACGACGACATCTACAATGTGGTCTCCGGTATCTTCGAGAGCATTGACTCTCTGGGCCACGACAAGAAGAACGAGCTGGATCTGGACTTTGCCGCCAGCATCACCGCCGTGCCCTATCATCCCGGCGCAGCCAAGTATTTCACCGAGAAGGGCCTGACCGTTCCCACCAAATAAAATCATTTAGCAGCCATCGGACTGCGGTGGAGTTTGCTCCGCCGCAGTCCGTTGCGTATCGCAGCCCATCGCAAAGCCGTAGAAAGGAGAGCGGAACGTGAGTTTTTGGAAGAAAGAAAAGGATGCGGCGCCGCCCGTCAGCGAGGCCGCAGTAGATTCTCAGGAGGTCGGCACCGCGGCTGATGTGGACGAGGTCATGAAAAAGTTTGACCGGGAGTCCAACGTCCGAGTCTGGGAGGGCACTCCCAAGTGGATTGTGAAATTTATCATGATCGCCTTCTCACTGTTTTGTATGTATCTGACGCTGCTCAATACGGGTCAGGCGGAGTTTCGTCTGTGTACCTTCCTGGGCGGCATCATCATCATCGGTTTTTTGAATTTCCCCATCAAAAAAGGAATGGTAAAGGTAAACAGCTTGCCATGGTATGACATTATCATCATGATCGCGGGTTGTACCCCCTTCTTCTACTTCGCCTTTAACGCGGAGAAGATCAACATGATGGACTATGCCAAGGTGTCCAACGACCCCATGCTTCTCGCCTTCGCGGTCATCGGCATCCTGGCTATGGTGGAGCTGTGCCGGCGCAGCGTGGGCCTGCCCATCCTGTGCGTGGCGGGCGCGCTGATTCTGTATACCCTGTTCGGGGCCAATATCCGCATCGGCAAGGCCCTTTTTGACATGTTCTACACCACAAACGGCATCATCGGCACCCCGGTTTCCGCCTGCCAGAAGTTTATTGTCATGTTTATCATTTTCGGTGCGTTTTTGGAGCGCACCGGAATCTCCAATTTCTTTATCAGCCTGGCCAACTGTGTGGCCGGCTCCTCCTCCGGCGGCCCGGCCAAGGTGGCCGTCATCTCCTCCGCCCTGTGCGGCATGGTGTCCGGCTCCTCCGTGGGCAACACCGTCACCACCGGCTCGGTCACCATCCCCATGATGAAAAAGACCGGCTACAAGGGCGAGTTCGCCGGGGCGGTTGAGGCTGCGGCTTCCACTGGCGGCCAGATCATGCCCCCCATTATGGGCGCCGCCGCTTTCATCATGGCCGAGACCACCGGCATCCCTTATCAGCAGATTGTGGTGCTGGCCATTCTGCCCGCTTTCCTGTACTTTGCCGGCATCTTCATCGCCGTCCACCTGGAGGCCAAGAAGCTGGGTTTGAAGGGTATCCCCCGCAGTGAGCTGCCCAAGTTCAAGGAGCTGGCTCCCAAGCTGTACCTGCTGCTGCCCCTGGTCATTCTGGTCTGGCTGGTGTCTACCGGAAAAAACACTATGGCCTACTCCGCCGCCATTGCCATCTTTATCGCCATTGCGGTGGGCGCCCTCAACATTTTCGTCAACAAGGCCTGCGGCTTTGAGGATGCCTCTGACAACATCAGCCTTATGAAGGTGCTGGACGCCCTGGAGGCCGGCGGCAAGGGCACCATCTCGGTGGCCGCGGCCTGCTCCATGGCCGGTATCGTGGCCGGCTGCGTCACCTCCACCGGCCTTGCCAGCGATCTGCTGCGCACCATCCTGTCCGTCTCTGGCGGTATGAAGATTGTGGCCCTGTTCCTGACTATGCTGTGCTGCATCGTGCTGGGTATGGGCGTGCCCACCACCGCCAACTACTGCATCATGGCGGCCACCTGCGCCCCCATCCTGATGAGCGATCAGATCGGCATCAAGATGATCTGCGCCCACTTCTTCGTGTTCTACTTCGGCATCGTGGCCGACATCACCCCCCCTGTGGCCCTGGCCGCCTACGCCGGCTCCGCCATCGCCAAGGCCCCGCCCATGAAGACGGCCTTCAACGCCACAAAACTGGCGATTGCCGCCTTTGTAGTGCCCTACATCTTCGCGCTGAATCCCGCCATGCTCTTCCAGTTTGAGGCGGGCACCAGCCCCACTATGAAGGTGGTTCAGTCCGTCCTCATCGTGCTTACCTCCCTGGCCGGCCTCTACGGCGTGGCCGCCGCTCTGAATGGCTACCTGTACCGGCCCATGAACCCGCTGTTTCGCATTCTCATCGCGGCGGGCGGCCTGTGCATGATGATCCCCGGCAACCTCACCGATGTGGTCGGCGTAGTGGTCGTTGTGGGCGTCGTGATCTTCCAGCGGGCGAGCGCGAAAAAGGGCGCCGCGGCATAGCTGGAAAAAAGTTTCGGCAATTTGATGAATCAGACAACCGGCGGAGGGAAAAACCTCCGCCGGTTGTAATAGTTACGGACAGTTTATTCTTGTAACGGAAGAGGAACTATGATAAAATAATACAATAACTATCGCTATATACATCCGTACCGGAAAACGGCCCTTGAGCCGGACAGGAGAATAACAATGAAAGGTATCGTTTTGGCGGCGGGGAAGGGGACCCGCCTGTATCCCATGACCAAGCCGGTGTGCAAGCCCTTACTCCCGGTGTACGACAAGCCGCTGATTTACTACCCCATTGCCATCCTCATGCAGGCGGGTATTTCGGAAATCATGATTATCGTCCCGCCGGGGGAGACCCCTACCTTCCAAGCCTTGCTGGGGAGGGGAGAGCAGTACGGCCTGCAAATTGAGTACGCCGAGCAGCCGGTGGCACGGGGCATCGCCGACGCCTTGCTTATCGGACAGGAGTTTGTGGGGAGCGACCGGGTTTGCCTGGTGCTGGGAGACAACATCTTCTACGCTCCCACCCTGGCGTCCACCCTGAAGCGGGCCGCCGCCAACGACCGGGGCTCCACCGTATTCGGCTACTGGGTGGAGGACCCTCGCCCCTTCGGTGTGGTGGAGTTTGACAAGGACGGCCGGGCCATCTCCATTGAGGAGAAGCCCCGGTATCCCAAGTCCAACTATATCATTCCCGGCCTGTATTTCTACGACCATCAGGTCATGGAGATTGCCAACCGCCTCAAGCCCTCCGCCCGGGGGGAGCTGGAAATCACCGACGTGAATCTGGAGTATATGCGCCGGGGACAGCTGCAGGTGATGCCGCTTGAGAAGAGCTTTACCTGGCTGGACGCCGGCACCGCCGACAGCCTGCTGACGGCGGGAGAGACCATCAAGCGTATCCAGGACGCCACCGGCCGGTATGTGGGCTGTCTGGAGGAGCTGGCCCTCTACGAGGGCTGGATCACCGAGGAGCAGGTCCACAGAATCGGCGGCGAGCTGTCCATGACCCTGTACGGCAAGTATCTCCAGTGTTTGTAAAGGAGCTGCTATGAGACGTATCCTGATGCTGGCCACCGGAGGGACCATTGCCTCTAAGGAGAGCGGCCAGGGGCTCAGCCCGGCCATCTCCTCTGAGGAAATCTTGAGCTATGTTCCTGCCATCGGGGACCTGTGCCGGGTGGAGGCCGTCCAGCTGATGAATCTGGACAGCACCAATATCGGCCCCAGCCACTGGCTGAAAATTGCCGGGGCCGTCCGGGAACGGTATGACGACTACGACGGCTTCGTCATCACCCACGGCACCGACACCATGGCCTATACCGCCGCCGCCTTGTCCTACCTGATTCAGGACTCGCCCAAGCCCATCGTCATCACCGGCTCTCAAAAATCCATCGCCCTCAACGACACCGACGCCCGCCGCAACCTGTACGACAGCTTTCTCTACGCCGCCGACAAGCAGTCCCACGATGTCAGTCTGGTCTTTGACGGCCGGGTGATCCTGGGCACCCGGGCCCGAAAGGAGCGCAGCAAGAGCTTCAACGCTTTCTCCTGCGTGGACTACCCGGAGCGGGCGGTCATCCGGGACGGGAAGCTGATCCGCTATCTGGCCCCCCGGGCCTACGCCTACGGGGCGGAGCCCGTCTTTTATGACAGGCTGGAGGACAGGGTGCTGCTGCTGACCCTGATCCCGGGCATGGGGGCGGAGGCCCTCCGGCTTTTGAAGGACAGCTATCAGGCGGTGATCCTCCAGTCCTTCGGGGTGGGCGGCCTGCCCGGCGGGGGGAGCGGTCCCCTGGCCCAGGTGGTGGCCGAGTGGCTGGCCGGGGGCAAGACCATTGTGATGATGACCCAGGTGCCCTATGAGGGCAGCGACATGTCGGTCTATCAGGTGGGACAGCAGGTGAAGGAGAAATTTTCACTGATCGAGGCCTACAACATGACCCTGGAGGCCGCAACCGCTAAGCTGATGTGGGTGCTGGGCCAGACCCGGGACCCGGAGCAGGTCCGAGAGCTGTTCTGGCGCCCGGTCCAGTTTGACGTAATCCGATGATAACAGATAATGGAGGGTGCTCCGTGAAGCGTTTCCACCGCGTTTCCGCGTTTTTTCTGGCAGTCCTGCTGCTGTGCTCCCTACTGCCCGCTCTTGCGGCCGGGTCAGGGAGTCATACCACAACGGTGCTCTTTACCCATGACCTCCACTCCCATTTTCTTCCCCAGCCCGATGGAACGGGCGGGGAGTCAGGGGGTTACGCCCGGCTCAAGGCCGCTCTGGAGCGGGAGCGGGCCGCCCACCCGGACGCCCTGACAGTGGACGGGGGGGACTTCTCCATCGGTTCCCTGATTCAGACCCTGTATACCACTCAGGGGGCGGAGCTGCGCACCATGGGCGCCCTGGGCTACGACGCCGCCACCGCGGGCAACCACGAGTTTGACCACAAGGGGACCGGCTTTGCCGCCATGCTCAACGCCGTGGCGGCCAGCGGCGACCGCGCTCCCGCCCTTCTGATGGCCAACTATAAGCCGGCAAACGACAACCCGGACAGGCTGGACATCCAGCGCTCCATGGCTGCTTACAACGTTCGGGACTACATGCTCCTGGAGCGGGGCGGGATTACCTACGGCATCTTTGGACTGATGGGGGTGGATTCCCACTCCTGCGCCCCCTCTTCCGGCTTTTCGCTGGGGGATATGGCGAGCAATGCCCAGCGGTGTGTGGACGCCCTGAAGGAGCAAGGGGCCCAGTTTATCATCTGCCTGTCCCACTCGGGGACCAATGAGAAAAAGAAGCTGTCTGAGGATGAGCAGCTGGCGGAGAAGGTGAGGGGCATCGACCTGATCGTCTCCGGGCATACCCACACCACCCTGGAAGAACCCATTCTGGTGGGCGATACCTATATCGTCTCCGCTGGACCTTATTGCGGAAACCTGGGCTCCGTCACTCTGAGCTGGACAGGAAACGGAGACAAGACGCTGACCGATTACCACCTGACCCCCATCGACGAGACGCTGCCCGAGGACGGGGAGATTGCCTCCATGATGGAGCGCTGGAAAAGGCTGGTGGGAGGGACCTACCTGGGCCGCTACGGTCTGACCTATGACGAGGTGCTCACCCGGACGGACTTTGACCTGCCCACCCCTGAGTCCGGGGTCCAGAGCGGCAACGCCCTGGGGGAGCTGGTGGCTGACGCTTTCCTCTGGGCGGCGAAAAACCTGGAGGCGGACGCCCCCGACGTTCCCACTGTGACGGTCACTGCTGACGGGGTGCTGCGCGCCCCTCTGGCGGTTGGGGAGATCACCACTTCCATGGCTTTCGACGTGCTGTCCATGGGGGTGGGGAGCGACGGTACCTCCGGTTTTCCTCTGGTAGGGGTGTACCTCACCGGCAAGGAGCTGAAGGCCGCCGCCGAGGTGGACGCCTCTGTGACCCCCCTCATGCCCGCAGCCCAGCTGTATGTGGCTGGGTTGGACTACTCCTTCAACACCCACCGGATGTTTTTCAACCGGGTGACGGATATGCGTCTCCACCGGGAAACTGCCCAAGAGGTGTCGCCCGGCCAAATTTTGGCGGAGTCAAGCTTTGGGGATATTGACGACGACCAGCTTTACCGGGTGGTCACCGGCATGTACTCCGCCCAGATGCTGAGCACGGTGGAGAGCAAATCCATGGGGCTGCTGTCCCTGGAGCCTAAGATGGCCGACGGAAGCCCCGTCACCGACTTCGAGGCCTGCATTCTCCGGGATGAAAACGGCAACGAAATTAAAGAGTGGTACGCCTTGGCGGCCTACCTCCAGAGCTTTGGGGAGGAGGGCGTGCCAAGCCGCTACTCCAAGCCAAACGGCGATGGCCGGAAGGCTGTCAGCCGCAGCTGGAACCCCGTGGAGCTGGTAAAGAATCCCAACTGGATCACCGGCGTGGCGCTGGCGGTGCTGGCTGTCGCGGTGATTCTGGCGGTACTCCTGGTCCGATGGCTGCGCGGCGCCCGGCGGCGCCGGCGCTATGGAAAAAAGAGAAATCTGTGATCTGTGCGGCGGATGCCGCTGGCAATATATCCGATGAAAAAGGGAAGAACTCTGACAGGAGGAGAAACAGTGAAGAAGTACGAAATTGCGAGAAAAAAGGCGCTGACACCTGAGATTTCTCAAATCTCGGTGTACGCGCCGCTGGTGGCCGCCAAGGCCAAGGCGGGCCAGTTCATCATCCTGCGTGTGGATGAAGAGGGAGAGCGGATTCCTCTGACCATCTCCAGCGCGGTGGACGGTCTGGTCACCGTGATCTACCAGAAGATCGGCGGCACCACCATGGCCCTGGACGAGCTGAACGAGGGCGACTGCCTCCAGGACTTTGTGGGCCCTCTGGGACAACCCACCGAGGTGAACGACCTGGGCCGGGCGGCGGTTCTGGGCGGCGGTCTGGGCTGCGCCATCGCGCTGCCTGTGGCCCGCGCCCTGCACGAGGCCGGCAACCAGGTGGACCTGATCGGCGGATTTAAGACCCATGATATCGTCATCCTGGAGGAGGAGATGGCCGAGGCCTGCACCGACCTGCACATCTGCACCGACGACGGCTCCTACGGCTACCACGGCTTTGTCACCGGCAAGCTGGAGAAGCTGATTGAGAGCGGGGTCAAGTTCGATCACGTCTTTGCCATCGGCCCTCTGATGATGATGAAGTTTGCCTGCAAGCTCACCGAGAAGTACAACATCCCCACCACCGTGAGCATGAACCCCATCATGATCGACGGCACGGGGATGTGCGGCTGCTGCCGCCTCACTGTGGACGGCGAGGTGAAGTTCGCCTGCGTGGACGGCCCGGACTTTGACGGCCACAAGGTGGACTTTGACGAGGTCATCGCCCGCAACGCGACCTATCTGGAACAGGAGACCAAGGCGAGAGAGAAGCATCTCTGCCGCCTGGGAGGAGGTGCCATGAATGGCTAATATGCAGAATGTGAGGACCCTGATGGGAGATCAGGACCCCGCCAACCGTGTGAAGAATTTTAAAGAGGTGGCTCTGGGCTACTCCACCGGCGCGGCCATGAACGAGGCCGACCGCTGCCTGAACTGCAAGAACCGCCCCTGTGTCAGCGGGTGCCCGGTGGGCATCCCCATCCCCGACTTCCTGCGGAAGGTGGCCGACGGCGACATCGCCGGGGCCTATGAGATTTTGTCCGCCGCCAACGCCTTGCCCGCCATCTCCGGCCGGGTCTGCCCCCAGGAGACCCAGTGCGAGGGCATGTGCGTCCGGGGCATCAAGGGCGAGCCCATTGCCATCGGCCGGATCGAGCGCTTTGTGGCCGACTGGGCGGCTTTCCGGGGTATCACCGACAAGGTAGAGCCCGTCCCCAGCAACGGACATAAGGTGGCCGTGATCGGTTCCGGCCCCGCCGGCCTGACCTGCGCCGGCGAGCTGGCCCGCATCGGGTACGAGGTCACCATCTTCGAGGCTTTCCATGTGGCCGGCGGCGTGCTGAGCTACGGTATTCCCGAGTTCCGTCTGCCCAAGGCCGTGGTCAACCGCGAGGTGGAGAAGCTGAAGAAGATGGGCGTCAAGATCGAGCTGGACATGGTCATCGGCAAGGTGCTCACCATCACTGAGCTATTTGAGCAGCAAGGCTTCGAGGCTGTGTTTATCGCCTCCGGCGCCGGCCTGCCCATGTTCATGAAGATTCCTGGCGAGTCCCTGGTGGGCGTGTACTCCGCCAACGAGTACCTCACCCGCA
This sequence comes from uncultured Oscillospiraceae bacterium, assembly GCA_910588635.1. GTDB lineage: Bacteria > Bacillota > Clostridia > Oscillospirales > Oscillospiraceae > Lawsonibacter. Next base: position 28,913 of record CAJUPW010000016.1, on the reverse strand, counting down.
TTAACCTGATGAAGGCCTATAAGGAGGATTCCGCCACCCCTGTGCTGCGCAACAAGAAGGTGGCCGTGGTGGGCGGCGGCAACGTGGCCATGGACGCCGCCCGGTGCGCCAAGCGGCTGGGCGCGGACGTCCATATCGTCTACCGCCGCTCCGAGACGGAGCTCCCCGCTCGTGTGGAGGAGGTCCATCACGCCAAACAGGAGGGCATCGTGTTCGACCTGCTCACCAATCCCGTGTCCATTGAGGGTGACGAAAAGGGCCTGGTCCAGTCCATCACCTGCATCAAGATGGAGCTGGGCGAGCCTGACGCCTCCGGCCGCCGCCGTCCCATGGCCATCCCGGGCAGCGAGTTCAAGATAGATGTGGACGCCGTCATCATGGCCCTGGGCACCCAGCCCAATCCCATGAGCTACGAGGGCACCCCCGGCCTGGAGAAGAACAAGAAGGGCTGTGTGGCCGCCGATGAGAATGGGTGTACTTCCTGCCCCGCCATCTTCGCCGGCGGCGACGCGGCCACCGGCGCGGCCACGGTCATCCTGGCTATGGGCGCCGGCAAGTCCGCGGCCAAGTCCATTGACGAGTATATCAAGAGCAAGCAGTAAGATTAAGAAGCTGTACCATTCGCCGAAGCATACAGATTCTAAGCGAGGGCGGCCCGTAAGGGCCGCCCTCATCATTTGATCCGCAGCCGCTTGGCCAGCTCTCCGTCCGGGGTGACCTGGGCGGTCTCATAGGTGGTGTAGACCACCATGCCGGGCCGGGCGTTCCCCGGCTTCTTGACGAAGCGGACAGGGGTGTAGTCTACCGGCACCTTGCTGCTGTCCCGGGCCTGGGAGAACCAGGCGGCCAGGACAGCGGCCTCGTTCAGACTCTGGAGGTCGGGCTGGCCCCCCTCAGTCCACAGAATGACGTGGGAGCCGTGGATCTTCTGGGTGTGGAACCAGATGTCCCCCTTTCCCGCCAGCCTGCAGGTGAGCAGGTCGTTCTGGCTGTTGTTCTTGCCTACGGAGATGCGCAGACCGGCGGTTGACATAAATTCCATTGGCTTGGATGTCACCCGCCTGCCCCGGTCCTTGGCCTTGCCGGGGCGGCGGAGATAGCCGGTGTCCGTCAGCTCCTGACGGATTTCCGCCAGGTCACGTTCCCCCTCGGCCAGGGAGATGTTCTCCAGCACACTGTTCAGGTAGTCCAGCTCGTGCCGGCCCTTCTCCAGTTGGATGGTGAGCATTTCCTCCGCCTTTTTGGCCCGGTTGTAATCCTTGTAGTATTTGGCGGCGTTTTGCTGGGGGGTGAGGAGGGGGTCCAGCTTGATCTCCACCTCGCCGCCCTCGGGGTCATAGAAGTTGGACGCCCGGAGCCGGGCCATGCCCTTGGACATCTGATAAAAATTGCTGGTAATGATGTCCCCCAGCTGGCGCAGCCGGTCCCGGTCCCTGGTGGCGGCCAGCTCCTTCTCCTGATTGGCGATTTTTCGGGCGGTACGGTCCCGGGCGTTGGTGACGGACTTAATCAGGTCCTGGCCACGCTGGCGGATTCGGTCCTGTCGCTCCCGCTGCTCAAAGAAGGCGTCCAGCATGGGAGAAAAGGCGGGCCAGAGCTCCACCTGGGCGGCGCTTTCATACTGCTCCACCGGCAGGAAGGTGAAATCACGGGGGCGACCGTCCATGAGCACCGTCGTCGGCGCATAGCGGTTTTCCTTGATAGAATCTTGGAGTGCCTCCAGGCAGTCCAGCAGCCTTGCCCGGCCTTCCGGGCCCAGCATATTCAGCCGTACATCAGCGGAGCCCCCCGCCCGATGGGCCAGCTCCCGGCAGAGGAGGGGGGACAGCCCGCCGAAGGTGTCCAGCAGCCACTTGTCTGCCTGGGCCTCCTCTGGGGCGGCGGACAGCAAGCGCTCCAATTTCTCACGATCTGCTGCAAGGGGATTTTCCTTGTCAAGGCTTGGAGGGAGCCGGTAAAACATCCCAGGCTGGAGAAGGCGACCAGCAGTAGCGTCGCCTCCGGTGCGGCGGATACAGTCCAAAATGCGGCCCTCCCCGTCCAGTAAGAGGAGATTGGTCTTGTGGCTGATGGCCTCCAGAATGAGGCGGCGCTCCACCCGGTCGCCCAGTTCATTCAGCGCCTCAAAGCGCAGCGCGGCCACCCGCTCCAGGGGGGTCTGGACGATATCCAGCAGCCGGGCTCCGGACATGTGCTTGCGCAGCAGCATACAGAACATGGGGGGCTTCTCAGGATTATCCAGGGGGAGGGTGGTGAGGTGGAGCCGGGGATGGGCCGGGTTGGCGGACAGCAGCAGGCGCACATTGCCCGCGCTCTGGGTCCGCAGGGCGAGGACCACCTCGTCCCGCCCGGGCTGGTATATTTTGTCCACCCGGGCCCCGGCCAGGGAGGTATTCAGTTCGTTTATTACGCCGGACAGGCAGAGCGCGTCTAAGGGCATGGATCATTCCTCCATCATCGCAGAAAACAACTCATTCAGCCGCTCCGTTCTCCCCTGGAGGTAGAGCCAGCCGAAGAGGGCCTCCAGGCCGGTGGCGGTCTGGTACTGGGCCCGGCTGGCCGCCTTGGGGACAGAGTGGGTGTCGGCGTTCCGGCCCCGGCGAAAGACATCGGCCTCCTCCTCAGAGAGGAGGGGCTGAATTTTTTCAAACCGCTCGGCCTGGGCGGGGGCGGCCACATACCGGACGGTGGCCCGGTGCAGGTCCTTGGCCTTGGCTCTGCCATGGAGCACCAGCCAGGAGCGCACCATCACCTCGTACACCCCGTCCCCCAAATGAGCAAGCCCCAGGGTAGATAGGGAGAGCAAGGCGGCGCGGTCTATATTTAAATGGAAATAGTCGGTCATGGGGCGAGGCTCCTTTTCAAAAGTGGGATGATTTTACCATAATTCCGGCAAATTGGCAAGACTTGCAATTTCCTGTTCAATATGGTAACCTTTAAAAAACGCCGGAAGAGGGGAGAGAATATGCGGGTACTGGCCGCCTTCGCTTTCTCCTTTTCCGCCGCTGTGTTCCTTGCGGTCTACGGCGGGCTGGACGCCGCGCTCCTTCCTCTGGGCGGGAGTTTGGTTGTCATAACACTGCTTCTGGGGCTGTTTTTTCGGAAGAGAAGCCGCGCCCGGACCCGCGCCCTACTGATTCTGTCCGGTCTGGCCTGCGGCTTTCTGTGGACGGCCCTGTATACGGCGGTGTTCTTCCAGCCCGCCCGGGACCTGGACGGCCGCACCGTCCGGCTGTCCGCCACGGCAGCGGACTGGCCCCAGGAGGGAAATTTTGGCGGCTATACCATACTGGTCCGGGCGGAGACAGAGAGCAGGGTGAAGGTGTCCGCTATCCTCTATACAGACGGACAGGGGGCGGACCTGCGCCCCGGCGACCAGGTGGAGACCGTGGCCCACTGTACACTGGGAGACCGCACCTTCGCCGGGGAGAAGATTACCTATTACACCGCCAAAGGCATCTTCCTCCGGGCCCAGGCCTACGGTCGCCTGGAGACGGAGCGCCCGGAGCATATTGCGCCTCAATACTTCGCCGCCTGGGCGTCCAAAGCCCTGAAAACCGGCATCGACGCCGCCTTTCCAGAGGACGTGTCCGGCTTTGT
>CAJUPW010000016.1:0-25303 GCA_910588635.1 uncultured Oscillospiraceae bacterium | reverse complement strand
GTTACTCAAACAAGGAAAGTTCCGCGATGGTTCGACGTGTCCGGCTTTGTCCGGGCCCTGGTCACGGGCAACCGGGACAACCTCACCGACGAGTTCACCACCTCTCTGGAGCGGGCGGGTCTGAGCCATACGGTGGCGGTGTCGGGGATGCATCTGGCTTTTCTGGCCGGTCTGCTCACCGCTCTGCTAGGTAGGGGGAGACGGGCCACCGCCGTATTCACCATATTCTGGGTGGCGCTGTTCTGCGGCATTGCGGGCAACACCCCCTCGGTACTCCGGGCGGCGGTGATGATCCTCATGCTCCAGCTGGCGCCGCTGCTGGACCGGGAGCGGGATGGCCCTACCTCCCTGGCGGCGGCTCTGTTCCTCCTGCTGTGGGCCAACCCATTTTCCGCCGCGCATATCGGTCTGCAACTGTCTTTCGCGGCGGTGGCGGGGATTCTGCTGGTGTCCGACCGGGTCCAGGACTGGCTGCTGAAGAAATTTCACATGGACGAATGGAAGAAACCCAAAAACCGGGTAACCGGTTATCTCCGGGCGGCGCCCTGGTTTGTGGTCTCTACCCTCTCCGCCACTCTGGGGGCTTCGGTGCTCACCGTGCCCCTGGTAGCGTTCCATTTCAATATCATTTCCCTGATTGCGCCTCTGTCCAACCTGCTTACCCTGTGGGCCATCGCCTTTTTGTTTCTGGGCGGTCTGGGGACGGGGACACTGGCCATTGTTCTGCCTGGCCCGGCTGCCATACTGGCAATTCCCTTTACAGCTCTGGCCCGGTATCTCCAGTGGGTGGTGAAAGCCCTGTCCAAGCCCGCTCTGGCGGCGCTGCCTCTGGAATCGGTGTACTACCGGGCTTGGCTGGCGCTGGCCTACGCCCTGCTGGTGCTCTTCATCCGGGCGAAGGGCCGGCGTCCGGTGTGGATGCCCCTGGCCGCCGGGGCGGCCGCGCTGGCGCTGGCTGTGGTCCTCACCCGGGCCTCCTTTTATACCGGCGCGCTGTCAGTAACGGTGCTGGACGTGGGCCAGGGACAAAGCGTGCTGGTGCGGATGGGAGATTTCCTCACCCTGGTGGACTGCGGCGGCGACAGCCGGGACAATCCCGGCGATGTGGCCGCCAACTACCTCCAGGCCCTGGGCCGCAGCGATATCGACCTGCTGGTGGTGTCCCATTACCACGCCGACCACGCCAACGGAATCCCCCAGCTTCTGAACCGGGTGGACGTGGAGAAAATTGTCCTGCCCGATGTGGAGAAGGACGACCCTCTCCGGGCGGAGATTACTGCCATCGCGGAGAAAAGGGGCATCCCGACGCGTTTTGTTCGGGAGACGGTCCAACTCGCCGACGGCGTCACCGTTCTGCCGCCCATGTCCGGTGACGGGAGCGCCAACGAGCTGGGGCTCACTGTGCTGGCCGCTGTTGGGGGCGCCAGCGTGCTCATCACCGGCGACATGGAGGAGGAGGGGGAGCTGCGGCTGGTGGAGACGGAGGCCCTCCCCGATGTCGAGGTGCTGGTGGCGGGCCACCACGGCTCGGCGACCTCCAATACCCAATCGCTGCTGGAGGCCGTCACTCCCGATCTGGCCCTTATCTCGGTGGGTCTGAATAACAAATACGGCCATCCGTCCTATGATACCCTTGTCCGTCTGGACGGGATCGGAGCGAAAATTTACCGTACAGACCTCTACGGCACGATAGAAGTGCAGTTTAAAGGTTAAACAGAGAAAAAACGCAGTTTTTCCAAAGTTCTTTTTGCGTCTTTTTCTTTCAAGAAAAAGAAGAGGAAAGGAGAACCCGCTATGCCGCCGAAAAGCAAGCCGGACACGTCCGGGCTGGACAAACTGAAAAAGGATCTGGCCGCGGGGCGGCCGGGGCAGCTGTACGTCTTCCACGGGGAGGAGACCTATCTGCGGGACCACTACTTGGGCCGCCTGCGGGAGGCGGTTCTCACCGGGGGGCTGGGGGAGTTCAACCGCCACGACATCGCGGCCAGGGACATGTCCCCCCACGCCCTGGAGGAGGCGGTGGACTGTCTGCCCATGATTGCGGAGCGGACCCTGGTGGAGGTGGCCGACTTCGACCTGTTTAAGGCGGAGGAGAAGGACCGGGAGGAGTACGCCCGCATCCTGTCCGGCCTGCCGGACTACTGCTGTCTGGTTCTCCTGTACGACGTGCTGGAGTATAAGCCGGACGCCCGGACAAAGCTGGCCCAGACGGTGAAAGCCCACGGCACGGCGGTGAACTTTGCCCGGCAGAGCTCCCGTGAGCTGGCCGACTGGGTCCGCCGGCACTTCAAGGCCCAGGGGAAGGAGATCGACCTCAGGCTGTGCGAGGAGCTGATCTTCCTGTGCGGCGATTTGATGCACAGCCTCCAGCAGGAGGTGGGGAAGATCGCCGCCTACGCCAGGGGGGACAGGATCACCCGGGCGGATATCGAGGCGGTGGCTACCCCCCAGCTGAGCGCGGTGGTCTTTCGTATCGCTGACGCCATCGGAGAGAAGAACTTTGACAAGGCGGCCGCCACTTTGGGGGAGCTGTATCAGATGCAAAAGTCCCCCTACGAGATCATGGGCGCCTTCGGCAAGCAGATGCGGCAGCTCTACTCCGCCCGGCTGGCCCTGGACGGGCGGAAAAACGCCGCCTGGGTATCTCAGCTGTGGGGGATGCGCTACCCGGCGGACCGCCTGATGGTCAGCGCCCGGCGGTTCTCTTTGCCCTGGTGCCGGAACGCGGTCATTCGCTGCGCCCAGACCGACCTGGCTATGAAGTCCACCGGGCAGGATGCCAGAGAGCTGATGACCACCTTGCTGCTGGAGCTGGCCAACACGGCGTAGGGGGGAGCGGTATGCTGCACATCCGTGAGGCCATTGTGGTGGAGGGCCGGTACGACAAAAACACCCTGTCCCAGGTGGTGGACACCCTCATTCTGGAGACAGGGGGCTTTCAAATCTTCAAGGACCCGGAACGAATGGCCCTTCTGGAGCGGGCGGCCCGGCGGCGGGGGCTGATTGTGCTTACCGACTCCGACGGAGCGGGGTTTGTCATTCGAAACCGCGTCAAGGGGGCCATCCCGGCCCAATTTCTCAAGCAGGCTTACATCCCCGACGTGTACGGAAAGGAGCGCCGGAAGCGCCGGCCGGGGAAGGAGGGCAAGCTGGGGGTGGAGGGGATGCCGCCCGCTGTGCTGGAGCAGGTCCTGCGCCGGGCGGGGGCCACCTTCCTGGAGGGGGAGGGCCTGTCCGCGCCCTCCGGCCCGCCGCTTACCAAAGGGGACCTGTTCGCCGCCGGCCTTTCCGGGGGAGCGGGGAGCGCCGAAAAGCGCCGGGCTCTTCTCAGGCGGCTGGAGCTGCCCGAGCACATGTCTGCCAACGCTCTGCTGGCCATCCTCAACGGCTGCTACAGTCGGGCGGAGGCGGAGGAGATTCTAAAAAACGCCTAGGGGCGGCCAACGGCCGCCCCTTTCGCTATTGTACCATCGCCATGATCTCGTCCAGGTGATCGGCCAGGTCGCCGTTTCCGGTGTACTTGACGATTGCCGCCTTGCCTCCCCGGGAGACGGCGGCGATCTGAAAGCCCCGGTCATCCAGCCAGCTCTCCAGGCCCTGGGCGTCGTACATGGACACGGGGGTAAATTTGCGGACGCGCTTCATGGGGCCGCCTCCTTATCAAGGGCCTCCAGGAACAGGGGCAGGCAGTCCTCCCACCGGGCGGTGCCGGTGTAATCCACCAGCAGCACGTCGTTCCCCCGCAGAAGGGCGAAGGTCCAGTTCTCCTGCTCCTGCCACTGGTAGGAGGCGGCCTCCAGCCGGTCCAGGCCGGGCCAGTCCCGGGGAACGAAGGGGGTCAGATTTGTGACCCGATAGGCGTAGGGGGGATTCTGCCGGGATTTCAGGCTTTTGGCCTCCTGGTCAAGCTCCATTTGATAGAGCCGCCGAGCGATCCGGGGGGATCTGGCCCGGATATAGCGGATGGTGGTGTGCAGGTCGGTGTTGGTGGGGTCGCGTGGGTCAAGCACCCGGTGCCGGTTTATCTCCTCCTGCACAGGGGCAAAGGGGGAATCGTTGAGCCGGACATAGCCGCCTGTCACAGGTTCTTCCGTCAGGGGACAGGCCCCTAGCCGTTCGATCTGGGCGGCTGTGGGCCAGGGGTGGGATGGCGTGATCTCGTCCAGGCCGCAGACCTCCCACCCGATAGAGGGAAGGATCAGGCGGGGAAGCCAGTACAGGATGACCCAGAAGGGGATGTACCAGCTCCAGAACGGGGGCCGGTTCCACCGCTTTTTAGCCGGCAAGGGCAGGCCATGGGCCAGGGTGTTCCGTATTTTCAGGATACGGCGGATATCGAAGAAGGCGAAGGCGAAGGGAAAGGGCAGGAGAGCGAACAGGATAATCGTCATGACCAGGTCCCGAGGATTCTCCCACAGCAGGAGATTTTTCAGCGAGTAGGGGGTGGGGAAGAACAGGACAAGGGGTATGAGCAGGACGAACAGCAGGACGATTAGAAGGTGGTTCCTGATATCCCGGCGGACCAGGCTGTCCATGGCCAGGGACAGGGACTGGGGGTCGGTGTACAGCTCGGGGGCCTCTGGGTCGTCGCAGGAGAAGATGTAGTACCATCTGCCGGCGCGGTCCACATAGTTCCAGCCCATCTGGGCGTAGAGGGCGATGTGCTCGGCATCCGTTTTCCCCTTTCTGTTTACCGGGTCCAGGCGGTAGCGCACCGGAGCGGGGCCGCCCACCTCAAATTCGGCCCGCTCGAACCTGGGGTTGACCTGTTTGAGGAACAGTCCTTGCCGGGCCATCTCGTCCAGCCACTTCTGGATGCCCCGGAGGTCGTAGATGGAACAGGGGACAGGTTTTTTCACGGCCATAGCGTACACTCCTTTCTATTGTCAGCTCAGGGCCTCCAGCCCGTTGTCCACACAGGCGCGCAGCCGGTCCAGCTCCTCCCGGAAAGCCTCTCGGCCCTTTTCCGTAATCTGGTAGGTCCGCCTGCGGCCGTCCACCGAGATCTCGGCGATGAGGCCCTCGTCCTGAAACTTGGCCAGCAAGGTATACAGCGTCCCCGGGCCCAGCTTGACCCGGCCCGCGGTCTTTTTCTCCACGAACTCGGTGATTTCGGTGCCGCACATCTCCCGGTGGAGGAACGACATCAGCACATAGTACATAGGCTCGGTGAGCGGTCCCTTCTCCCGTCCCGGCATATGCCCATCCCCCCCTTTTTTTATATCGAGACACGATATCGAGTAACGATATTATATCAAGGTCCGTGAAATCTGTCAAGGGGAAAGACAGGATTCGTCTCGAAACCTTATCAAAATTCTGACCGCTTTCTTCCGGTCAGGCTCCTATAATAGGACATACTTCAAGGCGGCCGCAGGCCGCCCCGGCTACGGGCCCGGCGCAGCGGGCCGTGGCCGGAGAGGAGGAGCAGCGTAGTAAGCGAGTTTTTGGCCTTGGCCAGAAATGAGCGATACGCAGCTTGCGACGATGAGAGAGGGAGGAACGGGCCATGACAGTTATTTACATAGACACGCTGTTCCTCCTCAATGCCCTGGTGGACTATCTGCTCCTGCTGGCGGCAGCACGGCTGGCAGGAGAGCCTCTGCGCCGCCGGCGCTTTGCCCTGGGGGCGGCTCTGGGGGGGCTGTACGCCGTGGCTATTTTCCTGCCTGGCCTGGGCTTTTTGGCCCATCCCTTGTGCCGTGTCGCCTCGGCCGCTCTGATGCTGGTGGCGTCCTACGGGGGGAGCCGCCGCCTGCTCCGGCAGGGGGTGCTTTTCGCGGTCCTGACCTGTGCCTTTGGGGGCGGGGTGGTGGCCATCGGTCTGCTGGGCGGGACGGGGCTCACCCTGGGCAACGGGGTGTTCTACTCCGCACTGGACCTGAAAATTGTGCTGCTGTCGGCGGCGGTGTGCTATGGGATGCTCACCCTGGTGTTTCAGCGTCTGGCCCGGCACAGCGCGTCCGACAGGGAATTAGTTGACATAAAACTATTCCTTGGCGACAGGTCAATTAGCCTTACAGCTCTTGTAGATACAGGGAATACCCTCACCGATCCGGTGTCAGGCCGCCCGGTGATGGTGGCGGAGGGGGAGCGGGCCGGCCCGCTGTTTCCCCGGGAGCACCGCCCCGGTCCCGACGACCTGACCGACCCGGCCGCCGCCCTGGCCCGGCTTGGGACGGGGGAATGGCGGGGGCGGTTTCGTCTGCTGCCCTACCGCAGCGTGGGGGTGGACCGGGGGCTGCTGCTGGCCGTCCGGCTGGACGCTCTGGAGTTGGACGGACAGGGGAGGGGTCCGGCGCTGGTGGCCCTGTCGCCCACGCCCGTGTCCGATGGAGGCGGGTATCAGGCGCTGATCGGGGCGACGCAATCATGAAGAGGTGGTTTTCTTGAAGGCAGTTTACATGAAATTGAGAGAGGGGCTTTTGGGCCTCCTGGCCCGGCTGGGACTTGTTCTGCCCGGCAAGGTGATGTACATCGGGGGCAGCGACACCTTGCCCGCGCCTTTGAAGCGGGAGGAGGAGGCCGCCCTTATCGTCCGGCTGGGGGAGGGGGACACCGCCGCCCGGAACCTGCTCATTGAGCACAACCTGCGGCTGGTGGCCTACATTGCCCGGCGGTTTGAAAATACGGGCATCCACATTGAGGACCTGATCTCCATTGGGACCATCGGGCTGATTAAGGCGGTGGGCACCTATCAGCCGGAAAAGGCCATCAAGCTGGCCACCTACGCCAGCCGGTGCATTGAGAACGAAATCCTCATGTATCTGCGCAAGACAGCCAACCAAAAGACCGAGCTGTCCTTCGACGAGCCGCTGAACACCGACTGGGACGGAAATGAGCTGCTGCTGTCCGACGTGCTGGGCACCGATGAAGACCTGGTGGTTCAGCCCCTGGAGGCCGACGTGGACCGGCAGCTGCTCCGTCAGGCCATGGAGCGGCTGGGTGACCGGGAGCGGCACATCATCACCCTCCGCTTCGGTCTGGACGGCCGGCGGGAGTGTACCCAGAAGGAGGTGGCCGACCAGCTGGGCATCTCTCAGTCCTACATCTCCCGGCTGGAGAAGCGGATCATCGCCAGATTGAAAAAGGAAATCGTGAAGATGATGTAAAAACAGGCCCCGGTCGGGGCCTGTCTCCTGTTACAGCTTTCGGCATAGCAGTTCAAATTTGTCTCCGCCGGCGGTGACGAAGGTGAACAGGTCCTTCTTGTCATCGGCGAAGATATCGGCAATTTCCAGCTCATCGCTGTCGTTCAGGATGTCGAAAAGCTTGTCTTTGAAGTAATTGAGTTCCATTTTATCACCTTGCAATTATGTTTTTGTAGTTAATTTTAAGCTACACTATTTTAATATATTAAACATATGGCCGTCAAGGTAAAATATACCTACAGAGGTGATGGAGCATGGAACGTGAAATTAAGATTACAAAAAAGGTCCCGCGTAAGGGAGACGATGGCTATAAGATCGTATCTGTCCGTATGAAAGAAGAGCTGCTGGAGAAGCTGGAGGGCTTGTCGGGGAAAACGAACCGCTCCCGGAATGAACTGATAAACCTCTTGTTGGAATCTGCCATTGAAATTGTGAAGATAGAGGATTGAAAGACTGGGCGCGCCCAGTCTTTTTTTACCTGAGACTTTGGATTGACCGCCGGGGGATTGGATGATATAATGAGCGAGGAAACTATGTCTGCTTTAGGAGAGGAGCGGCGGAATGAAACGAAACACGAAGGTTTCCACCGCGGTGATCCGCCGGCTGCCCCGGTACTACCGGCAGCTTTCTGAGCTTCAGGAGGCCGGCGTAGTGCGCATCTCCTCCAGCGCCCTGGGCAAGTCTATGGGGCTGACTGCCTCCCAGATACGCCAGGACCTGTTCTGCTTCGGCGGCTTCGGCCAACAGGGCTACGGCTATAAGGTGGACAGCCTGAAGGAGGAGATCGGCGAGATTTTGGGCATCAGTCAGGGGCACACCCTGATCGTGCTGGGGACGGGCAACCTGGGCCGGGCCATCATTCAGAATTTCCGCTTTTCCGCCAACGGGTTCCAGCTTCTGGCCGCCTTCGACGTGGACCCGGCGGTGGTGGGGACCCGGATTGCCGGGGTGCCTGTGCGCCACACCGGCGAGCTGGAGGAGTTCATCGCCGCAAACCGGGTGGACGTGGGGCTGCTGACGGTGCCCATCGCCGCCGCCCAGCGGATGGGGGACCGTCTGGTGGAGGCCGGGGTAAAGGGCATCTGGAATTTTACAAACTACGAAATTACCTGCGCCAGCCAGGACGTGATCGTGGAGTCGGTCCACTTTTCCGACAGCCTGCTGGCCCTGAGCTATATGATCTCCCAACGGGAGGAGGATAACCTATGAAACGATATCTGCGCCCTCTGACGCTGGCACTGGCCTGTCTGCTGCTGGCTGCGGCCGGTTACGCCGCCGCGTCGGGGGACAGCCTGATCTCGCTGAGCTATCTGCAAAAGACCTTTTTCCCCCAGGCCGTCCAGGCGGGGGAGAAGGCGGGGAATGAGCTGCTTCAGGATACCTACAACAAGGCGAAGGCCGATCTGGATGCCGCCCATACCGGCTCCGGCGACACCGGCAGCTACAGCGACACCCTCCAGAGCCGTACCTGGAGCGACGGGCAGATCATCACCATGAAAACCGGCGCCGGCTTCCTTATGCTGGAGGGCTCGGCCACCGTGATCCATACCGGGGCGGTGGTGGACATCACAGCCGGGGAGGAGGTAGCCTCCGGCGCCGCGCTGGCTCAAAACCACCGCTACCTGGTGGGGGAGAACACCGACGCCGCGGTGACCGTCCGCTCCGGGGAGGCGGTCCTGGGCGTACAGGGGGGATACTCCCTGACGCCGGGGAAGAACAAGCACACCCCCTTTTACGACGTGCGGCAGGCGGACTGGTACTATGAGCCGGTGGGCTACGTCTATGAGCGGGGGCTGTTTTCCGGCATGAGCGCCCACCAGTTCTCCCCGGGTCTGACCATGAACCGGGCCATGCTCATGTCGGTGCTCCACCGGCTGGCAGGGGCCCCGGAGGTCACCGGCGGCCCCGTGTTCACCGACGTGCCGGACGGCCGCTGGTACGCCCAGGCTGTCCGCTGGGGAGCGGCCCAGGGCATTACCTCCGGGGCGGGGGCCGGTACCTTCAACCCGGGAGGGAACATCACCCGGGAGCAGGCCGTGGCGATGATGTACAACTACGCCGTCAAGTACATGGGCCTGAGCGTTGGGTCGGGAGCGGACCTGTCCCGTTTCCAGGACCAGGACCGGGTGAGCGAGTGGGCCAGGACGGCCATGAGCTGGGCGGTGGAGAACGGCATCATCAGCGGAGTGAGAAGCGGCGACGTGCTCACCTTGGAGCCCAGGCGCAGCGCCACCCGGGCCGAGATGGCCACCATGCTCCGGGCCTTCTGCGAGAAAATTTTATAGCCGAAAGGCACCCATTTCCCTCTGAGGCCATATGATGGTATCGAGAGCGGCAAACAGCCCTCTTAATACTTCATATCAGGAGGTACTCATAATGGGGTGCTGCAATAACAACTGGGGCGGCGGCAGCTGCCTGTGGATCATCATCCTCATCATCATCCTGTTCGGCTGCGGCGGCTGGGGCGGCAATAACTGCTGCTGCAACAACAACAACTGCTGCTGCAACAACGGCTGCGGCTGCTGAAGCATACGGCACGGACCGGGGCGCGGAGGTTTTCTCCGCGCCTCTGCTTTTTGTCCATTAAAAATTCCGGCCTTTCGGCCGGAATGAGGGGTCTTATTTGCTGTAGGGCCTGTCGGTCTCGATGTACACGCCCCGGCCGGCTTCCCAGCCCACATAGAAGTTCAGAGCCTCGCCCAGATCCCGGAGCTTGAAGTAGTTGCTGCCGCCGATCTTGTAGACGGTCAGGCTGGTCTCCGCGCCGTCGATGACGATGGCGTCGTTGGAGGGGGAGGCCTCCCTGGAGCTGTCCGGGGCGCCTTCCAGCTCCTTGCCGGTGGCCTCGTAGGGCTGGCCGGAGGTGACCGTCACCTTGCCGCCGCTGTAGCCCACGGCGAACTGCTTCTCGGTGCCGTTGAGCACCGCCGCCACATCGCGGATTTTGAAGTAGTTGCTTCCCCCGATCTTGTACACGGTGGGATCGGCCGCTGTACCGTTCACCTCCAGCTTGTCGTTGGTGGGGTTGGCGGCCTTGACCTCAGGTTGAGCGGGGGTGACGGGACTGCCGCCAGCGATGACATTCAGGAAAAAGCCATTGTTAGTAGAGCCGTCAGCGACGAACCATAACCCAATATGCGCATCTGTTAGGACGAACGGAGTGCCATCGGCCGCACCGATATTAAAGGTCTTGCCATCGTTAATGAATTCATAAACCTTGCCGTTGATATATGCCTCGCGGATTGTGCAGCCAGTGTTGTCCGCTATTGTTAAAGTGGCCCCTGTCTTTGCGGTAAGGACAGCATAGGCACGGGTCACTCCTACAACGCCCTCCCGAGATTCCACGTCAGATATGGTGACTTTAGCAGTACTGAGGAAAGGACTTTCCATGGTTACAGATTCTGCGAAAGCCGGGACGGCCAGAGCCAGGGACAGGACCAGTGCCAAAGATAGGGAAAGCGCCTGTTTCAGTTTTTTCATCGTTTGTACCTCTCTTCTTTCAAATTCAGGTCTCCTCGGCGGTTCAAGCCCTGGGGGGCGGGACTTCCCGGCCCCCCAATGGGCGGTTCCGCCAAGGCAAACAAAAGCGGCGCAGGATAAAATACCCCACACCGCAACTGACAGACACAAACCCCTTAAAACCGCCCCTTGTAAAAGGACGGCGTTTCGAGTATAATAAGGGCTGGCGCAGCAAAGCTGTTGTGTAGGAGGTCTCGTCTCCTGCATAGGGGCGTAAGGTGCGTCACCACCTTACGTCCTGCCTCAATTTGCCTTGTGCCTCTATTGTATCGCATATTGAGGAACTGCGCAAGCCCTTTTTTAGACACGGCTCGGATTCTCGGGCTGTGTCTTACTTTTTTATTTGAACGGAAGGCAAAAATTTTTTGACGAAAATTAAGCGGGGCTGCCCAAAAGACCTTGCGCTTTGTGAGAAAAGGGTGTATCATATCTTCACAACAGCGCAGCCGCTGGTCCTGGAACGGACAATAAGAGAGAACGGCGGCGCTTGTGCCGCGTCCGCAAAAGCGGCCGGCGAGGACACGGCCCGACCGGAGAGGGTAAAGCCAGAGGCCGTGACTGGCTCCGCACGAAGTGTGGAGCGCAAAAGCAGCAGTTATTAGGGAGGTCGAAAACTTACATGAGCAAATTTCTCAAACGATCTGCGCATGGCGCGCAGGTCCCGCATGAAAAGCGGACTTCCAATCAGGAAACTGTGAAGATGCCGCTGCCCTCCAAGATCGTGCTGTCCATGAGTCAGCACATCGGCGCCCCAGCCGCTCCCCAGGTGGCAAAGTGCGACCAGGTCTGCGTGGGCACCGTAGTGGGCAAGGCCGGCGGCTTTGTCTCCATGGACATCCACTCCGGCGTATCCGGCACGGTGGACGGCATTATCACCATCACTGCCCCCAACGGCGCCCCTCAGACGGCGGTAGTCATCATCCCCGACGGGAAGCAGACGGTGGACCCCTCCATCGCTCCCCCCGTGGTCACCGACCTGAAGTCCTTCCAGGACGCGGTCCGGGCCAGCGGACTGGTGGGCCTGGGCGGAGCCGGCTTCCCCACGGCGGTGAAGCTGGCCCCCAAGAACCTGGATGAGATCGACACTCTCATCATTAACGGCGCCGAGTGTGAGCCCTACATCACCTCGGACAACCGCTGCTTCCTGGAGGACACCCAGTACATTCTGGACGGCATCCAGGCGGTGATGAAGTATCTGGAGATTCCCAAGTGTGTCATCGGCATCGAGGGCAACAAGCCCGAGGCCATCGCCAAGATGAAGTCTGCCGTCCCCGCCGGCGTGGAGGTTAAGGAGTTGCCTTGCAGCTACCCCCAGGGCGCTGAGAAGGTTCTCATCGAGAACTGCACCGGCCGGGAGGTCCCGTTCCCCGGCCTGCCCTCCGACGTGGGGGTCATCGTGATGAACGTCACCTCCGTGGCTTTCGTGGGCAAGTATCTGGCCACGGGCATGCCCCTGGTCACCAAGCGGCTCACCGTGGAGGGTGATGTCATCAAGGAGCCCAAGAACGTGGAGGTCATCATCGGCACCCCCATCCAGGAGCTGCTGGACTTCTGCGGCGGCTTCACCGAGGAGCCGGGCAAGGTGCTCTACGGCGGCCCCATGATGGGCAACTGCATCGCTGATCTGAGCCAGCCCGTGCTGAAGAACAACAATGCGGTGATGGCCTTCTCCAAGAAGTGGGGCACGCTGCCCAAGGCCACCAACTGCATCCACTGCGGGCGCTGCACCAACGCCTGTCCTCTGGGGCTCTCCGCCAAGGAAATTGTCCAGGCTTACAACGACGGAAATGTGGAGCTGCTTCAGGAGCTCAACGCCGACCTGTGCATGAGCTGCGGCACCTGTTCCTTCGTCTGCCCGGCCAAGCGGCCTCTGGCCCCCTCCATCGCCCTGGCAAAGATCATGATGAAGAATGGAGGTAAGAAGTGATGGAAAACAAGCTGATTGTCACTGCCGCGCCCCACATTACCAGCCCGGACAGCACCCAGAAGATCATGGGCCGGGTGTGTCTGGCTCTGGCGCCCACCCTCATCGCCTCCGTCATCATCTTCGGCGTCAATTCCCTGATTCTCACCGCCGTCACGGTGGCCGCTTGCGTGTTCTTCGAGTGGGCCTACTGCAAGCTGATGCACCGGGAGGTCCCCATTGAGGACCTGTCCGCTGTGGTCACCGGCCTGCTGCTGGCCTTCAACATGCCCGCCACCCTCCCCTGGTGGATGGCCATTGTGGGCGCGTTTATCGCCATTGTGATTATCAAGCAGCTCTTCGGCGGCCTGGGCTACAACTTTGCCAACCCCGCCATTGTGGGCCGTATCGCCCTGGCTGTGGGCTTTGCCAGCCGGATGGCCGCCTACCCGCTGCCCGCCACCGGTGTGGACGCTCTGGCCTCCGCTACCCCCCTGGCCACGGCCGCCGGCCTGGACTCCGGCTCCTATGTGACCTTGCTGCTGGGCAACCACGGCGGCGTGCTGGGCGAGACCTGCGCCCTCACCATCCTTATCGGCGGCATCTACCTGATTGCCACCAAGGTCATCAGCCCCGTGCTCCCCGTTACTTATCTGGCCACTGTGGCCGTCCTGTCCCTGTGCTTCGGCATGGACCCCATTGTGCAGCTGCTCTCCGGCGGCCTGATGCTGGGCGCTTTCTTCATGGCCACCGACTACGTCACCTCGCCCACCACCGACAAGGGCAAGCTGATCGCCGGCATCTTCCTGGGCGTGGTTACCATGCTGATCCGTAAATTCGGCACCATGAACGAGGGCGTGTCCTTCGCCATCCTGCTGATGAACCTGATCACCCCCTACATTGAGGTCAACACCCGGCAGGATAAGCTGGGCATTGCCAAAAAGAAAAAGGAGGGTGCGAAATGAGCAACTGGAACCGAGTATTCAAGCCCATTTTGGTGCTGTGCGTTATCTGCGTCGTGATTACCGGCGCTCTGGCCGCCACCAACGCCGCCACCGCCCCCGTGATTCGGGAGGCCACCATCAAGGCCCAGAACGAGGCCCGGAATGAGCTCCTTCCCGAGGCGGAGGGCGCGTTCTCCCCGGTGGCGGGCATCTCTGTGGACAATGTGGACGATGTCTACGCCGCCGACAACGGCGCCGGATATGTCATCACCAGCACCTCCAAGGGATACGGCGGCACCATGACGGTCATGGTCGCTTTCACCCCGGACAGCACCATCAAGCAGATTAAAGTGACCGAACAGGGCGAGACTCAGGGCATCGGCAGCAAGGTGGCCGCCGCCCCCTCCTACTGGGAGCGGTATGTGGGCCAGCCCGCCGACGGCCAGCTGAAGATTACCAAGGACGGCGGCACCATCGACGGGGAAAGCGGCGCCACCATCTCCAGCCGCGCCCTGGCCAAGGCCGTCAGCTCCGCCATTGAGGCGTACAACGCCATTCCTTGAAAGGCAGGTGAGTCAAGATGAGTGAAAACAGTAAAATGAAAATCCTTACCAACGGCATTTTGAACGAAAACCCGGTTCTGCGGCTTGTCCTGGGCACCTGTCCCACCCTGGCCGTCACCACCATGGCCTCCAACGGCATCGGCATGGGGCTGGCCGCCACCTTCGTGCTGCTGTGCTCCAACATCGTCATTTCCGCCTTGCGGAAGGTCATTCCCGACCAGGTCCGTATCCCTTGCTACATCACCGTTATCGCCGGCTTTGTGTCGGTGGTGCAGATGATCGTCAAGGCCTATGTGCCCGACCTGGATAAAGCCCTGGGCGTGTACCTGCCCCTGATCGTGGTTAACTGCATCATTCTTGGCCGGGCCGAGATGTTCGCCTCCAAGAACAGCATCCTCGACTCCGCTCTGGACGGTATCGGCATGGGCATCGGCTTCACCTGTACTCTGGTGGTGATGGGCTCCATCCGTGAGATTCTGGGCTCCGGCACCTGGATGGCCGGCCTGGGTGGTCTGATCCCCGCTCTGGGCGCCGACTTCGCTATCCGGGTTATCCCCGAGAGCATCGACACCTTCTCCCTGATGACCAGCGCCCCCGGCGGCTTCTTCGTGTTCGGCATCCTGATGGCCGGGGCCACCTGGCTGACCACTCGTCCCAAGAAGGAAGCCCCCGCTGCGGAAGGAGGTAATGCGTAATGGTGAAGCTTGCTGTTATCTTCTTTACCATGATCCTGGTGGACAACTATGTCCTTGCCAAGTTCCTGGGTATCTGCCCGTTCCTGGGCGTGTCCAAAAAGCTGGACAGCGCCGTGGGTATGTCTCTGGCCGTCACCTTTGTTATGGTCATGGCCACCGCCGCCACCTGGCCCATCTACAAGCTGATTCTGTGCCCCGACTGGGCCGTAGGCACCGACCGGGACATGAGCTACCTCCAGACCATCGTGTTCATCCTCATCATTGCCATTCTGGTTCAGCTGCTGGAGAACTTCCTGAAGAAGTTCGTCCCCGCCCTGTATAAGTCTCTGGGCGTGTACCTGCCCCTGATTACCACCAACTGCACCATCCTGGGCGTGACCATCCTGAACCTGGACAACGGTTATGACTTCATCGAGTCCATCGTCTGCGCCGCCGGCGCGGGCATCGGCTTTCTGGTGGCCATGGTACTCTTCTCCGGCGTGCGCCGCCGGGTGGAGCAGGCCGTCACCCCCAAGTGCTTCGAGGGCCTGCCCATCACACTGGTGGCCGCCGCTGTGACCTCCCTGTCCTTCATGGGCTTCGGCGGTATCGTAGACGCCATCTTCGGCGTTGTATCGTGATAGGAGGGGGACTGTAGTATGAATCCGATTTTATTCGCCATTATCCTGGTCACAGCTATCGGCCTGATCGGCGCGGTGATTCTGGTGGCCGCCTCTATCTTCATGTATGTCCCCGTGGATGAGCGGGTGGAGAAGATTACCGCCGTCCTGGCTGGCGCCAACTGCGGCGCCTGCGGCTGCGCCGGCTGCGCCGACTACGCCAAGAGTATTGTAGAGGATGGCAACGCTGTCAACAAGTGCACCCCTGGCGGCGCCGCCTGCGCGGCCAAGGTGGCGGAGATCATGGGCGTGTCCGCCGGCTCCACCACCCCCATGAAGGCCGTGGTGGCCTGCTCCGGCACCTGCGGCAAGACGGGCAAGAAGTACGAGTTCCAGGGCATCCAGAGCTGCCAGGCCGTCAAGGGCCTCTACGGCGGCGACGGGCTGTGCAGGTTCGGCTGCCTGGGCTACGGCGACTGCACCAGGGCTTGCGCTTTCGACGCCATCCACATCGTGGACGGCATCGCCCGTGTGGACCGGGACAAGTGCACCGGGTGCGGCGCCTGCGCCGCCGTCTGCCCCAACGCTGTCATCTCCATCGTCCCTGAGCACAAGCGTAAGCCCGTGGTCCTGTGTCAGAACAAGGACAAGGGCGCCGACACCCGGAAGGCCTGTACCGCCGGCTGCATCGGCTGCATGAAGTGCGCCAAGGCCTGCCCCAAGGAGGCCATCACCGTGGAGAACTTCCTGGCCAAGATCGACCAGGACAAGTGCGTGGGCTGCCAGATCTGCGTGAAGGAGTGCCCCATGGGGGTTATCCACGTGCCCGGCGCCGAGTAAATAGTGGAGTACGTCCCCGAAGGGGGAAACGGAAGCGAAAAGAACTTGATTGTGAAAGCCCCGCCGTCAGGCGGGGCTTTCGACTTACTTGTTATTTTATTACGATAATGCGGACCCGGCCTCCGTCGGATTCCGCCTTGTCGTACCAGGCGGTGAGGGAACCTTGGCTCTCCTCTGCCCGGGTCAGGCTGGACAGGAAATACTGGCCGCCGCGGAACTCATAGACGGCCACGCTGTCGGACAGGGTGTACTTCTGGCTGCCCGCCACAAACTGGCTGCCCACGATCTGCCCGGCCTGGGCCTGGATGAGGGGGTACAGCCGGTCCGGGCTGGCCAGGTCGCCCAGGATGCGGACAGGCCCGCCGACGGCCTGGAAGCGGGTGGAGCCGGAGAGGGTGTAGCTCACGCCGCCTACGTCGTACTGGTAGGAGCAGAATCGGTTCATGCCCTCGCCCGTCTCCTCAAAGCGGGTGATGATGCCGTACTGGTAGGCGTCGCCGGTGACATCGTTGAGGATCAGGGTCTCAATCTCCCCCTGGGGGTTGAGGGAGTAATATTTAATATCGCTGTGGTCCAGGCTCAGTCCGGCCAGACGGCTGGGGTAGAGGACCGCGCCCCGTCCCTCGCTGATGTCCAGAATTTCCGCTTCCTGGGCAAAGGCGTACTTGTCCAGCCTTGTGCCCTCCTTGTTCACCTTGCCGGACAGGGAGGCGCTGTTCAGACCCCGGAGCGTGACCTGTCCGCCCTGGGCGGCCACAGTGGCCCGGACCAGAGAGCCGGTTTTGTAGCTGCCTTGCGTCTGGTACTGGTAGGTTTGCCCGTCGGTGGCCAGCAGGGTGACGGTATGGGCGGAGTAGGTGCCGCCGGAGCCGTCGGGGTAGGAGGACCTTTCCACCGCCGTCACCACGCCTACCCGCTCGCCGGCGCTGGCGGACACATCGGCCACGGCGGCCACGCCGCCGCTTCGGCCCAGCAGAAGGGTGACGGTGTCCCCCAGGTGGTACTGGCCCAGGTCGGACAGGGCGTAGGCAGCGGCGGAGGTCTCAATGCTGTATGTCCGGCCCGCTACCGTTACCGAGGCGGGCGCCGCGCCCGAGGGTGCAATAGCTTGAATGGGGCCGGTGGCCTTCTTGGCGTAGGCCCAGACGGCGCCCATGGAGGCGTTCCAGTAGACAATGTCATAATCCTGGACGGCTGAGGCGGCAGCCGCGCTGCCGTTGCGGTAGAACTTGGCGGGGGAGAAGGGGAGGGAGGACCGCCAGCCGCTCTGGGCTATGATGGGACCCTCCATCTGGCCGTTGATGAGGGAGACCAGGTCCGGCTTGCCCGAGGCGTCCAGGCTGTGGCCCAGCTGCTGGATGTAGGGCATATCTTCCTTCGTCTTTGCGGAGAGCAGATTATAGAATAGAAACACCGCGTCCTGACGGGTGAGAGGAGAGGCGGCCTGGCTGGCGGTGACGCCCCGATTCAGCTTCAGCCTGTTGTACATGGACAGCTGGCCGGTGGGGTAGGAGCCGGAGAAGTCGCCGGGGCCGTAGCCCAGCAGAGAGAGAACCATGGAGGCTGCCTCAGCCAGACTGATCTCCCGGTCGGGGCGGAAGGTGCCGTCGCTGAACGCGGTGACCATTCCCCGGCTTACCGCCGCCTCCACATAGCCGGAGGCCCAGTGGCTTCGGGGCACGTCCGGGTAGGGGGAGGTCGCCGCCTGCCCCACCCCGTCTCTGTTGGGCGTGGCTTTGATGGCCATGGTGACAAACTCAGCCCGGGTCACCTTCCGGGACAGCTTCAGGTCGCCGCTGCCATCCCCGTTCATAATGCCCAGGGCGGTTACTGCCTGGACGGCCTCGTCCAGATCGGCGGTATTCCCCGCCGCCGAGGCGGGCAGAGCCAACGCAAGGGTGAGGCAGACCGCCAGAGCGGCGGCAATGGTGCGTTTTATCTTCATATGGCATGTTCCTTTCTTTTAGTCGTACCGCAGCGCGTCGATGGGGTTCAATTTGGCCGCCTTATTGGCGGGCAGGTAGCCGAACAGGACGCCGATGCCCACCGACACGCCGAAGCTGAGGAGGATGGCCCCCATGGTGGGGGTGGCGTCGAAGGTGATGCCGCTGGTGCCCATGCTCTCCACCAGCATACCGCCCAGGAGCATCCCCAGCCCCTTGGCCAGCAGCCAGCCGAAGGCGATGCCCAGCAGGCCGCCGATGGCGGAGGTAGTGCCCGCCTCGATGACGAACTGGCTGCGGATATCCCGGCGCTTGGCCCCCAGGGACTTGCGCACGCCGATCTCCCGGGTGCGCTCGGTGACGGACACCAGCATGATGTTCATAATCCCGATGCCGCCCACCAGCAGGGAGATGGCGGCGATGGCCACCAGCACGCCCATAGCCACGCCCATCATGGCGTTGATCTGGTTGGCCTGCTCGGCCATGGTCATGATGTAGAAGTAGTTATACATGCCGTCATCCGTCCGGTAGAACTTGTTGAGGTAGGCCTCAATGACCCCTTTGGCGGCGTTTGCAGTCTCGCCGGAAGTGCTGGTGAAGATGTACAGGCCCACCCACCGGTCACCGATAATCTCCATGACGGTGGTATAAGGCATGTAAATTTGATCGTCCTGACTGCCGGGGAGCATTTCAAATTCAGCGTTGCGCTTGAGCACGCCTACCACAGTGAGAGTCCGGCCGTTAATGGACAGGGTTTTTCCCAGTGCGTCGCCGCCGAAGGCCTCCTGCTCCAGATAGGCCCCGATGACGCAGACGGCCTCCCGGCGCTCCACATCCATGTAGCTGATAAAGCGGCCCTTGGCCAGCTGTTCGCCGTCCATGGTGTAGTTGGTGGCGGCGTTGTACATGATCTCGCTGATTCCGTACACGCTAGTCCGGTCAAACTTCTCGTCCCCGTGGCGGACCACGCCGCCCAGGTTGATGTAGGGGGATACGCCGGTGAGGACATGGGGGTTTTCGTCCACCAGGTCATACAGCTCCTCCGGGTCGGGCATCATACCGTCTCCCACAGACCAGATCTGGACCTGAATCATGTTGATGCCCATCTTGTCCACCTGCTGCTGGATCATGCCGGTGAGGCCGTTGCCCAGGGAGAGGATGACAATCACCGCTCCCACGCCGATGATGATGCCCAGCATGGTGAGCAGGGCCCGCATTTTGCTGGTGGTGAGGGATTTTATCGCAAGGCGGAAGGACTGTCCAAAGTTCATGCGCCCACCTCCTCTTCCTCGTCCTCCCCGTGGGGCTGGACCACTGCCCGGGGGTCGCGGGAGTCGCCGTCGTAGATGATTTTGCCGTCCTGAAGGCGGACGATGCGGTCGGCCTTCACGGCGATGGAGTTGTCGTGGGTGATGAGGACCACCGTATTTCCCTCCCGGTGCAGCTGCTTGAGGAATTTCAGCACGTCCCGGCCGGTGCGGGAGTCCAGGGCGCCGGTGGGCTCGTCGGCCAGGATCAGGCTGGGGTCTCCGGCCAGGGCCCGGGCGATGGAAACCCGCTGCTGCTGTCCGCCGGAGAGCTGGGAGGGCAGGTTTTTGCCCTTGTCCGCCAGCCCCACCCGCTCCAGGGATTTCAGAGCCCGCTCCCGCCGCTCGTCGCCGGGCGCCCCGGCGTAGAGCAGGGGCAGCTCCACGTTCTCCAGCACGGAAAGCTTGGGGATCAGGTTGTACTGCTGGAAGATGAAGCCCAGCATCTTGTTGCGGATTTCCGCCTGCTGGTCGTCGTCCATGGTGGATACGTCTACGCCCCCCAGGTGGTAGGTGCCCGAGGTGGGCACATCCAGACAGCCGATGATGTTCATGGCGGTGGACTTGCCCGACCCGGAGGAGCCCACAATGGCCACAAACTCGCCCTGGTCGATGGTCAGGTCCACCCCGTCCAGGGCGTGGACGGTTTCCTCGCCCATCTGGTATATTTTATAGACGTTTTTCAATTCAATGAGGTGTTCCACGGTTCATTGCCCTCCCTAGGACACGGCGACGGCCATGCCGGTCATGCCCCCGGCCCCTCCGCCTTGGGCCTGGAGGGGAACCAGAACGGTGTCCCCCTCGCTGAGGCCGGAGGTGATCTCCACATAGGTTCCGTCGCCCCCACCCAGGGTGACGGTGCGCTCCTCCGTCTTTGTGGGGTCGAGTACGGAGGTTCCGTCAGGGGAGAGGCAGCCCTCCAGGGGGACCAACACCGTGTCTCCCCGCTGTACCGCCGCCGCCGGGACGGACAGCACATGCTCCATCTCCTCCACCACAATGTCGGCGGAGACGTTCATGCCGGGGTTCAATCCGCCGTAGTCCTCCAGGAGGATGGTGGCGGGGTAGGTGGTAAAGCCGTTGGTGGTGGTGCCGTTGATGCTCACCCGGTCCACCCGGCCCTCAAAGACCTCGCCGGGGATGGCGTCGGCGGTGATGTCCACCCGCTGGCCCGCCTTGATCTTGCTCAGGTCCAGCTCGCTGATGTTCATTTCCAGCTTCAGGTAGCTCAGGTCGTAGATGACGGCCAGCGCCCCCGACTCAATGTTGTTCACGTTGTCCCCGGCCTTGATGTTTTTCTCAATAACGGTGCCCGAGATGGGGGCGGTGATGGTGTAATTCTCCAGCGCGTCCTGAGCCCGCCGGAGGGAGAGCCTGGCGTTCTCCAGCGCGATGGACAGGTCCTCCAGAGAGCTCTGGGCGGCGGTCCCGCCCAGGGTGGCCAGGGCGGACCCGGCGGACACCTTGCTGCCGGCGGTGACGCTTACGCCGGTGACCTCGCCGCCGGCCTGGGCTGTCACGGTCTGGCGCAGAGCCTCCTCAAAGTTGGCGCTGCCGGCGCAGGACGCGTCTCCTACCGAGGCGGTGGCCGAGTTGGCGGCGGTGAGGGCTCCGGGGTTGTTCACCCGGATTTTTACATTCCGGACCAGGGCGCCGCCTGCGCCCACCAGCTCGGCGGAGGACACCGACTCCACCGTGCCGGAGAGGGTCTCCATGGTGCCGGCGACGGTCACCTGGGCGCTCTGGCCGGCCCGGATGTTCTGGGCGTCGGCGGAGTGGAAGGGGAGCACCGCCGTCAGGGTGGAGGTGTCGGAAATTTCGGCGATGGGAGTGCCGGGGGAGACCAGGTCCCCCTTCTGCACCAGCACCTTCTGCACCACCCCGGCTCCGCCCACCCGGACGGTGAGGTTGGCGGCCAGATCGTCGTAGCTCTTCTGGGCCTGCCGCACCGACAGCTCGGCCTGCTGGATGCTCATTTCAGCGTCCTTGGCGTTCAGGCGGTAGAGGACATCCCCTTTTTCCACCCGGTCGCCTACCTCGAAGGGGGCTTCCAGCACCTCGCCGGTGACCAGAGGCTTGAGGTAGTAGGAATCAATGGGGGTGACGGTGCCCGTGCCCGATACCCCGACAGTCAGGTCACGGCGCTGTACGGCGTCCGGGGTGTACTGCCCCACGGCGGGGACGGCCGGTCCAGATGGCTTGAGGAAAAACCAGTACGCCGCCAGCAGGGCCGCGGCGGCGATCAGACCCCGGCGCAGCCACTTTTTTCCCTTTTTGCTCTTTGGAAGGTGAAGCTTAGGGAGCTTCCGCCCCTTTTTTCCTTCGGACGCCTGAGAGGTCTCGGGCGCCATGACAGTCGTTGTTTCCATAGTAAGTCTCCTTATTCCGGTGTTCCGTTGATTGATACCTGGGACATTGTACTGGATAAACCTTACATTTCTCCAAAGAAAAGATAAAAGTTTCATTAAATTTTTCCGTCCCCGATTTGGACCACCTTACACCTTCCCCTTGGTGGAAAGTCAATAGTATAATAATAATAAAAGAGAGAAAAAACCAAATAGAAAAAAATTTTTCTCAGGCGCAACGGCGGAGGCGAAAAATTTGTCTATTTATATAGGGAGGTAGAGAAATGACGGACATACAGATCATTGAGCTGTTTTTCCGGCGGGCGGAGGAAGCTATCGCGCATCTGGCGGAAAAGTACGGCGCAATGTGCCGGACAATTGCCCGGCGCATTTTATGGGACGAACAGGATAGCGAGGAGTGTGTCAATGACACCTGGATTCAGACCTGGAACGCGATCCCGCCCCAGCGGCCCGGCTACTTAGGCGGTTTTGTGGGCCGCATCACCCGAAACCTGGCCCTGAACCGGCTGGCCTATAACCGCGCTCAAAAACGGGACAGCACTCTGGTGGAAACCTTTGCGGAGTTGAACGACAGCCTGCCTGATCCCGTAGACAGTGTGACGGACGAGGTAATTTTCCGCGACTTTCTTGACCGCTTCCTCCGTCGGCAGAGCAAGGAACACCGCCGCTACTTCCTCCGGCGGTACTGGTACGGCATGAGCGTCCGGGAGATTGCCCAGGAGTGCGGCGTGGGAGAGGAAAAGGTCAAGTCCGCCCTGTTTCGCACCCGCGGCAAGCTCCGCCGGGCTATGGAGGAGGAGGGAATCTGCGTATGAGCGAATGCGTGTATGAACGATTTCTGCTGTTTATGAACGCTGTGGCCGACGACCTGCTGGAAGAGGCCCTGTCCGTTCCAAAGCGCAAGCACGCGGTTCTTTGGGGGGGCTTGGCCGCCGCCTGCCTGTGCATCGTCCTCGGCGTGCTGTTCCGGCAGTCGCCCGCCGCGCCGGGGAGCGGCGTCACCGCCGCCGATCTGGCCGGGTACGGCTATGAGCTGCCCCTGCCGGCGGACGCCCGAAACGTAAGCTACGACCTGCTGCCCAGCTCCAGCGAAACCCCCATCGCCCAGGCGGAATTCAACCGGAACGGCCACGCCGTCACCCTCCGGGCGTGGAGGACGCAGGAGCCCCGGGATATCTTCGACGGCGAGACCTGGACCGACCAGATGGACTGGAGCGCCGGCGGCGCAGCCCTGAGCCTCCGCTCCAACGACAAGACCGCACAGGTCAGCTGGTACTCCGATGAGATTCAGTGGTCTGTCCGGTCCGACATGACTCCCGCCGATCTGTTGGACACGGTGGACAGCATCTTCTCCACCCTGGGCGGACAGCTGAACAATGCCCCGGAGGGCGCGGGGGACATACACTACAACGCCTTCCACCTGGACGGTCTGGCGGTGGGGGAGACCACCTTCACCCTGGACGGCGTGGGCTGTGTCTACCGCATCGCCGTCACCTACGACACAAGCTCCGACTTCGCCGACATTTCCGGCGTGGAGGAGGAGTTCGGCCATCGCGCCGAGGCCGAGGTGGGCTGGTGTCCCGCCCGGCTGGCCTGGAACGACGGCGGCGCGGGCAAGGTGGTCTGGTTTGACGTGGTTCCCGGCCAGCTGTACAGCCTCAGCGTGGACACGGGAGCCAGCCGGGAGAGCCTGCTGGACCTGGCCGGCCGGCTGTTCCTTCCCGCCCAAGACGAGCTTTGATAGGAGGTCAACACCATGAAACATACAAAACGTCTGTTTTCCGTTTTGCTCACCCTCTGTTTGCTGCTGGGCATTCTGCCCATCACAGTGCGGGCAGAAAGCGCGCTGGCGATCATCCAGCAGCCCACGGCGGACAACAACTACACTGTAGAGGCATCCTATATGGGGCGAGAGATATCCCAAGGCTTCCAATGGTACAAAAAGG
Source organism: uncultured Oscillospiraceae bacterium (assembly GCA_910588635.1). Taxonomy (GTDB): domain Bacteria; phylum Bacillota; class Clostridia; order Oscillospirales; family Oscillospiraceae; genus Lawsonibacter. Next base: position 1,530 of record CAJUPW010000016.1, on the reverse strand, counting down.
TGGATACTGCTGCCACCTATACCTTGGTACAGGAAAACCCCCAAGCGGACCAGCTGGCCGCTGACGAAATACGCGCCGGCAGCTACACCAACGGGTACTGGGAGGCGGAGGATGAGAAAGCTATCATCAGCATGGTTTATCTTTCCGCACCCGGCGATGAGCTCACCATAACAATTCTTTCCGGAGGCTCCGAGCCCTCAGTGAGCGTTGGAAGAGATTTTTATGATCCTACAGAAGTCAGTCCAGGTGTGTACACCTTCACGTCTGAGGGCGGGATGTTAGATATCTATATAGATAATGACGACCGGACAGCCCCTACCACCGCCACTATCACTGTAAAACGCAGTTGGACGGCGGTGGCGGGACAGACTTCCGCCTCCCTGACCGCCAGTGAATCCGGAACCTACTATTGTGGTATCACGTATTCAGAGGGTGGCTACAGCCTTGAGGGCCTGATCTCCGACATTGTCGATGTCACCTTCCTGTCGCCGGAAGAGCAGGCCACCATTGACTGGCTGGCAGACCCGAATGTTCATATGCTGGCGTTGGGGCCCGTCCAGGTGACCGCGGACAATTACGATGATATCTTTCGCGGCGTCCCCGAGAACGTCGCCTCCGGCAAGGCCTCCTTCGCGGTGGTGAACGGTACTCCCACCCTGACCCTGGACGGCGTGAACGTTAACGAAGGGTATCCGCTAGATGTAATAGCGGTTGGGCTTCTTTGCAGCGACGAGCTGACCATCGTGCTTGCCGATGGAAGCGACAACAATATCACCATTAGTGGTAAATATGCCATGGGCATCATGACCGGAGATATGAGCAATTTTTCTCCTGTGACCGTTACGGGCACGGGAACGCTGACGGTCTCCGCCTCCGCCTCGGATATGCTGTGTTTCGGCGGTTACGTCGGCGGCATTCAGGTGACCGGCGGAGCGGAGTTCACGGTGACGGCGTCCACCCCCTTCGACCAGGCGGAATGTATTGGCCTTAATATAGATGTGGGGGGAAACCTTCAGGTCAGTGACGGCGGCGTTGTGAGGATCAGCGGCACAACCGCAGCGGCAGCTTTCGGGGACGATACCGTCCAGATTCTGGCGGATGGGTACTCCATCCAGGGCAGCACTACGGCAAACGACTTTACCAACCTGGCTGACGCCGAGCTTAAGAAGCTCAAGGAGGACGGGGACGTCTTCACCCTCAAGGTCGGCGATGAATTCGCCAAGTCGGTGGTCATCGCCCCCATCCCTCCCCACAACCACACCTGGGACGGGGATTGGACCACCAACGATACCCACCACTGGCATGAGTGTACCGCCGCCGGCTGTCCCATCACCGACGATGCCGGCAAGGACAGCTACGCCGCCCACGCCGGCGGCACAGCCACCTGCACGGACAAGGCTGTCTGTGACACCTGCGGCAGTCCCTACGGCGAGCTGGCCGGCCACGACTTCACCGGGGACTATCTCTCCGACGCTGACGGCCACTGGCACCAGTGCAAAAACTGTACCGCCACCGACTCCAAGGCCGCCC
>CAJUPW010000015.1:17704-64570 GCA_910588635.1 uncultured Oscillospiraceae bacterium | reverse complement strand
GCCCAGCCTAGACAGGTCTTTCGTGATGATAATGCCAATCTCGCCGTTTTCCATGTCGGCCATCATCTGCTGGAAGCCTGGACGCTGAAAATTCGCGCCTGTGTGCCCGTCATCAATGTAAAAACAGGGGTTAGGGAAATGGTGGTCGGCTGCGAATCGCCGCAGGATCATTTTTTGATTTTGAATGCTGTTTGACTCGTTTTCTGTATTATCGTCCTGGCTGAGACGGCAGTACAGAGCGGTTTTCTTCTGGTTTGACGTTATCATCTTACCCTCCTTCGTTGGTCAAACCGTTCAGAGCATTGCATTTAGATGCAACAAATTGTATGGCTCCTTATTCGATGCTCCAGGAAAAAAAGAATCCATATCGTCTTTATCCGTCGGAATTTGCAGCGCTGATCCATCAACTGCCAGCAGACGATAGCCTTTGTACAAGGAAGAGCATTCTGATTTCTCTACGAATAGGTGAAAAAGAGTTTCCAACGCCGATGGCAATAATTTATTCCGTTGCTGAATAAACGCTGAAACCGTCACCAGATCAGCACAGCACCCGAATTGGTCCATCAATTCATTTGCTAGGCTTCCACCACCCATTCCCAAAAGACAAGTGATTACTTTTTCAAAAGACAATTTCCTTTCTCTGGTAAAATCCTTCTCTGGATTTTTCACATAAAGACTCTTTGTTGATTTTAGGTGATGGATTAGTTTGGTGAGCATTTCCTTTACTTCGGCAGCTGTATGAAGCATTATCTTCACTCCTTGTAATTGACTAACCAGCAGATTGTTGTCAATTACAAGGGCCGTTTTCGCTAATAGCGAAAACGGCCGCACATTTTTCTTGATTTGTCAATACTTTTTTGATAGATTTACAAAAATGTTTGCAAAAAGACTCTTGGACTCCTCATACATGGCGTCCAAGAGTCTTTTCCTTAACTTAATGACATTGCCCGGAGAATGGGGCTGCTTTTGCTGGGTTTCTATGGGGTGGTGACCCAAAACATATGCAGGCAAGTCCGCTTGGTCCAGTTAGGGGAGAGAAAGAGGCTACTCTTTAGCCTGAAAGTCGGCATTGTCTTGCCGGCAATCCAGAACTGCGTCCAGGTAGACGGTATTGTCAACGACGGAGAAGATGGCCTTGTACCATTTGGCAAACAGCGCCTTCCGGTAAATCCCGGTAGGCAGATTGTAGTCCAGCTCTGGAGGGAATCGGAACGGGTTCTCCTCCAAAACGTCTAATATGCCCTCAAACTCTGCGGTCATCTTTCTGGCTGCCGCCGGGCGTACCTGGGCTAAGAATTTGGCATGACGGATCAGCATCTCGTCAGCTCGCCGGGATACAGTGACGGTGTATTTAGCCACGGGCCTCCACCTCCGCGATGGCTTGCTCCATATCCCTCAATACGTCCCGAGCATTGCGGCCTTGATAACCATTTGCTCGATCTGCCTGTGCCTCCAGCAGGTTAGCGTATACTGCGTTGCTGGAATCCAGCGACAAGGACAGCGGGACAGACTGCTCCCGAACGATTTGTTTAAGGAGCATGGTAAATACACCGGACATGGTGAGTCCCACCCCGGACAAAACTTCCTCGGCTTGCATTTTTAGCGTAGGATCCAATCGAGTAGACCAATTTGCGTTGCCTGGCATTTTCAACACCATCCTTTCTTTTCCTATTGTACTGCAAAGTATATGCTGCGTCAATACAAATATTCCTGCCCTGGATTCCTTGGGGCCGGTTTCTGGCAATGTCCATCAGAGTCGAAGTGCGCTGGCTGGGGCGGAGAAAAACAGCCGGCCCCTTACGGGGTCGGCTGCTGTAATATCAGAAGGTACGGTAGAAAATATCCTCCAGAGAAATCTCAAGATCGTTGAACAGGCTGCATTTGAACTTGGTCACGATGGCTGCCCTCTCCTGCTCGGTCATCATAGAGAGCTCGGATTCGGAGTAGAAGGTATACACATCGTGGAGGATATAGGAGGAACCCTCCAAAACATAAACATCCACAGATTTATCCGATGGGCTTACAATCCAGTATTCTTTGACCCCACATTTGGCATAGATATCCTTCTTGTACCCCTTGTCGTTCTTGGCCGTACTGGGGGAAAGGACCTCCACTACCAGATCGGGGGCACCGTGGACGCCATCCAGTTTGATCTTGTCTGTGTCGCCGACAACCATAAAGTCGGGCACAAACTGGTTTTCGTCATCCAGGTAGAGGTCGAAGCCGTCCTGGATGGGGGTACATTTCTTTCCAGAGAGGTAGATGGCAAAAATTTTGTAGATGTTTCCCGAGATTGCCATATGATTCCACCTGGGGCTGGGAGACATGGCCACAACCTTGCCGGCAATCAATTCTGTACGGCGATCTTCCTTATAGGCCAAATTATCGCTCATTGAAATCCCTCCTTTGTATATCTGGCCAATCTGTTTGGTGGACAGAGTTGCTGTGTCGTATTTTTCTCTGTTTCAATTATACCACATGGCTCAAGAGGGTTGCAAGCGAAAAATAGGAGAGGTTGCCCCAATGGCTAAAGCCAGGGGTCTTCTTGCCTTATGACATAATAACTGTCAAAAAGAGCTGCCCGCAGGCAGCTCTTTTGCGTTTTTAGCAAGCTCCGGTGTGCCTACGCCACCTTCAGCCGAGGACACTGGCCCGGTCTACAACCAGGTTCTCCCCGGCCCTTGAGGCCTAGAAACAGTCGGTGGGCGTACCGGCAACGGGGGCAAGGATGAAGTCGTAGTCGTCCGTATCCAACAGCCGCCCTTCCAAAGGTGCGCCTCTGGTCCCATAAAGCCGGATGGTCTTCCCAATCAGGGTATCAGGAGAGCAGGGCTCAGGGCCCAAGGGTTCCAGGGCGGGGCGAAAACCGACGTACACATACCGAAACGCTGCAGAGTAGTTGATCCAGTAGTGGGCCGAGCGATGCCCCTGAACCGCGCAAGGCGACGCCAACCCTGGTGGCGTTTCCTGCCCCCAGAAAGATACGTCTTTCCAATGCCAGAGGCCATCACTGTCATCAGATGTGTCCAGAGCAGCGTCCCACAGGCAATGTGTTTCGTTATCATTACAAAAAGAACTGCGGGAAAGCACACTCCGTGAGGGGTGAGAGCGGTCAGAAGGCCTTCTCACAACGGCCGATTCTTGAGTCGGATGTTCTCTTTTGTGCGTTTTGTGCAGCGGAAAAGTATTGCTATTCGATATACAATGTGGTATAATAAAAAAGAAAGGTGGGATGCAATATGGCGGCGAAAACAGCTAATGTTTTGGCGCGAGTAGAGCCTGATGTGAAGGCCGGCGCCGAGGCCGTTATGGCAAAGTTGGGGGTTCCTGCCTCAACTGTTATCAATATGCTTTACAAACAGATTATTATGACACAAAGTATTCCGTTTTCATTGTCATTGCCCAAATCTCCTGTGGCCCGCGACGAAATGACCTCGGAGATGTTCGGCACCATGATAGGGGAGGGGCTTAAACAAGCCAAGGCAGGCCAGGGGTATTCCTTGGATGAGGTATTTGGGATGTTGTCAGGGGAAGCATGATGGGAAACAGGTACGACGTGAAAATAACTCCTCAGGCATTGCGCCAAATGCAGGAGATCAAGCAGTATATCAGAGTGACCCTTCAGGCCCCAAATAGCGCACAGAAATGGCTCGAACAAATGAAGAAGGAGATATCAACCCTTTCCTCAATGCCTGCCAGGATTCCCTTGGTCGAGGACGAGCCATGGCATACCCAAGGAATCCACAAAATGGCCGTGAGGAACCATTTGGTGTATTTTTGGATCGATGACGAAGATTTTTGTGTATGGATTATCGCCGTGATTTACGGGAGGCGCGACCAGAGAGGGCAGCTTGAGGAGCTGGAGGTTTCGCCTTGAGACGCGAAGATTGGGTGCATCCAGAACCGCCATTGTCCCGGGGACAAAAAACTTGCAAAAAGATAGGCACTTGGAAAATGAGTCCAGTTCTAACGAGCTGGTCTCTTTCTTTTTCCCCCGAGCTGTGTTTTTGCTGGGCTGTAGACTGGCACGGCATATCCGTTTGGAGCAACAAGGCATTTCCCGAGCCCCCACCGCAATTTCTTTTGCAAACCCAGGTCGGTCCTGTGCTCAATTCCTCCACCACCCCCAATAGAATTTTTCGTTTTGCTTGACACTCCCCCTACCTTTAGCCATCAAGTAATTGTCTTCCGCTAATGAATCAGGAATCAACAGGCTATTTATTTCAATGGGCCGAAATTCGCACATATGCATCAGCTCAACAGTAAACACCACCATGTTGGTTTTATTCGCACTAGTCATAAGGTCTGTTAATCCTTGACTAACAATGATTGACCCAGGAGGATATTCGAGCTCCCAATGGACTTCTTCCTCACTTCCCCATAGCACATTTGGGTCACTAAAAGCATCATATCCTTCCGAACCGTTGGCAGGTAGTTTTATGTTAGTGACATCTTCATCGTTTGCTGGTTGCCTGCTTAATAAAAAGGTTCATACAATAGAAAGTCTTTGGGCCCAGCATATTCAGGACGGGGGTTTGCGTTTTTATTCCCTGCGGTGGTTTGCGGAGGAGCCTGGCGCATACGAAGTAACCTTTGATCCTTCTGGGTGGATTCCCGATAAATCTCGAAGATTTGAGATGGACTCTGCTCAAGAAATTTTGAAAACCTGCGTGGAGGCATATGCCTGCGTTTTAACCGGTGATGATGGATTTCAGTGGACCGAACCCGAAACTTTGGGCGAAGGGGAATTTTTGCACGTTGAGATAGAGAAAAGTTACCGCACATTCCTCTATTTCTCCCAGGTTCCAGGAAGAGTAACAGATCCCACTGGACACGATGTTACATCGAAAAAATGGTCTTTGCCCACCGGCGGCTGTATGTTGATGCTGGAGGATACAAAAGCAGGGACATATGTATTCCAGGAGACTGCCGGGGGGTGCTCCAGATTAACGATACCACAGCCACAGCTAGTGGTAAAAGCGTCGCCTGACCCGGGAATGTGTTTTGAAAAGGTTACGATTTCTATTGCTATGCTCGCTGGAGACAGCTATCTGGGATATGATACCGGAAACAGCCGATGTTACCTGGATATTTGTCTTCTGGAAGAAGAGCTTACCCAAGTCGCAGCCGCTACTTATAAGAAAGAAACGGGGGGTTACGAGTTTGTGTATACGCCCCAAAGGAAGGGGGAGTACAGCGTTGATATTTCATATTACATTCTGGGCGATAAAGTAACAGAGATTGAGCGACGTAAAACCTTTACAGTAGACCCATATGAGATTAAATTGGTTGGAGATGAGGCGCGGGCGTATAAAGATTTATGTCTGTATCTCCAAAATTATATGCATGTAGGCGATGATTTATCCTTCTCCTTGTCCGACTATTTTAAGGCCCCACATCGAAGGCTGGAGTTTACCGTAGCGGAGCCAGAGACTCCAAAAATAATTTGCTGGGAGGCATCTTCCAGCCCTGAGGGGAATGTGACTATTCATGCACTTCAGGAGGGGTCCGCACTTTTGGAGTGCAGTATCTTATATTATGATAAAGACACCAATCAACTGGATCATGCACAGAATCTTGAATTCTTGATTCAGGCAAGCAAGCCTCCTGTACCAGATATCAATTGGCCTCGAGGGCTATTGATGATTGCTACGGTTGTGTGTTTAGGGACACTGTGCCTCTTTGTAATTCATAAGAGAAAGGACTAGGAGATTATCAGTGAAAGTGTTTTGAAAGGGGGAAGTGTTATGTCAGTAATTCATGACCAACAGAGCCAGTCAGTCAATCAGTCAGAGCTGTCGGGACTGAAGGCATCTTGCTACCTTGTTTGTCTGGCAGCACTGCTTCTATCAATTTTGCCCAGACGAATTGTTTGCTTTGGATTGTTTTTATTACTGCTTCTGGCTCCTTTGTGCGCTGCCCGATGGCTGTGGACTGGGGAACCCAGAGAGAAGGGGTCCCTGTTTCTGGCTGTCTGCGGCGCGGCAGGCGTCCTTGCGGGGGCATCCGGATTATCCTGCCTAATCTGCTTTTGCCTGTCTGTATTATTCTGGATTGCTTATTTATGCCAATGCGCTTATGGTAAAATGCCCTTGAAAGAACTGTGCCATACCGGATTCTTCGCTTTATTTTCTAATCCCAGTGAATACTTTACAGATGTCTATCAGGACTGGGAAAATCGTCGAATGAAGATGGCTGCATACGCTTACACAATTTATTTGCTAATGGCGCTTTTTATAGTACTGGTCCTCTCTTTGGCACTGGCAAGCAAATATATTCCTCTTATATTTCAAACACTATGCATACTTCTTTTGAAAAAGGCGCCTCTAATTGCGACCTGCCTGCTGGCTTTATTTCCCGCCGCCTTTATTTACGGGTTTTTAAAGGATTTGAAGACAGGAGCGCCCCCTGTAGAGTCCACCCAATCTCAATTTGGAGCTGTTGACAAAATAGCGGCAAGAATACCCCCGATATGATATAATTAGGAATAAGAGGGGGCGTGAGGAATGCAGCTGAAGTATCACATGGTGACAATCGAGGATTTGGTGCCGGAAGATCATTTTTTTGCGGAAGTTGGAGAAGTCGCTGGATTGGTCATTTGTATACGAGGAGACCGCGCATCTGTACAGCCGTAGATACGGGCGCCCAGCCATAGACCCGGTAGTAATGGTAAAATACCTGCTGGTCGGCTTTTGTACGGCATCCCATCGGAGCGTCAGATTGAGCAGCGGTGTGCGGACAGCAACGCATTTCGCTGGTATCTTGGCATCGACTTGGATGAACGGGTGCCGGATCACAGTACGATTTCCCAGCTGCGCCGGAGGAAGCCCGGCTTCCGCAAGGTGTTCCGGCTGCTGTTTGAGGAAGTAGTGTGGCAGTGTGTGGAGAAAGGGCTTGTAAGCGGGAAGCTCATGGCAACGGATTCCACTCATGTGAAAGCGAACGCGTCCCGCGCTTCAGAGTATCTGGAAGAGGCGCGGGAGGAGGCGGGGGCTTACTGGGAGCGGCTGGACGCCTATGAGGAGGAAGGGCTGGCCGAGCTGGAGCGCCGAACCGGGAAGCGGCGGAAGAAGCGGGTGAAGCAGATCAAAAGGGACAAACGGCGCAGTCATAAACGGGTCAGCCGGACAGACCCGGAGGCCGGCCACATGAAGCGCCCCGGCAAGCCAAGAGGCCAGTATTATCTCTCCCTCCAGACCACAGATACAGACTGCGGTATCACTACTGGCGTGACCGTAACGCCGGGAGATGTGTACGACTCGGTTCCGTACCTGGAGCAGTTGGAAAATATCCATCAGAACGTAATTCCCATCCAGGCTGCGGCCGCAGACTCGGCCTATGACTTCCCCTTGGCCCACCGGGTGCTGGAGGAGCATGGCATCGCTTTCTTTGTCCGGCCCCAGTCTGCCCATGACCGTACCAATGTGGAGCTGAAACGGGAGGCGTTTTCCTATGATGCTGGACAGGACGCCTATATCTGCCCCGCCGGGAAACAGCTGCGGCTGAATACACTGCACCGCAGTGCCAGCGGGCTGTATTGGCTCTATCAGGCGGACAAAAGGGACTGCCAAAGCTGTCCGCTGCGGGAAAAGTGTTTGAGCGAGAATGACAGGCGGGGCGTCAGAAAGCTGGAACACAGTTATTTTGCACCCCAGCGGCAGCGGCACCTGGCCCGCAGACATGATGCTGATTACAGGGAAGCTCTGAAAAAGCGGCAGATCTGGTGTGAGGGCACGTTTGCCGCCCAGAAGTGGGGCCACAATCTGACACGTGTCTTACGACGAGGCTTAGGGGCAGCAGAGGATCACTGCCTCCTTTCTGCTGTGGCCTTGAACCTCAAGAGAATGATACGATGCCTGTTTTGACGCTGAGAGGCGTCTTTGCAGTGCGCTTGAATAATTGGGCTCTTTTTCAACAGCTCCAAATTGAGGCGTATTTCGACACAACACCGATTCGGCCCGTGTACCTTGATAACAAAATGACCGTCCAAAGAGGATATATGTCTGTTTCAAAAGCACAGCAGACAGCACGCCGCTGGAATGCCAGGGGCAGGAACGGCTTTGGACAGAACGGCAATTTTTTGCGTTTATTGTTGAAATATGAGATAATAATGGTGTAGTAAGCGGCACCTTGAAAACAGAATATTTCTGGCCGCCATATGTGCACCGTTCACTCGGAAAGCGAGGGTATATATGGCAGAGCAGAACATCCGCAGGAGAGACGGCAAAATGATTTCTGTCGGCATCATCAACCGGGCCATTCAAAACCCTATCTATAATTGGCGTTTTGCAAAGAGGCGCCAGCAAATCAGAAGTCTTGCCCGCCTTGAAAATCATTGATGAAAATGTATTTGCCAGGGCACAGGAGATCATCAGCGCAAGGACCGTCCAGCACAGGGAAGTTCCGCTTACCACCAGAGGGAAATCCCTTTTAGTGGGGAATGTCTATTGCGGCTGCTGTGGGGCGCGGCTGGTGCTGACGACCTCCGGGCGAAAATATCGCAGGAAAGGCGGGGCAGTGGTTACAGGCAGTTATTCCAGCTATAAATGCTGCAACAGGACGCTGGCCCCCGGAAAGTGTGACGGACAGACTTCTTTCAGTGTTGAGAAGCTGGATAACCTTGTGGAGAAGATCGTCCGCATCCAGCTTGAGCAAATCCAAAAGGCTCCGCCACAGGCGCTGCTTGAGAAACAGCGGAGCCGGAAAATCGACCTTGCCAAAGTGAAGGTGAAGCGTCTGGAGGATGAATACCGGCAGAAGCAGAGGGCCTATCAGGATTTGCGGGCCGAGACGCTGAAGGTAATCCAGGGTAACAGCCATTTCAGCGCCGGTCTGCTGAACAGTTTGATTGACGAGACAGCCGCCCAGCTTAAAGAGCTGGAGAGCCAGGTGCAGGCCGTAGGGAAGGAACTGCGGGACATTGTATCTGGCGCTGAACAGGTTGGACAGGAATACGCGCAGTTGGTGAATTGGGCCGGGTTATATGACAACTGCACCTGTGAATCCAGGAAAATGATCGTGGCGCAGTTCGTAAAGGCCGTCCACATCAAGAGAGGGTATGAGGTGGATATTGAGTTTAATGTGTCCTTCGAGGAATTTCAGGCGCTTTATCTGGAGCCGGAAGCGGAGGAAAGCAAGCGGAAACGGAGGGCCCGGGAAATCCTTGCCCTTGCGGAGAACGCATAATAAATTCCCGGCCCGAACAAGATACAAAATGTTTTCGACATTCCTTTTTTATCTATTGCGAATACCAGCAACCACACTATATGGCAGATTATTTTTTGCTTAAACTGTACTGCTTACTACCCTTTACAACATACATCTTTATAAAAGCGCGATGACCGGATGTCTGTGAGACGCAGACAGGTCGGAAATCAGGCCTGCTGCTTTTTATAGTGGAAAATGAGGTCTTCCGCCTTGCCGATCAGGTGGCCGAATCCCCAATCTATGACCATTAATAAGAAATATGGCCAGAGGATTGCAAGCGCAATATTGTCGAGTACGGATTGCCCCCAACCGGGGGATTTTTTCAGACCAAGGAAGGTCAAGGCGATACCGATGAGGTAGGCAAATAGTATGGCGTATTCCATTTCAAGCTCCTTTCAAACAACGCGATCTTTTGTGCGGTAAGGTTTGATTTGTCCCAATCAACTGACAGTGGATTCAGACAACCGGGAATTCCCTCCCGGCATGCTTATCTTACCAAATTATAAATATTCCGCGCAAGCATTTCAGAGCCGATTTAACCGAATATAAATATGGATGAAAAAAGATATATGTTTTCTTTACTGGTGCGGATGCTTGTATGTCAAAACTTTTCAAGTTGTTTTTTGGTGGAAGCGTGATATAATATTTTCATATGATATACGGAGCAGGCATAAGGAGGAACCTTGCGATGAACAAACCGTTTCAGTTTGAGATTACACCGGTCCTCACAACAATTCTGGATAATGTTGATGTTGGAATCGCCATTTATGATGCAAAAGGCAACTATGTATTTGTCAATACCGCGCTGATTAAGTGGCGTAACATTTCGCGCCAGCAATTCCTTACGATGAATGTACATGATTTCAAAGATGTGTTGGATACCTGTGTGTTTGACCTTGTGTGTCAGGAAAAGAAGAAAGTAAACCGGCTGCAATACTATGGGGACTATCAGGCGCGCTCTGTAGGAGAGCACAGTACGCGCACCCGAATCGTGACGGGGATACCGATCTTTGACAACTACGGAAACATCCGGTACGTCGTTACCACTCTACAGGATGTCCATCGGTTTGACGCGCTCCGACAGAAGCTGTTGACGGAACACAAAGTGCTGCTTTCCACAGAGGTCAAGGGAAGTGAAAGGGTCAAGATCATTGCGCAGGCCCCGGCTATCAAGCAGCTTTTATCGGTGGCGGACAACGTTGCGCCGCTGGATACGACGGTCCTTCTTTACGGTGAATCCGGAAGCGGGAAGGAGGTTGCGGCACATTATATCCATGAAAACAGTATGCGGAAAAACAAAGAAATGGTGATTGTGAACTGCGCCGCGCTTCCGGACAACCTGATTGAGTCAGAACTCTTTGGTTATGAGAAAGGCAGCTTTACTGGGGCCAGCGCGGCGGGGAAGGCGGGGCTGATCGAATTGGCCGACGGCGGCACCCTCTTTTTGGACGAGATCAACTCCCTCCCCGTGTCCATTCAGGGGAAGCTGCTGCGCGTGGTGGACGAGAAAAAGGTCCGTCGTGTCGGTTCTACGAAGTCGAGGGACGTGAACTTCCGCTTGATTGCAGCCTCCAACCGGGATTTGGGGAAAATGGTTCTGCAAGGGACGTTTCGGGAAGACCTCTATTATCGGCTGCATGTCGTCCCCCTTACGATTCCGCCCCTTCGGAACCGGAGAGAGGATATTAAGCCCCTGTGTCACGAATTTCTTCAGTATTTCGGGGAAAAGTATCACATCAAAAAGTCATTTTCCGAGCAGGTCCTGCAAACCTTGTACAGCTATGATTGGCCCGGAAACGTCCGGCAGCTGCGCAACTTTGTGGAGCGTATGGTGGTGACCACACCGGCGGCTTCAGAAACGATTTTCAGTATCCCGGATGGGATTTTGACCACTCAAGGGAACACGGCCTCCAACGCAGAACCTCCAAAGAGCCCGGAGGGCAAAAAGCTCAGCAAGGAAGAAATTATGTTTGCGCTTTCCCTGTTTGGCTGTCACAGGGGAAAAACGGCCGAATATTTGGGAATTTCCAGGCGTTATCTGCAGTATAAAATCAAGGAATACCATATCCCGTCCCGCTGCAAATATCATGATTAGGCGCTGTTTGGAAAATGGAAACGCGCCGGCGCAAAATAATTGCGCGGGCGCGTTTCCATTTTGAGAGAGGGAAATATCATTTAAAAAGGGTATTCAATATGGAATTGTTTGGCCATGTCAGCGAAATCCTTCAAAGTTGCTTCCGAGAGGAAAATACCCTCTTGTTCCGCATGCTGTGCCATCCCATACTCAATTTCTCCGGGTATCAAAACACCTTTGGAGCCTGCGGAAAGACGGCATAGCTTCAGTTGATCGAACATGGCGTCCACGCGGGCCTTGAAGGTCTCCACATCACTATACTTGGAAATATCAATGCAGCCCATAAAGTAACCCGTATTGGATCGCTTCTCCTTTTCACTGAAGAAAAAGGGTAGCTTCCAATCCATATCGGCGCCGCTTAACGCGCAGGAGAGCAGCGAAATGACAAGCATAATGCCGTATCCCTTGTGCGCGCCGAAGGGCAGCAAGGTGCCCCCGTCCTCGGCGGCGGCAGGATCGGTGGTCGGCCTTCCGCCGCTATCCAGAGCCCATCCCGGCGGGATGGGCTTTCCCTCTTTGCGCGCAATGGAGAGGCGGCCTTTTGCAACCGTGCTGGTGGCAATATCCAGAACCAGGTCTGGATAACGGCCGGCGGGGACGGCAACGGACAGCGGATTGGTGCCCAACACGGGCTCTGCCCCGCCAAAGGGAGCGACAATGGGAGAAGTGTTAGCAATACTAAATCCAATCATGTTTTCCTTGGCGGCCATCATCGGATAGTAGGCTCCCAGGCCATAATGGTTTCCGTGACGGACGGAAGCGAAGCAAGCTCCGGAAATCCTGGCCTGGTCGATACATTTTCTCATGATTTTTGTTCCGGCGACCATGCCAACGCTGTATTTTGCGTCTACAACAAGGGTAGAGGGCGCGGTCAGCTCCATTTCAATTTCGCTCCTGTTTGTGGTTGTCCCCATCAGCAGGCGTTCTACATAGTCCTTCATGTGGGTCGTTCCATGCGTCCGCTGCCCTCGTATATCTCCGGCCAGCAAAACATCCACGCATGTCCTGGCGTCCTCATGGGTCAGCCCCGCGGCTTCCCATATCGCTTCGCAGAAAGAACGGACCATACCGATTTGATAATTCATGATGGGGAGCTCCTTTCACAGCCGATGATTCCAGTACGGCTCCGGCCCGCGCGGAGCTGACAAGCCTGCTGTATCGGTTTAGGTAACAGCTGTCCGCCATGGCAAGGGAATTTTTGCCAGTTGGGCGTATTGATATTTTTCAAACAAACCCTAATAGAGTTCGAAACGGCCAATGCCGAATAGCTCGTCATGTCCCAGAATTTCCGCTTTGCTTGGCTCTCCGGAGGCCACGCCCAGTATCTCACGGTAGATTATGCCGCCTGCTTCTTCCAGTGTGAGCGTCCCGTCGATCACTTTACCGACATTGATGTCCAGATCGTCCCCCATCTTTTGATAGGTCTTGCTGTTGCCTGTGATTTTGATTACCGGGACGCCGGGAAATCCGGTGGGGGTTCCAACGCCGGTGGTAAAGCAGACTACCTGAGCGCCGCCGGCCACCAGGCTGGTGACAACATTACAGTCGCTGCTCGCGGCTTCCTTGAGAAACAGTCCGGTGCTTTTCGGCCGCTCCGCGTATCCGAGAACGCCCACAAATTTGCTGCTGCCGGATTTGTGAATCCCGCCCAGCGCTTTTTCCGAAACGGAGCTGACCCCTCCGCTGAAATTGCCCGGGCTGACCAGGGCGGCGCCTTCACTGGTGCGTTCAAGGCCGGCAGTCAGCCTGGTCAGGACCTCCTCGCAGTGACGCAACGCCTTGACAATATCGTGGTAGACCTCTTCGGACGCCGCCCTGCGGCGCATGATGTTTTCCGTTCCGAGCAATTCATTTGTCTCAGACAGGAACGCGGTGCCCCCCTGGGCGATCACGCGGTCCGTTGCAAGACCGAGGGCCGGGTTGGCGACAATCCCTGAGGTTGCGTCTGTGCCGCCGCATTTCAGACCCAGAATAAGGCTGGAAACCTCACAGGGCTCCCGCTTTTGTTCCGCCAGCTTGGCGCTCAGCTCCCTGCCCACACGGACGCCGTATTCGATGGCTTTCAAGGTTCCGCCTTTTTCCTGGATGTCAAAAAAGGCAGCGGGCTTTCCGGCCTCTCCAATACGGGCGGCCAGTTCGTTGGAGTGAATCCGCTCACAGCCGAGGCCGACGACCAGCACGGCTCCGAAATTGGCGTTTTTACCGATGCCCACAAGGGTGTCGTAGGTCTGTTCAAAATCCTTGCCGTGCTGGCCGCAGCCTCCCTCATGGGGAAATACAATCGCGTTGTCAATCTGTTTTGCAATCTGCTTGGCCACATGGTTGGCGCAAAATACGGACGGGATCACGGCCAACTGATTTCTGACTCCCACATCTCCGTTCTCTCTTCGATACCCCAAAAACTGATCCATTACAGCATTCCCTCCCTGCCTCTGACATCATCAAGGTTATGGGTGTGGACCCATGCCCCTTGTTGTACATCGCAAAGCGCGTAACCGATGATCTCGTTGTACTTAATAAAATCCGTATGCCGGGAAATGTTGGCCAGTGCAATCTTGTGGCAGAAGGGGATGTTCTCCGCGCACGCCACCCGCACATCGCCGCAGACCGCGACATCATCTTTCTGAGCGTCCTCCAGCAGAACGCCCACGTTGTCCTGTGCTGACAGGATCAGCATTCTTTTTTCGGCCATAACATATTGCTCCTTCCTGAACATTAGGTAAATTTAGGGTGCTCGTAAACCGACTTGTCCACAACCTTGGGCCAAATCTCGCCGTTACAGACGGCGATACAGCCCTCTATACACTGAATCTGCATCCGGTCATTGGCCTCTCTGGTCAACGCGGCGGCATGAGGGGTGCTGATGAGATTTTTGGCTGTAAAAACGGGGTCGTCGTGCCGGGCAGGCTCCTCATCAAATACGTCCACCCCGGCGGCGGCGATCACACCTGTATTAAGAGCCTCCGCCAAATCGTGGGAATTTACAATGGCTCCACGACTTGTGTTGATTAAAATGGCGGTTGGCTTCATCGTTCTAAGTTCTTTTGTTGAGATCAGGTTCCTGGAATCCTCCGTCAGCGGACAGTGCAGGGAAAGGATGTCGCAGTCACGAATCAGTTCGGCCACGCTGTTATAGCGCTGGCAGCCGGCTTCCTCAACCCGCTCCGGGTGATGGGGATTAAAGCCCGCGGTTTCCATTCCAATGCTCCTGCAAATCCGTGCCACAGTCGCGCCGATTATACCAACGCCCACAATACCCACCTTTTTCCCGGCCAGTTCGACGGCTTTATGTGCGTCGCGTATTCCCCAGTTGCCCTTCCGAAGCTGCGTGTCCTCTTCACAGATATTTTTTGCACAGGCAAACATCAGCGCCACCGCGTGTTCCGCAACGCTTTGGCTGTTGGCGCCAGGAGTAAACACAACGGGCACGCCCTTTTCCGTGGCGTACTTCACATCTATGGAGTCATACCCGACGCCGGTCCGTCCAATTACCTTTAAGTTGGGACAGGCGTCCAGAATCTCCCGGCTGCAATAACCGATGCGAACAATAAACGCATCCGCTCTTTTCAGCTCGTCTAAATATTCTTTTGGCTCTGCGGAATTGGCGATGTACAATTCCGCATTGTTTTTTCTGGCATATTCCACCCCGGCCGCGCCGATCTCATGTGACACCACAATCCTCATAAGGCATCTCCTTTTTTAATGGAGGCAGGAGTCTGTTTCTCCGTAAGCCTGCGTCCAATGTATTTGCTGTCTTAACAGCAAGCAATTATTATGCCAAGTCGCTGAAAAGCTGTTTGTCCGCCCGCAAACCCCGGATTCTCCCTGTCCGACGGTCACAGGGCGGCGCAGCGGGCGTTCAGACCTGAACAAGTGATGTGAAAAAGTGAAGTTCGCATTTCACTTTTTTGTGAATATTCAGTATTGTGTGCAAAAATATTTGCGGGAATAAAATAGTATGCGCTAAGCACTGCCGCAGCAGCGGCGAAGGGAAAAGGGGCCGCCGCAAAGACTTGCGGCGGCTTTTTGCTTGTTGGCATAAATTTTGCTTGAAACTGTAAACAGAGCGACGGGCTGATTCCCCTCAGAGACCGTACGGTGAGGCTTAGGGCTTGTTTGAAAAATGTCAACATGCCCAAACGGCGCCTAAAAGCAAAGGAGAAAGCAGAATGGATTTTGAAAATATATTGTATGAAAAAAAAGAAGGGGTCTTGTACCTGACTTTAAACCGCCCGGAGATGCGTAACGCCCTTACTCCCGAGATGTGGCGGGACATCAGCATGGCTGTCGCCAGGGCCAATGCGGATGATGAGGTCAGAGCTGTGATTGTCAGCAGCGTGGGCGGCAAGGCTTTGGCCAGTGGGGCCGATATTCGGGAGATCAATGAGCGGCCCTATTTACAGCAGCTTGCCGGTACGGCGACCATTGCCCTGAAAAACCTGGAGGACCTTTATAAGCCGGTTATTTGCGCTGTCAACGGTTATGCGCTGGGCGGCGGGTGTGAGCTGGCAATGGCCTGTGACATCCGGGTCGCCACACGACGTTCCAAATTTGGCCAGCCGGAGATTAACCTGGCGATTATTCCGGGCGCCGGCGGTACCCAGCGATTGGCGCGGCTGGTTGGCATCGGCCGCGCGAAGGAGCTCATTTACACCGGCAGGATCATCACGGCGGACGAAGCGGCGGCCATCGGTCTTGTTAACCGCGTGACCGACGATACACAGGAGGCCGTTATGGCGGAGGCGAAGGCAATGGCCCAACAAATAATGAGCAAGGGTCCGGTGGCCATAAAAATGGCGAAAATCGCGATTAATGCCGGGGCGGATACCGATATGAATACAGGATTGATGATTGAACGCCTCGCGCAGACCATTGCTTTTTCCACGGAGGACCGCAAAGAGGGTACGTCCGCCTTCCTGGAAAAACGCGCGGCAGAATTTAAAGGGATCTGATGGGATTACGACAAAAGAGCAGGAGGAGCAGCTTATGAAACCCTTGGAAGGAATTAAAGTGGTTGAATTATCGACCATGCTGGCAGGACCAATGACGGCGCGCATCCTCGCCGAGTGGGGAGCGGACGTTATCAAAGTAGAGTCTGTCAACGGAGACGCCTGGCGAAAGCAGGCCGGAACCACAATGTCTCCCTGTACGGAAGCGGCAAATCCAAATTACGATATGCAGAACCTCAACAAGCGCTTTGTCTGCCTCAATATGAGAACGCCAAAGGGCAAGGCCGCAATGTTCAGACTTCTGGAAAACGCCGATGTTCTGATTACCAACTACCGGGTCCAGGCGTTGGAGGGGATGGGGCTTGCCTATGAGCAGGTCAAAGACCGCTTTCCCCGGCTGATCCACGCGTCTGTTCTGGGCTATGGAGCGGAAGGGCCTGAAAAAGACCGCCCCGGATATGACTACACGGCGTTTTTCGCAAGAAGCGGTATGATGGCAGACCTGGCGCCTGCTGGAGGACCGCCTCTGATTCCGGTGGGCGGTATCGGAGATCACAGCGTCGCCGTCGCGTTGGCCGGCGGTATTGCCGCCGCGCTTTACCGCCGCTCCGCGACCGGCTTGGGAGATAAGGTGGATGTTTCTCTTCTCCAATCCAGCATTTTTATTAACTGTACCGGCATCTTGAATGGATTTAACGGGCGTAAGCTGCCCAGAGACCGTTATGACTGCGGCCACGCGGGCAGCAACACGTATCAGGCCTCCGACGGGGAATGGTTCTATCTCGCCATCATCGACTTCCGCCGCTTTCCAGAATTCTGCCAGGCCGTCGGGCTGCCCGAAATCGCTTCTGATCCCAAGTACGCTACCGCTGCGGCTTATTACAAGAACAAGAGTGAACTGACGCGTATTTTGGAAAAGAAATTTCTGGAACAGCCCATGGACTATTGGCACGACCTGCTTAACAGGCATGACCTGCCCCATGAGATTCTGTATCACTACAAAGACGTGCCCAACGATCCCCAGGCCGTCGCAAATCATTACGTCCGTCCCTACGAATATCCAGACGGGACGAAAACAGTTTTCTCCAACGGGCCGGTTCATTTTGGCTCCGTCAACCCGGGAGAAATTCCTTGCAGGCCGTCCCAAAAGCTGGGACACGATACCCGGGGAGTCCTCTGCGAACTGGGCTATACCGAAGATGAGATCGCGGCGCTCTATGCCGAGGACGCGGTTCGCTGAATGGCCCCGGCAAATGAAAGGAGTATAGAGATCATGTCTGAAAATCATACTGGGACGAGGGCCGCCGCGGAATCTTCCGCGCCGGCCAAGCCAAAGCGTCCGAAGGCCAGATCCCTTCTCATGATCGGCGAGCAGACAAACGCCCTTTTTGAAAGCGCCCGTCTGGCCAAGGAACGGGGCGAGATGGTCGGTTGGTCCGCGTCTATTTTCCCCCAGGAAATCGCCGAGACCCTTGGCCTGGTGGTGCTTTATCCCGAGAACCATACGGCGGGTATTGCCGCGCGCCATCAGGCCGATCCTTTCCTGCAGGAGTGCGAGGGCCCGCTTGGATACTCAAGCGACCTGTGCGCCTATGCAAAGCTGAATCTGGCCTATACGGCCGTACTGAACGGAGAGAGCGGCGTGGAGCTGCCGGACGGCGGGAGAATGGTGCGTCCGGACTTCCTGCTTCTGACGAACAATATCTGCAACCAGCTTACCAAGTGGTATGAGAACCTGGCGAAGCAGCTGGACATCCCCATCTTCTTTATTGATACCTGTTACAATCCCAACGATTATGTGACAGAGAGCCGGGTCCGGTATGTCCGCGCTCAGATCGATCAGCTAATTCACGACCTGTGCGCCTGCACAGGAAAAACCTGGGACGAGGCGCGCTTTCGGAAAGTTATGAAAATCTCCCAAGAGAACAGCCGTCTCTGGGAGCGCGCCAACAACTTGATGGACCACAAACCTGCCCCCATTGGCGGCTTTGAGTTGTTCAATTATATGTCCGCCATGGTCTGCAACCGGGGCAAGACCTCTACCACCGCCATTATGGAACAGCTCAACCGAGAGATGGAGGAAAACATCGCGTTGGGCAAATCCACCTTCCCTGTGGATGAGCAGTATCGGGTATCTTGGGACGGCATTGCCTGCTGGCCGTACTTGAGCCACAACCTCCGTACCCTCAAGCAATATGGCATCAATATGGTGGCTTCCAGCTACGGAAAAGCGTGGGCCATTGAATATGATGATCTGGACGGTATGGCCCGCGCGTATTGCTTTGCCTCCACCAATGGCGATAACGCGACCACCATGCTCTCCCGGCGCCTGGAGGCGCTGAAGCGCATGGATTGCGAGGGCACGATTTATCATGTGAACCGCAGCTGTAAGGTAATGGATTGTCAGATGATGGAGGTCCAGCGCCAGCTGTCTGCTCTGGCGGGGGTCCCTTTCACATCGTTTGACGGAGATCAGGCGGATTACCGCAACTACAGTGAATCTCAGTTTGAAACGCGAATACAAGGCCTTGTTGAAGTCATGAGGCAGAACAGGGAGGCGCGGGAAAATGGCTGATTTACAGAAAAATATTGCCGATTTGCAGGAGGCTTGCTGTCATCCCAGGATGCGGCTGGAGCACTATCTGGCGCAGGGCAAAAAGGTAGTGGGCTGTTTTCCGCCGTATACGCCGGAGGAATTGGTACATGCGTCGGGAATGATTCCGTTCGGGCTTTGGGGAGGAATTTCAAAGCTGGAACTGGCAAGGAGCTACCTTCCCGCCTTTGCCTGCCCGCTGATGCAGGCCAACATGGAATTTGGACTGAGGGACGTCTATGACGGCCTGTCCGCCGTCATGATTCCGGCTATTTGCGATACCTTGCGGTGCATGACGCAGAACTGGCGGTTTGGCGTCAAAGATATTCCGATGGTCCCCATCGTCTATCCCCAAAATCGCAGCAATCCCGCGGCCGTGGACTATCTCATCAGTGAATATGAAAATGTTTTAACCATTCTTTCCACGGTTACCGGGCAGATGATGAATGAAACAGCGTTGAAAGAGAGCATTCTGATCTACAATGCCCATCATGCGGCGCTGCGGGAGTTTGCGCAGACCGCTAACGACCACCTGGACATTATCACGCCCAAGGTGCGTCATTGCGTGATGAAAAGCGCATTTTTCTACGAGAAAGCGGAGCATACCGCCATCGTGAGAGAAATGACGGAAGAACTGAAAAAATTGCCCGCTTACTCATTTACAGGAAAGAAGGTCGTTCTGTGCGGGATCACCTGTGAACCGGACGAGCTGTTGGATATGCTTGCGGAAAACAACATTGCGGTGGTGGGGGACGATTTGGCCCAGGAGGCGCGCCAGTACCGCACAGACACACCGCTGGAGGGGGGAGGGGGACTGAAACGACTCGCCCTTCAGTGGATGCGCCGGTACGGATGCAGCCTGATTCATGAGATTGGAAAACCCCGCGGGCATATGCTGGTCGAGCTCTGCCGAAAAACCGGGGCGGACGGCGCGATCAACTGCATGATGAAATTCTGCGATCCGGAAGAATATGACCAGCCGTATCTGGAAGCTGATCTGCGAAGCGCCAACATTCCAGTTATGAAAATCGAAATTGACCCGTTAGACGCCTCCTTTGAACAGCTCCGTACAAAAATCCAATCTTTCTCCGAGCTGCTTGCCTGAAAAATGTCAATACGCCCAACGGAAAGGGATTTTCAAACGGCGCCTAACCGGATTTAAAAGTTTGAACAAATGGATGTATTTGTGATAGATAAGTTTAAACTTATGAATTGAAAAGAATAAACCCGAAGTGAAGAGGCGGAAAAGCTCTTGCGTCAATCACCCTTTCGCTTTTATAATGAGACTAATGAACGGCACATTAGTCTCATTTTTTATTTTGCGGATCATTTTTGCGTTGTGAAAAGTGTTTTAGGAGGGAAATGATTTGGAAACTCAGAAGCAGAAGAAGCCTTTGGAAGGGATCAAAGTCATCGAATTAGCCAACTACGTGGCGGCTCCCATTGTAGGCCGTATGTGCGCTGATCTGGGAGCGCAGGTCATTAAAATTGAGGGGCGCGGCGGCGACGCATGGCGGTCAACCTCGGCCAACCACACAAAAACTCAATTTGATGAAAACCCGCTGTTTGATATTTTTAATGTGGGAAAAAAGTCTGTCAGTCTCAATATGAAAACGGAGCAGGGAAAAGAAGTGTTTTTCAAGCTGCTGGAGGACGCCGATATTCTGATTACGAATACCCGCCAGCAGTCTCTGGTCAAATTAGGGGTGGACTATGATTCTTTAAAGAACCGTTTTCCCCGGCTGATCTATGCGACGGTCACGGGCTATGGCTATGAGGGCCCCGACTGTAACGCACCGGGTTTTGATAATATTGCGTTCTGGTCCCGGCCCGGTTTCTCCGCCGATATGGCGATTGATGCGGCCGGCAGTTATCCCGTAAACTCACGTTATGCCATGGGCGACGCTATTTCAGGGACGGCTTTGTTTGGCTCGGTCATGACGGCGCTTTATCAGCGTGAAAAGACGGGCAAGGGCGATTTTGTGACCATGTCGCTTTATAACGCCGGTATCTGGATTATGGGCGGCTGTATCGTCATGGCGGAAAAGCCATACTGCCACGAATACCCCGAAAAACGCAACTTCGGCATTGCCATGAACCTGGCTTATAAGTGTGCCGACGGGGAGTGGGTGCGCTGTACCGTCTTTGAATTTGAGCGCTATTCGCCGAAATTCTTCTCCGCTTTGGGCGTGACAGAAGAAATGGCACGGCTCGGTATCACCAATATGCAGATCATGATGGATAGAGCCGAGGAGCTGGTGCCCATTTATGAGCAGTGCTTCCTGAAAAAGACCTCTGACGAATGGCTTAAGATTTTTGCTGACCTGGACATCGTCTGCGGGCGTCTCAACCATTTTAAGGATGTTTTGGAGGATGAGCAGGCCTGGGCGAACGGATATCTGCAAAAATACCGCTGCACAAATGGCGCGGAGCGTGTTCTGACCACTTGCCCGGTGCGCTTGGGCTCCCAAGGTCCGCTGACGCTTGGGGAAGCCGTCATGTACGGCGCCAACAACCGCGATGTTCTGGAGGAACTGGGATATTCCGGAGCGCAGGTTGATGAGATGATGAAAAACGGCACCTTGGGTTGAGTTTTTCCAGATGAGAAGCCAATAAGAAATCCCCCTTTCCCATTCGTGTGGATAAACGCCTATAAGATTTTCCTATCGTCAAAATGACTGAATGGACAGTTACCCATTACGGGTAACTGTCCATTCAATTGTGGCTTCAAGCTTTTGCTTCAAGCTGCGATTGGTGAAATTGCCAGAGCCTAACGCTGTCAACACCAAAGGGGAAAGGGGCAGCTATAAGCGCTCATTTACATTAATTTAATATTATGGTATGATAAGGCCGTTGCCAAGGCGGTTGCCCGCAAAATACGCCGGAGGGGCTGAACGCACTTCGCCTTTCATAATGAGAAAGCGTTCGAGAGAAAGGTCCCCTATTCGCCCTTGTGAAAGCGGCGTGAAATCAGGTGATATGGAGTATGGAGATCAAGAAGGTCCAAGTAGAGTTCAGCAGCCAGGAACTCAGAAGACTGATGATTCCCCTGGTTATTGAACAGCTTCTGACCATTGCGGTCGGGTTACTGGATTCCATTATGGTTTCTCAGGTAGGGGAGGCGGCTATTTCTGCGGTGTCACTGGTGGACACTGTGAACGTACTGCTGGTAAGCGCCTTTGCCGCCCTGGCTACGGGAGGAGCGGCTATCGCGGGACAGTACCTGGGCCGTCAGAAACGGGAAGAGGCCGGGCACTCCGGAGAGCAGATACTGCTGTTCATGATTGAGGTATCCTTGCTTATTACCGCTGTCTTTTACTTGGGTAAGGGATTTATCCTGAATGTTGTCTTTGGCCAGGTGGAGGCAGACGTGGCGGCCTACGCCAATACATATTTTATAATTGTGGAGGCGTCCATCCCGTTCCTGGCAGTCTACAGCGCGGGGGCTGCGCTCTTCCGGGTGATGGGCAGCTCAAAAATATCCATGTGGGTCTCCCTTGCGATGAACATACTCAACGCAGGCGGCAACGCCATCCTGATTTTCGGCTTCCATATGGGCGTGGAGGGGGTTGCAATCCCGACTCTGCTGTCCCGGGCATTTGCCGCTGTGGCTATGCTGGTACTGCTCCGCAAGCCCGGTATGCCAATGCAGGTTGAGAAGCTCAGCCTGAAGCATGACGGCCGAGTAATTCGGAATATACTCCACTACGGCGTGACCAATGGCCTGGAAAGCAGTATGTTCCAGTTGGGTAAAATTTTGCTTCTCTCCACTGTTGCCGTGCTTGGCACCGCCTCTGTCGCAGCCAACGCCATCAGCAATACGCTTTGTACCTTTCAGTGCGTAGCGGGCAACGCGATTGGGCTGGGTATCGTAACAGTAGTTTCTCAGTGCGTGGGGGCTGGAGACTACGAGAAAGCCCGATTCTATACAAAAAAGCTGCTCAAGATGGCTTATCTCTTTATGTTCATTTGTGTGGTACTGGTGTATTTTGCCACCCCGCTCGCCTTGCGGCTGTATAATGTTTCGGAAGAGGCAGAACGCTACGCCTACCAGATCATTTGGATGCACGGCTTTTTCGGTTTTCTGATCTGGCCCCTGGCATTCACTCTGCCCCAGGCGCTCCGTGCGGCCGGTGATACGACCTTCACCATGGTGGTGTCCTCTGTCTCCATGTGGACCATGCGGGTGGGCTTTGGCATTCTGCTGGGAAGATACCTGGGCTTCGGCGTACTGGGTATTTGGATGGCAATGTTTGTGGATTGGGCCATGCGGATTGCTTTCTTTCTTCCGCGCTTTTACGGACACCGCTGGGAACTCAAAGGTCTGGAACAAGTTTGACAGCGCGGCGTTGATCTGACGGGCTGCCTCCGCAAAGCTCTGGGGGAACACGCCGGCCCCGGCGATCTCCGCCCGGCAGACCTTCCCTCGGAACGTGAAGCTCCAGCGGCCTTGAAAAAGTCATAGAAGCAGCAAAAAATCTTCGGAAAATCCAATGTGTAGAGAGAAATGGGCTTGCAGGCAAAATTGCCCGAAAAAAGCTATAAAAACGCCGGATATTTTCAATATCCGGCGTTTTGGCACCCCGAACTGGATTCGAACCAGCGGCCTGTCGCTTAGGAGGCGACCGCTCTATCCATCTGAGCTATCGGGGCCTGTGTCTATGCTATTTTAGCCCAACTTGTCCCGTCTGTCAACGATAAAACGACCGACTGTCTCAGAAAAATAACCGACTGTCCCAAATCGGTAGACAAGGCCAGGGAGAGCGGCTATACTGAAAATAAAAGAGGAGGGAGGCCAATGGAGGTGGAGATCAGGACCGAGCCTGGCCGTCAGGAACCCAAGGTAATCATTCTGGCCGGAGAGGAGAGCGAGGAACTGCGCCGCCTGGCGGACAAGTTGTCTGCTCTGGCCGTGGGGCCTGTTCCGGCAAGCCGGGATGAGGAGAAGCTGCTCCTGCCCCAGGGAGACTTCCTCCGCTTTTACGCCGACGGCAAAGGGGTGTCCGGCCAGACGGCAGAAGAGATATGCGCCGTTCCGCTGCGGCTCTACGAGCTGGAGGAGCGGCTGGACGCCACCCGGTTTGTCCGCATCTCCAACGGGGAGATTGTCAATCTGGACCGGGTAACGGCGGTGGACCTGTCCCTGTCGGGCACCATCTGCATGACGCTGGATGAAACGGTGAAGGTCTATGTATCCCGGCGGTATGTAAAAAAGATCAAGGAGACCCTGAATTTGGGGAGGAGGAAGCGCGATGAGAGAGGGTAAATGGGCCTGGCTGAGCCGAAGCTTGGTCGGGGGAACGGCGGGTCTGCTGGCCGCGCTGATCCTCATCCCGTATCTTATGGATTCCAGGCTTGTGGACCCTGTGGTGTGCCTGCTGTGCGCCGGACTGGGCGGGGCGGCGGGAGCGGCGACTCTGCCCTTCGCCGACGACGGCAGACAGCTGCTGCTGCGCTCCTGGGCCCACTTCGCGGTGACCTCCGCCCTGTTTGTTCTGCTGATGGCCCGGTTCTACGGCTGGTGGTGGGAAGGTCTTCTGCTGCTGGAGGGGATGCTGGCCGTGCTGTACGCCCTGATCTGGCTGGGTCGGTGGATCGGCTGGTATGTGGAGGTCATGCAGCTGCGCACTCTGCTGGGGCTGGATGCCGGGCCGTCCCCCCTGAAATGGCGGGAGACCTTGCCTTACCTGCCCTTTGTCCTGCTGCTGTGCGACGGCCTGCCCTTGCTGCTGCGGTGGGCTGAGCACGAAATCCAGCGGGGCAGCATTCTTGAGCTTCCCATCCTGTCCGCGCTGATCCTGCCCTTTGTGCTTTTGCCGGCGGGGGGCTTCTTCGCTGGACTGTCCCTGGGCAAGCGGCAAGGGGTGTGCCCGCTGTACCCGCTGGCCTGCTTTGTGTGTTATCTGCCCATGCTGTCTCTGGTGTGGACCGCCCAGATGTCCCACTGCTTCCTGGCTGCGGTTCCCGCACTGGCGGGCAATGTGCTGGGCTGGATGTATCGCCGGGCGGCGCCGAAAAAAGAGTAATAACAGAAGGGCCCCGCCGGTTGGCGGGGCCCTGTTGCGTTCAGGACAGCTGGAACTGTCCGGTGTACAGCCGGTAGTACCGGCCCTGTTCCTCCAAAAGCTCTTCGTGGCTGCCCTTCTCTTCGATCTCCCCGTGCTCAATGACCACAATGCAGTTGGAGTTGCGCACGGTAGACAGGCGGTGGGCAATCACAAACACCGTCCGTCCCTCCATGAGGGCGTCCATGCCTTGCTGGATCAGGGCCTCGGTCCGGGTGTCGATGGAGGAGGTGGCCTCGTCCAGGATCATCACCGGCGGGTCGGCCACGGCGGCCCGTGCGATGGCCAGCAGCTGCCTCTGGCCCTGGGACAGGTTGGCTCCGTCGCCGGTGACCTGGGTCTGATATCCTTCGGGCAGGCGGCGGATGAAGGAGTGGGCGTTGGCGCTCTTGGCGGCGGCGATACACTCCTCATCGGTGGCGTCCAGCCGGCCGTAGCGGATGTTGTCCATGATGGTGCCGGTGAACAGGTGGGTGTCCTGGAGCACCGCCCCCAAAGACCGGCGCAGATCGTCCTTGCGGATGGCCGTCACGTTGATGCCGTCATAGGTAATCATGCCCCCTTCTATCTCGTAGAAGCGGTTAATCAGGTTGGTGACGGTAGTCTTGCCCGCGCCAGTGGAACCCACAAAGGCGATCTTCTGCCCAGGGTCGGCGTAGACCGACACGTCCTTCAAAATCCGCTTGCCCGGGACATAGGAGAAGTCCACATGGCTGAACCGCACCGCCCCCCGCAGCTCAGTGAGGCAGCAGTCCTCCCCGGGGACGTTTCGCACCGTACCCCGAATGAGGTGGAGACCCATCTCCCCGTCGGGGTCGGGGTACTTCCAGGCCCAGCCGTGCTCGGCCAGCAAGGCGGGGTCGGGGACGGACTCCGGGTCGGTAATCTCGGTGAGGACCTCGCCCTCCCCTAGAAAGACGGGGACCAGCTCCATGCCGTTGCCTCGGGGGACCTTCCAGGCCCAGACGCGAGGCCGGCCCTGGCTGGTGAAGGGAGACAGGGTGCCGTTGGCGTCCTTCTCCGCGGGAATCAGAGTGACGGAGCCGTCGTTTACCTCGGCGGCGGTGTCCATCACCTCAAAGATGCGCTCCGCGCCCGCCAGAGCGGACAGCAGCGTGGTCATCTGCTGGGATATCTGGTTCAGGGGCTGGCCCACCTGCCGGGAGTAGTTGAGGTAGATGGCCAGTCCGCCCAGGTCGAAGCCTTGGAGGACTGACAGCAGTCCGCCGAAGGCGGCGGTGAGGGCGTAGCTGATGTTCATCAGATTGCTCGCCACCGGCATGATGACGCCGGAATAGAAATTGGCCTTCTGTGCGGCGTCCCGGTAGGCGTTGTTCAGCTCCCGGAATTTTGCCTTGGCCGCCTCCTCGTGGGTAAAGGCTTTTACCACCTTCAGCCCCTCGATGGTCTCCTGAATTTCCCCGTTGACCGCTCCCAGGGCGGCCTGCTGCTTCTGGTAAAACCTCCGGCTGCGGCCTCCCAGCTGCTTGAACAGGAACATGGTAAGCCCCAACACCAAAATGGTGGCAAAAAACAGCTTCCAGTTGATGACAAGCATCAGGGTCACCAGCCCCGCGAACATCAGGCAGCTGGAGAACAGAGAGACCATGCTCTGCTGGAGGGCCATCTGCACGTTGTCCGCGTCGTTGGTGAACCGGCTCATCAGTTCGCCGTGGGGGTGCTGGTCGAAGTAGGACAGCGGGAGCTTTTGCAGCGCGTCAAACAGGTCCTTGCGCAGGCGGTTGACCCCCTTCTCCGCCAGCCAGACCATCATGGCCGACTGGCCGTAGGTGGCCAGGCAGCCCAGCAGATAGACGCCCGCCAGCTGGAGGATGGCCCGGGCCAGCCCGGCGAAGTCGGTGCAGCCCGACCAGATGAAGTTGTTGATGATGGGCCGCATGAGATACGACCCGCCCAGATTGGAGGCCACCGAGACCAGCAGGCACAGCAGCACGAACAGCAGGGGCAGCTTGCTTTTGGTGAGGTAGCCCACCAGCCGGCCCATGGTCCGTTTCAGATTTTTGGGCTTGACATAGCCCCCTCTTGGGGCGCGATGAGGTCCTGGCATTATTCTCCCACCCCCTCTTGCTGAGATCGGTATATCTCCTGATAGATTCTGTTGCCGGAGAGCAGCTCCTCATGGGTGCCCCGGCCGGCGATGTGGTCATCGTCCAGAATGAGAATCTCGTCGGCGTACTGTACCGAGGAGATGCGCTGGGCGATGATGATAACGGTGGTGTCCTTGAGGTTGTTGTGGAAGGACTCCCGGATGGCCGCCTCGGTGGCCGAGTCCACAGCGGAGGTGGAGTCGTCCAGAATGAGGATGGCCGGCTTGCGGAGCATGGCTCGGGCGATGCACAGCCGCTGCTTCTGCCCGCCGGACACGTTGGTGCCCCCCTGGGTCAGCTCTGTGTCAAAGCCCTGGGGAAGCTGCTTGATGAAGTCATAAGCCTGGGCGTCCTTTGCCGCCTGGACAATCTCCTCCTCGGTGGCGTCCGGCTTGCCCCACAGCAGGTTCTCCCGGACGGTGCCGGTGAAAAGGATGTTGGTCTGGAGCACCATACCGATGCGGGCGCGCAGCTCCTCCAGGGGGTAGTCCCGCACGTCCACCCCGTCCACCAGTACCGAGCCGCCGGTAACATCGTAGAACCGGGGGATCAGGTTAACCAGGGAGGACTTGCCGGTGCCGGTGCCGCCTACGATGGCCAAAAATTTGCCCGGCTCCACAGTAAAGCTGATGTGGGAGAGCACATCGTCTCCGGCGCCGGAGGCGGCGTATTTAAAGGACACGTCCTTAAACTCCACCCGGCCCCTGGGGGATGGGATGGGGGCGGTTGACCGCTTATTCTGAACGGAGGGGACGGCTGTGAGCACCTCGTTGATCCGCCGGGCGCAGGCCTGGGCACGAGAGAGCTGGAGCAGGGACATGGCCACCATCATCACGCTCATAAGCACCTGCATGATGTAGCTGAGGAAGGCGTTCAGATCGCCCAGCAGAAAGGTGTCTCCCATGACCATCCTTCCGCCGAAGTAGAGGACGGCCAGGGTAGCCCCGTTCATGCACAGCATCATAATGGGCATCATGGCGATGATCCGCATGCCTACGGTGAGGCCGGCCTCCATCAGCTCGTCGCTGGAGCGGTTGAACTTTTTTCGCTCGTGATCCTCCCGGACGAAGGCCTTTACCACCCGAATGGCCACCAGATTTTCCTGCAGGACGTTGTTCAGTCCGTCAATTTTCTTCTGCATGGCGTCGAAGAGCCTGGTGCAGATATTCATCAGCACGGCGATGGCCAGTACCATCAGGGGGATGATGACCAGCAGCACGATAGCCAGCCTGGCGTTGAGCCGCAAGGAGATCACCAGCGCGGCGATCAGCATCACCGGAGCCCGTACCAGCATCCGCAGGCCCATGGCCAGCATCATGGTCATGGCGTTCACGTCGTTTGTCATGCGGGTAATGAGGGAGGCGGAGGAGAAGCGGTCGATGTCGGCGAAGGAGAAGTCCTGAATCTTGTCAAACAGGCACTGGCGCAAATTGCCGCCGAAGCCCTGACTGGCGAAGGAGGCGTATTTGGCGGAGCCCACGCCGCAGGCCATGGCCAGTAGGGCCAGAACCAGCATCAGCGCACCCATGGCAAAGATGTAGCCTGTGTCCCCCGTAGGGATGGCCACGTCCACGATTTCCGCCATGACCAGGGGGAGGAGCAGCTCACAGATGACCTCCAGAATAATGAGGACGGGAGATTTGACGGCCTCTTTTTTGTAACCCTCCAAATGGGTCAGGAACAGAGAAAGCAAGTTGAAATCACTCCTTTTCGCGGGAATTGAGCAGATTGTCCAGCATCCGCTGCTGGAACCGGGCCAGCAGTGCCAGCTCTTCCGGGGAGAAGCCGGCCAGCATGCGATCGGAGACACGGCAGAACACAGCGCGGCAGCCTTCTACGGCGGCCACCCCTTTTTCGGTAAGGATGACCCGGTTGCGCCGGGCGTCCTTGGGCCAGGGCTCCCGGCGGACGTAGCCATCCCGCTCCAGGCATTTCAGCGAGTTGGCCACGGCGGGGGGAGATACGTGGAGCAGGTCGGCCAGCTCCCGCTGGGCCTGACACTGGCCCTCGGGCCCCTCCTCTGCGGACTGAAGGATGGACACCAGCATGGGGTGGCCCACCTCGCTTAGGCCGGCGGAGTTCAGCTCCGCCTGGACCGCCGAGCGGTGGGCTTTGTTTAGGCTGCGGAACAGCAGCTCCATCTCCTGAAAGGGCGTTTCCATGAAAAAACCTCCTTTCCGCAAGATCATTAACCGATTAATGATTAATGCATTGATTATTTTACTCGCACGAAAAGAAATGTCAAGCGGTTTTGCGGAAGTTCAAAAATTGTTTACAGCTTTTAACAGGCCCAAGAGCGCCGCCCCCTGGGGGACGGCGCTCTTGGGCCTGTTGGGATGGGGCTCGTTCCGGTGGAACGCTATTCAGCTCTCCATGTGCCGGCCGAGAAAGGCCGCGATGGACTGGGCCAGCTTGTACTCCACCTCGCCGCCGGCCGGCCGGTCTTTCCCGGTGCCGACAAAGAGCACGCAGCCTAGTACGTCGCCCTCGGACAGAATGGGGGCGGCTGTGCTCAGGGAGTACTTGTCGCTGTCGGCGCACAGCGGGATGGTCTCCTCTCCGGATTTGTACTGGTAGACCTGCCGGGCCTCCATCAGCCGCTCCATCTGGGGAGAGACGGACTTGTCCGCCAGCTCCCGCCGGGGAACGCCCGCCACCGCGATGCAGCTGTCCCGGTCGGTGATGACCGTCACCTGGCCGGTGGTGCGGTTCAGTGTGTCGCACAGCTGGCCAGCGAAGTCTACCAGCCCGCCCATCAGGGAATACTTTTTAAAAATCACGCCGCCGTCCTTGTCCGTGTAAATTTCCAGGGGGTCGCCCTCTCGAATCCGCATGGTACGGCGGATTTCCTTGGGGATGACGACGCGGCCCAGATCGTCGATGCGGCGTACAATACCAGTTGCTTTCATATCAAAACTCCTTTTTTCTGTAGTGGATATGTCTGTCTGGCAAAAGATAGTATGTACATTATTCCCCGCATGATACTGGTGCCCGCCTTGGAGATGTCTGGAAATTGCGGATGACGGTTTGCGTTCCGATGAAAATATATCACTGCTTCTTGATATACTGCAAAAGAAACACGCATTTTATGCGGCGACCTTCCGGGACCCCTTGAAGGACTTTTGTCCATATCTGGCCAGGCCAATTCAAGCCTCCGGTTCAGCCGGAGGCTTTGACCTGCGAATGGAATTGTCTGATCTCCTCCTGCAAAAGCTCCAGAAACCGGGCGGCATGGGCGCCGTCCATCTGGGTGTGGTGGAACTGGAAGGAGACCGGGAGAAGGGTCCTGAACCACCGCTTTCTGCATTTGCCCCAGATCATAAAGGGATTATTGTAGCACCCGGCGTAGATGTTCACCGCCCCATCGATCTCGGTCTGGACCAGAGCGGAGGTGCCAATGACCATGTGGTCCTCCAGGTCGAAAGGGCGGCAGGTGTCCCGAACGAGGGCGGTGAGACGCAGGTAATCTGCTTCAAACTGCTCCAAATCCTTAGAAAAAGGGATGTCGCAGGTGCTGATTCCGCCGTCCCTGAGGGCGACCACCGTATTCACCGCCAGCCGGTCGTACTCCATCATACCGCCCTCTACGGGCAGCAAATAGAACTGCTCCACCTGGGAGGCGGCTTTGCCGACGCACCAGCACATCAGCATGTTGAATTTGCGGCTCTGCCGCGTCAGGGGGGTAACATCCAGCGTTTTGAACAGCGTGACCATGGGCATGGGCGCTTTCATCCAAAGCGCGAAGGCGTCCGCCCGTTCGGTCCGGGCCGGATCTAACGCTCTCATCTTGTTTCCTCCTCTCAAACTGCGGTACAAAAATAAAGGGGCTGCATTATATCACAATGATCTGGGAAATACAATATGGAGTTTCCCGCAGGCGGGCACGGACGGGAGGAGGAGAACGCCGTCAAAACGCCAAAAGCGATGAACTGGCAAACTAATGCTTTAGCGCATTGAACAAAAATAAAATTTGCAAGGAATGGAGCATTGACTTGCAAAAATAATCGTGTTAATGTATTAACAATCCGCCGGCGGTAAGGATAGAGCAAGCTCCGGCGGGACAACTTTCGGGAGGAAGAGAGTATGAGCATTCAGAATGAGTATTTAAACGATTTGATGGAGCGGGTTATCCGGCGAGACCCCGGCGAAAGGGAATTTCACCAGGCGGTGCGGGAGGTGCTCACCTCCCTGGCCCCTGTTGCCAACGCCCGGCCCGAACTGATGAAAGAGGGCGTCATGGACTGCCTGGTGGAGCCCGAGCGGACCATCAAGTTCCGGGTTCCCTGGGAGGATGACAAGGGCAATGTCCACGTCAATCGGGGCTACCGCATCCAGTTCAACAGCGCCATCGGCCCCTACAAGGGCGGTTTGCGCTTCCACCCCTCGGTGAACGAAAGCATCATCAAGTTCCTGGGCTTTGAGCAGACCTTTAAGAACAGCCTCACCGGCCTGCCCATCGGCGGCGGCAAGGGCGGCTCCGACTTCGATCCCAAAGGCAAGTCCGAGGCCGAGGTCATGCGGTTCTGCCAGTCCTTTATGAACGAGCTGTTCAAATATATCGGTCCCGACACCGACGTGCCCGCCGGCGACATCGGCGTGGGCGCCCGGGAGATCGGCTACCTGTTCGGTCAGTACAAGCGGCTGCGTAATGAGTTCACCGGCGTGCTTACCGGTAAAGGCCTGACCTACGGCGGTTCTCTGGCCCGTAAGGAGGCCACCGGCTACGGCCTGTGCTACCTGGCTGACTGCCTGCTCAAGGACAACGGCAAGGGCTTTGAGGGCTCCACCGTGGTGGTGTCCGGCTCCGGCAACGTGGCCATCTACGCCTGCGACAAGGCCGCCCAGCTGGGCGGCAAGGTGGTGGCTATGTCCGACTCCAACGGCTACGTCTATGACAAGGACGGCATTGACCTGGACCTGATGAAGCAGATCAAGGAGGTGGAGCGGGGCCGCATCAAGGAGTACGCCGAGCGCAGACCCGGCGTGGAGTACCACGAGGGCTGCGTCAACATCTGGAATGTCCCCTGTGACATCGCTCTGCCTTGCGCCACCCAAAACGAGCTGCCTCTGGAGGGGGCCAGGGCCCTGATAAAGAACGGCTGCTTCGCCGTGGTGGAGGGGGCCAACATGCCCTCCACCCCCGAGGCCATGGACGCCCTTCAGGAGGCCGGCGTGCTGTTCGCCCCATCCAAGGCCGCCAACGCCGGCGGCGTGGCGGTGTCTGCACTGGAGATGAGTCAGAACTCCATGCGCTTCTCCTGGACCTTCCAGGAGGTGGACGACCGGCTCAAGACCATCATGACCGACCTGTACCACAACGCCGCCCGGGCCGCCGAGCAGTTCGGCATGGCGGGCAACCTGGTGGCGGGCGCCAACATCGCCGGCTTCCTGAAGGTGGCCGACTCCATGCTGGCCTACGGCCTGGTGTAAGGAGGGACCCCTATGAATAACTACGCGGCCCGTGTATTACAGCGGCTCCGTCAGAAGTACCCCGGCGAGGGGGAGTACCTGCAGTCGGTGCAGACCTGGCTGGAGATGATCGACCCCGCTCTGGACGATCCCCGCTATGAGAAGCTGGACCTGCTCACCCGTATGGTGGAGCCGGAGCGGATGGTCACCTTCCTGGTGCCCTGGGTGGACGACCAGGGGAACGCCCACACCAGCCACGGCTACCGGGTGCAGTTCAACAGCGCCATCGGCCCCTATAAAGGCGGCTTGCGCTTCCACCCCTCGGTGAACGAGAGCGTGGTCAAATTCCTGGGCTTTGAGCAGACCTATAAGAACGCCCTCACCGGCCTGCCCATCGGCGGGGCCTCGGGCGGGGCCGACTTCGACCCCAGAGGGAAGAGCGACCGGGAGATCATGCGCTTCTGCCAGTCCTTTATGAACGCCCTGTACCGCTACATCGGCGCGGATACCGACATCCCCGCCGGCGACATCGGCGTGGGCGCCCGGGAGATCGGCTACCTGTACGGCCAGTACAAGCGGCTGCTGGGCAAGGCGGAGAGCTCCGCCCTCACCGGAAAGGGTCTCACCTACGGCGGCAGCAAGGTCCGTTTGGAGGCCGCAGGCTCGGGCACCGTCTATTTCCTGGCCCGGATGCTGGAGAGCAAGGGGGACAGCCTGGAGGGCAAGACCATCGCGGTCTCGGGCTTCGGCAATATGTCTTGGGGCGTGTGCCGCAAGGCGGCCCAGCTGGGGGCGAAGGTAGTCACCCTCTCCGGCCCCGACGGCTATATCTTCGACCCGGAGGGAATTACCACCAGGGAGAAGCAGGATTTTCTGCTGGAAATGCGGGACAGCGGCAAGGACCGGGTGTCCGCCTACGCCAGAGAGTTCGGGGTGGAGTTCTTCCCCGGCAAGAAGCCCTGGGAGGTCAAGGCCGACATCGTCATCCCCTGCGCCACCCAGAACGAGCTGGACGTGGAGGACGCCATCTGTATTCTGGCCAACGATGTGCGCTACTACGTGGAGGGAGCCAACATGCCCGCCACCGCCGACGCCATGAAGCTGCTGCGCCGCAGTCAAAAGATTATGACGGCGGGGGCCAAGGCCTCCGGCTCAGGGGGCGTGGCGGTGTCCGCCCTGGAGATGGCTCAGAACTCCATCCGTTATAACTGGAAGCGCTCCGAGGTAGACGACAAGCTGCGTCAGATTATGGGTTCTATTTATGACGCCTCCTCGGCGGCGGCCAAAGAGTACGGCCTGGGGGACGACCTCATCGCCGGCAACGACATCGCCGCCTTCAAAAAGATATCCGAGGCCATGATCGCCCAGGGACTGTAAAGGAACTTCTGAAGGAAGCTGGACTGCCGGACCGCAGGTTCCCGGCTCGCTCCGGAAGCTCCGCAAACCATAAAAAGCGCGCCGCGGATAACCGCGGCGCGCCTTCTGCTGCTTGTTAAGGTGTTCAGAAGGAGACTTTTCCCTCAAAGCTCTCGTTGACTACATAGTAGACGGTATGCTCCTCCGGCTTTACATACATCTTCAAACTGGTTATCCTGGTGCGCTTCTTTTCCTCGCGGAAGCTTGCTTTTACCGCATCCACCAGGGCGTCCATGCCGATCTCGCCGCCCTGATACTGCACAAAAATCTCCGGCCGCATATTCAGGGCCTTTTCCTTTTCCAGCGCCCGCGCCTTCGCGGCCGCCTCCTTCTCCTCGGGAGACATGGCCTTCCTGCCAGCCTTTGGTTTTGTGCTCTCTGTACTGACGGCCGCGGCTGTTTCTGCTTTTTTCTTCATAATAACCCCTCTTTCGTAATTTTGTGGAAAGACTTAAATAAAGTATAGCTGAAAAACGATACGGAATTTTCTCACGACTGACAGTAGTTACAGGGCTCGTCCACCGTAACAGTGTACTTCTCCAGCAGAGCCACCGGGTGGTAGGACAGCTTGCTGGTGCGCAGGCCCAAGTCGCCGGTGTCGTCCTCCCGATTGATGAAGGAGACGCCTTCTCCGGCGAACTGCTGGGCGAACTGGGCCACCAGCATCTGGTAGCAGCCCTCGTAGTCCCGGTCGGCTTTCTCGATATGGGTGAACAGGGTATCGCCGATGACCTCCCCCAGGGAGAAGCCGGCGATCCGGTCCTCCACCTGCAGTACGCCTCCCAGCAAGTCGTAGGTCTGGTAGTTGTCCAGCACTTCGTGGGTCTTGGCGATGTCCTCGTGGAAGGTGGCCGCCCCCTTGTCCCACCGGGCGGCGTAGTTGTCCAGAAAGGCCTTTACGGCGGGAATGTCCGGCTGGGCGATGGGCCGGAAAGACCAATTCCCATAGGTTTTCAGGAATTTGTTCACATGGTTGCGCTGGCCGCTGAGCTTTTTCCCCCGGAAATATTTCAAATCCTCAGCCCGGTAGAGGTAGTCGAAGCTGT
The DNA here is from genome assembly GCA_910588635.1 of uncultured Oscillospiraceae bacterium. Classification (GTDB taxonomy): domain Bacteria; phylum Bacillota; class Clostridia; order Oscillospirales; family Oscillospiraceae; genus Lawsonibacter. The sequence continues at coordinate 29,643 of CAJUPW010000015.1, read as the reverse complement.
CCCGCTCCCCCACGGCGGTGCTGGCGGGGAAGAACTCCTGGAGCTGCTCCAGCTCGTCCTTGGGCACGGGGTAGAAGGCGATGGGCATGCTCCGGCGGCAGCAGTAGTCGGCAATCTGCCTGAAGTGCTCCGGCCGCCCGCCCCCCAGGGGTAAGGTGAAGGTGGGCCCCAGGCCGGGGTAGTCCACCTTGAAGTAGAGGGAGCCGCCGTACACGGCCCATTCGGTTTTGTAGATGTCCCGCCAGATCAAGACGGTGCCGGGGGTGGTGTCGCAGATTCTGCTGCGGCTGTAACCGAAGAATTGGCGCAGCTTGGGCAGGTCCTCCAGCCGGAGGGGGTGGAAATCCAACATAAATTCAAATCCTTTTGCCAATCTCATTCCCCGCCGGAGGCGTGGAATTGTAGTTTATTCCATTATAGCCGATAATCGCCCATAATACCAGCCTGTGACCCCCTCTTTTTTGCACAAAAAACCTCTTTTGGTTTTCCGTACCACCGTCAAAAGGTCCCCGGGGGACACGCTCAGGCGGTAGTCGGTTGAGTCCTCGCACCACAGGCCCGTGCCGTCCCGGCGCAGGTACTCGTTGAGAATATACAGCTCACGGCCGGTTTCCAGGTGGCGGCAAAGGGACAGCTCCTCCCCCTCCTCCAGCAGCCTGAGGGCAGAGCGCCCCCAGCGGATATTCACCGAATCGGGACTGGCCTCCTGGCCGTCCAGAGCCCGTGCGGTGGGCAGGCCGTCCCAGGCGGTCCAGGTGAAGTCCCGGCTGTCCTCCGAGGGGAGCATCAGGGCGTTGAGCTGTCCATCCACCTTGAGTACGCAGGCGCCGTCGATGGAGATGATCTTCCGCTCCCGGTTAATGAGGGGGGCGGAGGAGGGGATGTGTTCGTCGTAGAGGGTGACGGGCCAGTGGCCCACGATGACCCACTTGTCAAAGGAGAGCCCCTGGTCCAGAAAGCCGTCGTTTTTCATACAGTGCCAGCGGTCCAGCTCCTCCATCCCCTCCAGGGAGGGGACCCCTCCGTGGACAAAGACCAGATGCTCCGTCTTCAGGATGGTGGGCATGGCCCGCAGCCAGGCCCACTCCGCCGGGAAAGCGGCGCGCAGGTCGGAGCGCAGCCGGGGCAGGTCTTCCCACTGCTCAAAGCCCCCCTCCCGGGCCATCTGGCGCAAGGTGGACTCGGGATGCCGGGGGAGGTAGGAGGCGAAGAAGCGCCCGTCCAGCTCGTCGGTCTCAAAGAAGCGCAGCACCAGTCCGTCGCAGTTGCCGCAGACGGGGTACAGGGCGTGGGTTTCGGACAGCTCCATCAGGCGGCGCAGAAGGGCCAGACTGTCCCGACCCTTCTCCAGCATGTCGCCCAGCAGAACAAGGCTGTCGCCGGGGGTGAGCCGGATTTTATCCATCAGAGCCTGGAAAAAGGGCAGATTGCCGTGGATGTCGCTGACGGCGACGATGCGCCGGCCCGGCGGAAAATGGGGCCGGGCTACGATGGCCTTGTCCATAGGGGCGCCTCCTTTCCGAAAGAGGTTATTTTTCCTTCCGGCCGGGGCGTAGGGGCTGGAGGGAGACCCGCAGAACGGCGGGGGAGTGGGGAAACTGCCGGACAAAGGCCTGGGTGATCCGGGAACAGATCATCTGGCCGTTGGCATAGGTGGCCTGGGGCAGCAGCAGAGCGAACTGGGAGGCGCTGCACCGGGTGGCGGCGTCCCCCTGGCGCAGGTGGCGGCGGATGACGTCCTGAAGGTGGTCCATGACCCGGTCCAGGCTGTGCCGGGGCAGAGGGGCGTCCTTGACGGGCTGGACGGAGATCAGAGCCACATGGAGTGGCTCGCCGCTCCGGGCGGCCATGCGGGCCATGGAGTGGCAGACGATGCGGAAGAAATCGTAGTCGCACAGCAGAGCGCCGGGGTGGGGCGGCTCCTGGAGCCGCTCCAGCAGAGCGACGGGGGAGATGGCCCGGGGGTCACGGCGGTTCTGAGCCTTACGGTACAGCTCCCGCAGCCTGTCGGATGGCATGATGCCCTGGGAGGCCAGCAGCCGCTCCTGAAAACCCTCATAGGTTTGGGCGGCTTCCTTGTGCCGCTCCAGGCGCAGCAAGGTCTCCAGCCGCCACTGGCACAGGTCCTCCCGCAGGGGCTCCAGGGCAAAGACGGAGCCGGCCAGCTCCGCGGCCTCCTGCGTCCGGCCCTGGCCGTCCAGCAGAGGGAGGACCTGCAGGGAGGCGCGGAGATATTTTTCATGGAGGTCCGCGGAAACAGAGGCGGCCCAGGGGCAGCTCCCCAGCGCGGGCAGGAAGTCGCCCCGGTACAGCTCCAGAGCCCGAACCCACAGCTCCAGCCGCTCCTCCGCCGGGGCTTGCTCTCCGGCCCGAATCAGACGGGAAAACTCCTCTGCGTCCAGAGTGACGGGCTGCTCCGGGTTCCACTGACAGCAGCCCTGGCGGGTGAGAATCAGGGTCCGGCCCGTCCCCTCGCCCAGCTGGTCCAGCCAGCTCCTGGCCCGGTGGAGGATGGCCTTCAGGGCGTTGAGGGAGGAGGAATCAACGCTCTTGTCCCTCCAGATCAGACCGGCCAGCTCCTCCCAGGGGACGGGGCGGGGCCGCTCCAGAATCAGAAAGGACAGCAGCAGACACAGCTTCTGGGGGCGTCCGCCGACGGAAATCCGGGCGTCCTCCCGGGAGAGGGAGAAGCCGCCCAGCATTTGAATGTTCAGGGGGGTAAGGGCCACGGATATACCGCCTTTCTATTGGTTGTAAATCAGCTCAGAGCTCCAAATCGTCGTCCAGGGGCTTGGCGCCCAGCACCAGAGTGTCGCCGGCGCGCAGCTTCGTATCCTCCCCGGGGGCAACGGTCCGGCCGCTCCGCTGGATGGCGGCCACCAGTATGCCCGAGGGCAGGTCCAGCGCCCGGACGGTCCGGCCGGTCCAGGGGTCGGTCCGGGACAGCTCCACCTGAACGAAGCGGAGATCGGCCTCGTTGGCGTACCTGCTGAGCCGCTTGACCCGGGAGTACTGGTCCACGAAGCCGGCGGAAATGATGCCGGTGGGGATGGCCACCATGCCTACCCCCAGGAAGGAGATGACGATGCCGAACAGCTTGCCCATGGTGGTGATGGGGTAAATGTCCCCGTAGCCCACGGTGAGCAAGGTGGATACCGACCACCAGATGCCCGAGAAGGCGTTGGAGAACACCTCGGGCTGGGCCTCATGCTCCAGGGAGTACATACACAGACTGGAGGCCAGCATCAGCACCAGGATGATGAACACCGAGGACAGCAGCTGCTGGCGCTTGCTGGCAACCACCTGTGTGATGACGTTGAGGGAGTCGTAGTAGGCGTTGATGCGGAACAGCCGGAAGATGCGCACCACCCGGAACATTCGGAAGGCCACCGCTCCGGCGGGGAAGAAGATGGGCAGGAAGTAGGGCAGGAAGGAGAACAGGTCCACCAGACCGCTGAAAGACAGGGCGTAGGCGGACACGGCCCGGGGCTCGGACAGCTTGGGGTAGAGGCACCGGGCGGTCCACAGCCGCAGGCAGTAGTCCACCGCGAAAAAGGCTACGGTGATATGCTCCAGGGTCAATAAAGCCCCACCCCAGCGGGCGCGGACCTGGGCGAAGGTGTACAAAATGCTGGCCGTCAGATTGAGCACAATAGCCAGCGCGTTCAGAACGTCGTAGAGCCGGCTGGGCCAGTCCTGATCGTTGCCCACCTCGATGATCTCGCTGATCCGCTTCCGGCGGGCCAGCCATGCGCTGCGGTCAGTCATAAATACCTCCAAAATCCGAATCTGGCCGGAATTGCTTCCGGGGGCGCGTTGACTTCCGTTTTATGGGGGACGGTCTGCTATTGCCCTGTTACGATCATGTTGGGCCAGCGGTGCTCCATAAAAGTGTCGCCGTACTGCCGGTCGATGAACTCCTCAAAGGCGTTGGCCGGCTGGGGCCGGGCCGCCCGGGTGTTGTAGCGCAGCATAGCGGCGCAGGTGAGCAGGCCGTTGCACACCATGATGAACACCACCACCCAGGTCATCACCTTCCCGGCCAGGGCGGGAAAGCCCTCGATGAGCCGGGACATCCGGGGGTAGATGCCCTTGATCCAGAACACGGCCAGCACCCCCCAGAAGAAGCAGAACAGCACATTGGTCCGCCCGCCGATATTCAGGGGCATATGGCTGTAGTCCCAGAACACGGTGCCAAAGACCAGCTCGGTGAACACGCTGCACATGTACTCATAGGTTCCGCCGATGAAGAAGCCGGCGGCAAAGACGAAGAAAGAGTCACGCTGAGCCAGCCGCTGCAAGGAGATGGTGAGCACCACCGCCCCCAGTCCCCACACGAAGCTGAAGGGACCGTAGAGCACGCTGGACCGGCTCATCCACTGGCCGTTGACCAGGCCGCACCAGAAGGTCTCGATGACATCCCCCAACAGGGCGGAGGTGAGGAACACCCATACCAGCTTGTCCAGGCAGACCCCCTTGGCAAAGGTATAGCTCCCCTGCTCCTCTGGGGTCATCTCCCGGATGCCGGGGTAGGCCCGTTGGAGCCGCCGCCACAGGCTGGCGGTGAGCTTCCCGGCGATCCGGCCCTCGCTGCTGTGGGCCTCCCGCCGCTCATAGGCCGGGGCGCCACCGGTGCGCAGGGTGTACAGCACCCCGATAAAGTCCGCCGCCATCAGGGCGAAGAGGACCCACACGATGATCTTCTCCGCCAGCGGGGGGATCAGGGTGGTCACCCCCAGCAGGAGGGGGTGGACCACCAGATAAACCATGTAAAAGACGGCCGCCACCGCCGCCGAGGAGATCAGGCCCCGCAGGCTGCCCCCCAGCAGCCGGGGGCGCTCGCCGCCCCAGTTCACCTTGGGGCCAAGCTGCCGGTTCATGTGGTCGGCGACGCTCTCGGTCACAGAGACGATGGCCGTGGTGAACAGGAACTGCACCACATACCGCCCGGCCAGGGCGGGCAGAGTGAGGATCATCAGATCAAAGGCCGCCCCGTAGGACAGCAGGAAGGGGGTGGTGAGAAAGCCCCGGTTGCAGAACTTCCGCCGGATGACGGCGTAGTACAGCACCTCGGTGCACCAGCCCAGGAAGGAGTATATCTGTAAATAGAGCGCAAGATCCAGCCAGTTCATAGGGTCACACCTCTCTGTAGGGGGCGGTCTCTGCGCCGCCTCGATCAGCTTGTCAGGAATACAGCTTAATAATCTCCTCGGCCACCGCGCGCTTGGGGGCGCATCGGTCCATGGCCTGGTGGGTGATATAGTGGTGGGCGTCCGGCTCGGACATCTTCAGCTCGCTGATGAGCAGCCACTTGGCCCGGTTTACCAGGCGAATCTCCTCCATCTTCTCCTCGATGGGCCGCGTCCTCTTCTCGTAGCCGCGCAGCCGCTCCCGGGCGGCGGTCATCCAGCTCAGTCCCCGGAGAATGGCGTCTCGGGGTACGGGCCTGGGCAGAACAAACACCCCGTGCTTCTCCACCCGGCTCCGGATCGAATCGTACAGCGCCGCCGCCACAAAGAGCACCGCCACCGTCCCGCCGGTCCGGCAGCAGTCGATGGCGAAGCGAATACCGGCGTCGTCGGAGAGGGGGGAGTTGATAAAGACGAAATCGAAGTCCCGCTGGTTCCGGTCCCGCTCCGCCTCGGCCACGCTGGCCGCGGTAAGCACGGGAGAGTAGGAGGCCTCGGGCAGGAGGGGGAGGAGGGAACACTGGAACTTCTCCGAGGCCGATACGATCAGCACACTGTATACCCGCTCCTGTAAGCCCATGCGCGCCCCTCCTCTCTCCGAAAACTGAAAAACTTTTCTTCGCTTCCCCACCCGAAGGACGGGGAAGCTGTGCCCGCTTTCTATGATTGCTTGAAATATTCCGCCGCCACCATCTCCGGGACGGCCTGTGCGATAAAGTCACTGGTCCGGGCCGCTGCGACGGCCTCGCTCCGGCTCCGGGGCAGAAGCGGGAAGCGGGCCAGGATTTCGGGGGAGGCCTGATAGAAGTTCAAGTCGGCGGCGGGGGGCAGCGCCAGTCCCTCCTCCATGCCCCGCAGGCCTGCCCGAATCATCAGGGCGAAGGCCAGGTAGGGGTTGGCGGCGGGATCGGGGGAGCGCAGCTCCGCCCGGCGGTACTCCCCCACGGCGGCGGGGATGCGCACCAGCTGGGAGCGGTTCTCCCGGGACCAGGAGATGTACCGGGGGGCCTTGTGGCCGCCGAAGCGGGCGTAGGACTCCTCCACCGGATTGAGGAATACCGTCATGCCGGCGATCTGGTCCAGTACCCCGGCCACCATCTCGTACAGACAGTCCCGGCCGTCCGCCGCCCGGACGGACATGTTGATATGAAAGCCGCTGCCCGGGGCGTCGGCCAGGGGCTTGGGGGCAAAGTCGGCGTGCAGGCCGTTGCGCTGGGCGATAAATTTGACGATGGCCTGGAAGGTCATCACGTTATCAGCCGCGGCGAGGGGGGCGGAGTAGCGGAAGTCGATCTCATTCTGCCCCGGACCCTCCTCGTGGTGGGAGCACTCGGGGGAAATGCCCATCCGGGCCAGGGTCAGGCAGATCTCGCGGCGGATGTTCTCACCCTTGTCGTCGGGGGCGATGTCCATATACCCGGCCCTGTCATAGGGAATTTTGGTGGGCTCGCCGTTTTCGTCCCGTTGGAACAGGTAGAACTCCTGCTCCGCGCCGAAGAGGAAGGAGTAGCCCATCTCCTCCGCCTGGGCCACGGCAGAGCGCAGCAAAGCCCGGGTGTCGCACTCAAAGGGGGCGCCGTCGGGGTAGACCACCGAGCAGAACATGCGCACCACCTGGCCGTGTTCCGGCCGCCAGGGCAGGAGCATCAGCGTCTCCGGGTCGGGGCGGAGGAGCAGGTCGGACCGGGCCTCGTCCCCGAAGCCGGCGATGGCCGAGGCGTCGAAGGCGATGCCGTACTCGAAGGCCCGGGGCAGCTCCGAGGGGACGATGGAGATGTTCTTCTGCCGGCCGAACACGTCGCAGAACGCCAGGTGGATAAAGGCGATCTCCTCCTCCCGGACATATTGCAGGACCTCTTCTTTGGAATACTTCATGGCGGCGCCCACTTTCCTTTATAGAAATTCCCAGGTATTATACCACAGACCGGGGCAATTTTCCACCACTGTGACCAGAATCTTAAAAATCTAAAAAAACAGTTGACAGCGGGTCCGTCCGGGCGTATAATTCGCCCATAAAGGCAAAGATGTCTTTTTGGTCAAAGACCGGAAAGGTGTCTTTGCCTCTTTTTATGCGTTTTATCGCGGAAAGGGTGAACAAAAATGGCAGCAGTACCGGAGTATTTTGGAAGCTTGGTGTTTGACGACAGGGTGATGAAGGCCAATCTGTCCGCTGAGGTATACCAGTCCCTGAGAAAGACCATCGACGAGGGGGCCAAGCTGAATATCGGGGTGGCCAACGCCGTGGCGGCGGCCATGAAGGACTGGGCCGTAGCCCATGGGGCCACCCATTTTACCCACTGGTTTCAGCCCCTCACCGGCGTCACCGCCGAGAAGCACGACAGCTTCATCACCCCCTCTCCCGATGGAGGGGTCATCATGGAGTTCTCCGGCAAGGAGCTGATTCAGGGGGAGCCGGACGCCTCCTCCTTCCCCTCCGGAGGGCTGCGGGCCACCTTCGAGGCCCGGGGATACACCGCCTGGGACCCCACCTCCTACGCCTTTATCAAGGATAAGACCCTGTGCATCCCCACCGCATTCTGCGGCTACAACGGGGAGGCCCTGGACAAAAAGACCCCTCTTCTGCGCTCCATGGAGGCCCTGAACCGCCAGGCCCTGCGCATTCTCAGGCTGTTCGGCAGCACCGAGGTCAAGCGGGTGAACACCGCCGTGGGTCCGGAGCAGGAGTATTTTCTGGTGGACGCGGACATGTGGGCAAAGCGCCGGGACCTGCGCTTCACCGGCCGGACCCTCTTTGGGGCCAAGCCCCCCAAGGGCCAGGAGATGGATGACCACTACTTCGGCACCATCAAGCCCCGGGTGGCCGCCTACATGACCGATTTAAACGACGAGCTGTGGAAGCTGGGCATTCTGGCCAAGACCCAGCACAACGAGGTGGCTCCCGCCCAGCACGAGCTGGCCCCCATCTACACCACCACTAACGTCTCCACCGACCATAACCAGCTCACCATGGAGGTCATGCAGAAGGTGGCCGCCCGCCACGGCTTGGTCTGCCTGCTCCACGAGAAGCCCTTTGTGGGGGTGAACGGCTCGGGCAAGCACAACAACTGGTCCATTGCCACCGATACCGGAGTGAACCTGCTGTCCCCTGGCGAGACCCCCTATGAGAACGCCCAGTTCCTGCTGTTCCTGTGCGCCGTCATCAAGGCGGTGGACGACTACCAGGACCTGCTGCGCATCTCGGTGGCCACCGCCGGCAACGACCACCGCCTGGGGGCCAACGAGGCCCCGCCCGCCGTGGTGTCCATATTCCTGGGGGATGAGCTGGCCGCCATTCTGGGCTGTATCGAGCACGACGCCCCCTATACCAGCATCGACACCGGCAAGGTGCGTCTGGGGGTGGACGTGCTGCCCAAGTTCCGCCGGGATACCACCGACCGCAACCGCACCTCCCCCTTTGCCTTCACGGGCAACAAGTTTGAATTCCGCATGGTGGGCTCCTCCGACTCCATCGCCTGCGCCAACATTATGCTCAACACCGCCGTGGCCGAGAGCCTGCGGGTCTACGCCGACCGGCTGGAGGGGGCGGAGGACTTTGAGTCCGCCCTCCAGGCCATGATCCGCAAGACCATCCAGGACCACAAGCGGATTATCTTCAACGGAAACGGCTACGAGGAGGCCTGGATCAGGGAGGCGGAGAAGCGGGGGCTGTCCAACTGCCGCACCACCCCCGACTGCGTGGCCCGCCTGCTGGACGGGAAGAACGTGGAGCTGCTCACCTCCCACAGGGTGTTTACCAGGGCGGAGCTGGAATCCCGCTATGAGGTCACTCTGGAGAACTACTGCAAGACCATCATCATCGAGGCCAACACCATGGTGGACATGGCCCGCACGGAGATCGTTCCCGCGGTGGAGGCCTGCGTCCTGGACACCGCCAGGGCCGCCGCCGCCAAGAAGGAGCTGGTCCCCGGCTGCTCCTGCGAGTACGAGGCCGGGCTGGTGAAGAGGCTGTCCGCCCTTGTGGATCAGATTGCCGTCAGGACCGCCGAGCTGGAGGAGACGGTGCTGGCCCTGTCCGCCATCGGGGACATCGGCGCCGAGGCCGCCGCCATCCGGGACAAGGTGCTGCCCAAGATGGGCGAGCTGCGCCTGCCCTGCGACCAGGCCGAGACCCTTACCCCGAGGAAATACTGGCCCTTCCCCACCTACGGCGATCTGCTGTTCGGTGTGAGATAACCGTAGGGGGCGGTCTCCGCGCCGCACCCCACCTTGCCATATCAATTGAAACGGGGCGGCTCAGAGGCCGCCCCCTGCATAAAGGATAGAGGAGATCATTATGTGTTCTATTGTCGGATACTGCGGCCCCGTGGCCGATCCAGAGGCCATCCGGCGGGGCTTTGACCGCACCCGCAGCCGGGGGCCGGACGACAGCCGGATGGTCCAGGCGGGGGAGGGCCTGCTGGGCTTCCACCGCCTGGCCATCATGGGCCTGACCCCCGAGGGGATGCAGCCCTTTGAGCTGGAGGGCAGCCTTGCCGTGTGCAACGGCGAGATATACGGCTTTGAGAAGCTGAAGGAGGAGCTGATAGGCAAGGGCTATACCTTCCGCAGCGGCTCTGACTGCGAAATTCTGCTCCCCCTGTACCGGGAGTACGGCGCGGACATGTTCGCCATGCTGGACGCGGAGTTCGCCTGCATCCTCTACGACGCCGGGACAGGGGAGTTCATCGCCGCCCGGGACCCCATCGGCATCCGGCCCCTGTACTACGGCTATGACAGCGCCGGGACCATCATTTTTGCCAGCGAGCCCAAAAACCTGCTGGGGCTGACAGATAGAATCATGCCTTTCCCCCCGGGGCACTACTACAGGGGCGGGGAGTTTGTATGCTACCGGGATATCGCCGGGGTGGACCGGGCGTGCCGGGACGATCTGGACACGGTCTGCGCCAATATCCGGGAGAAGCTGGTGGCCGGGGTGGAGAAGCGGCTGGTGTCCGACGCCAAGGTGGGCTTTCTGCTGTCCGGCGGACTGGACTCCTCCCTGGTGTGCGCCATCGCCGCCCGGCGGAGCCAGACACCCATCCGTACCTTCGCCGTCGGCATGGACATCGACGCCATCGACCTGAAGTACGCCAGGGAGGCGGCGGACTACATCGGCAGCGACCACACCGAGGTCATCATCACCAAGCAGGACGTGCTGTCCGCTCTGGAGACTGTGGTGGAGCTGCTGGGCACCTACGACATCACCACCATCCGGGCCAGCATGGGTATGTATCTGATCTGCAGGGCCATCCACGAGCGGACCGATGTCCGGGTGCTGCTCACCGGCGAGATATCCGACGAGCTCTTCGGCTACAAGTACACCGATTTCGCCCCCTCGGCTCAGGCCTTCCAGGAGGAGGCGGAAAAGCGGGTGCGGGAGCTGCACATGTACGACGTGCTCCGGGCGGACCGCTGCGTCTCGGTCAACTCCCTGGAGGCCCGGGTGCCCTTCGGCGACCTGGACTTTGTGCAGTACGTCATGTCCATCGACCCGGAAAAGAAGCTGAACGCCTACGGCAAGGGCAAGTACCTGCTGCGCCGCGCCTTTGAGGGGGACTGGCTGCCCGAGAGCATCCTGTGGCGGGAGAAGGCCGCCTTCTCCGACGCGGTGGGCCACTCCCTGGCGGACGATCTGAAGGAGTACGCCGAGGGGCGGTACACCGACGGGGAGTTTGAGGCGCGGCGGCGCAGGTACACCCACGCCCGGCCCTTCACCAAGGAGTCGCTGCTCTACCGGGAGATTTTTGAGAAATATTACCCCGGCCAGAGCCATATGGTCGCGGACTTCTGGATGCCCAACAGGTCCTGGGAGGGGTGCGACGTGAACGACCCCTCTGCCCGGGTGCTGGCCAACTATGGGGACAGCGGGGTGTAATTCCCACGTCCCGGAGCGGAAAACTTAACAATACAGATGGAGGAATGTCATGGAAAAGCAGGAACTGCTCTACGAGGGCAAGGCAAAAAAGGTATACGCGACGCGGGACCCCGAGCGGCTCATCGTCTCCTACAAGGACGATGCCACCGCCTTCAACGGACTGAAAAAGGGGACCATCCGGGGTAAGGGGGCTATCAACAACCAAATGAGCAATCTGCTCATGGCCAGGCTGGAGAAGGAGGGGGTCCCCACCCACCTGGTGGAGGAGCTGAACGACCGGGAGACCCTGGTAAAGCGGGTTTCCATCGTCCCTCTGGAGGTCATCGTACGCAACATCGCCGCCGGCTCCTTCTCCAAGCGGTACGGTGTGGAGGAGGGGGTGGTCTTTGAGCAGCCCACCTTCGAGCTGTCCTACAAAAATGACGGGCTGGGCGACCCCTTGCTCAACGACGACCACGCTGTTGCCCTGGGGCTGGCCAGCCGGGAGGAGCTGGCGCTCATTCGAAAATACGCCCTGGCCGTCAACCGGGTGCTGGGGGAGATCTGGAGGGCCTGCGGCATCATCCTGGTGGACTTCAAGGTGGAGTTTGGCCGGTTGGGGGACGGGACCATTGTGCTGGCCGATGAGATCAGCCCCGACACCTGCCGCCTGTGGGACGCGGAGACCCAAGAAAAGCTGGACAAGGACCGCTTCCGCCGGGACCTGGGCAACGTGGAGGGGGCCTATCAGGAGATGGCCCGCCGCCTGATGGGCAAGTAAGTAATGGACCTGGGTATCATCGGCGGGGCGGACGGACCCACCGCCTTGCTCGTGGGAGGGGACCCCGCCGGTCTGACCCTCATGCTGCTGGCCGCGGCTTTGCTGGGTCTGGCGG
>CAJUPW010000015.1:0-17694 GCA_910588635.1 uncultured Oscillospiraceae bacterium | reverse complement strand
CCCAAGAAAAGCTGGACAAGGACCGGTTCCGCCGGGACCTGGGCGGTGTGGAGGAAGCCTACGTCCGAGTGATGGAGCGGCTGGCTAACGGCCTGTGACCGGCGGAGGGAGAAGGGTATGACAAAGTATATTTTCGTCACCGGCGGCGTGGTGTCCGGGCTGGGCAAGGGGATTACGGCGGCCTCCCTGGGGCGGCTGCTGAAGCAGCGGGGCCTGAAGGTGAAAGTGCAGAAGCTGGACCCCTACCTCAACGTGGACCCGGGCACCATGTCCCCCTACCAGCACGGGGAGGTCTTCGTCACCGACGACGGGGCGGAGACCGACTTAGACCTGGGCCACTACGAGCGGTTCATTGACGAGAATCTTACCGTAAACTCCTCGGTCTCTGCGGGGCAGGTGTATTGGAACGTCCTGAACCGAGAGCGGCGGGGGGATTACCTGGGGGGCACCGTCCAGATAATCCCCCACATCACCGACGAGATCAAGCGCCGCATCTACGCACTGGACGCCCCCGACACCGACGCGGCCATCGTGGAGATCGGCGGCACAGTGGGCGACATCGAGTCCCAGCCCTTCCTGGAGGCCATCCGTCAGGTGGCCGCGGAGAGAGGGCGGAACAATGTGATGTTCCTTCACGTCTCCCTCATCGTCTCCATCCCCGGCACCGGAGAGCTGAAGTCCAAGCCCACCCAGCACTCGGCTAAGGAGCTGCTCTCTCTGGGCATCCAGCCCGACGTGATCGTCTGCCGCAGCGACGCCCCCGTGACCGGGGACATTCTGGACAAGATCGCCCTGTTCTGCAGCATCCCCCGGGAGAACGCCGTCCCCAATCTGACGGCCGGCCTGCTCTACGAGGTGCCCCTGATGCTGGAGCGGGAGGGGCTGGCTGACGTGGTGGTCCGGCGGCTGGGGCTGATCTGCCACGCCCCCGACCTCACCGAGTGGGCCGACATGGTACACCGGGCCAAAAATCCAGGAGGAGAGGTGGAGATCGCTCTGGTGGGAAAATATGTCTCCCTCCACGACGCCTACCTTTCCGTGGCCGAGGCCCTCACCCACGGGGGGATCGAGAACCAGGTGAAGGTGAATATCCGCTGGGTGGACAGTGAGACGGTCACTGATGAAAACGCCGCCAACCTTCTGGCCGGTGCGGACGGTATCCTGGTCCCCGGCGGCTTCGGTGACCGGGGAATTGAGGGTAAGATATCCGCCGTCCGGCACGCCAGGGAGAAGGGAGTCCCCTTCTTCGGTATCTGTCTGGGGATGCAGATGGCGGTGGTGGAGTTTGCCCGCCATGCCTGCGGGATGGAGGACGCCCACTCCGGCGAGTTCTCCCAGACCACCGCCCACCCGGTCATCGACCTGATGGCGGGGCAGCGGGGGGTAGTGGACAAGGGGGGCACCATGCGGCTGGGGTCCTTCCCATGCCGGCTAACCGGCCGGGACAGCAAGGCGTTTGCGGCCTATGGAACAGACAAGATCGCCGAACGCCACCGCCACCGCTACGAATTCAACAACGATTTCCGCCAGGTTCTGACCGCCGCCGGTCTGATCCTGACCGGCCTGTCCCCAGACGGGACCCTGGTGGAGATGGTGGAGCTGGCCGGCCACCCCTGGTTTGTGGGAGTACAGTTCCACCCGGAGCTGAAGTCCCGGCCCAACCGGGCCCACCCGCTGTTTCGGGAGTTTGTGGCCGCAGCTGTAAAGCACAGAGGGTGACGGGGAGGGCGCGCCGGACGGAGTATGTCTGGAATACCGGCATGGATCAATGAAACTGCCCGAGAGGGGTGGAATATAAGGAGTGACGGCTGCGGCCGCCACTCCTTTCTTGTTGATTATTGACAAAATTGAAATGTTATTTTTGTGAGTAAAATTGAGTAAATCTGATTGACTTAATGAAAACGCCTTGATATAATCAAAATACAAAGTAAATAATCTAATTTAATCTTAAATAGTCAGGAAAGGAAGTATCAACCATGCGTATCACCGATCTGCTCCTGCCAGAGGCCGTCCAGCTCCACGCCTGTCCCAGCGACAAGTCCGCCGTCATCGACCTGCTGGCGGACCTCCACGAAAGGGCGGGGAACATCTCCGACAAGGAAGGCTACAAGAAGGAAATCTGGGCCCGGGAGGCGCTGGACTCCACCGCCGTGGGCGACGGGGTGGCCGTCCCCCACGCCCGCTGCGCCGCGGTGAAGCGGGCCAGCCTGGCCGCCGTCACGGTCCCCGATGGACTGGACTACGACTCCCCCGACGGGGAGCCCTCCAGGCTGTTTTTCATGATCGCGGCTCCGGAGGGGGGCGGCGACATCCACATGGACATGCTGGCCCACCTGATGGTGATGCTCATGGACGAGGAGTTCTGCCGGAAGCTGCTGGACACCCGTGACGTAAAGACCTTTCTGGAGCTGATCGACGCCCAGGAGCGGGCCAAGTACCCCGACGAGGCCCCCGCCCCGGCGGAGCGGCCCAAGGCGGGCCTGAGGGTACTGGCCGTCACCGCCTGCCCCACCGGCATCGCCCATACATACATGGCCGCCGAGGCCCTGGAGAAGAAGGGCCGGGAGCTGGACATCGGCGTCAAGGCGGAGACCCAGGGCTCGGGGGGCGCCAAGAACATCCTCACCCGGGAGGAGATCGCCGCCTGTGACGGCATTATCATTGCCGCCGACAAGAACGTGGACCTGGCCCGGTTCGACGGCAAGCCTCTGCTGCGGGTGCCGGTCTCCGACGGCATCAACAAGCCTCAGGAGCTGATCGAGAAGATTGTCAGCGGTCAGGCGCCTGTTTACCGCCACGAGGGCGGGGCGGTGGATGAGGACGCCTGCAATGAGAGCCTGGGCCGCCGGCTCTACAAGCACCTGATGAACGGCGTGTCCCACATGCTCCCCTTTGTCATCGGCGGCGGCATCGTTATGGCCCTGTCCTTCCTGCTGGACGGCGGCGCGGCGGGCACGGCGGCCTTCGGCTCCTCCACCCCTCTGGCCGCTTTCTTCAACAAGACGGGCAATCTGGCTTTCAGCTTCATGGTGCCCATCCTGGCGGCCTTCATCGCCCAGTCTATTGCCGACCGGCCCGGTCTGATGGTGGGCTTTGTGGGCGGCTCCCTGGCCGCCAGCGGCGCCACCTTCGCCTACTTTGCCGACCCTGCCGTACCCATCGTCCCCGCCGGCTTCCTGGGCGGTCTGCTGGCCGGCTTTGTGGGCGGCTGGTTCATGAAGTGGCTGCGCAGGGCCTGTGACAGGCTGCCCCAGTCTCTGGAGGGGCTGAAGCCCATTCTCATCTATCCCGTGGCGGGCCTGCTGTTTATCGGCGCGTTTATGTGTCTGGTCAACCCCTTCGTGGGAATGATTAACGAGGCCCTGACCAACGGCCTGAACTCCATGGCCGGCTCCTCCGCCATCATCCTGGGCGCTCTGGTGGCCGGGATGCAGGCCACCGACATGGGCGGCCCCATCAACAAGGCGGCTTATGTATTCGGCACCGCCTCCATCGCTATGGCGGCGGGCGGCTTCTCCCCGGTAATGGCCGCCGTGATGGCGGGCGGTATGGTGCCCCCCATCGCCATCGCTCTGGCCACCATCTTCTTCAAGAACCGCTTTACCGCCGAGGAGCGCAAGTCCGGCCCGGTGAACTTCATCATGGGGCTGTCCTTCATCACGGAAGGGGCCATCCCCTACGCCGCCTCCGACCCCATCCATGTGATCCCCTCCTGCACCGTGGGCTCCGCCGTGGCCGGCGCCCTGTCCATGGCCTTCGGCTGCGCCTCCCCCGCGCCCCACGGCGGCCTGTTCGTTTTCCCCGTCATGCAGAACCCCGTGGGCTACGCCGCCGCCATCGCCGTCGGCTCTGTAGCGGGAATGTTCATGCTGGGGCTGCTGAAAAAGAAGAAAGTGTGATATTATAGGTACTGTGGTACTGTTTCCCCGCCCGGAGGGCGGGGAAACAGGAAAAAGTTTTGGAAAGGCAGGTTTTTAATATGAGTGAGAACAATCAGCTGCGCTGGGCCGTGCTGGGCACGGGCGTGATCGCCAATCAGATGGCCCAGGCCCTCCAATCCATGGGCCGCGCTCTGGACGCCGTGGGCAACCGCACCTATGAAAAGGCCGTCGCCTTTGCCGGGAAGTACGGCGTGCCCAAGGTCTACGCCGACTATAACGAGATGTTCACCGACCCGGAGATCGACGTCATCTATATCACCACCCCCCACAACACCCACATGGCCTTTTTGGAAAAAGCCCTGTCCCAGGGCAAGCATGTGCTGTGCGAGAAGTCTATCACCCTCAACAGCGGGGAGCTGGACCGGGCTGTGTCCCTGGCCAGGGAGAACGGCGTGGTGCTGGCCGAGGCCATGACCATCTACCACATGCCCCTCTATCGGGAGCTGCGGAAACGGGTGGCCTCCGGCGCGCTGGGCAAGGTCAACCTGATTCAGCTCAACTTTGGCAGCTGCAAGGTCTACGACATGAACAACCGCTTCTTCAATCCCAAGCTGGCGGGAGGGGCCATGCTGGACATCGGGGTGTACGCCCTCTCTCTGGCCCGGCTGTTTCTGGACTCCAACCCGGACCAGGTGAGCTCCTTTGTCCGCAAGGCCCCCACCGGGGTGGACGAGAGCGCCGCCGTCGCCATGACCAACCGGGAGGGCCAGCTGGTCACCGCGGCGCTGTCCCTCCGCTCCAAGCAGCCCAAGCGGGCGGTGATCTCCTGCGAGAAGGGATACATTGAGATCATGGAGTACCCACGGGCGGACGAAGCGGTCATTGTGGACGCCGAGACCGGCGGGCGGGAGACTGTCCGGGCCGGCCGGACCGCCGACGCCTTGCGCTACGAGCTGGAGGACATGGAGCAGGCCATCCGCACCGGAGGCGATATGCTCCTGTCCTGCACCACGGACGTGATGGCCCTAATGACCCGGCTGCGCCGCGAGTGGGGCGTGATCTATCCGGAAGAAATGTGACAGAAGGTGGTTGCTTTCGCTTGATCCTGATGATAAAATAGCGTGAACGATCAAATTAGAAGGGAAGCGACCGTATGGCGTTATTGGCGGAGCAGCGGATGGACCGGATTCTGGAGGAGCTGTCCCATCAGGAGTCGGTGAGCGTGGCCTATCTGAGCAGGGTGATCGGCGTGTCGGAGGCCACCGTCCGCCGGGACCTGACCGAGCTGGCCCAGCGGGGCAAGCTGAACAAGGTCCACGGCGGAGCCTTGCCGGTGAAGGAGACCTTCTTCAGCGAGGAACCCACCATGGAGGTGAAGCGCCAGCTCCACACTCCGGAGAAAAAGCGCATCGCCCAGTACGCCGCCGGACTCATCCAGAACGACGACGTGGTCTTTCTGGACGCCGGCTCCACCGTGATGCACATGGCCGACTACATCCGCGCCCCCCGGGCCACCTTTGTCACCAACAGCATCGAGTGCCTCCAGCGCCTGCCCCGGCTGGGTCTGCGCACCTATGTGCTGGGCGGCGTGCTCAAGCCGGGCACCCTGGCCATCATCGGCGGGGAGGCCATGGAGGGGCTGAAAAAATACAACTTCACCAAAGTGTTTTTGGGGACCAACGGCATCTCCCTGGGCCAGGGCTTCACCACCCCCGACCCAGAGGAGGCCATGGTCAAGGCGCTGGCCGCCGCCCGTTCCCAGCAGACCTGGGTGCTGGCCGATTCCAGCAAATTCGACATTGTGACAGCGGCGGTGACCCTCCCCCTGGAGGGGGCGGCCATCGTCACCGACCGGCTGCGGGATACACGATATCTGGACCACACAGTGGTCAAGGAGGTTTAACTATGGTTTATACCGTTACCTTCAACCCGGCGCTGGACTATGTGGTCCGGGTGGAGGATTTTCAGCCCGGCGAGACCAACCGCACATACAGCGACGAGGTCCAGTTCGGCGGCAAGGGCATCAACGTGTCCACCGTCCTGCGCAATCTTGGGGTGGACAATGTGGCCCTGGGCTTTCTGGCCGGCTTTACCGGCAAGGGCCTGGAACAGGGACTTAGAGAAATCGGAATCAACACCGATTTCATCTGGCTGGAGCGGGGGCTGACCCGGATCAACGTGAAGATCAAGGCGGACCAGGAGACCGAGATCAACGGCCAGGGGCCCGATATCTCCGCCGCCGCCCTGGACCGGCTCTTCGCCAAGCTGGACCAGCTCAAGGAGGGGGACGTGCTGGTTCTGGCAGGATCCATCCCCAGATCCCTCCCCGACGACATCTACCAGCGCATCCTGCGGCGGCTGGACGGGCGGGGCGTCCTCACTGCGGTGGACGCCACACGGGACCTGCTGTGCGCGGTGCTGCCCTACCGCCCCTTCCTCATCAAGCCCAACGACCGGGAACTGGGGGAAATCTTTGGAAAGACCCTCACGACCGACGTCGAGATTGAGGACTGTGCCCGGCAGCTCCAGGCCAAGGGGGCCCGGAATGTGCTGGTTTCCATGGCGGGGGCCGGGTCTCTGCTGGTGGACGAGACGGGCGAGACCCACCGGCTGGGCGTTCCCAAAGGAACGGTGCGCAACTCGGTGGGAGCGGGAGACTCCATGGTAGCCGGCTTCCTGGCCGGCTGGCTGAAGGAGCACGACTATGCCGCCGCCCACCGCATGGGGGCCGCCGCCGGCTCCGCCACCGCTTTCTCCGACGGGCTGGCCGAGGCCAACGCGGTCCAGGCGCTGCTCGCCGCCTTATGATATGAATTTTAAATTCCCCCGCCCATTTGGGCGGGGGAATTGGCATCTAAGAACCTGTATTCATAACCGAAAATACCAGATGGGCGATGTCTTTCCCAGCCAGACGGTCGTTTGAGGTTGTGAATACAGATTCTAAGGGGTGGGTACGGACTCTCAGCCGGTCTCCACCCGCAGGCCGGGCCTGCCTTGCTTCACCGCCTCCAGCAGCAGAAGGGAGGGGGGATGCTCCGGGGAGTGGGAGAGCAGCTTCATCCGCTTGGGCTCCAGACGGTTGGCACGGAGGGCGCAGATTACGTCGGCCAGCCGCTCCGGGCGGTGGCACAGGGCGAAACGGCCCCCGTTTTTGGCCAGCCGCCCGGCGGCGGCGCACAGCTCCTCCAGGCAGCAGCACTCCTCGCTCCGGGCCGGGCCGCCGCTCTTCCCGCCGCCCACGGGGAAGTAGGGCGGGTTGGACACCACCAGATCAAATCCCCCGGCGGGAAGGGAGGCGGTGCGCAGGTCTCCGGCGATGATCTCGCCGGAGAGCCGGTTGGCAGTCAGATTTTCCCGGGCAGTCCGGGCGGACAGAGAGTCGATCTCCACCCCGGTGAGGGACAGGCCCGATTCCCGGCCGGCCAGCAGCAGAAGGAGCGCTCCGCTGCCCGTTCCCAGGTCGCACACCCGCCAGCCGGGCCTGACGGTGGAGAACGCCGCCAGCGCCAGGGCGTCGCCCCCCAGGGGAAAGACCCCGCTGTCCCAGGACAGGGTGTACGGGCCGAGCTGTTCCGTTTTTTTCATGGCGCAGGTCCCCCGAAAAATAAAATATAAGAAAAAGATACCACAGTTTACCAATCTGTGCTATAATATTTTGAGAAATTTTTGAGAAAGGCGGCGATGGATTTGGCGGGTACGCTGTATCTGGTCCCCACCCCCATCGGCAATCTGGGGGATATCTCCCGGCGGATGGCGGAGACGCTGGAACAGGCGGACTTTATCGCCGCTGAGGACACCCGGGTGACGGTGAAGCTGCTCAACCACCTGGGGATCAGGAGGCCCATGCTCACCTACCACCGCCACAACACGGACAGCGGGGGACAGGCCGTCATCGACCGTCTGCTGGCCGGGGAGAGCTGCGCCCTGGTCACCGACGCCGGGACCCCCGCCATCTCCGACCCGGGGGAGGAGCTGGTGGCCCGGTGCGCGGAGCTTGGCGTCCCCGTGTGCGCCATCCCGGGGCCCTGCGCTCTGGTTACCGCCCTGGCCGTCTCCGGACAGCCCACCGGTCGGTTCACCTTTGAGGGCTTTCTGGCTATGAACAAGAAGAACCGCCGCGCCCATCTGGACGCCCTCCGGGGGGAGGAGCGGACCATGGTGTTCTACGAGGCCCCTCACAAGCTGGCGGCCACTCTGGAGGACCTGTCGGCAACCTTCGGGCCCGACCGGCCCCTCACCCTGTGCCGGGAGCTGACCAAGCTCCACGAGGAGGTCCGGCGCACTACCCTGGGACAGGCGGCCGCTTACTTTCGGGAGAACGACCCCAAGGGGGAGTTCGTGCTGGTGGTCCGGGGGGCGGAGCCGGTCCGGGAGGAAGAGGCCAGCCTGGAGGACGGTCTGGTTTTGGTGGACAAGCTGCGGGGAGAGGGCCTGTCCCTCCGGGACGCGGTGCGCCAGGCGGCCAGGGAGCTGGGGCTGTCCCGGAACCAGCTTTACGACCTGGCGGTTGGGAAATAAAATGCACCCATCCTCCAAAAAGTGGATAAAATAGAGAGAAACCATATAAAGAGGTGCTGTTCCATGAATCGAAACATTGAGGACTATATCAAGCCAGGCGCCCAGGTCCATCTGGTGGGCGTGGGCGGCGTGTCCATGGCTCCCCTGGCCGAGGTGCTGAAGGGAAAAGGGGTGGATGTCACCGGCTCGGATATGAAGGAGAGTGGGACAGTGGACCATCTCCGGTCTCTGGGCATCCGGGTGGTCATCGGCCACCTGCCTGAGAGTGTGAAGGGGGCGTGCTGCGTCATCCGTACCGCCGCCGTCCACGACGACAACCCGGAGATCGCCGCCGCCCTTGCCGCGGGCATCCCCGTCTTTGAGCGGGCCCAGGCCTGGGGGGCCATCATGCGCCGCTACAAGAACGCCCTGTGCGTGGCGGGCACCCACGGCAAGACCACCACCACCTCCATGTGCACCCACATTTTTCTGGCCGCCGGCCGGGACCCCTCGGTGATGATCGGGGGCACTCTGCCGATTCTGGGCTGCGGCCACCGGGTGGGACACGGGGACACCATCATCGCCGAGTCCTGCGAATACTGCAACTCCTTTCTGTCCTTCGCCCCCACGGTGGCGGTAATTCTCAATGTGGAGCCCGACCACCTGGACTTCTTTAAGGATCTGGAGGATATTGAACGCTCCTTCCGGAAATTTGCGGAGCTGATTCCCGCCGAGGACGGCCATGTGGTGGCCAACTGGGACAACGCCAATGTGAGAAAAACCATGGAGGGATTCCAAAAGTCCTGCTTTACGTTCAGCCTGGCGGACCGCATGGCCTGCTGCCATGCCGAAAATCTCTCCTGGGAGAGCGGACTGCCCACCTTTGATATCATAGCCATGGGGGAGAAATACGCCCGCGCTTCCCTCCGGGTGGGGGGAGAGCATAACGTGTCCAACGCCCTGGCCGCCGCCTCCGCCGCCTATGTGCTGGGGGTGCCGGGGAGCGCGGTGGAGGAGGGCCTGAACGCCTTTACCGGCGCTGGCCGCCGGTTTGAGAAGAAGGGGACCTTTCACGGAGCCGACGTCTATGACGATTACGCCCATCACCCAGACGAGCTGCGGGCGCTGCTGACCATGGCCGGAACCCTGGGCTACAAGCGGATCATCTGCGCCTTCCAGCCCCATACCTACTCCCGCACCGCCGCCCTCTTCGATGAGTTTGCGGAGGTGCTCAAGCTGGCCGACAGGGCCGTGCTGGCCCCTATCTACGCCGCCCGGGAGACCGACGACCTGGGCATGTCCTCTGAAAAGCTGGCAGAACAGATTCCGGGGGCAATTTGCTGCGGGAGCCTGGACGAGACCGCCGCCCGGTTGGCGGAAATGGCCCGGCCCGGCGACCTGATCCTCACCGTGGGAGCGGGGGACATCTACCTGGCCGGGGAGGCGCTGCTCCGTAAAAGATAGATTTGAAAAAATATTTTTCAAATCGCTTTACAAAGGATATCCGGAGTGCTAAAATCAAAACAGATTATATATAACAGGCGGGGGGAGCGGACCTTGATGGAAAGGAAGCATCAAAACTTGAATCGGATGGCCGTGATCCTCACTGCTTGCGGCGGCGTCCTGCTGTTGATTCTGATGGTGATGCTGATCGTGCGCTACCGGGCGGTGGAGACAGAGCTGGACCGGATGCTGGTGGAGAGCCTGACCGCCCACACGGAAGAGGCGGGCGAGGGAGCCGGATATCTGATCCATTACGCCGAGACCGTGCTGAAAAACACCAATCTCTTTATTGCCGGAGAAGCCAAGACTCCGGAAAAAAGCTGGGTGGAGCCCATGGTCAATACGTTCAATCTGGTGGACGACCGCATGGACCTGCGGTATCTGGATAAGATTGACCTGGCCTCCGCCACCTGGGGGCGGGAGGCCCCGGAGCTGCTGGGCCGTGTCCTCAGGGGAGAGGCTGTGGTCAGCGGCATTTTGAATGACACCGATCAGGAGGACTGCTATGTGGTGGCGGTCCGCCCGGTGGAGTGGGACGGACAGACGGTGGGGGCGCTGGTGGCCCAGATGAGGGCCGATACCTTGCTTCACCAGGGGAAGCACTCCACATTTTTCCATAACGTCCATAGCGTGATTGCCGGGGAGGACGGACGGGTCGCCTACGGCAGCAATCTAGGTCTCCAGGGGTTTAGTCTGACCGAGCTGGGCGCGGCGGACGGATTGACCCCCCAAGAGGGCGAGAATTTCGATGCCGTCTATCGGGCGCATGCCTCCGGCTCCTTCAGCTATGCCGTGGGGAGCGGTCGGAATTATACCGCCTGGGCGCCGGTCTCCTACAACGGCTGGCGGATCGTGCAGTTTTCCCAGTCTCCCAGCGTGAACATTGAGCGCACGTCCATGGTGCAGGCCGCGGTCATGCTGGTGAGTCTGGCGATATGCGCCGTTCTGGCGGCGCTGATGTGGCGCCAGCGGGCCAGGATGGCAAAGGAGCGTATGCGCTACGCCGCACTGGCTGAGTTCAGGGACACGCTGCTCTTCGAGTACAACTGCGGGGACGACAGTCTGGAGTTTACTTCCAACGCTCTGGATACGCTGGAAATCGGAGCCGGCCGGATGAAGGGCGTTTTGAAGGGGAGCGGGGGCCTGTCCGTGTTCTATCCGGAGGATGTGGACAGCGTGCGGAAGGCGCTGAAAAACGCGGTGAATATGCTTCCGGACCAGATTGAGCACGACCGCGTCCGTCTGAAAGGGCGGGACGGGGAGTATCGGTGGTATCGCAGCCAGTATAAGGCGGTCTTTGACGCGGAGAACCGGGTGATCCGGGTGATCGGGACGCTGACGGACATCAGCGTGCAGATCGGTCGGGAAAAGGAGCTGCGGGAGCAGGCCCAGCAGGATCCCCTCACCGGGCTGTACAACCGGGCGGGCGTCAAGATGATTAACGCCCGGCTGGAGCAGATATCCCGGGGGGTGCTGTTTATGATGGACCTGGACGACTTCAAGTCCATCAACGACAACTACGGCCATGCCGCCGGCGACAAGCTGCTTACCGCAATCGGCGGGATTCTGACGGAGACCTTCCGTACCGACGATATTGTGGCCCGTGTGGGGGGAGACGAGTTTATCGCCTTCCTGTCCGGCTCGGACAACAGGGTTACCGCCGAGCAGAAGGGACAGGAGCTGCTGGAGCGGGTGCGGAGGCTGAAAATCGAGGGGATCGACACGGCGGCCAGCGTCAGCATCGGCGCGGCCAGCGCCCCCAGCTGCGGACGGACCTACGAGGCCCTCAGCGCCGTGGCGGACGAGGCGCTGTACCAGGTGAAAAACCACGGAAAGGGCGGCTTCATCCTGAAATAAATATGACTATAATAAAAATAATGCAAAAGGAAATCCACCGGCTTTTCCGGTGGATTTCCTTTTATGAATCGGGAGTCTTTACAGAGACAGCAGCTCCAGCGCCTCTCCGTTGGACACGGCCTTGAGCTGAGACACCGGCTCCTGCCAGCCCTCGATGAGCCGGACGGCAATGGCGTCCTCCAGCTCCTTCTGAATCAGCCTGCGCAGGTTCCGGGCGCCGTAGGCGGCGGAGTAGGACTTTTTCACCAGATAATTCAGGAGGGTGTCGTCCCAGGTGAAGTTGATATCCTTCTCCTTCAAAGTGCCCACCAGCTCCTTGAGCATGAGCACGGCGATGCCCTTGAAGTTGTCCTCAGAAAGCTGGTTGAAGTAGACGATCTCGTCTACCCGGTTGATGAACTCGGGGCGAAGGAAGTCGTTGAGGGCCTTGAGAGCCCGGTCTTTGCCCTGCTCGTTGGCGGTGCGGCCGAAGCCTACCGAGCCCACCTTGGTGCTGCTGCCGGCGTTGGTGGTCATGACGATCACCGTGTTCTCAAAGTTCACCACCCGGCCGTGGGCGTCGGTGATGCGGCCGTCGTCCAGCACCTGAAGCAGGATATTCAATACGTCGGGATGGGCTTTCTCAATTTCATCGAACAGGACCACGGAGTAGGGCTTTCTCCGGATTTTCTCGGTGAGCTGACCCGCCTCGTCGTAGCCTACGTAGCCCGGAGGAGAGCCGATGATCCGGGAGACGGCGTGCTTCTCCATAAACTCGGACATATCCAGCCGAATCAGGGACTCCGGGGTATCGAACAGGTCGGCGGCAAGCTGCTTGACCAGCTCGGTCTTGCCCACGCCGGTGGAACCCACGAAGATAAAGGACACCGGCTTGCGCTTGGGGGAGATGCCTACACGCCCCCGGCGGATAGCGGCGGAAACGGCTTTCACCGCTTCGTCCTGGCCGATGACATGCTCCTCCAGCCGCTCCTCCAGCTTGGCCAGCCGCTGGAACTCCTGTTCCTGGATGCGGCTGGCGGGGATGTTGGTCCACAGCTCAATGACGTTGGCCAGATGCTCCTCTGTCAAGGCGGGGTGGGCCTCGTTCTGCAGGCCCGTCTTTTCCTCCTCCAGCCGCAGCTCCATGCTCTTGATGTCAGCCAGGCGCTTGTAGGCGTCCTCGGTGGCGGCGGCCATCATGACCTCCTTCTCCTTGGCCAGGTCGGCCAGCTCCTTGTCCACCTCGTTGAGGCGGGCCAGGGCCTTGTTGTGGAGGTTCACATTGGAGCAGGCCTCGTCGATAAGGTCGATGGCCTTGTCGGGCAGGTAGCGGTCGGTGATATACCGTTCGCTCATGGTGACGGCCAGCCGGCACATGGCGGGAGAGACCTCCACCTGATGAAATTTCTCATAGTAGGGCGCCACGCCCTCAATGACCTTCACGCTGTCCTCAATAGAGGGCTCCTCCACAATGACGGGCTGGAACCGCCGCTCCAGGGCGGTGTCCTTCTCGATGTGCTTGCGGTACTCGTTCAGGGTGGTGGCCCCGATCACCTGAAGCTCCCCCCGGCTCAGGGCGGGCTTGAGGATGTTGGCGGCGTTCATGGAGCCCTCGGCGTCGCCGGCGCCCACGATGGTATGCACCTCGTCGATGACCAGAATGATGTTGCCCAGCTTGCGGATCTCCTCAATGAGGCCCTTCATCCGGCTCTCAAACTGGCCCCGGAACTGGGTGCCCGCCACCAGGGCGGTAAGGTCCAGCAGGTAGACCTCCTTTTCCAGCAGCTTGTAGGGCACATCCTTGTTGGCAATGCGCTGGGCCAGCCCCTCGGCAATGGCGGTCTTGCCCACGCCAGGCTCGCCGATGAGACAGGGGTTGTTCTTCTGCCGGCGATTGAGAATCTGTACCACCCGCTCCAGCTCCCGCTCCCGGCCGATGAGCTGATCCAGCTTGCCCTCCTGGGCCCGTTGGGTCAGGGAGATGCAGTAGCTGTCCAGAAATTTCCGCTTGGCGGGCTTGGCCTGTCCCTTCTCGCTCCGGGGTGGCGGTGCGGCCCCCTCGCCGGAGGCGGGCTTCTCCGGGGAGGAGGACCCGCCTCCGAAGAGCTGGTTGAGGAAGGGGAAGGTGGCGGTGCGGCCGTCGTCCTCCTCGTCGTCCTCGTCCTTGGTGGGGGACAGCATTCCGTCCATTCCCTCGGCGCCGCCGAAAGCGGACATCATCTCAGAGGTGAGGGTGTCCAGGTCCTCGTCGCTGATACCCATTTTTTTCATCATGTCATCAATGGGCTTGATGCCCATCTCACGGGCGCACTTGAGGCACAGCCCCTCGTTCTTGGAGGCGCCGCCCTCTAATTTCGTAATAAAGATCACCGCCACATTCTTGCCGCAGCGGCTGCACATGGTAGGCTGCATGGTGAATACGCTCCTTTCGGGAAAAGTTCACGTTTGGGGAGATGGTACACCCTAATTATGAACTAGGTATGAATTTTTCCCTGAGAAATAAAGCCTTTAGAGGAAAAATGACAGGGGGCTCACGGTGGCGAAGTATTTCAGCAGGAAAGAGCCCTCAACCGCCTCCGGGGGGATATAGCTGTCTCGGAACAGCCAGACGGCGATAAAGACGATCAGCGCCCCCTTGACCAGACCCACAGCCCCGCCGCCCCAGGCGTTGACGGTGCTGAGGACGGGAAGCTTGGCCATCAGGTCCAGGGCGTGGCTGAGGAACCACCAGCCAATGAGAACGGCGAAGAAAGCGATGGCGAAGATGACCGTCCGGGCGATCTGCACCGCCGCGAAGTGGGCCAGAGCCTGGGCGGCGTGGGCGGCGGCATCGGCCACGCCGTCATCCACCGCCTTCTGGAAGGCGTCGGCAAAGCCCTGAAAGGCCTTTGATTCCTTCAGCGGCTCCAGCAGCTCGTCAATGGGGAGCTGAGCCAGCCAGGCGGCCTCGTCCTGAGAGGAGGCGCCCGCCTCCGGGGCGCGCTGGTAGTAGCTGGTCACGGTGTTGTGGATGCTGCTGGCAACAATGGGTTCAATGGCCTTGGCCACCGGCTCCGCAAGAGCGTTGGAGAGAATGGAGGCCCCGACGAGGGCCACAAAGACGGCCAGCAGAGAACACAGGGTCAGGACAAGGCCCTTTCGATAGCCCAGCCAGACAAAGAAGAGCAGGACAGCGGCGATGATAGCGTCATAGATGATGTAATTCATAGGAACCTCCCAGGCGTTATGCTTGCGGAATGTACAGCCAGGCCTGCTGGGCGTTGGCCAGCAGGGCGGAACCGTTGGGGGCCAGATCCACATGCCGGGCGGCCTGTGGATTGTCCAGAACGGCGTAGGGGTCGGCCTCCTGGCCGTAAATGGTCAGGCGGCTGCCCGACAGCAGAGCGAAGTATTCGCCGGCGGCGGAATAGTCCAGCACCTGACCGGCAAGGGGGATGGAGCGGACAGTCTGAGCTGAACCGTCCACAATGACGGCCTGGGCGGCCCCGCCGGAGCGGTAGGGACCCTCCAAAAGGAGAGCGAAGCCGTCCCCCTCCAGGGAGCAGCCCTTCAAATGGTTGGGCGTGAGAAAATAGGTATGGGTCTCCGTGCCGTCGGTGGGGACGGTGAGCAGCCGGTCCTCTCCCAACACCCACAGCAGGCCCTCCTCATAATCCAGGTCCAGCACGGTGAGGGCCCCCAGGTCTACCTGGAGGGAGGGCTCCGTCTGGTCCAGGGGGTAGAGGAGCAGGCGGCTGAAGAAATCCCCCTGTTCCTGGCCCATGGTGACCACCGCCACACTCTGCCCGTTGGGGGAGACGGCGGCGTCCACGGCAAAGACGGAGGACAGGCCGATGGTGATGACCTCACGGCCATGGCTGTTGTAGACGGTGACCGCCCCTTTGAAGCCGCTCTGCTGGGCGGTGACCGCCAGCCAGCCGCTGTCGTTCACCCGGGCGGAGAGGAGATTGTTGCTCCCTGTCAGGGAGAGCCGAAAGCTCTCCGCGCCGCCGCGAAAGACAAACAGGGACTGATTGCCCGCGTCGTAGGCCACGGCGGTGGTCCGGGAGGCGGACAGAACGGGGTTCTCGACGGACAGCACCTCCTCCGCCAGGCGCTCGCCGTTCAGGCCGTAGTAGTGGGCGCCGGCAGCGGAGACGGTGACCGCCCCGCTGTCCAGATAGGCGATTGACAGCTTGTCGCCCCCGGCGTGGGTAAAGGGGGCGGCCTCCCCGGCGGGCATGTCGCGGTAGGCCAGCCACCGCTTCAGAGCGTCCACATTGAGGGTGTCCCGGTAGACCACCAGGACCAGCGCCCCCAGAATCAGGGCCGCCGTTGCCGCCAGGGCCAGCAAGCGGACAAGCATATTCGGTTTTTTGATCCGCTTGGGAGCCGGGGCCTTTTCGTTCTCTTTCATACTCTACTGACTAAACGTCCTCTTCATACCATAATTTTGTCATGTACAGCCCGCCGGGAGGGACCGTGGGCCCAGCCAGGGTCCGGTTGCCCGAGTTCAGAATGGCGGGAATGTCCTCCGGGGACAGCTTGCCCTCGGCGGCGTAGACGATGGTGCCTACCATGGCCCGGACCATGTTGTACAAAAAGCCGTTGGCGCATACCCGGCAGGAGATCAGGTCGCCATCGCGCGCCACGTCGAACCAGTACACCGTGCGCACGGTGGTACGGGTCTCGGTGCCCACCGAGCGTACCGCCCGGAAGTCGTGGGTGCCCACGAACTGCTCCGCCGCCCGAGCCATGATCCCCTCGTTCAGGCGTTTGGGGTAGAACCAGGATCGGTTGACATAAAACGGATTACCCAGCCGGGAGTTATAGATGCGGTAGGTGTACTCCTTTTTCAGGCAGGAGCCGATGGCGTTGAAGCTCTCGGGCACCTGAACGGCTCTGACCACCACGATGTCGTCGGGGAGCCGGGTGTTCACCGCCAGGGGCAGCTTGTCCAGGGGAATGCGGGAGGTGGTGCGGAAGTTGGCCACATAGACTTCGGCGTGGACTCCGGCGTCGGTGCGTCCCGCTCCGGTGCACTTTACCGGGTGGCCAACTGTGGCCGCCAGCGCCTTCTCCAGGGTCTCGGCTACCGAGACGGCGTTCTTCTGCACCTGCCAGCCGTGGTAGGCCGTGCCGTTGTACATCAACCTTAAAGCGACATTGCGTTCCATCGTATTACCATCCAAAATGCCCCAGCACCCCCACGCCCACGGTAATGGCCAGGAAGAGAATCAGGGTCATGTAGTCGGCCCATTTGTACTTGAGCTGCCGCAGGCGGGTGCGGCCCTCGCCGCCATGATAGCAGCGGCACTCCATGGCGGTAGCCAGCTCGTCGGCCCGGCGGAAGGCGGAGATAAACAGGGGCACCAGCAGCGGCAGCAGCGCCTTGGCGCGCTGAATCAGGCTGCCGCTCTCAAAGTCCGCCCCCCGGGCCCGCTGGGCGGACATGATCTTGTCGGTCTCCTCAATGAGGGTAGGGATAAAGCGCAGAGCAATGGACATCATCATGGCCAGCTCGTGGACGGGAACCTTGATCTTTTTCAGCGGCCCCATCAGGGACTCCAGTCCGTCGGTGAGCAGGATGGGAGAGGTGGTGTAGGTGAGCAGGAAGGTCCCGGCGATGAGCATCATAATCCGAACCACCATGAAAAAGGCGCGGTACACCCCTTCCAGAGTGATGGTAAAAATCCAGAATCGGGCCAGGGCAGTGTCCCCAGGGGTGTAAAACAGGTTGAGTACGGCGGTAAAGACCACGATGAACAGAACCGGCTTGAGTCCCCGGAGAATGGACTTGGGGGGCACCTTCGATACCGCGACGGAGAGGGCCAGCGTCAGGAACATGATGACGTAGGTGACAAACCAGCAGGCCAAAAACAGGGCCACAATATACAGCACCACGCAGATCAGCTTGGTGCGGGGGTCCAGACGGTGGACCGGGGAGTTTCCCGGGAAATACTGGCCCAGGGTGATATCCTTCAGCGCCATTCAGCCC
>CAJUPW010000014.1 GCA_910588635.1 uncultured Oscillospiraceae bacterium | reverse complement strand
GCGGCTGCGGTAGCGGCTGTCGATCACGTTGTAGACCTGTTCCAAACCGTACTCCGTTGTCAACGCCAATTTGAAATTGTAAGAAAACGCCGAAGAAATTTTGTCGTTTTTCGGCGGCGGGTGCCAAAGGGGACGGACTTCACCGGGATAACGGAGGACGACACGTTACGGGTCCAGCGGTGGGTAAATGAATACCCGCGCGGCATCCTTGGGGGAAGGTGTGCCGGGCGGGTGCTGATGGAGCTTGCCCGAGAGGACGGGATTAGGAGTATTGAACTGTTTTTGTAGATATTGCACAAAAAAGTATTCTAGATTTTTCTGCATTTAACCCTTGACATTTCCCCCGGAACGGAAACGGGAAATTTTTTGAAAAAACAGTTGCTTTCCGCTTATAATTGTGTTATGATATCAGTTGCGTTTACAAGCATACCCTCACGAGGAGAAAGAGGTGAAGATAAAATGAAGGAAGGCCTCCACCCCAACTATCAACAGACCACCATCCGGTGCGCCTGCGGCAACGTGATCGAGACCGGCTCCACCAAGAAGGATATCCGCGTGGAAGTTTGTTCCAAGTGTCACCCCTTCTACACCGGCAAGCAGAAGATGGTGGACACCGGCGGACGTGTCAGCCGCTTCAACAAGAAGTTCGGCCTTGACAAGTAAGCCCCTGAGTCTAAAAGCCGCACCGTGTATTCGGTGCGGCTTTTTCCGCATATACTATCATTGAATTGCTATATTTAGGAGGAATCACGCCATGCGCAAGATTGACCCGAAGGACCTGGACAAGAACGTCTTTTCCGCCATTGGCAGCCAGTGGATGCTCATTACCGCCGGAACTGCGGAAAAATGCAACACCATGACCGCCTCCTGGGGCGGGCTGGGCGTGCTCTGGAACGCCCCCTCGGCCACCTGCTACATCCGTCCCCAGCGGTACACCAAGGAGTTCGTGGACCGGGAGGCGTATTTCACCCTGGCTTTCTTCGGAGAGGAGCACCGCAAAGCGCTCCAGCTTTGCGGCTCCAGGAGCGGCCGGGAGGCGGACAAGGTGAAGGAGTGCGGCTTCACCGTGAAAGCGGCGGAGTGCGGCGCGCCCTACTTCGAGGAGGCCGAGCTGGTGCTGGTGTGCCGCAAGCGGTTCGTCCAGCCCATGGATCCGGACAACATCCCCCAGGACGTGAAGGAGCGGTTCTACCCCGAGAAGGACTACCACGTCATGTATATCGGGGAGATCGCGGAGGTCCTGGTGAGAGACTGATTTACAGGTGTGGCAGTGTGGTCCGGTAGGAGCGCAGTCTGTCCTCGCTCTCCCGACGGATGATGCCGTCCAGGGCAGTCAGGAGGACCTCCCTCTCCTCCGGCAGCCGCCCCTGGAACTGGTAAGCGTTGGAAGCCCCCAGGGCGGCGAAGGTCACGGGGATATCCAGATAGGAGACCAGGGTTTTCAGCTCCTCGTATTTTTCCACTTCCCCGGCCTCCCTCCAGTTCCCCGCCTGAATCTCCTGGTACAGCCGGGAATCCGGATATACTGTGAGCATGGAGGACCCGATGAGCCTGGGGTGGAGCTGGTTGAACAGCTCCGCGCTGGCCCTGGCGCTCCGCGCCCCCTGTCCCGCCCCGGCGACACCGGTGAGATAGAAGAAGTTGTAGCCGATGCCAGCCCGGTCCAGCCGGCGGCACTGGGTCAAAATGTCCTCCGGAGTATAGCCCTTGTCCATAAAGGTCAGGGAGGGGCCGTCCCCCGTCTCCACGCCGATGGTCAGACCGTCGTAACCGGCGGCCCTGAGCTGTTCCAGTTCTCCGTCGGTTTTCAGGCCGATGTCGGTGATCCTGGCAAAGCTGCCTATGGTCTGGATGTTGGGGAAATACCGTCCAATGAGCTGGGCGATCTCCAGCAGCCGGTCCGACTTCAGAACAAAGGGGTTTGCTCCGGTGAGAAAGGCCCGGCCAGGTCCCTCCCGGTTGGGCAGGCCCTGGAGGGCGGCGGTCAGCTTCCCCACGGGGGAGTGGAGGGCGGTCTGGGCCTCCAGCAGGTCGGCCTCTATGTCCTCCAGAGGGGACATGCGGAAGGGAAATGGCAGGTCATTGTACAGGGTGCAGAATTTGCATCGGTGGTGGGTGCAGCCCGCCGTGGCCTCAATCAGAAGGGAGGCGGCCTCGTAGGGCGGCCGCCAGATGGTGCCGGTAAAGTGCATAAAAAGCGCTCCTTTCGTTGATGTGGCCGGCGGGGGCCCTCCGCCGCTGCCACCACCTTACTACAAACAAAAAAGAAGCACAAGTACGGTCTTTTTTTGGAATTGGTACACTTTTTTATACCATAGGAGAACGATCATGGCGGACAACAAGTTTACCGCCCCCGAGGCTCTGGCCCGGTGCGAGGCCATGGGCCGGCTCCAGTCGGTTCTGGGGGGCAAGTGGAAAATTTTGATTCTGTGGTATGTGGCCTTCTACAAGGTCCAGCGGTTCGGCGAGCTGCGCCGCCGACTGGAGGGCATCACCCAGTCCACCCTGACCAAGCAGCTCCGGGAGCTGGAGGAGGACGGCTTCCTCCACCGGGAGGTTTTTGGGGAGGTGCCGCCCCGGGTGGAGTACACCCTCACCCCGCTGGGGGAGAGCTTCGCCCCGCTGCTCCACACCATGTTGGAATGGAGCCGGGAAAATTTGACGAAAGAAAACGAGGAATTTTAACTGATATGCCTGATATTGAGAAAACAAAATTTAACCGCGCCGTTCTGGTGGGGCTGAACGCTTTCAGCCTCAGCCGGGAGGAGAACGCCGACGAGGAGAGCATGGAGGAGCTGGCCGCCCTGCTGGAGACGGCGGGAGGGCAGTGCGCGGGTGTGGTCACTCAGTCCAAGGACAGCCCCGACCCCCGCACCTTCATCGGCGCGGGCAAGGTGGCCGAGGTGAAAGAGTTGCTAGAGGCAACGGACGCCGACCTGGTCATCTTCGACAACCCCCTCTCCCCCTCCCAGCAGCGCAACCTGGCCGAGGAACTGAAAATCGGGGTGCTGGACCGGTCCGCCCTGATTCTGGACATCTTCGCCCAGCGGGCAAGGACAAAGGAGGGCCGGCTCCAGGTGGAGCTGGCTCAGTACAAATACCTGCTGCCCCGTCTGCTGGGCATGTGGAAGCACCTGGAGCGCCAGGAGGGCGCCATCGGCACCCGGGGTCCCGGCGAGACCCAGCTGGAGAGCGACCGCCGAATCCTAAACCGGAAGATCGCCAAGCTGGAGAGCGAATTGAAGGACGTGCGCCGGGTGCGGGCCACCCAGCGGGAGCGGCGCCTCAAGAACGAGGTGCCTGTGGCAGCCATTGTGGGCTACACCAACGCGGGCAAGTCCACCCTTTTAAACCACCTCACCGGGGCGGAAATTCCCGCCAACAACCGCCTGTTCGACACCCTGGACACCACCACCCGGCCGCTGGAAATCTCCGACACCTGCACCGTCCTGCTGTCCGACACGGTGGGCTTTATCCGAAAGCTGCCCCACCACCTGGTGGAGGCCTTCAAGGCCACCCTGGAGGAGCTGGAGTACGCCGACCTGCTCCTCCATGTCATCGACTCCTCCAGCCCCCAGTGGCGGGAGCAGGCCGAGATCGTGGAGCAGCTCATCCACGAGCTGGGGGCCGACCGGACCCCCCGCATCGAGGTATTCAACAAGTGCGACCTGTGGACGGGAGACATCCGCCCCCACGGGGAGGGCCGGGTGTCCATCTCCGCCAAGACCGGGGAGGGCGTCCCTGAGCTGCTGTCCGCCATCGGGAAGGTGCTGGACAACGGAGCCCGAAAGGTGACCATCCACCTGCCCTACGACAAGGGCGGCCTGCTGGACAAGCTCTATCTGGAGGCCAAGGTGGAGGGTGTGGAGTATGGCCAGACCATCGACGTGACCGCCGTCTGCACCCCCAAGGTCATCGGCCAGCTTGGCTCCCTGGTGGAGGGCTGGAAGCCCCGCAAGGAATTCTGGGAGGATTAGCATGGACTTCATTCTGAGAAAGTGGCGGCGGGAGGACGCCGCCGACGTGGCCCGATACGCCGACAACGAGAAGATCGCCCGCAACCTGCGGGACGTGTTTCCCCACCCCTACGCCCTGGCCGACGCCCAGGGCTTTTTGGATATCTGCATCGCCGGAGACCCGGAGATGTCGCTGTTCCGGGCTATTGAGGTTGACGGCCGCGCCGTGGGCAGCATCTCCCTGTGCCGGGGCAGCGACGTGTACCAAAAGACCGCCGAGCTGGGCTACTGGTTGGCGGAGGACTACTGGGGCCGGGGGATCATGACCCAGGCCGTCCGGCAGCTCTGCCGGGAAGGCTTCTCCTGCTGGGACATCCAGCGTATCCACGCCGAGCCCTTCGCCCACAACGCCGGCTCCCGCCGGGTGCTGGAGAAAGCGGGGTTTTCCCTGGAGGGCGTCATGCGCCGGGGCGTGTTCAAGCGGGGACAGGTCTGCGACTTCTGCATGTACGCCCTCCTGCGTGAGGAGGGAAAGTGATTGATCGGCCCTCCGGCAGAGCTCTGAAAAAATTTCCCGGGAAAATTTTCGGAAAGGGTTTGACAAGTGGTAACAAATGTGTTACAATTCGGTTACAGTTTTTAATATGACTTAAAGGAGTGCGCCATGGCGAACAACGATCTGCCCCTCACCTATAAGGGCCATCCCTTGCGCCGGAAGGACAACCTGATTTACTACGGAACGATGGCCGAGAAATATATCATTATGCTCCAGGTCCTCTCCAGTAAGGACCAAGGCGGGCTTCCTGTGGCGGACAAGGTCTCCGTCCAGCTCCAGCTCACCGATCCCGACCTGAAAAGCCGGGACCGGGTGGTCAAGAAGAGTGAAAAAGACAGCCTCTACGCCGCCATGGACGTGGCCTCCGTGTGGCTGGAACGGGCTCTTTCCGGAAAGTAACCTTTACACCTTCGAAAGCCGTCTGTATAGAAATAGGAGGACGCAAATATGGATTTCAAGCGTACCGCTTCCCGCCTGACTGCCTGCCTGCTGCTGGCCGGCGCCCTGATTACCCCCACTCTGGCTGTCTCCGGCACCGTTAACACCGAGGGCACTCACCTGCGCCTGCGTTCTGAGGCCAGCACCGAGAGCGCCGTTCTGAAAAATCTGGCCCACAACACCCTGGTGGATGTGCTGGAGGTTCTGGACAACGGCTGGTGCCAGGTCTCCTATGACGGAGTAACCGGCTATGTGTCCGGCGAGTACCTCACCATCACTGGGGATGAGGCCCCGGCTGGGGAGGCCGCTCCCGCGGCGGCTCAGGCGGAGGACGCCGCCCCGGTGGAAGCGCAGTCCAGCGAGACCGCTCAGGCCGGCGAAGAGGATACGCTGTACGTCAAGATCACCACGGGCACGCTGAATGTCCGCTCCGGCCCCAGCACTGAGACCGACAAGGTGGACACCCTTCACGCCGGCCGCGTTGTCCAGGTCCTGGAGACTCTGGACGGCTGGTACAGAATTGAGGGGGGCTACATCAGCTCCGAGTACGCCGTCCAGGCGGATCCCTCCCAGGTCAGCAAGGGCCAGGAGATCGCCGACTACGCCCTCCAGTTCCTGGGTTACCGCTACGTCCACGGCGGCACCTCCCCCAAGGGCTTTGACTGCTCCGGCCTTACCACTTATGTGTACAAGCAGTTCGGCTACACCCTGAACCGCACCTGCTCCGGCCAGCTGGACAACGGCACCCCTGTCTCCATGAGCGAGCTCCAGCCTGGCGACATTGTAATCTTCCGGAAAGGCAACTCCTCCAAGCGAGCCACCCACGTGGGTCTGTACATCGGCGACAACCAGTTCATCCACGCCTCCACCCCCACCAAGGGCGTAATCATCAGCAAGATGAGCGATTCCTACTACACCTCCGGTTTTGTGGGAGGCCGCCGCATCGTCTGACATAACATAGCCCCTCCGGCTGATGCCGGAGGGGCTTTTTTACGCTGTTTAAAATGGAAACATGCACTATTTTTCGCCAAACAAGCCCTAATCTCTGGGCCTTCGGTAGAACTTGCCCACCACCCGCTCGGTACGCAGGACATTGACAAAGGCCTTGGGGTCGGACTGCCGGATTTTCCGGGCCAGAGAGCGGACCTCGCTGTCTGATACCACCGAATAAATCATCACACAGGGGTCTCCATTGTAGAGGCCCACCCCCTCGATGAGGGTAGCGGTATGGTTGGTCTCCTGAATCTGGGCGCAGACGCCGCCGGCGCTCTCCCGGCCGGTGATGATGAGCAGAGTAGCCCGCCGTCCGTCCGGGTCCATCATCTTGATGACCTGGGTGGTGGCGTACTGGAACAGCATGGAGTACAGGGCCTTGTCCCAGCCGAACAGGACCCCGGCCACCGCCAGCATGATCACATTCCCGGTGAAAATATATCCCCAGGCGTCCACGTTCTTCCGCTCCGACAGAGGGATGGCGATGAAATCGGTGCCCCCGCTGGTCACCCGCACCCACAGACACAGGCTGCATGCAAACCCGTTAATCATCCCACCAAAAATGCAGATTAAAAGGATGTCCTCCGTGATGGCAAAGGCGGGGATTATGTCGGTAAAGATACTGGTGAGTACGATGGTCAAGCAGGAGTAGAGGGTAAACCGCTTGCCCACCAGCTTAAAGCTGACGAATGCCGGGATGGCGTTCAGCGCCAGATTGACGGGGCCGAAGGGCAGCTCCACTCCGGCGAACTCCAGGGCGCACCGCTGAATCAGCCGGGTAATGCCGGTGAAGCCGCCGGGAAACAGGTCCCCCGCAGCCACAAAGCTCTTCAGATTGACGGCCACAATCAGGGAGGACAGGGTAATTACCCCCACACGGGTGACAAACTCCTTCAGCCGGGCCCGTTGGTTGGCAGTTGTCATGGACGCCTCCTCTTCATCTGGCCTGGGCCAGAATGTCCGCGTTCTTCATAAAGTATTCCACCCCGGAGTAGATGGTAGTCAGTACGATCACCGCCGTGCAGATCTGGTTGACAATCTCCGGTATGGGCAGCAGCATAAGGATAACGCACACCATGGTGGCGGCGGTTTTCACCTTGCCCGACCAGCCGGCGGCGATCACTCTCCCCTTATCTGCGGCCACCATCCGCAGCCCGGACACCCCGAATTCCCGAACAGCCACGATAAGCAGCGCCCAAGCGGGCATCTGGCCCACCTCCACAAACCACAGCATGGCGGCAAACACCAGGCACTTGTCGGCCAGTGGGTCCATGAACTTGCCGAAGTCGGTAATCTGATTGTAGTGCCGGGCGATATATCCGTCCAGAGTGTCGGTGATGCTGGCGGCGGCAAAGATGGCCAGGGCCCAGTAGTTGGAAAAGGGCACGTTCAGGTACAGCACCAGCAGGAAAGCGGGAATCATCACTACCCGCAGGATGGTCAGCTTGTTTGCGGTATTCATTGGCATTGGTATCACTCCTCAATTTCCCCGGTCAGGTCCCCGTCGGAGACCCCGGTGATGCGCACGTTGACAAACTCCCCCGCGGGGACCGGCCCGGCGGCGGTAAACAGCACCCGGCCGTCGATGTCCGCCGAGTCGGCATAGGTACGGCCGGCGCAGCAGCCCTCGGCGGAATCGAAGCCCTCGCAGAGGACCTCCATCACCGTGCCCAGCCGCGCCTCGTTGTACTCGTCCATGATGCGGGACTGGAGGTCCACCACCAGCTCCACCCGCCGGGCGGCGGTATCCGGGTCCACCTGATTTTCCATTTTAGCGGCCAGGGTGCCCTCTTCCGGTGAGAATTGGAACACTCCCACCCGCTGCAGCTTCTGCTCCCGCAGAAAATCGCACAGCTCCTCGAACTCCGCTTCTCCCTCGCCGGGCAGGCCGCAGATGAGAGAGGTGCGGATCACCACGTCGGGCATGGCAGAGCGCAGCCTGACAAACAGCTCCTCCAGCTCCGCTCGGGTATTTCTCCGGCGCATGGCCTTCAAAATGCCGTCGTCGCAGTGCTGGATGGGGATGTCCAGATAGTGGACTACCTTGGGCTCATGGGCAATCACGTCGATCAGCTCGTCGGTAACGGCCTCCGGGTACAGATAGTGCAGGCGTATCCAGTGGAAGTCTAGTTTGCATAACTCTTTCACCAGCCGGGCCAGGGAGGTTTCCGGCTCCAGGTCCAGCCCATACCGGGTAATATCCTGGGCGATCACGATAAGCTCCCTCACCCCGGAGGCGGCCAGCTTCTCAGCCTCGGCCAGCAAGGCCTCCACGGAGCGGCTGCGGTACTTCCCCCTCAGCTTTGGGATAACGCAGAAGGCGCAGCCGTTGGAGCAGCCCTCGGCAATTTTCAGATAGGCGGTATAGGGCGGGGTGGCGACCAGACGCTCCCCGTCCTCATAGGTACGGTGGATATCGCCGAAATATTCCGGCCGTTCCCCCGCCATAAGCGCCTCCACGGCGGCCGCAACCTGGGTGTAGCTCCCCGTGCCCAGCAGGCCGTCCACCTCGGGCAGCTCGGCACGGATGTCCTCCGGGTACCGCTGGCTGAGGCAGCCCGTCACAAGCAGCTTTTTCAGCTTGCCCGCCTTTTTCAGCCCGGCCAGCTCCAGAATGTTGTCGATGGCCTCGCTCTTAGCCGACTCGATGAAGCCGCAGGTGTTCAGCACCGCCACGTCGGCCCCCTCCGGGTCTCCCGTGACGGTATGTCCCGCCGCCCGGCACAGGGCCATCATCTGCTCGGTATTCACCAAATTTTTGGCGCAGCCCAGGGAAATAAAGGCAATCTTATAAGGCATGGTATCGCTCCTGTTCCATGTTCTCAGTCCCAGACCTCCATACCGTAGCGCCGCAGTGCGTCGCTGATCTCAGGCCAGCGGAAGCCCCGGCGGGCCAGGGCGTCGGAGACCTTCTTAATGTCCTTTGGGTCACGGCCGCCCTTCAGCTTCTTCTCCAAAAAGGCGTCGATGGTCTCGGAATTGTCCTCGACTTGGGCCAGGGCCTCCTCCCACAGCTCCCGGGGGACGCCCCGGCGGTACAGCTCGTCCCGGAGCTTCCGCTCCCCGAAGCCTTTGGCGGCATAGTGCCGCACGATCCGCCCGGCGTACTCCGCCTCGTTGAGATAGCCCAGCTCCTCCAGCCGGTCGCAGATGGCCTCGGCCTCCCCGTCGGGGGCCTCCCACTCCCTCAGCTTCCGCCCCAGCTCCTTCCGGGACTGGGGTTTCCGCATCAGCAGCTCAATGGCCCTGCGCTTCCATTCGCCACGGCAGGCGGCGGCCTGAAGGCGCTCTGCCTCCTCGTCGGACAGCTCCTTGCCGGCGTAGAGGGCGAAGTCCACCACCTCGCCCTCCCCCACCCGGAGAATAGAGCCGTCCTCCAGCACCGCCAGCCAGCGGCCCTCCACTCGCTTGGAGGGTTTTAGTTCTTGAATTACCACCGATAAACGCTCCACAAATCAGATTAAACAGGGGAATTTCCTTTTTTCTTCTCAAAGAAAAAAGGAACATCACCCCTCACCGTCGTCAAAATCATCGGCGGACACGTCCACCGCCCGGCCTGCGGCCTTGGCGGCCGCCTGGGACTGCTTGCTCATCAGCTTGAAGGCGTTGGCCCGGACCTGCTCCTCCACCTGGGCGGCCACGTCGGGGTTGTCCTTCAAAAACTGCTTGGCGGCGTCCCGGCCCTGGCCGATACGGGTCTCGCCCATGGAAAACCAAGAGCCCGACTTCTGGATGATATCCAGCTTGACCGCCAGGTCCACCATCTCGCCCCACTTGGAGATGCCCTCGCCGTAGAGAATTTCAAACTCCGCCTCCCGGAAAGGGGGGGCCACCTTGTTCTTCACGATCTTGGCCCGGGTGCGGTTGCCGATCAGCTCGGTACCCACCTTGATGGCCTCGATCTTCCGTACGTCGATGCGGACGGAGGCGTAGAATTTCAGCGCCCGGCCTCCGGTGGTCACCTCCGGATTGCCGTACATCACCCCCACCTTCTCCCGAAGCTGGTTGATGAAAATGACAATGCAGTTGGTCTTGGCGATGGAGCCGGCCAGCTTGCGCAGGGCCTGGCTCATGAGCCGGGCCAGCAGGCCCACGTGGCTGTCGCCCATGTCGCCCTCGATCTCCGCCCGGGGGGTCAGGGCTGCCACTGAGTCCACCACCACCACGTCGATGGCGCCGGAACGGACCAGCGCCTCGCAGATTTCCAGGCCTTGCTCGCCGGTGTCCGGCTGGGAGATGAGCATGGAGTCAATGTCCACCCCCAGCGCCCGGGCGTAGCTGGGGTCCAGGGCATGTTCGGCGTCAATGAAGGCCACCTCGCCCCCCCGCTTCTGGGCCTCGGCCACGATGTGCAGGGCCAGAGTGGTCTTACCGGAGGACTCGGGGCCGTAGACCTCGATGATACGGCCCTTGGGCACGCCGCCGATGCCCAGGGCGATGTCCAGGGACAGGGAGCCTGTGGGGATGGCGTCCACCACCACGCCGGTGTTTTCTCCCAGGCG
The DNA here is from genome assembly GCA_910588635.1 of uncultured Oscillospiraceae bacterium. GTDB lineage: Bacteria > Bacillota > Clostridia > Oscillospirales > Oscillospiraceae > Lawsonibacter. Next base: position 62,235 of record CAJUPW010000014.1, on the reverse strand, counting down.
CATAATGGAGCCCTTGCCGTAAGTCCGCTCAATCTGGGCCATGGCGGTCTCCAGCGCCTTCTTCTTGTCGGAGGCCGGCGCGGCCGACTCGATCATGGGTTTCTTCTGTGCCATGTCAATCATCCTTTCCCGCCGGCGGCTCAGTGCCTCCGGCCTCTTGCTGTCCCTTAAATTACTCTTTGATATGTCCGTTAAACCGGACTTTTTCGTCCTCACAAACTTCGTTTCGCTCCATTTGGCTCACGCCGAATATCAGCTCCACTCCGTTGCTCGTCCTCTCCAAAACGGACCTGCTACGCTGGGCTCCGTTTTGGGGGCCGCCTTCGGCGGCCTCAATTATTGACCGTTCCCTCCACCACACGGAGGATATTCTGGGTGTCCGGGAGAATCTTGATTTCCTCGTAGCCGTTCTCCTCCAGAATGTCCTCCACGGCGCCCGCCTGGCCGACGCCTACCTCAAAGATCAGGGTGCCTCCCAGCCGCAGGGCGGGCTTCCATTTGGCGGCGATGGCCCGGTAGTAGTCCAGGCCGTCCTTCCCTCCGTCCAGGGCCATGCGGGGCTCGTAGTCCCGTACGGAGACATCCAGCGCCTCAATGTCCACCGTGGGTATGTAGGGAGGGTTGCACACGATGGCGTCAAAATCCCACAGGGTGGAGCTGGGGTTCTCCAGGGCGTTGACCGACAGGCAGGTCACCCGGGCGTTGAGCTCGTTGCGGCGGACGTTCTGCTTGCACACCCGCAGCGCTCCCTCAGACAGCTCACCCAGCACCACCCGGCACTCGGGGGCGTTGGAAGCGATGGCCAGGCCCACGCAGCCGCTGCCGGCGCACAGGTCCAGCACCCGGGCTCCCTCCCCCGACTCCCGGGCCTTGAGGATGCCCCGCTCCGCCAGCAGCTCGGTGTCCAGCCGGGGAATCAGCACATCCCGGGAGATGTCCAGGGACAGGCCGTAGAACTCCCACTCCCCGATGATGTAGGCTACCGGCTCTCCGGCCAGACGGCGCTGCACCAGGTCCTCCACCCTCTGTTCCATCTCTCTGGAGACATAGAGGGACATATCCCGGTAGAACTGCTCCCGGCTCTTGTCGGCGGCGAAGCAGATGATCTCCCGGGCCTCCAGCTGGGCCGACTCCACCCCCGCTTTCTTCAGCCGGGCGCGGGTATCCAGGAACAGGTTGTTGTAGGTGGTCGCCATGTAATCACCTTCCAGTTGTATTTAGAGGGATCCCCGCCGCCCGAAGGGCGGCGTCCCGCCCGCGAGCCCAGCGGGTCGCGTGCGGAAGGGAGGAGCAGCGGAATGCGCGAGCTTTGCCCGACAGGGCAAAGCGAAAGAAATGGAGCTTGCGGCGACGCTACCATTCATCCTCGCCCTTGACCTCGGGCAGCACCAGCTCCAGGGCCTTGATTCCTACCTCGATCATAGAGTCGTCGGGTTCAAAGGTGGTAAAGTTTTGCAGCCACAGCCCCGGCGCGGTAAAAAACCGGGTAACGGGCCCATCGTGGCGGCCGGCCCAGCGGTTGATCTCATAGCTGATCCCTACAATGAGGGGCAGCATGGCCAAGTGGGCCAGAAAGCGCAGAATCACATTGTACACCGGCCAGACGGCAAAGACCACGGTGGCCACCAGGATGGAAATGGCGATCACCATGAACAGAAAGCTGGTCCCGCACCTGGGATGGTGCCGGGGCTGTAAGCGCACGTTCTCCACCGTGAGGGGCAGGCCGGCCTCATAGCAGAAAATGGTCTTGTGCTCCGCCCCGTGGTAGGAAAAGACCCTCTTCATCTCCCCCATGTGGGAGCACAGGGCCAGGTAGGTCACAAAAATGAGAATTTTCAAAAAGCTCTCCGCCAGATTCCGGACCAGCATGTTGCCCGGAAGCACCACATTGACCACCCCGCCCAGCAAGGTGGGCAGAAAGAAAAACAGCCCGATAGACATGGCGACGCCCAAAAGTACTGCCAGGGTGGTGATGAGAACAGTAAATTTCTCGCTGCCCAGCTTGTTGTTGAGCCAGGTCTCAAATTTGGAGGGTTCCTCTTCCTCCTCCCCGTCCTCAGGGAAGAATTCGGCGGAGTACATCAGGGCAGTAACGCCGTTGTACATGGAGTCGGCAAAGTTCACCACCCCCCGGATCAGCGGCCAGCCCAGGATGGGGTATCGATCCTTGATGAACTTGAGCTCCTTCTCCTGAATCTCCAGCTCGCCGTCGCTCCTGCGGACCACCACGGCCTGCTTTTTGGGGCCGCGCATCATAATCCCCTCAATGAGGGCCTGTCCCCCGCACATGGTTTTGAATTTGGGGCATTCACAATTTTGCTTGGACATTTGGGTTCTCCTTATGGTCTTTCAATTCCGCGATCCCTCTCTGAGGGAGGCTTAAAGCTTATTTTATCAGACTCGCCGTCAGTTTTCAACGGGCAGGCGGATGGTCACCTGGAAGCCGCCGCCCTCGGCATTGCCCACCTCCAGCGTTCCCTCGTGGCGGGTGATGATCTCTTCACACACGGCCAGGCCGATGCCGGAGCCGCGGGCCTTGGAGCTGCCCTTGTAAAACTTGTTCTTCAGGAAGGGCAGCTCCTCCTCCGGGGCGCCCGGACCGTAGTCCCTGATTCGGATGACGGCCTCGTCCCCCTCCCGGAAGAGGGTGACCAGAATCCGCTCGCCCGACCCGCCGTGCTTGGCGGCGTTGTCCAGCAGATTGCAGAACACCTGCCTCAGCCGCTGGGGGTCGCCGGAGATGGGCAGCATCTCCTCCGGGCCGTCCTGATACTCCAGAGTGATACCCTCCTTGCGGAAGAACTCGGTGTAAGTGTAGACGGCGTCCTCCAGCTCGGCCTTCAGGTCCAGCGGCTCCACCACCATGCTGCTCAGCCGCTTGGCCTCGGACACGATGATGCCCATGCCCTTCTTGATATCGGCGCCTGAGCGGCACTCTCCGTTCTGGATGGTCTCTGCCCAGCCGGTAATGGCTGTCAGCGGGGTGCGCAGCTCGTGGGAGACAGAGGAGATGAACTCGCTCTGGGTCTTTTCCGCCTGAGCAATCTTGATGGACATATCGTTGATGGCGTCGGTCAGCTCGCCGATCTCGTCGTCAAATTTTTTCTCGATCTGTACTCCGTAGCTGCCGTCGGCGATGACCCGGGCAATCTCGGTGATGCCTGCCAAAGGCTCCACGATGGAGCGGACGAAATAGAGGTTGGAAAAATACACCATGGCAAAGATGGCCAGGGCGATGGCGGCGATGACCGTCATGGTAAACACATACTGCCGGTCGATGCCGGACAGGGAGGTGACATAGCGGATGACTCCCACCACCTCTCCCTGGTAGATCACCGGGCTGGAGGCGGCCAGGATGCGCTCCCCGGTATCCGGGTCCCGCCCCCGCCAGGGGCTGGCCGTCCGCTCGTTCATGGCCTTCTGGATATCCGGGGTGCTGGGAGTGGAGCCGGCGGTGAGGTCGTTGCCCGAGTAGAGCACCGCGCCAGTGGTATCCAGGAACTGCAGCTCCAGCCGGCTCTTGTCCTCATAGCTGTTCACCGTCTGCTGGGCGGCCGCCCGGTAGTCGGAGCGGGTATACATACGGAAGCCGTTGGCGGAGGAGGTGGCCTTGCGCTCCAGATCATCCTCCGTACCGCCGTAGTAATAGCTGTGGAGCATGGCCGCAAAGGCCCCAACGGCCAAAGCCAGGATCAGCAGCACAATGGCCACGCTGTTTACCAGCCACCGGCGACGGATGCCCCGGATCTTGACCTGATCCTGTAATCTTGTGGGCTTGGCCATTGTCCCCTCACCTGCCTTTCATCACTCTGTCCCATCCGCGGGCGGCAAGCTTTTTTCAGCTCCCCCACTTATATCCGTAGCCCCACACCGTATTGACAAAGGTGGGCTTCTGGGCGTTGGTTTCCCACAGGGCAGGCCCTGTGGGAGCCCTTTTCTTCTTTATAATCCTCGGCGGAAATAAATTCCGCCTGCGGAAATTCTCCGCTTCGCTCCGAATTTTCGGCCTGCCGGCCACCCCGCTTTGCGGGGACCCTGGACAACGCCCGAATCATCTCAGCGCTTCAGCTCCCCCACTTATATCCGTAGCCCCACACCGTATTGACAAAGGTGGGCTTCTGGGCGTTGTCCTCGATTTTAATGCGCAGGCGGCGGATGTTCACATCCACAATCTTCAGCTCGCCGAAGTAGTCCTTGCCCCAGACGGTATCCAAGATTTCCTCCCGGGACAGGGCCTTGCCAGGGTTCTCCATAAACAGCTTGACGATGGAGTACTCCACCTGGGTGAGCTTGACCCGCTGGCCGTTTTTCTCCAGGGTGCGGTTGCGGGTGTTGAGCAGGAAGGGCGGATCGCTGATCTCGTCGGGGGAGAGAGCCGCCTCGTCCCCGCCGGTGCGGCGGAAGAGGGCGTCCACCCGGGCGGTGAGTTCCGCCGGTGAAAAGGGCTTGGTCACATAGTCGTCCGCCCCGGTCATCAGGCCGGTGACCTTGTCCATCTCCTGGGTGCGGGCGGTGAGCATGATAATGCCGATTTTATTGTCCATGGCCCGCAGGCGGCGGCACACCTCAAAGCCGTCGATGCCGGGCAGCATGATATCCAGCAAGGCCACCTTGATGTCCGGGTTGTCCCGGACGGCCTCCAGGGCCTCCTCGCCGGTGCCCGCCTCCACCGTCTGATAGCCCGCCCGCTTCAGGTTGATGACCACAAAGCTGCGGATATTTTCCTCGTCCTCCAGGACCAATACCTTTCTCATTTTGTCCTCCCAACCATTCAGACCTTATATTCAAGTCCTCGGCGCTTACTCGCTGTACCAGCTTCTCCGTATGGTGTCGAACCGCTCCAGCAGGTCCATCTCCTCCAGACCGCTGTCCCAGCCGCCCTCGTGGAAGCGGGCGGCGTAGATGATATTCTCCTCCTCCCGGAGCACCAACCAGCCGTCCTCCTCCAGATCGGAGCTGCGGCTGCTGGACACCCGATAGACAGACAGGAAGGGCTCCGGCTCCTTGTCCTCTCCTCTCCAGTGGGAGAACACCACCTCGCGCCGGCCGGTGACCTGGTCGTTGCGGGAAATGGTGATCCGGTCCCGCCAGCTTTCGGGGATGGTGAGATACCAGCCGTCGCTCACATTGTGGTAGGTGGTAAGCACGTGGTTGCGCCGGCCCCGCTCGTCATACTGCACCCAGTCGATGAGCCAGAAGTTGCTGGAGGGGCTCTCTCCGTAGCTGGGCAGCGGGTAGGGCGAGGGCAGCTCCGCCACCGAGTCCCGGTTGATGTCAGTGGGGTTGATATCGGTGTAGCCCTGGATGACCTCCCGGCTGACCCCTTCATCCCCCATGGACACATTGGTCAGCTGGCCGTTCAGCCAGGCCACCACGTCGATGGCCCGTCCTCCCTCGGCCAGGGTGCTGGTGACATAGAGCGCGGGCTGGTTATAGCCGCCGGCCAGATAGCTGGTGCGGACACGGTTGATGGCGCTGATGCCGGCGGACAGGTCGGCCACCCCCAGGGAGGCCATCGCCCCGTCCACCCAACCGTAAATTTCCACCTGGCTCACCGGCCCGCCGGCGTCCATCCGGGTAACCAACACCTCGATGCGCGTGTCTTTGTCAATATCCAGCAGACGGCAGCCGCTGGAGCCATCGGTGGCCACGCTGCACCGGGTCAGCAGCCGCTCGGTGCCCGTCAGGCCGGCGCGGGTCATGGCCTTCACCGCGGCCAAGTCCTCTTCCTCGTTCGGACCCGCCACGGGCAGGTCGATATCGTCCAGGGTATACACCCCCAGCTGATAGGCGCCCGAGCTGATCTGCCAGTTGACGGCCACCTCCTTGCGGCCCTCCCCGTTGATCTGGGCATAGTCGATGGCGTAGATGGCGCTGCCCTCTCCCTCCACCACGCCGGTGGGCACATACTCCTCCCCAATCTGGGAGAAAATGTATATCTTGATGGGCTTCTCAATGCCCGGCACCCGGAAAAAAGTGACCGCGCTCTCCCGCCGGCCGTCCCCGTCCAGGTCCTGAAGCTGGATATTGGCGGTGTTGTCCCCCGCTATGATGGTCACGTCCTCCACCCGGACGGCAAATTCCGTCTCCAGTCCGGTGCGCACCGCCCGGATAGCCGCGTTGAGCTGCTCATAGCCCGGCGACTTCTCCGGCTGGCGGTACAGATCGTCTGGAGAGCGGAACAGGCAGCCGCTGAGCAGCGCCGCCATAACCAGCGTCATTCCCAGAAAGGTCCACCTTCTGCCCACGGCCTCCGCCCTCCCTCCAGCATCAAATCCACTACATACGGGTGGTATTTATCATCATACCACAATTCCTGAAAAAAGCCATAGCTTTTTGCAATTTTTCTTGGTGTCAAAAAACCGCCCACCCCCTTCGGAGTGAGCGGTCAAAGGTCAATGTGGTCAATTCGCCTGGGGCAAGGTGACGATGGACTTGAACAGGTCGCCGTCCACGGCCAGCTCGAAGGTTCCTCCCTGGAGCTCGGTGAGGGACCGGGCAATGGACAGCCCCAGCCCGGACCCCTCGGTGGACCGGGACTCCTCCCCCCGGACAAAGCGCTCCATCAGCCGCTCGGCCGGAACGTTCAGCGGCTCCCGGGAGATATTTTTCACCGACAGGGCCACCTGTCCCTTCCCCCGCTCCAGGTCCAGATAGACCCGGGTGCCCTCCATGGCGTACTTGGCGCAGTTGGACAGCAGATTGTCGATCACCCGCCACAGGTGCCGCCCGTCGGCATACACCCAGGTCTCCCCCTCGGGCAGGCTGGTCACCAGTGTGAGCTTGCGGCCGGTCAGCTTCTCCTCCCACTCGCCCATGGCCTGGTCGATGAGCTGGCCCATACCGATCTTCTCCCGGTTTACCGACAGCACCCCCGTGGACGCCTTGGAGGCCTCCACCAGGTCCTCGGTGAGCTTTTTCAGCCGCTGTGACTTCCGGTCCAGCACCTCGATATACTCCGCCGCCTTGGGGTCGGTCTGGGCGGTGGTCTTGAGCAGGTCCACATAGTTGATGATGGAGGTCAGCGGAGTTTTCAGGTCGTGGGAGACATTAGTGATGAGCTCGGCCTTAAACCGCTCGCTTTTCATCTTCTCGTCCACCGCCGCCGACAGCCCGGCGGAGATATTGTTCAGGTCCTCCGCCTGCAGGCGCAGGTCGTAGGGCATGCGGCGGGTGTCGATCTGATACTCCAGGTCGCCCCCGGCGATGGTCTTGGTGCCCTGACGCAGGCGGTAATAGCCGTAGGCCCACCAGGACAGGAACAGCAGCAAGGCCAGCTGCAGAAAGAAATACATCAGCATAAAGGCGCCGTCATACCTCCCCACCGTAATCAGCCAGAAGGCGAAGATCACATAGGCTCCGAAGCCCAGCACCAGCTTCCAGGTGAAGGGCAGGAAGCGAATAAAGTCATGGACGGTCCTCACCGTCCATGCGGCCACCCTGCACAGCAGGGTGGTTTTTCCCAGGCAGCGGGCCTTGAGCCGGACGGTAAAGGTCCGCAGGAGCAGCGCGCCGCAGCCCACGCCGGCGGCAAAGACAGTCCCTGCCCCCAGGACGCCCAGGTCGAAGAAGGTAGTGAAGTCCTCATTTTGGGCGGCGTACACGCTGGAAGAGCTCCAATAGAGCTGCTCTGCCAGCCCGACCGTACAGAAAACCAGCGCCACAACAGCGGTAATCATGACAACCGCGTACACATCGAAGAAAATCCGCTCCTGCCAGGTGATGACGATCCCCTCCGCGCCCTTCTTGTGCCCGGCGGTCCAGAGAATCCATATCAGTGCCAGCAGGGTGAGCGCCCCCAGATTCAGAAAGCCGGTAAGGTAGTGGTCAAAGAAAGCCCGTTCATTTATCCAGGTCACCCAGGTACGGTAGAACTCGTCATCAATAGAGCCGGTCTCAATATCCTCGGGCACGCCGTACTCCACCACCAGCTTCATAGGGGCGGGGTCAGCCTCAGCACCGGCACTCTGGCCCGCCTGGCCGCTGGGTGCGGTATTGTAGCCGTAGGCGCTGGGATCATAATAGCCGTACTCGAGCCAGGACTCCTCCGACAGCTCAAAGGTGTAGTGGTGAATATCCTTCACCGCCCGGAACATGGACTCTCCCTCCGCCAGATTGCTGCCCAGCACCCCTCCGGTCTCGCTGTCCATCAGCCTGAAACGGAACCAGGTGCTGTCCCGGGAGAAGCGGTCCTCAATGGCGGCCTTGCTCTCCTGAAGGGCCTCGGCGTCAGCCCGGAGAGTGGCGCCGGCATTTCCGGCGGCGATCTGCTGCTCCAAAGCGTACAGCTGCCAGGAGAGATAGACGCCGTTCACCAGCTCCCGCTGGCGGCTGTCCAGAGCATTGAAAAACTGTCTGCTGTACTGCCAGCTGTCATTTGCCACGGATTGGAAGCTGAGCACCGCCCGCACCCCGAATGCCCCCGCACCCAGGGCGGCGGCCAGCAGGACGATCCAGGCGCACACCTTGGCGACAGCGCTACTTTGCAGCTTTTTCATGACTACGCCCCCTTCTCGATCTTGTAGCCCAGGCCCCAGACCACCTTGAGATACCGGGGTTCAGCGGGGTTGATCTCGATCTTCTCCCGCAGATGGCGGATGTGGACGGCCACCGTGTTCTCCGAGCCGTAGGCCGGGTCGTTCCACACCTGCTCATAAATTTGGGCGGAGGAGAACACCTGTCCCGGATGGGACAGCAGCAGCTTGAGGATATTGTACTCGATGGGGGTAAGGCTGATGGGCTCCCCGTCCACAGTGACCACCTTGGCCCCGTCGTCCATGGCGATGGGCCCGGCGGTAATGAGGCCGGGGGCCTTCTCCGCCCCGCCCAGGGCGGTGTACCGCCGCAGCTGGGATTTCACCCGGGCGATGACCTCCAGGGGGTTGAAGGGCTTGGTGATGTAGTCGTCCGCACCGATGTTCAACCCCAGAATCTTGTCCGTGTCCTCGCTCTTGGCGGTGAGCAGGATGATGGGCACGTTGCTCCCTTCCCGCAGCTTGGCCGTGGCTCGGATGCCGTCCAGCTCAGGCATCATTACGTCCATGAGGATCAGGTGTATCTCGTGGGTCTCCGCCGCCCGGACAGCCTCCCGGCCGTTGTAGGCCTTGATGGTCTGATAGCCCTCGCTGGTGAGATAGATGTCCAGCGCGGAGACAATATCTCTGTCGTCGTCACAGATCAGGATGGTGTACATGCGGCCTCTCCTTCCGTCGCTCAAACCCGGTCCCGCCCGGACGGGAATAAAATCCGGATTTTTGTTTCCGGATAATAGCATAACACAGACAGTTTAAATCGCAAGTGGGAAAATATTAAGAAGCCTTTAATTTTTTTCTCTTTGGTTTCATCAATTCCGGCCCCGCAGCACCATGGCGGCACACTCGGCCCGGGTCACCAGGTCCTGAGGCCGCCTGCCATCGGAGATGCCCTCCTCCCTGGCCGCGTCCCACTCGCCGGTGTTCTGGGCCCAGGCGGGGGCGTCCTTCTCGCCCAGCTCCTTGCGGTAGCGGTCCATAAATTCCTTCCACTGTTCGTATGTCACGGTTTCTACCTCCTCATAGCTCACGTAGGGCAGCAGGCCCCACTTCTTCCAGGTCCGGGTGTTGTACCCAGCCTTTTTCCCGATGTTGCCCACGGCGGTAATCTGCACCCTGTTGGCCCACTTGGGCGTACACTCTACGGTCAGACCCTCCCCAATGTACAGCCCGATATGCCCCGGCATCCACACCGCCGCCCCGGGGACGATCTCCCGGAAGTCATCGGTCACGCTCTTGCACAGCCGGATCATCCCGTCGGCGCTCACGTCGGGCACACCGTTGGAGCCGTACTTTGCCCCGCCGTACTGGGCGGAGAGGTCCCCAACCCACCCCCACAGCACACCCTTGATGAGGTTCACACAGTCGAAGCCGAAGGTGTCCTCCGCGGCGGCGTTAATCATCTTAGTACGGGCGGTCGCCTTATTGTACTCGTGGTTCTTGGTGTACCGCTTTTTGTTGGCGGCGGTCATGGGCGCCCCGAAGCAGCCCATCACATAGAGGGTCTTATAGTGCTCCTCAATATCCACGCAGCGGCGCACCAGCTCTCGGGCGGTCATCATGCCTTATCACCGTCCTGCTGGTCCATTACGTCCTGCACTTTCTGGCTCTGGGTGCCGAAGTAGAATGCGATAATCACCGCGTAGATGGTCATGAAGTCCTGGCTGATCTTCCCGGCGCAGGCCATAAAGGCGAACACGCCGGTGAGCACCAGCGTCACCAGGGACTTGACGCTCATCAGCGCTCCGATCCGTTTTAGGATAATGTCATTCATTGGCTGTCGCTCCTTTCAATCCATAAAGTGCCCATTCGTCCTCGATTCTTCTTTTCACTCGCTGTCATCCTTTCTGTTTTTAGTTCCGTTCAGCACCGTTTTCAGACACATCAGCAGCAGCTCCCCGCCGAAGAAGGCCAGAATCACCCCCAGCAGCGCGGCGGGGTCGTGGCCGGTGCGGGAGAGGATGCGCATGGCGTAGGCGGAGGCTGCGGTGCCGCAGATCACGCACCACAGCACCATCCCCTTGGCGAACAGGTGGTGGATTGCCCGGAGCTTGTCCAACAGCTTCTTCACAGGCCCAACCTCCCCAGCAGAAAGCACACCAAGCCGGTGACGGCAGCCGCCAGGACCGTCTCCACCGCCTTGTCCCACCGCTTCCCCGCCTTACCGGTCAGGTCCCGGACCATGGCGGTCAGCTCGTCCAGCTTGCCGTCCACATTCTCCCAGTGGGCGTTCTGGACTGCGTTTTCCGTCTCCAGTGCCCGGATGCGGTCATACATCCCTTCATGGGCTCGCCCGTGCTGTCTGTTGGCCTCCTCCAGCGCCTCCACACGGGGCAGTACCGGGCACTCGCTGCAGTTGTTGTACACGATATCCCACCTTTACTGCTTCATGATATAGCGCAGGTCGTTCTTCCTGGCAAGCTGGTACACATTCTCCGAGCCGCTGGCGACGGGCTCTCTGTGACGTACGTCCAGCCGGGTCTTATCCGCATACAACACAAACATTCTCCTCTCACCCCCTTCATACGCCCTCATTTCTGGGCGTTACAGGGGAATTGTTGTACGTCCCGGTACAACATCTCGCGGGCGGCCCCAAAATCTTTTCGGCGTCCGGGCATAAAAAAGGAGAGCTGTCCCTCAATGGCAGCTCTCCGTATCGAATATTTGATTTTACAGCCCCAGCCCGCCCAGATTCAATCCGCCGGTGATAGACTGCATGGTGCTGGCGGCGTCGGCGTCGGCGGCGCGCATGGCCTCGTTGACGGCGGCCACGATCATGTCCTGGAGCATCTCCACATCATCGGGGTCCACCGCCTCCGGATTGATGGTCAGCGTCTTCAGCTCGTGCTTCCCGTTGACGGCGGCGGTGACGACGCCCCCGCCGGAGGCGGCCTGGTACTCCTTCTCCTGGAGCTCCTGCTGCATCCGCAGCATGTCCTGCTGCATCTTCTGCGCCTGCTTAAGCATATTCATATTCATGCCGCCGCCCATGCCGGGCATACCCCGGCCGTATCCCTTTGCCATAACGAAAACTCCTTTACTGTATGGTAATGTTGTCAAACTGTCCGCCGAAGGACAGCAGGTCGTCCAGAGGGTCCCTCTCCGCTCCGGGGGCCGGGGCGGACGCGGCCGGCTCCGCCGGGGGAGGCGTGCCGGTGACCACGCTCACCTGCGGCTGTCCGCCGAAAGTATCCGCCGCCGCCCGGGCCAGCTTCTCCAGCACCGCCGGTTTATTGAGCATGGAGCGGGTAAACTCGCTGTCCACCCACAACGTCAGCTTACCGTTTTTCCACACGCCGGCCACCTTGGCCGGGTTGTTCAGATAGGGCATCACCGTGGGGGGCACCTTCCCCTTCAGTCCCGCGGCGAAGGAGGGCCAGAAGGCGCTGTCGCCTGTGGGGCCCGACGGCCTCGGCGGGCCATTCTGTGCCGGAGACGGGGCGGGAATTGAGATTGACCCGCCCGGGTTGCCGGGTCCCACAGGGGCAGCCGGCGGCGCAGGCGTATCAAAGACAAATTCCGCCTCTTCCGGAGGCTCATCGGGCAAGGGCGGCCTTTCCTCTTCCCAGGGGGGGACGTCCTCCGCTGGTGCGGGCTTCTCCGCCTTTGCCAGAGCGGGCCGCTCGGGCTGCGCCGGAGGGGCGGAGACAGGCGCGGCCGGAATCCCCTGGGCTATCGTCTCCTCCAGTCGGGCAATCCGGGCGGACAGCCCGGCGAAGGACTCGTCCAGTCCCTCGTCGCTGAGGCGGATCAGGCACAGCTCCGCGTCGGTACGCCGGTTGGCGCTGCGGGGCAGATCAGCCCCGGCGGCCTGGAGCTGGGTAAGCATCTGCAGCAACCGCTGGGCGGACAGCTTCTCCCCCAGGCGGCGCAGCGTGGCCTCGTCGTACCCCCCGGCCATCAGGGAAGCGCCCCCCTGTGGAGCGGTTTTCCGCAGAAGCAGGTCTCGGGCCAGGGCGGACAGCTCCCCCAGCACCGCTCCCACGTCCTTCCCGCCCGCATAGAGGCGGGCCAGGGTGTCCAACGCCCCGGCGGTGTCCCGGCCGGCCAGGCGCTCCATCAGAGAGGCGGTCTCCACGCTGCCTGCCAGGCCCAAGGTGTCCAGCACGGCCTGCTCGTCCAGATTGTCCTTCCCTCCGGCGCACTGGTCCAGCAAAGACAGGGCGTCCCGCATGCCGCCGTCGGCCAGCCTGGCCAGCAAGGCCGCCCCCTCGCATGTCAGGGGGATGCCCTCCTGCTGGGCCACATACTCCAGCCGCCGGGTAATCTGCATGGGCAGGATGCGCTTGAAGGCGAACTGCTGGCACCGGCTCTTGATGGTGGCGGGCACCTTGTGCAGCTCGGTGGTGGCCAGAATGAACAGCAGATGGGGGGGCGGCTCCTCCAGAATTTTCAACAGGGCGTTGAAAGCGGCCACCGACAGCATATGGACCTCGTCTACAATGTACACCCGCTTCGCCACAGCGGCGGGGGTGTACACCGCCTCGTCCCGAAGGGCACGGACCTGGTCCACCCCGTTGTTGGAGGCGGCGTCCAGCTCCAGCACATCCAGAATGGAGCCGTTCTCGATGCCCAGACAGGCCGGGCACCGGTTGCATGGGTTGCCGTCCTGGGGGGTCCGGCAGTTCACCGCCCGGGCCAGAATTTTGGCGCAGCTGGTCTTGCCGGTACCCCGGGTGCCGGTAAACAGATAGGCGTGGGACAGCCGCCCCGCCGCCACCTGGCGTTTCAGGGTATCGGTAATGTGCTCCTGACCCACCACGTCGTCGAACGTCCTGGGCCGCCACTTGCGGTACAGCGCCTGATACATTTTCTGTTCACCTCACGCTTTCAGGGTTCATCAAAAAAACGGCGGCGAAGCCGCCGCCTAAACGCGAGCCCAACGCCTGCGCAGCCGTTAGCGGCTTTGCCGCCTCACGGATGCGGCGTACCCCTCGCGGGTAAGCGGGTCGCGTTTGGAGAGGGGAAGCAAGGGAATGCGATGAGGGATCGCCGCCTCCGGCGGCGGTCCCGAGTGAAAAGGACTTTGCTTCAACAAGGCGCGCAGCAAGACCGCACACCGGCCTTTGAAGCGCGGGACATACCCGTTACCCGGACAGCCGGCTCAAGACCAGCAACCCCACGGCACACGCGTCCAAACGCTTAGTGCTGCTCGGTTCCCCGCCTGACACGGTTCACGCCAGCCACGTTGCGCGGGACCGGTCTGTCATCACTGCTTATCCAGGGCGGACGGCACATCCACACGTCCGGGGGCCGGGATTCATCCCCGCTACAGCGGATTGCGGGTACAGGGCACCGCTATCTCCCCGACTAGTGCGGTCTTGCTCCGCGCCGAGGCGGAACAAAATCTGAAAGCCATTGTACTATATTCTCCCCATTTAATCAATCCTTATTTTTAGAAAAAATCCCACGGCACAGAAAAGCGCCCTCTTTTTGAGGGCGCTTTCGCAATTTTCAGCTGTCTTTCTTCTCTTCAGCGTCCTTCTCCGCAGGCTTGGCCGCCGCTTTGGGAGCGGCCGGAGCCTTAGGGGCGGCTACGGGGGGTTTGGCCGCCGCGGGACGGGGCATCGCGGGACGAGGCTGCGCCGGGGGCGCCGCAGGCATGGCGGGCCGGACCGCCTGGGGCGGGGCCGCGGGACGGACGGGCGTCGGGTAGGCGGGCTGCTGCTTGGGGGGCAGCACGCTCTTGCCAATCAAAATCTCGCCCTGGATGACGGCGCCCTCATCCACAGACAGGCGCTCGGCGGCCACCCGGCCGACGATCGTCGCGCTGCCCTCCAGGGACAGACGCTTGGACACCTGAACATCGCCCTGGATTTTGCCGTTCAGCACCAGAGACTCGGCTGTCACATCGCCCTCCACCTCAGACTCGGAGTCCAGCATTGCGGTGCCGGAGGCGGTGATGTTGCCAACCATGTGGATGCTGTACAGCTCCACATTGCAGCCGGCGGCGTTGCCCTGAATTTTACCTTTCAGCTTCAGGTCCTTGGTGGTGACGATATCGCCCTGAACCTCGCCGTACAGCTCCATGCTGGTATCGCTCTCCACCGAGCCCCGGATAATGGTGCCCGGCGCGATGATGGTGGTAAGCTCCTGGGGCGCGGCGGGCTCATAGCTCCGGCTGAAGAAAGTATCTGGCGCGCGGGGAGGCTCCGGCACATAGGCGGGTTCCGGCTCCGGCGCATAGGCGGGCGCGGGGGTAGAGGCGGGGGTAGGTTCCGGCACAAACATAGGCGTCTCCTCCTGAATTGGTTCGGGCCTGGGCTGAGGGTAGCTCCGTGGGCGGGCAGCCTCCGGGCCGTCCATAAGCTCTTTTGCGGCCTGTCTGAAATTATCTCTTAATCCCATAATTATTCTTCTCCTTTTTATTCTGGGTAGCTGTATATCACAGGTTTGACCTCCGGGGTCAGCGCCGCGAAGCTGAAGCCGGCCTCCTGATAGCCCTCAATGATCTGGGGCAGAGCCTCCACCACGTTGGTGAAGCGGGCGCTGTCGTGCATCAGGAGGATCACCCGTCTCATGCTGTCCGCCCGGTCCAGGGCATTTTCCACCAGAGTCTCGGAGGGCACATTACCCCGCACCGCGTCTCCCGACATCCGGTTCCAGTCGAAGTAGACGAAGCCCCGGCGCACCATCTCGCTGATGATGTCCCGGTAGGTGGCGCCGTTGTAGGCGTTGACGCTGCCGCCCGGAAAGCGGAACACCTGGGGCGCGGCGCCGGTGGCCTCCAGAATGAGGTTATACATGGCGTTGAAGTCCTCCAGGTAGGCCTCCACCGACTGATAAATCTTATTGTAGTCGTGGGAGTAGGTATGGATGCCCAGAGTGTGGCCGTCGGCCACAATGTCCCGCATCCACTGCTCGGCCTCCTCCGACTCCCTGCCGATCACAAAAAAAGTAGCCTTGATATCGTACTGCTTCAGGATCGCCAGCAGCTCGGGGGTGCGGGCGGAGGGTCCGTCGTCAAAGGTGAGGTAGACGGTTTTCTCCTGGTCGATGCTGTTCAGCTCCGCCGGCTGCGCGTACAGGTCCGGGTAAAGCTCCTGATAGGCCGGAAACTCCGGACCGCCGTTTTCAAGCCGCTGTCCCTTCCCCTGGCCCTGGGAGCTGTCTCCCGCAGTCTGGGAACCGCCCCCCGCAGGCGGGACGGGGGCGGGCTGGGTACTGACGGTCTGCCGCAGCTGCTTCAGCTCGGCCTTTGTCTGCCCCAGCGACATACCGAATCTGATAGACAGCGCCGTGGGAATCAGGATGGCCAGGGCCAGAACGGTAAGAATCAGGTGCTTAAAAAACCGGACGCTGCCCCAATAGCTTCCCTCCTGAGGAGGCAGGTGTTCCTCCGGCTCCTGCGGCTGCTTTTCCATGGGTCCGCCCATAGAAGAGTTTTCCGCCACAGACCTCCCCCCTTTCCGCAATTTGGGCATAATACGCCTTTTAAAATATCAGCGCAATCATTTTACAACAAAAATTCTCAGATATCAAGCCCAATTTTCCTTTTCCCGCTCTTTTCCTGTTTTTTCAACAAACAGGCCCCGCGCCGGCGGAGCCTGTTTGACGTTCTGTATTATCTGTCTGCTACCAGATGGACACCAGCCTGCCGCTGTCGCGCACGTACAGCGCCTTGTCCTTGAAGTAGTTCACGGGGTCCTTCCGGGTGGAGCCCACGCGGACCTCAAAATGGAGGTGGTTGCCGGTGGAGCGGCCTGTGGTACCCACGTAGCCGATCACGTCTCCCTGCTTCACCGTCTGGCCCTGCTTGCAGCCGATGCGGCTCATGTGGGCGTAGAGGGTACTGGTGCCGTCGCTGTGGGAGACGATGACGTAGTTGCCATAGGACCAGTAGCCGCCGGTGCCCTTGGCGGCATGGATCACCACCCCGCTCTTGGCGGCGTAGATTTTAGTGCCCGAGGGGGCCGGGATGTCAATGCCCGAGTGGTTGCCCGGCTTGTGGGTCACGGGGTGGAGCCGGGGACCGAACAGGGAGGACAGCACGTTGTAGCTGCCGGACAGCGGCCACAGGTAGCCCGACTCGCTGGGCACCTTGGCAATCTGAGCGGCGTACTCCTTCTCCTTGGCCTTGATCTGGGCGTCCAGCTCCTTGGCGGCCTTGTTCAGCTCCGCCTCCATCTCCTCCAGCACATCCTCCTGGGCGTTGATCTCGGCGATGAGCTTGTCCACCTCCGCCTCCTGACTCTTCAGCTCCTCCTGGACGGCCAGCTGCCGGGCCTTGGCCTCCTCCTGCTCGGTCTGGGCCTCCTCCAGCTCCGTCCTGTCGGCGGTCACCTTCTCCTGGAGCGCCACCAGGTCGTCCACCACCTTGTTGTCGTACTGGATAATCTCCTCGATCATCATGTAGCTGTCCAGCAGCTCGGCAAAGCTGCTGGAGGAGAACAGAATGGCCCAGTAAGAGGTCTCCTCCCCCTGTTCCTCCATGTACCGCATGCGCCGGCAGAACAGCTCGAACTGAGCCTTCTCGTCCGCCTCCGCCTGCTCCAGCTCGACCGTCTTTTCGTTGATGAGCTTGTCGTACATGGCAATTTGCTCGTTGATGTTGGATATCTCCTGGCGGGTCAGGTCGATCTGGTCCTCCAGCAGCTGCTTCTTCTTCATGGCGCTGCTCTTGTCCGCCTGAAGCGCCTTCAACTGGCTTTGAATCTCCTTCTTCTGGGAGGCGATACTGCCGGATTTGTCTTTCAGCGCGTCGATCTCCGCCTTGGTGACGGCGGAACTCTCCATCACCATCTCCCGTCCGGCCAGAGGCAGGAACAGGGCCAGCGCCAGGAGCAGACTCAGTCCCCGGCGGAAATATCTTTTTTTCTTCACAACCGCTCCCTCCTATCGGATAAAGATATTCGCCAGAATGGGCAGCAGCATCAACAGCGCCAAAAAACCGGCCATGACGGATATAAAAATTTTCTGTTTTTTCTGCCGTTTCATATCGCGGCCTCCTTATCTCAGTTTCAAACCTGCAAAAACTTTCGGATGGCCAACAGCGAGCCGCCCACGCCGATAACGGCGCCCACGCTGCAGAATACGGCCAGAATGGTGGTGGACATGGAAGTGTAGCTTATCATGGTCACCAAGGACAGTCCGTTGCCCTGGACGGCCAGCTTGGCCACCAGCTGATACAGCCCCCACTGGACGAAAAAGGCGATGAACGCGCCGGTCAGCCCCAGAATCATCCCCTCCACCACGAAGGGCCACTCGATAAAGCCGTCGGTGGCGCCGCACATCTTCATAATGGCGATCTCCTCCCGGCGGTAGAAGGTGGCCAGCTTGATGGTGTTGGCAATGATGAACAGGGACACCACCAGCAGCACGCCGACCAGAGCCAAGGCCACGCCGGTGGCGATATTGCGCACCAGCACAAAGCCGTCTGCGATTTCAATTGCGGCCCGGACCCAGGCCACGCCCTCCACATCCTCCAGTGCCTCCTTGGTCTGTGCCATCCGCTCGATGTCCACCACATGGACCCGGTAGCGGTCCCGGAGGGTGTCGTCGGGCAGGTCGTCCAGCAGATCGGCGTTGCTCTCCCGCTTGGACCGGAAGTCCTCCAGCGCCGCCTCTCTGGTCACAAAGGTGAGCTGAGACACATTGTCCACCTGGGCCAGTTTGGGCTGGAGGGCCCTGGCCTGCTCCTCGTTGAGGCTGTCGTCTACGTAGACCAGCATCTCGTTCTCGTTTTCCAGGTCGCCCAGCATGTTATCCAGATTCACCGCCAGCAGAGTGAAGGAACCCATGATAATCAGGCAGGCCACGATCATACACACCGCGGCGAAGGACATGAAGCCGTGGGTAAAGATGGAGTGGAAGCCCTCGCTGATGTAGTATCCCGCGTCAAATCTTCTCGCCATGATAGTAACCGCCTGTTCCGTCGCTGATGACGCGACCGTTCTCGATGGCCACCACCCGTTTGGTGAAGCGGTTGACCAGATTCTTCTCGTGGGTGACCACCAGCACGGTGGTGCCCAGCTCGTTGATGCGCTCCAGCAGCATCATAATCTCCAGGGAGCGCTGGGGGTCCAGATTTCCCGTAGGCTCGTCGGCGATAATCATGCTTGGGTTGTTCACCAGCGCCCGGGCGATGGCCACCCGCTGCTGCTCGCCGCCGGAGAGCTGGCCGGGGAAGCGGTCGCCCTTCTTGTCCAGCCCTACCAGCTGGAGCACATAGGGGATGCGCCGGCGCAGCTCCCGGTTTGAGGCCCCGATGGCCCGCATGGAGAAGGCCAGATTTTCATATACCGTCTTTTTCTCAATCAGCCGGAAGTCCTGAAAGATGATGCCCAGGGTGCGGCGCATGAGCGGGACCTGCCGGGGGGCGATGGTATTCAGATTAAAGCCGTTTACCATCACCCGGCCTTCGGTGGGGGCGATCTCCGCGGTAATCAGCTTAATCAGCGTGGATTTCCCGGAGCCGGAGGGTCCCACCAGAAAGACGAACTCCCCGTCGTCGATGCGTACATTAACCCCTTTCAGCGCCTTGGTGCCGTTGTCGTATTCTTTATGTACATCAATAAAGCGTACCATCGCGTGACCCGCTCCTTAGCTCAGCCAATTTTTCTCTCAAATATTTAGTTTACCACAGTCCCTGTATGATGTAAATATGTAAACCATGTACAATCTGTGAACAAACAGGCCCTTCTTCTTATGTGCCTGCCCATCGTTTTTTAACTGCTTTGTCATCTTTGTAACCTTATTGTAACCTATTCTCCTCAGAAAGGCAAGAGGCAATTTCCCGATTCCCCGGCTCCTGCCTCAGCTTATAAAAAATCAGCCTTACAACGCAAGGCTGATTTCCCGACTATTTTTTTCGTTTTTTCTTGTCGAACAGCCCTTTCAAGCCGGTTTCGGCGACCTCCTCGCCCATGGCGGCGGCGAAGGCATGGAGGGCCGCTTTCTGCTCGGCGTTGAGGGACTCGGGCACCTGCACCCGGACGGTGACATACTGGTCGCCCCGGCGGCTGCTGCGCAGCTCGGGGATACCCTTCCCCCGCAGACGGAAAGTGGTGCCCGTCTGGGTGCCGGCGGGCAGATTGTACTTTACCTTGCCGTCAATGGTGGGAATCTCCAGCTCGGCGCCCAGGGCCGCCTGGCAGAAGCTCACCGGGCACTCGTACATTACGGTGGTGCCCTCCCGCTGGAACCGGGGGTGGGGCTTGATCTGCACCCGCACCAGCAGGTCGCCGGAGGGGCCGCCGTTGACGCCGGCGTTGCCCTGGCCCCGCATAGAGACGGCCTGGCCGTCGTCGATGCCCGCCGGGATGGTGACTGACACCCGCTGCTTCTTCCTCACGCTGCCCGCCCCGCCGCACTTCTTGCAGGGGGTGTGGATGATTTTACCGGCGCCCCGGCATTTGGAGCAGGTGGTGGTGGTGGAGAAAGCGAAGCCGCCGGCCCCCCGCTGGATGCGTACCTGACCGGCACCCCGGCAGTCGGGGCAGGTTTCGGCGGTGGTGCCCGCGGCGCAGCCGGAACCGCGGCACTCGTCGCACTGTTCCGTGCGGTTCAGCTCAATCTCTTTGCTGCAGCCGAAAGCCGCCTCCTCAAAGGTGAGGGCCAGATTGACCCGCAGGCTCTCCCCCTTCTGGGGTCCGTTTCGCCTGGAGCCGCCTCCGCCGAAGCCGCCCCCAAAGCCCCCGCCGAAGAAGGAGCCGAAAATGTCGCCCAGGTCAATGTCCCCCATGTCGAAGCCGAAGCCGCCCGCTCCGCCCCCGCCATAGCTGGGGTCCACCCCGGCAAAGCCGAACTGGTCGTATCGGGCCTTCTTCTCCGGGTCGGACAGGACGGCGTACGCCTCGTTGATTTCCTTGAACTTGGACTCCGCGTCCTTGTCCCCGGGGTTCACGTCGGGGTGGTACTTCTTGGCCAGCTTGCGGTAGGCCTTCTTCAGCTCCTCCTCCGACGCGCCCTTGGACAGGCCCAGAACCTCGTAATAATCTCGTTTTTGGTCTGCCATATGTTATCACCTCTCAGCGCGGAAAGCGGCGGGGCACAGAGGCCCCGCCTTTCTCCGTAGGGGCCGCCCCCCTGGGCGGCCCGGTTTTTCAGGTTTTCCGCACGTTTTCGGCGGGCCGCCGAGGGCGGCGGCCCCTACATTCCGGTGCAGAATTATTTCTGATCGTCGTCGATGACCTCATAGTCGGCGTCCACCACACCGTCGCCGGCGGGGCCGGACTGCTGCTGTGTGCCGGTAAAGCCCGCGCCGCCCATATCGGGGCCGGCCTGACCTCCCGCCTGGCTGTACAGCTTGGAGCCCACCTCGGCAAACTCCTTGTTCAGCGCCTCGGTAGCGTCCTTGATGGCGTTGATGTCGGCCCCCTTCAGGGCCTCCTTCAGCCGGTCCAGAGCGGCCTGGACCTTGGCCTTGTCCTCGGCGGGCAGCTTGTCGCCCACCTCGCCCAGGGTCTTTTCCACCTGATAGGCGGTCTGGTCGCCGTTGTTGCGGATATCGGCGGCCTCCCGGGCCTTCTTGTCCTCGGCGGCGAACTGCTCGGCCTCCCGCATGGCCTTGTCGATCTCCTCCTTGCTCATATTGGTGGAGGAGGTAATGGTGATGTGCTGCTCCCGGCCGGTGCCCTGGTCCTTGGCGGACACATTGACGATGCCGTTGGCGTCGATATCAAAGGTGACCTCGATCTTGGGCTCGCCCCGGCGGGCGGGCAGGATGCCGTCCAGCATGAACACGCCCAGCTGCTTGTTGTACTGGGCCATCTCACGCTCGCCCTGGAGCACCTTGACCTCCACGGAGGTCTGGTTGTCGGAGTAGGTGGTGAACACCTGGCTGCCGTGGGCGGGGATGGTGGTGTTGCGGTCGATGATTTTGGTCATCACACCGCCGGCGGTCTCGATGCCCAGAGACAGAGGAGTGACGTCCAGCAGCAGCAGGTCCTTCACGTCGCCGGTAAACACGCCGCCCTGGAGGGCCGCGCCCATGGCCACGCACTCGTCGGGGTTGATGCCCTTGAAGCCCTCACGGCCGGTGATGTTCTTCACCGCGTCCTGGACGGCGGGGATGCGGCTGGAGCCGCCCACGAGGAGGACCTTGTGCAGGTCGCCGGCGGAAAGCTTGGCGTCGCCCATGGCCTGGCGCACGGGACCCATGGTGGCCTCCACCAGATGGTGGGTCAGCTCGTTGAACTTGGCCCGGCTGAGGGTCAGGTCCAGGTGCTTGGGGCCGGTGGCGTCGGCGGTGATATAGGGCAGGTTGATCTGGGTGGTGGTCACGCCGGACAGCTCGATCTTGGCCTTCTCGGCGGCCTCCTTCAGCCGCTGCATGGCCACCTTGTCGCCGGACAGGTCCACCCCGTCGCTCTTCTTGAACTCGGCCACCATCCAGTCCATGACGCACTTGTCAAAGTCGTCGCCGCCCAGGCGGTTGTTTCCGGCGGTGGCGAGGACCTCGATGACGCCGTCGTCGATGTCCAGAATGGACACGTCGAAGGTGCCGCCGCCCAGGTCGTAGACCATAATCTTCTGGGCCTCTTCCTTGTCCACGCCGTAGGCCAGGGCGGCGGCGGTGGGCTCGTTGATGATCCGCTTGACCTCCAGGCCGGCGATCTTGCCCGCGTCCTTGGTGGCCTGGCGCTGGGCGTCGGTGAAGTAGGCGGGGACGGTAATGACAGCCTCGTTGACGCTCTGGCCCAGATAGCCCTCGGCGTCGGCCTTCAGCTTCTGGAGAATCATCGCGCTGATCTCCTGGGGGGTGTACTTCTTGTTGTCCACCTCCACCCGGTAGTCCGAGCCCATCTCACGCTTGATGGAGCTGATGGTCCGGTCTGGGTTGGTGATGGCCTGGCGCTTGGCCACCTGGCCCACCATACGCTCGCCGTCCTTGGAGAAGGCCACGACGGACGGGGTGGTGCGGTTGCCCTCGGCGTTGGCGATGACCACGGCGTCGCCGCCCTCCATCACCGCCACGCAGCTGTTAGTAGTACCTAAGTCGATGCCAATAATTTTTCCCATAATGTTTTCCTCCTAAATATATGAAAGATTGGTGTTTACAAAGTTAATTTGCCACCTGCACCATGGCGAACCGGATGACCTTCTCTCCCAGCATAAAGCCGGCCTGGAACACCTGGGCCACGGTATTTTCCCCCAGGTTCTCGTCCTCAATGTGCATAACGGCGTTGTGAAGGTTGGGGTCGAAGGGCCTGCCCTCCGCCTCAATCTCGGTGACTCCCAGCTTGGCAAAGACCTCTTTCAGCTGGTTCATAGTCATCTCCACGCCCTTCTTATAGGCCTCGTCGGCGGTCTCCTGCTTCATGGCCCGATCCAGGTTGTCATAGACAGGGAGAAATGCCTGGACGGTGTCCGCCTTGGCCTCGGTCCACAGGTTCTCCTTCTCCTTGGCGGTGCGCTTGCGGTAGTTGTCATACTCGGCGGCCAGACGCAGGAACTGGTCCTTGGGAACCACCTGCTCCACCACCGAAGTCTCCTCCGCCGGTTCCTCCGGCTCGGAGCCGGGGGCGCCGGCCCGGGACTCCGCCTCGGCCTGGGCGGCCTCGGCCTCCCCGGCCCCTTTCACCTCGGCAGCTTCCGTCTCTGGGGCGGTCTTTTCTTTCTTCTTACTCACAACTCATGCTCCTTCACGGCTCATTCTTTATTTTTCGGGCTCCCCCGAGGGCGGCAGTTCCTTGCCGAACATCCGGGTCAGGCTGTCGGCGAAGTAGGACAGCCGGGCGGTCACCTTGGCGTAGTCCATGCGGGTGGGGCCAACCACCCCGATGACGCCCCGCATATTGTCGCCGATGTCGTAGCTGGCCATTACCACGCTGGTGTCCTTCAATGCGTCGTTCACGTTCTCCGGCCCGATGAGGATGTTCATGTTCTTGCCGGTATCCAGGGTGGCGGGCATGCGGTGTTCCTCGCTCTCATCGCTGAGATAGGCCATCAAAGGTTTGGCCTTGTCCAGACTGTGGTACTCAGGGTGTTCCAGCAGGTGGGTAAGGCCGGCGGTACGGAACTTCTGCTGTCCCTGGTCGGCCAGCACCTCCATGGCAAACTCCACCACCAGGGAGATCAGTTCAAAGGCTCCCGGAGCGGTGCGGGTCTCCATCCTGTCCAGAGTCTCCTCCATCTCCTCCCGGGACAGGCCCACAAAGGAGGAGTTGAGCACCGCCGACAGCATTTGCAGCTGGGGGTCGGACAGCCCGTCGGGGATGTGGATGAGCTTGTTCTTCACCGCGCTGTTGTCGGTCATGACCACGGCGATGAAAGCGTTTTCCTCCACCATCAGCAGGTCGAACCGTTTGACGGTGATGCGCTCCTTGGCGGCGGCCATGGTAAACACCGGGTAGTCGCTGATCTGGGAGAGCACCTTTCCCGCCCGGTCGATCACCCGGTCCAGCTCCTCCATCTTCAGGTTGAGCGCGTCGTTGATGCGCTGCGTCTCCTGAATAGTGAGCTGCTGCCGGTCCATCAGCTCGTTGACGTAGAGCCGGTAGCCGGCGGCGGAGGGGACGCGCCCGGCAGAGGTATGGGGCTGCTCCAGAAAGCCCTGCTCGGTGAGGTCGGCCATCTCGTTGCGGATGGTGGCGGTGGACACGTCCAGCCCGGCCAGCTCGGCCACGGCCTTGGAGCCCACCGGCTCAGCGGTGGCAATATAGGCCTCCACAATGGCGCGGAGGATTCGCTTTTTCCGGTCCGACAGTGCCACGGCACTCACCGTCCTTTGTATTCATCGGTTTAGCACTCATATTCTCTGAGTGCTAAAGATAATGTACCACTCCCCCCGGAAATTGTCAATAGCCACTTTATGAATTTATTATAAACAAATTATCCCCGGCCATTCCTTGCAGAACGGCCGGGGCTGTGCTAATCATTAAAAATTTAATACCTGTCCGGTGGCCAGGGCGCGGCAGCCGGGACCGAAGCGCTCCCGGAGCAGGCCCAGGGCCGTGTCCCCGGTGCAGTGGCCGGTGTAAATCTCCTCCACGCCCAGCTCCTTCAGGGCGTCGGCCACCCGGTAAACATACTCCGGGGCGCAGTTCAAAGCGCCCTGTCCCTTGGCCGCCATGTGGAAGCCGCCCACCACAGCATACACCTGTTTCCCGGGCAGCTGGTCCAGCACGCCCCGGACGATGTTGACAATCCCGGTGTGGCTGCACGAGTTGAACACCACCAGCCCCTTTTCCCCTTCCAGCACCAGGGACTGCTCATGGCGGAAGTCATCGGGGACAAAGTCGTCCTCCCCCCGCTTATAGAGCAGGCCGTCGCCCTGTCCGGCGAAATCCGGATTGCGGACCGTGTCAGGGATCAGCCAGGCCCCCTCCAGGAGGAGACGCGGCTGCGCGACCTCTACAAAGCGGTCCTGGTGACCGGCCCAAATCTCCCGGTGGAGTCCGATAAAGTAAGGCCCATTCTTCCCCATGGAGAAATGGGGGCCGTTCGCGCCGGGACGGATGTATACCTTGGCGCTGTCATTCACCTGGAAGAACCGGCGCAGGCCGTCGGCGTGGTCGTAGTGGCCGTGGGACAGGACCGCCAGCTCCACGGCGGACAGATCCACGCCCAGCGCCTGGGCGTTGCCGGCGAACTTGCCCGAGGACCCGGCATCCAGCAGCAGCTTTTTCCCCCGGTACTCGATGTACAGGGACAGTCCCGCCTCCGGCGTCAGGCCGCAGCCCTCCAGAGCGGTGTTTTCCATCAGAACGGTAATTTTCATGGCGCGCCTCCTTATGCTCTCGTCAGGTCCCGGACCCAGCGTCCGGAGCGCAGGCGGCGGATCCCGACGAAAAATTTCACGGCCTGTTCCAAGGGGAAAGCCAGGTAGACCCAGAACACGGTGGTCTTCAGCGCCAGCCCGCACAGGGCGGCGTAGGGGATAGCCACCCCCCACAGCGGGCCGATGTCGATCAGAGTGGCCGCCCTCACATCGCCGCCGCCCCGGAGGACGCCCACAATATTCACCGTGTTGAAATCCTTCAGCGGCATGGCCAGGGCCATCATCGTCATCATCATGGAGGCCACCGAGGCCGACCCGGGAGACAGCTTGAACAGGGGATACACCCAGGCCGGAGCGGCGAACCGGACAAATGCCAGCAGCAGGCCGCCCAAAAGGACTCCGCAGATTACCGCCAGAGTGTTCAGCGCCTTGCCCACGTCCAGAATTCTGTCCTGCCGGCCCGCGCCGATCTCCCGTCCGATGATGATAGCCGCCGTGGAGGACAGGCCGAAGGAGGCCACCATGACGATCTTCTCCATGTTGCCCGCGATGGTGTAGGCGGCCAGAATCTCGGTGCTGCCCGCCATGTGTCCCATGATGGTGGGGAATATGGAGGTGCCCAGTCCCCACATGGTCTCGTTGCACACCACCAGCCCGCCGTATTTCAGAAACCGCCGGGTCATGTCCAGCCCGGGCCGGAGCAGCAGGTGGAGGTGGACCCGGAAAAAGCGGTTTTTCATCATGTGGAGGATGACGATGGTAACTTCCAGAACGCGGGCCGTCAGTGTGGCGACAGCCGCCCCCCGCACCCCCAGGGCGGGAGCGCCCAGCCTGCCGAAGATCAACACCCAGTTGAGGAAGGTATTCACCGCCATGGAGGCCACCAGAATATACAGCCCCAGCTGCGGCCGCTCCATACTGCGGTAGGCCGCCACATACATCATGGTAAAGGCGTTGCACACATAGGACAGCCCCGCGATGGAGCCGTATTGGGCGGCCAGGGCGATCACTTCCGGCTCGTTGCCGAACAGGCTGAGGAAGGCCACGGGGCACACCAGCAGCGCCCCGGCGAAGATCAGCGACACCGTCAGCACCACCCACAGGGCCACCCCCAGCACCCGGTTGATGGAGTCCATCTCCTGTCTGCCCCAGTACTGGCTCACCAGCACGGAGGAGCCGCTCTGGACGCCGAAAATAAACATCTGCAAAGCGAACAGGGGGATATTGGCCAGTGTCACCGCCGCCATGGGGACCTCCCCCAGCATGCCCACCATAAAGGTGTCCGCCATGCCCAGGGCGCTGGTGATGAGGTTCTGCAGCACGATGGGCATGGCCAGCAGGACCACCTGCCTGTAAAATCTGGGCTTCTGCTTCATGTACGCGAACACGAGAAAATGCTCCTTCTTTTTAAGATAACGTTGTAAACAGCTCCTCCCTGGCGGCCTTCAGGCCGTCTATGAGGGCGTCTACGTCCTCCTTGGACGTATCATAGGAGAAGCTGACCCGCAAAGCGCCGTCCAGCACCAGCTTGGGCAGCTTGAGCGCGGCAAAGACGTGGCTGGGCCTCCCCCGGTGGCAGGCGGAGCCAGAGGACAGATATACCCCCCGGTCGCTGAGAAATCGGACTGCCACCTCGCTCTTGTAGCCGGGCAGGGAAACGGGCAGGATGTGGGGCGCGCCGCTCCGGGCGAGGACCTCCGCCTCCGGCAGCTCTTGGGCCAGCCGGTCGATGGCATAGGCTTTCAGCTCCGCCATATGGGCGGCGTCCTCCCGGAAGGAGGCGGCGCCCAGCCTCGCGGCGGCGGCAAAGGCGGCAATCTGTCCGGTGGCCTCGGTGCCGGAGCGGTAGCCCCCCTCCTGGCCCCCGCCCCGAATCAGGGGCGGCAGCTTCAGGCCCTTGCGTACATACAGGGCCCCCACCCCCTTGGGGGCGTGAATCTTGTGCCCGCTCACTGAAAGCAGGTCCGCCCCCAGCTCTCCAGGGGTGAAAGGCACCTTTAAAAAGCCCTGGACCGCGTCGCAGTGGAGCAGAGCGGGACAGCCCGCCGTTCTGACGGCCCGGAACAGCTCCTTCACGGGCAGGACGGTCCCCAGCTCGTTGTTCACCAGCATCATGGACACCAGAGCCGTGTCCGGACGGAGGGCGGCCGCCGCCCGAGCGGGGTCGATCTCCCCCCGGCGGTCAGGCTGAAGATAAGTGACCTCATACCCTTGCCGCTCCAAAGCCTTGATGGGCTCCAGCACGGCGGCGTGCTCGATGGCGGTGGTTAGGATGTGCTTTCCCGCCCGGCGGTTTAAGTTCAAGGCCCCCAAAACGGCCCAGTTGTCGCTCTCGGAGCCGCAGGAGGTGAAAAAGACCTCTCCGGCCTCACAGCCCAGAGCCCCGGCCAAATCGGCGCGCCAGCTCTTCATCCGCTCCGCCGCCTGCTTCCCCAGGGCGTACTGGGAGGAGGGGTTGCCCCAGCCGCCGGTCATGGCCTCCAGGGCCGCCTGGGCGGCTTCGGGCCGCACCGGCGTGGTGGCCGCGTTGTCTAAATAATGAAACATGGGACGCACCTCCTCAAACGTAGGTAGTCAGTACCGGCTATTCTATTCTGTTTTCAGGGCGAAGTCAATACCCACTTCCCACTTGTCAAAAGGGAGCTTCCCGTATATAATGGAAGCAGTAATTTCTGCGCTGACGGAGGTGATCGTTTTGAACCCCGCTTTCAATATCTGTTACATCGTGGGGGCCATGTCCCTGACTCCCGGCCTTCGCCCCTACCCCGTCCCCGGGGACTACGTCATCGCCGCCGACCGGGGCTTCGACTCCCTGATGGCCTACGGCGTCAACCCGGACCTGGCGGTGGGGGACTTCGACTCTCTGGGCCATAAGCCCAATCACCCCAATGTCATTCAGCTCCCCGCCGAAAAGGACGACACCGACATGGTCTACGCCATCCGCAAGGGCCTGGAGCTGGGCTACCGCCGCTTTGTCCTGCTGGGAGGCGTGGGCGGCCGGCTGGAGCACACCCTGGGCAATCTCCAGCTTCTGGACTGGCTGGCCCGTCACGGGGCTCAGGGCTTTCTGGCTGGGGAAAAGACCGCCGCCACCTGCATCCGGGACAATATGGCGGTGACCTTCCCCGCCTCTATGGCGGGCTATCTGTCGGTGTTCTGCAACAGCGGCACGGCGGAGGGGGTGGACCTCTCCGGATTGAAGTATCCGCTGGAAAACCATACCCTTGCCGGCGACTTCCCCCTGGGGGTGAGCAACCAGTTCCTGGGTCAGGAGGCCCGTGTCCGGGTGGAGCGGGGCAGCCTGATCCTGGTCTGGGAGGACAGAGGGGATTTTTACGCCAAGCTGCCCAAGCTGTGGTCTCATACATGAAAAAACAGCCGCCTGGAGCTTCCAGACGGCTGTTTTTTCGTTAAAGAAGCTGTCCCGCCTCACCCGGCCGGCCGTGGGCCTTCACGGCCTGGGGGGCGGACCTCTTCAGGCCGTCCAGCAGCTCCCCCGCCGCTCCGGTGTCCCGCACCGGCTCCCCGGCGGTTGGCCAGATTTCGAGGCTGCCGCTCCGCTCCGCCCGGGCGTACACCTCGCCGTATACCCGGCGCAAAGCGGCCAGCCGCCGCAAGGCCTTATCCACGCCGGGCACCGCCCTCTGGGCCTCCTCCAGGGTCCGCACCCGCAGCCGGTCCAGCCCCAGGCCCTCCAGGGTCAGCCGGAGCCGGGGCGGCGTCTCCTCTTCCGGGGAGACATCCGCCTGGGTGACGATTCTGGCTTCGCCGATATCCGCGCCGCCGGACACCGTCACCCTTCCGCAGCCGCCCAGGGGGCAAGCCCCGATGCCGCCGGCTTTTACAATCCTGGCCGTGCCGGTAATCAGGATATCGCCGCAAGCCCCCTGAACCCCCGACCCGATGTCGGCGGCGTGGCCGGCGGCCCTGGCTGTGACTCTGCCGCCCCTGATCTGGATATCCCCGGCCGGCGCGTTCAGCGCCCCGCCGATGCCCGCGCCCCCGCCGGTCCCGCCGGCAGACACCACCGTACCTCCGGCAATGGTGATGGCCCCCACGGCGCTGTGCCGCCCGGCCCCGATGCCTGCGGCGGAGGATCCTCCAAAGGCCGTAATCAGTCCTCCCAGGACGAGGATGCTGCTGGTCCGGTCCCGGCCTTTGCCGCCATCCCGGCCGATGCCCGCGCCGCCCTCGCCGCCGACGGCGGTGAGGGCTCCCTCGCTGCCCCTTCCGCTTTCCCCCAGGGCGGCCCGGTCCAGCCGCAGGCTGGCGCCCTCCCCCAGAGAGACGCCGGCGCAGCCCGGCCCGCTCTCAAACCGGCTGTCCGTCCCGTCCGGAAGGAGCAGCGTCACGTCGTTGTCCCGGCCCAAGCGGAGGGCGCTGCCCGCCGCCGTCCGGCAGACCACCCCCTCCAGGGTCAGCCTCACCGTTCCGATGCCGTCGGCCAGGGTAATCCGCCCGGAGGGCTCCCCCTCGCGGCCGCCGCCGGAGACGGCAGTCACCCGATCTGACAGGATACGCAGAGTCCTGGTCCCCTCCTCGTATACCCAGTCCAGCCCCGGCTCGCCGCCGGTGACGGAAAAGGGATTGTCGCACACGGTTATCTCTTCAAACGCCTTTTTCTCCTGGTTCCAGATCAGGTAGGCATACCGGGTCTGGAGACGGCCGGCCTCATCCCGCCCCTGGAGCACCAGGTCGTGGATGTCGTATCCGTGTTCCCCCTTCGTCAGCCACAGCCGTACCGGGTCCCCCCGCAAGAGGGCCGTCCGGACCTGTCTGCCGTCCACCGCCGCCGAGGTGACGCCGGTCCAGCCCGGGAGCAGCTTCTCCCACAGGACGTCAAAGGGGTCCAGCGCCTTTCCCCCGGCGCTTTGCACACCGGCCCGTGGGACGGCGGCCAGCAGGGCCGGCCCCTCCAGCACCACGGGCGCGGTCAGCACGGCCGGCTCCTCTCCCGGTTTTCCCGGTATGACCGCCGCCCCCTCCGCCAGCCGAAGAAGGGCGCCCTCTTCGGCCTGGAAGGCGCTCACCCGCAGCGGGCCGGTCCCGTCCACCGTGAGGACGGTCCCCGCCTCCAGCCGCAGTTCTCCCAGCACCGTCTCGCCGGCGGTGAAAATTCGGGTCTCCGGAGCGGAGGCCGTCAGCGAGGCGGCCCGCACGTCCCGGAGGGTCACTGTCCCCGAGCCGGCCAGCACCACCGCGCCCCCCTGGCGCTCCGTCCCCCGGAGGGTCACGTCCGACCCGCCCCCCACCGTCAGCCGGCCGTCCTCCGCCCGGAAGGACACGCCGGACAGGTCCCGCCCGGCCGCCTGAAATTCTCCCGCGCGCATGACAGGGACGGAGCCCGGGACGCTCCCCTCTCCACCGCCCGCCCGCGCCGCCTCCGGGCCGGTCGAAAGGCTCTTCAAGGCGGTGAGCACCTGGGTCATCAGTTCCTGGTCGTTCCCGCCCAGCTCCAGCAAGGGCAGCAAGGCGGACAGATCAGGCAGCGCGAGGGACAGCCCGCCGGGAACAATCAGGCTGTCCAGAAGGTTCCCCGGAATCTCTCCGCCGGCAAACCAGGTCTGGAACTCCGCCAGGCTTGTAAACCGTCCCTCGGTCAAAAGAGCCACCGCCTGGTCTGGGTCCATGCCCTCCGCCACCTTGGCCAGCAGCAGCTTCAGCCCCTCCAGGGCCTGTTCCGGGCTGATCTGCGCGGGCAGCTCGCCGCCACCAGCGATGACCGCGCCCAGGTAGAGGGCGGCCAGCCGGTCTCCGGCTCCCGCCTCGCCGCTCTCCGGGAGGAGGGATATCCCGGTGTCCAGGATACGCTCTACCTCCTTCTGGAGCCGCTCCAGCTCACTCTGAAGGGCCTCCCGGTCGGCCGTCCCGCCCCCGGCGGCCCGGCGGGCCAGCTCCCCCAGGCGATTCAGGCTGTCCTCCAGCTCGGCCAGCGCCCCCTCCCCGTTCTGGAGTCCGCGGAGGGCCTCCCGGGCCTGACGGAACGCCCGGCTGTCTGTCCGGGTCAGCTGTTCCAGCATTTCCGGCGCTGTAAAGGCGGCCTTTGCCGTTCCCGAAGCCGCAGCGCCGCCGCCTGTTTTCTCCCCTTTGGCCGTCCCCTGGCCGCGGACAGCGGGAAACCTCCTGTCTGTACGGATTGTCAGCTCACCCATTTGAAATCCTCCCGTCATCTTCCGGACTCGCCGTCCTATTTATTATAGTTATCGACAGATCGGAGGGAAAAATAAATATCCGCCGGCATCAAAAGACGGGTCTTACCGGCCGAATGCCGGATCGGCTATTTGTGGGGCTTTGGTATGTTATGGTTCATCAGAGTTCTCGCATACGGCTGAGGCTCCCCTCCGGGGAGGCCTCGGCTGCATCTCACCTCCTTAAAAGCGCACCCTGGGGGTACGGCCCTTGCTATTTCCCGCCGCTTCTGATACGCTGTCTATGGATAGGAGGTACACGCCTATGAAGATCACAGTGGAACACGCCGAAGCGGCGGAGAATGAGGTCATCCTGCGCTGCCCGGACCTGGACGAGGAAATGCTGGGGGTGCTGTCCCTGCTGTGCTCCGGTCTCCGGCGGCTGTGCGTCTGGGACGACAGCCGGCAGACCACCCTCCTCTCTCCCGGCGAGGTGGTCTACTGCGAGACCGTGGACGACCGGGTATTTGTCTACACCGGCCAGACCGTCTACCAGACCGCCCTGGGTCTGGGAGAGCTGGAGAGCCGCTACGGCTCCCTGGGTTTCTTCCGGGCCGGAAAGTCGTCGGTGGTCAACCTCCACCGCATCCGCAGTCTGGTCAGTCAGGGGGGCGGACGAATCGAGGCCACCCTGGAGACCGGGGAGAAGCTGATTGTATCCCGCCGCTATGCCCCGCTTCTGCGGGAGCGGCTGGGACTGTGAGAAAGGAGCGAATATGGAACAATTCAACCGATTTTATCTCTGGGGAGTCAACACCAAATACCGTATGGGCCTGTACTTTTCCGCCGCCGTCTTTTCCAAGGGGCTGGTCAACGCCCTGTTGGGAAGCCGGACGGTAGATACCATCATTCTTTTGGAAATGCTGCTGTCCTGCTTCGCCTTTGCCTGCGCAGAGACCGCCCTCTTCCCCCACGGAAAAACCCTGGCGGTCGGGAAAAAGCGTGTGGCCCTCTGGGCCTTGCTGGCCAATGTGATTTTCATCGGCTGCGCCTGGGGGCTGAACTGGTTTCCCGGCATCCCTCTGTGGGGCGGGCTGCTGCTGGCCCTCTTTCTGGAGTATGGCCTGGCGGCCATGTGGTACGCCCTCTGGCTGAACGCGAAACGGGATACCGCCGTCCTCAATCAGGGGCTGCGCCGCTTCCGGGGCGAGGACTAGCCTTGTTTGAAAATATTTCTTTCTTCCCCATTGACAAACCGCAGTTCTGCTGATATAATGTCCTCATCCTTAATGCAAATAATTACTATTAAGAAAGTGGGGACTATACCATGCCTGAACTGAAAGGGAGCAAGACCGAGCAAAACCTGTGGACCGCCTTTGCCGGTGAGAGCCAGGCCCGGAACAAATACACCTACTTCGCCTCCAAGGCCAAGAAGGACGGCTATGTCCAGATATCCAAGATTTTCGAGGAGACCGCCGCCAACGAGAAGGAGCACGCCGAGATCTGGTTCAAGCTGCTGGGGGGCGTCGGCACCACCGCCGAGAACCTGGAGGCCGCCGCCCAGGGCGAGAACTACGAGTGGACTGACATGTACGCCAAAATGGCTCAGGAGGCCCGGGAGGAGGGTTTTGCCGACATCGCCTACCTCTTTGAGGAGGTGGGCAAGATCGAAAAGGAGCACGAGGAGCGCTACCGCAAGCTTCTGTCCAACGTAGAGGGCGGCCTGGTCTTTTCCAGGGACGGTGACATGATCTGGCAGTGCTCCAACTGCGGCCACATCCATGTAGGCCCCAAGGCCCCTGATGTCTGCCCCGTCTGCGCCCATCCCCAGTCCTATTTCCAGCTCAAGGCCGAGAACTATTAAGCATATCAAGCAGCCGCGGCGCCCCCTGGAGGCGCCGCGGTTTTTTCGCGCCCGCGCTTTACAGCGGGAGGCAGTCAAGGTATAATAGGAGAAAAAAGGAGGATACCGCTATGCTGAAGGGAAAAACCGTTCTGTTGGGTGTGACTGGGGGGATTGCCGCCTACAAGGCGGCGGCGCTGGCCTCGGCGCTGGTCAAACAGCACGCCAGTGTGGAGGTAATTATGACCGCCCACGCCACTCAGTTCATCGCCCCCCTCACCTTTGAGCAGCTCACGGGAACCCGGTGTATGGTGGACACCTTCGACCGGAATTTCAGCCACCAGGTGGAGCACATCGCCCTGGCTGACCGGACGGACCTGGTCATCATCGCCCCGGCTACGGCCAACATGTGCGCCAAACTGGCCCACGGTCTGGCCGACGACATGCTCACCACCACGGTGCTGGCCTGCGCCTGTCCCAAGCTCGCCGCCCCGGCCATGAACACCAAAATGTTTGAAAACCCCGTCACTCAGGACAATCTGGACGCTCTCCGCCGGTACGGCTGGGAGGTGATCGCCCCCGCCTCCGGCCGGCTGGCCTGCGGAGCGGTGGGTCCGGGCAAGCTGCCCGAGCCGGAGGACCTGCTCCAGCACATCCTCCGGGCCATCGCTCTCCCCCACGATCTGGCCGGCAGGCGTGTGCTGGTCACCGCCGGTCCCACCCAGGAGGCCCTGGACCCGGTGCGGTATCTCACCAACCACTCCACCGGGAAGATGGGCTGCGCCATCGCCAGAATGGCCATGCTCCGAGGGGCGGAGGTGGTCCTGATTTCCGGCCCCTGTTCCATTGCCCCGCCCCCCTTCGTGGAGGTGGTGGACGTGGTCTCCGCTCAGGACATGTTTGAGGCGGTGGCCGCCCGCCGGGACTGGGCCGACTTCATCTTCAAGGCCGCCGCCGTGGCCGACTACACCCCGGAGGGGTACGCCGACGACAAGCTGAAAAAGACGGACGCCGACCTGTCCATCCCCCTGAAGCGCACCCAGGACATTTTGAAGTATCTGGGGGAGCGCCGCCGGCCGGGTCAGGTACTGTGCGGCTTCTCCATGGAGACCCAAAACATGGTGGAAAACAGCCGGGCCAAGCTGGAGAAGAAGCATTTGGACATGATCTGCGCCAACAATTTAAAGGTGGCGGGAGCGGGCTTCGGCACCGACACCAACGTGATGACCGTCATTACCCGGACGGGCGAGGAGGAGCTGCCCCTCATGTCTAAGGAGGCGGCCGCCCTGCGCATCCTGGATATCGCGGCCGGGCTGTGATATGTGACAAATTTTGTTTCAGAAATCTGCTCCAATCGGGAAATAGGGAAAAATCGTGAAAAAGAATTGAAATTTTTACTTCATCGTGGTAAACTGATGAAGAGTATGTAGGGAGGAACCTATTGTGATCCAGACCTGGAATGTGACCATCCCCGAGCTGACCGGAGACGAGTCCCGGGGAGCCTACCTCTATCTGCCGGACAGCTACGACTGGGAGCCCGGCCGGCACTACCCCGTGCTGTACATGTTTGACGGCCACAACGTTTTTTTCGACTCCGACGCCACCTATGGCAAGAGCTGGGGACTGGGGGAGTATCTGGACCAGTTTCAGGTGCCCCTCATTGTGGCGGCGGTGGAGTGCAACCACCATCCGGACAACGGGCGGCTGTCGGAGTACTCCCCCTACACCTTCCACGAGCCCGACTTCGGCCATGTACAGGGCCGGGGGAAGATCACCATGGACTGGTTCGTCCACACCTTTAAGCCCCAGATCGACCGGGAGTACCGCACCCTCCCCGGCCGGCAGCACACCTTTATCGCGGGCAGCTCCATGGGGGGGCTGATGAGCCTGTACGCCCTGCTGGAGTATAACAGCGTCTTTTCCCGGGCGGCGGCCCTGTCCCCCTCCCTGTGGGTGGCCCCCGACCGGCTGGCCCGGCTGGTCCGGGGGGCGGAGGTGCGGTCGGACACCGTGCTGTATATGGATTACGGCTCCCGGGAGCTGGGCAACCACGAGCTGATGCAGAGCCAGTTCGCCCGGGTGGTGGGCCAGCTGCTCACCCGGGGGATCAAGCTCACCTGCCGCATCGTCCCCGGCGGCGACCACTGCGAGGCCAGCTGGGAGCGGCAGATCCCCTTTTTCATGAACACGCTGCTGTATGGGCTGGAGCTATAGGAGGACTTCATATGAAAACCGAGTATTTTAAGGAGTACAGCCCCGCGCTGGGGCGTGATATGGAGTTTATGGTCTACGGCCACGCAGGCTGGCCGGTACTGTATATTCCCTGTCAGGACGGCCGGTTCCACGATTTCGGCGATTTCCACATGGCCGACACCCTCGCCCCCTGGATTGACTCCGGTCAGATCATCGTTTTTTCGGTGGACACCATCGACAAGGAGACCTGGTCCGACAAGAATGGCGACCCCTACTGGCGGGCCCGGCGGCATGAGCAGTGGATGAGCTATCTGTTCAGCGAGATGGCCCCCCGGATGCTGGAATGGACCCGCCAGGACGGTATCATCGCTTTCGGATGCAGCCTGGGGGCCACCCACGCCGCCAACCTCTACCTGCGACGGCCCGACCTGTTCAACGGCTGTCTGGCTCTCAGCGGCATCTACACCGCCGACTACGGCTTTGGCGGCTACATGGACGAGGTGGTCTATCAGAACTCCCCCGTCCACTATATGGCCAACCTGCCCCAGGACCACCCCTATATCGGCATATTCAACCGCCAGCGGACCGCCATCTGCGTAGGCCTGGGGCCCTGGGAGATTCCCGACTCCACCCGCCAGCTGGCCGACACCTTCTACCGCAAGGGTATCCACACCTGGGTGGACTTCTGGGGCTACGACTGCGCCCACGACTGGCCCTGGTGGTACAAGCAGACGGTGTATTTCTTCCCCTGGCTGCTGGGCGGAGAACCGGGACAATAAAAACCGAGGAGTGAGAGAGAGCATGAAAAACGTTGTCTTTATTTCCCCCAATTTCCCCACCAACTACTGGCAGTTCTGCCGGGAGCTGAAGAACAACGGTTTGAACGTGCTGGGCATCGGCGACCAGCCCTATGATGAGCTGACGCCCGCGCTGAAGGACAGCCTGAACGAGTACTACAAGGTCGGCACACTGGAGGACTATGACGCTGTCTACCGGGCGGTGGCTTTTTTCATTCACAAGTACGGCCGGATCGACTGGCTGGAGAGCAACAACGAGTACTGGCTGGAGCGGGACGCCGCTCTGCGCACCGACTTCCATATCACCAGCGGCTTCCAGGCCAGCGACATACCCCGGATCAAATACAAATCCAGAATGAAGGAGTTCTACCAGGCTGCCGGCATCCCCACCGCCCGGTATCACCTGTTGGACAACCGGAAAAACTGCATGGCCTTTATCAAGGAAGTGGGCTGGCCGGTGGTGGTCAAGCCGGACAACGGGGTGGGGGCCTCCGATACCCACAAGCTGTCCAATTCCAAGGATCTGGCCGTATTCCTGGCCACCAGGAACCCGGACGTCACCTACATTATGGAAGAGTTCATCCACGCCGAGGTCAACTCCTACGACGCCATTATCGACTCTCAGGGCAGCCCTATCTTTGAGACGGGCAACGTCACCCCCATGTCCATCATGGACATCGTCAACGAAGCAGACAACTCTATCTACTACATCGTGAAAGACCTGCCCGCCGACACCCGGAAAGCCGGCCGGGCCACCGTGAAGTCCTTCGGGGTGAAGAGCCGGTTCGTCCACTTTGAGTTCTTCCGCCTCACCCAGGACCAGGAGGGCATGGGCAAAAAGGGGGATGTGGTAGCCCTGGAGGTGAACATGCGCCCTTGCGGCGGGTTCAGCCCGGATATGATGAACTTTGCCAACTCCACCAACGTGTACAAGATTTGGGCGGACATGATCGCCTTTGACCACTCCACCGTGGAGAGCGGTCCCCACGCTTTCTGCGCCTTTGCCGGGCGGCGGGACGGTAAGCCCTTCGTCTACAGCCACGAGGCCATCATGAAGAAGTACGGCCAGCAGATGAAGCTGGTGGACCGTATCCCCGACGTTCTGGCCGACGCCATGGGCAACCAGATGTATGTGGCCACCTTCCCCACCCAAAAGAAGCTGGACAAGTTCTACCACGACGTTCTGCTGTGCAAGGAGGGATAACCCCCTTTGCCTCCACCGTGGAGGTTAAACAGCATCTTGAATATTTATGAATAAAGAAAGTACCGTCTGAAAACTCAGACGGTACTTTCTTTATGAAAAACTCTCTAAAAACGGCTCTACTTTCTTCTTAAATCGTCTACAATCTGCCTGATATGGGCAATCACCTCCTGGGAAAGGCCGCTTACATCCAAATACTCACCATCTTCAATTCCCAGCATATAGTCGGTAGACACAGAAAAAACAGATGATAACTTCATCAGCATCTCAATGGACGGTTGAATATTGTCGTTTTCCCAATTTGACACGCTCTGTTTTGTAACGCCCAGTCGGCCGGCAAGCTCTACCTGACTTATCTTTCGCGCTTGACGCAATAAACGTATTCTTTGGCTCAGCATACTCATACCCCAAAACAAATATTACAATACTATTGTATCCTTTTTCTTGACTAAATAAAAATACTATGGTATTGTAATCTTGTACCTTCGGGGGGGATCCAGCATAAAGATAAAGTCCTGGCAAACACGGCACAGCATACTGTGGAGTCACCTGGCCGTTCTTGCATTTCTAGCCTTAGATTGCATTTGGGGATGCCCGCTATACAATATTTTGGGCATCACTTGCCCCGGCTGCGGACTTACCCGAGCCTGGCTCTGTTTTTTTAGGGGAGACCTGCAGCTCGCTCTGTCTTACCATTTGCTCTTTCTGCCAACTCCACTTTTTATCCTTCTGTTTACCCACAGAAAATTGTTTCCCAAAAACCGCTGTCTGGATTTCACTCTGCTGTGCTTCGCCTTTTTGTTGGCTTTTTACCATCTATGCCGACTATAACTCCCAAATATACACAACAACATATAAGGAGAGATAGAAATGACACAGGACAGAATCGACATGTACATTATGACAAATCAGAAGTATCTTCCCGCCGAAAAAATCGTCTTTATCAAGCAAAAACTGTTGGAGGCTGATGAAAGCAAATTTCAGTTGGTATCCGCAGTGGAATTTAAGGACCCCACAACCATTCTTCTGGTTTCTATTTTCCTAGGCAGTTTGGGGATTGATCGCTTTATGCTGGGGGAAACCGGTATGGGTATTTTGAAGCTCCTCACCTTGGGCTGCTGCGGGGTTTTAACTATTATTGACTGGTTTTCTGTTCAGAAAAAGGCAAAAGAGATCAACTACAACAATCTGATGCTTGTATTGTAATCAACTTAGGAACAGGGGACGGTCCCGATGGACCGTCCCCTGTCTTTATACCGGCTTTCTGATTACCTCAAACTGGGCGTTTTTGTTGATAAACTCGTCGAACATGACCCCCTGGGCCAAAGTGTCCCGAAAGGCCTTTTGAAGGCCGTAGACCTCGGCGCCGTATTTGTACACGCCGGCCAGGAAGTTGTCATAGTGCCGGTTATCGCCGCAGGAAATCAGCTTGGCGTCCTTCTCGTGCTCCGGCCTCACATCCGTGATTCGGCTCTCCTCTCCAAACTGGGAGTTGATATAGAATGTCTTGCCCTCGAAGCCGAAGCCGTTCCAGCCGCACACCAGACTGAACACGTCGCACTCGCCCTGTTCCGTCATCTCCCGGTACCGGACGCCCACCTTGTCATAGACCTCCGCCAGGCTGTCCGGGCAGTCCCCCTTCAGCTCAAAATCAATGGTCAGATAGTCCTGAAACAGGTAGTAGTTGTCGTCCATGGACCCGGAAAGCCCGATAATGACATTGTCGTTCAGCCTGAAGATTTTTCTGAAATTATGCAGCACAGCGCCGCTGTTCAGCTTCAGCTGCTGCTCGCCGGCGACAAAGACGAACTCGTCGCAGATCACCGCCTGCACTAAGCTCATGGTCACTCCTCCTTCCAATCAAAAGGCGGTACTGCCCCAGGGCAGTACCGCCTTTGTCTTACACGGACTGGGACGCCTCCCCGCCGAAGGCCTCGATGGCCTGGGCGGTCTCGGCCCGCTTCTCCTGGATGGCCTCCTTCAGAATCAGGTCCTTCACCTTCATCAAGCGGATGGTGTTGGAGCGCTCGTTCTCATCCAGCTTCATGGTGATATACTTGATATTGGCCTGCATCTCGGGGATTTTGACATACTCCAGGGCGTTGACCCGACGGCGGGTCTTTTCGATCTCCTCGGCCAGCAGCTGGGAGGTTTTCTCCACCTCGGCCAGACGGAGCATGTCGGACAGCACCCGGGACAGAGCGTCCACCGCGTCGTCCAGCTCGCCGCTGGTCTGGGCGAAACCATAGGGGTAGACCTCGCCGGGGTCCTGGCTGCTGGTACGGAACTGGTACTGGGGCACGTCCACCGACATGATGTTCTGGAAGGTCATGTCCAGCTCTACGCTCTGCTTGGGGTAGAGCAAGGACTGCTCCAGCATCTCCGGGGACATGAGGGCGGCGGCCACGGTAAAGGCTCCGTGGGCCCGCATCAGCCCTTCTTCCACCCGCTTCCGGAGGGCCCGGTTCTCCCGGACTACGTCCATGAACTGCTTCATCAGCTCATCCCGCTTATCCTTGAGCAGCTTATGGCCGCGCATGGAGGTACGCAGACGGTTTTTCAGCCGGTTCAGCTCCTGCCGGGTGGGGTTGATCGTTGTGGAAGGCATTTATACCCCCCCTTGTTCCTTCTTGGTCATATACTTGGCGATGAACTCAGGTCTGATCCGCTTCAGCTCGCTGGTAGGCAGAATGGACAGCAGGTCCCAGCCCAGGTCCAGGGTCTCGAAGATGGAGCGGTTCTCATCCGTCCCCTGGGAGACGTACCGGCGCTCAAACTCGTCGGCAAACTTGGCGTACAGCAGGTCGGTGGGGGACAGGGCCGCCTCGCCCAGAATGGACATCAGCTCCTTGTTCTCCTTGCCGGTGGCGTAGGCGGCGAAGAGCTGGTTCATGGTGCCGGCGTGGTCCTCCCGGGTCTTGCCCTCGCCGGTGCCCTTGTCCTTCAGACGGGACAGGGAGGGCAGCACGTCCACGGGGGGGGTGACGCCCTTGCGGAACAGCTCCCGGGACAGGATAATCTGGCCCTCGGTGATATAGCCGGTCAGGTCTGGGATGGGGTGGGTCTTGTCGTCCTCCGGCATGGTGAGGATGGGGATCATGGTGATGGACCCCTCTTTGCCCACCTGCCGGCCGGCCCGCTCGTAGAGGGTGGCCAGGTCGGTATACAGGTAGCCGGGGTAGCCGCGGCGGCCCGGGACCTCCTTCTTGGCGGCGGACACCTCGCGCAGAGCCTCAGCGTAGTTGGTGATGTCAGTGAGGATGACCAGCACGTGCATGTTCTTCTCGAAGGCCAGGTACTCCGCCGCTGTGAGGGCCATACGAGGGGTGGCGATACGCTCGACGGCGGGGTCGTTTGCCAGATTGGTGAACAGCACGGTACGGTCGATGGCGCCGGTGCGCCTGAACTCCTGGACGAAGAACTCAGACTCCTCGAAAGTGATGCCAATGGCGGCAAAGACCACGGCGAAGTTGCTCTCGCCGTCCAGCACCTTGGCCTGACGGGCGATCTGGGCGGCCAGGGCGGAGTGGGGCAGGCCGGAGCCGGAGAAGATGGGTATTCAGCCCATCAATGGTGGAGATGCCCGTCTGAATGAACTCGTTGGGGTAGTTCCGTGCGGCGGGATTCATGGCCAGGCCGTTGATGTCCCGGTACTCGTCGGCCAAGATGGCGGGGCCGCCGTCAATGGGCTGGCCCATGCCGTTGAACACCCGGCCCAGCATGTCGCCGGAGACGGCCAGCTGGAGGGGGTGGCCCAGGAACCGGATCTTGGAGTTGGCCAGATTGATACCGGCGGAGGCCTCAAAGAGCTGGACTACGGCGGAATCGCCGTTGACCTCCAGCACCTTGCAGCGGCGGACAGTGCCGTCGGTGAGCTCCACCTCGGCCAGCTCGTCGTAGGTGACGCCCTGGACCCGCTTGACCACCATCAGAGGGCCGGAGATTTCTTCGATGGTTTTATATTCCCGAATCATGCTTCATCCGCTCCCTTCTCGGCGATGGCGGTGATCTGCGCCTCCATCTCCTGCTCGATGATGTCGTAGGCGGCCTTGTACTCGTCGGCCACCACCGACTTGGCCCGGCCGATCTTCTCCCGCACGGGGACGGTGAACAGCTCGTCCAGACTGCCCCCCTTGACGGAGGCGTCCCGGCACAGGTCCTCGTAGCGGCGGATCATGGCCAGCATCCGGGCCTGACGGTCGTACTCGGAGTAGCAGTCGATATCCACGAAGGAGTTCTGCTGGAGGAAGTCCTCCCGGATCATCTTGGCGATCTCCAGGGTGATCTGGTCCTTGGCGGACAGGGAATCCTTGCCTACCAGCTGAACGATCTCGTTTAGGTTGGCCTCCTCCTGGAGGGTGGACATGGCCCACTCCCGGTTGAGCAGGAAGTCCTTGCCCAGATTCTCGTCGTACCAGGGACGCAGGGAGTCCAGATACAGGGTGTGCGAGGTCAGCCAGTTGATGGCGGGGAAGTGGCGGCGGTAGGCCAGGGAGGCGTCCAGGGCCCAGAACACCTTGACAATGCGCATGGTGGCCTGAGACACAGGCTCACTGAGGTCGCCGCCTGGAGGGGAGACCGCGCCCACGGCGGTCAGGGAACCCCGGCGGTCCTCCTCAGACCCCAGGCAGGAGACGGAGCCGGCCCGCTCGTAGAACTGGGCCAGGCGGGAGGACAGGTAGGCGGGGTAGCCCTCCTCGCCGGGCATCTCCTCCAGACGGCCGGACATCTCGCGCAAGGCCTCGGCCCAGCGGGAGGTGGAGTCGGCGATGACAGCCACGGCGTAGCCCATGTCCCGGAAATACTCGGCGATGGTGATGCCGGTATAGATGGACGCCTCACGGGCGGCCACGGGCATATCGGAGGTGTTGGCGATAAGCACGGTGCGCTTCATCAGCGTCTCGCCGGTGCGGGGGTCAATCAGCTCGGGGAACTCCCGGAGCACGTCGGTCATCTCGTTGCCCCGCTCGCCGCAGCCGATGTAGATGACCACATCCACGTCGGAGAACTTGGCCAGGGCGTGCTGCATCACCGTCTTGCCGCTTCCGAAGGGGCCGGGGATGGCGGCGGTGCCGCCCTTAGCCACGGGGAAGAAGGTGTCCACAATGCGCTGGCCGGACTGGAGAGGGATCACGGGGGGATACTTGTGCTTGTAGGGGCGGCCCACACGGACGGGCCACTTCTGCATCATGGTCAGCTCGTGCTTTTCCCCCTTGTCGTCCACCAGAACGGCGATCTTGTCCAGCACGGTGTAGGAGCCGGACTGGATCGTCTCGATGGTGCCGCTCATTCTGGGGGGAATCATAATCTTGTGGAGGATGGAGGGAGTCTCCTGAACGGTGCCGATGATGTCGCCGCCCACCACCTTGGTTCCCGGTTCAACGGCGGCGTTGAAGTCCCACTTCTTCTCCCGGTCCAGTGCGGGGACCTCCACGCCGCGGGGCAGGTTGTTGCCCTTGACCTTCTGCATGATGACCTCCAGCGGGCGCTGGATGCCGTCGTAGATGTTCTCGATCAGGCCGGGGCCCAGCTCCACGGACAGGGGGGCGCCGGTGGTGACCACGTCGGCCCCGGGGCCCAGGCCGGAGGTCTCCTCGTAGACCTGGATGGAGGCCGAGCCGCCGGTCATGGTGAGAATCTCGCCGATCAGGCGCTGCTCGCCCACACGGACCACGTCGGCCATGTTGGCCTCCTCCATGCCGGTGGCCACCACCAGCGGACCGGAGACCTTAACGATTTTTCCCATAGGCTTTGCAAACCTTCTTTCTGGGTGATTTTTCCTGTAGGGGCGGCCCCCCTGGGCCGCCCGTGGGCCGCCGAGGGCGGCGGCCCCTACACACAGATTACAGTATATCCGCTCCGACCGCCCGTTCCACGGCGGTCTTGACGTTGGCCATGCCGATGCCCAGAGAGCCCTCCTTGCCTGGGATCAGGATGATGGCGGGGGTGAGGGCGTCCTTATACCGGGCGATCTCCTGGGGGAGCTGGGCGGCCAGCTGCTCGGTCATATAGATGATGGCGTAATTTTCCTTTGCCATGCGGTGGAGCGCCTCCCGGCCCTCCTCGGGGGTGCTTGCCGGGCAGACCTCCAGCCCCAGGGCCTTGAAGCCCAGAACGCTGTCCTTGTCGCCCATGACGGCAATTTTATACATCTACCCTACCCCCTTACACATAGGTTTCCCGGAGCCGGGCACGGATGGTGTCTCCATCCAGCCCCGCCGCCCGTCCGGCGAAGATTGCCCGGATGGCGGTGAACTCCTGCTCTTTGGCGTACAGATAGCCGATGACCGTCTCCTCCCCGAAGGGGACGCGGCGGGCGGCGGCCAGATAGGCGGTGAGGGCGTTGTCGCACTCCCGCTCGAAAGCGGTGAGGGACTCCCCGCCCGGCTGGGCCAGTCTGGCCCCAAGAGCGGCGGCCTGGGCCAGGGGCCCGGACCGGAACACCTCGCCCAGAGCGTCCCCCCGGGCGGCGGCGATGGCCTGTTCGGACACATTGCCCCCGGGCAGCAGCACCTGGCGCAGGAACTCGCCCTCCCGGCCCATGCGGGCCACACGGACGGCGGCCCGCAGGTTGGCCACGTCCACCGACAGGCGGACATAGCCCTGGAGGAAGGGACTCTCCAGCTCCTTGGCCAGCCCGGCCATCTCACTGTAGCAGGCCCTGTCCAGAATCAGGTCGGCCTGCTGGGGGTCGCCCCCGTCAGCCAGAGCGGCCCGCGCCTGTTCCATGGCCTTTTTGAAAGCCTCGGAGGTCCCGGTGAGGGCCTCCCGCTTCCAGCCGTCCCACAGGGCGGCGGGGTCGCAGCGGCCGCCGGCCAGCAGCAGCCGCTCCGGATCAACCCCCTGCGCCTGGGCCTTCAGAATGGTCTTGGCGTTGTGGTAGTCATACTTGATCTGAAAGACCTCCACCAGCCGGGGGTCGGGCGCGCCTTGCTCCATGTCCTTGAATACCTCAGCGCGAGCCTGAGCCAGAACGGCGTCCAGAGGTCCCTCGGCATAGCCGCACTCGGCCAGGCTCTTCATGGCCTCGCCGTCATCCCGGGCCTCGATCATCCGGTCCATCCGCTCCCGGGTGAGAAGTCTGTTCTCCATAGCCCTGATGCGGGCGGAGATGGCCAGATAGTCCGTATCTTTTTTGCGGTGGGACAAAAGTGATGCCCCCTTCCTTACGATTCAAACAGTA
Source organism: uncultured Oscillospiraceae bacterium (assembly GCA_910588635.1). GTDB lineage: Bacteria > Bacillota > Clostridia > Oscillospirales > Oscillospiraceae > Lawsonibacter. Next base: position 17,696 of record CAJUPW010000014.1, on the reverse strand, counting down.
CGTCGGCGACCTTCTTCTCCATCTGCTCCCTCTGGAGCCGCACCAGGGTCTCAAAGGCGCAGTTAATCTCCACGTCGCCGTCCACCATGATGAAGCCGCCCCTGATGTCCCGGGTCTCCTCGGACAGAGTGAGCATCCCCGCGCCGGTGACCACAGCGGTGGTGTTGTGGACCAGCTTATCCACAAGGGCGCCCACCTTGCTCTTGGCGACCTCCTCGGGCAAGCTGGGAGCGCGCTCCTTCACCAGAGCCTCATTTGCGGCAATGACCACCTGCTTGCCCACAGTGTTCCGGTCCTTCTGGGAGAAGATGATCCGCTCCTTGCCGGAGGAGGACGCCTCCAGGGCCAGCTTAGTCAGCAAGGCGATGTACTCCTGCTCGGGCAAGGTACAAAGCTTCTCCAGAGCCATGTTGAAAGCCTCGCCCAGCACCTCCTGCTTAGCGGCCAGCTCCAGCTTGCGCCGCTCCATCTGGGCGGCAGACTGGAGCCGCTCCAGCCGCTCGCTGGCGGCCATACGGCCCTTTTCCACAATCTCGTTGGCCTCCTGCTGGGCCTGATGCTCGGCGTTGGCCCGGACAGCCTGCACCTTCTCATCGGTCTCAGCCGTCAGCCTGCCAATCTCAGCTTGGGCGTCCTGGGCAATCTTGGCAGTGATTTTTTCGATTCCTTCCATAGCAGTCTCCCGCCTCAGGCGCTGATGTTAATAATCATCAGCATGGAGGCCAGCAGGGACAGAATGGCGTAGAACTCCACGGTAATGCACAGCACCATGCCCTTGGACCAGTCGTCCGGCTTCTTGGCCAGAATGTTGATGGAGCCGGCGGCCACGCGGCCCTGAGCGATGGCGGAGAACAGTCCGCCGAGGGCCATGGGCAGGCAGGCGGCGAAGTACTGCCAGCCCTGAGCCACGGTCAGCATGGGCAGAGTGCCGGACAGCAGGCCCATGCGGAACACGGCGAAGAACCACACCACCAGGCCGTACAGGCCCTGGGTGCCGGGGATGACCTGCAGGATCATGACCTTACCGAACTTGCCAGGGTCCTCGCACAGCAGGCCGGTGCCGGCCTCGCCGGCGATGCCGGTGCCCTTGGCGGAGCCGATGCCGCTGAGCACGGCCGCCAGGCCTGCGCCCAGCAAGGCGATGGCCAGACCGCCGAAGGCGCCCACAAAGGAGCTTGCCGCCGCGTTCTGCTCGATCATCTGGATCATATCAGTTGCAGTGCTCATAATGTTTTTCCTCCTCTTATTTAACTACCTCGTAGTATTTGGTATTGAGATTCAGAGGGCGGAAGGGCTTTCCGCCGTCCTGATAGAACTTGCCGAAGTACTCCAGACACTGAAGTCTCAGGTCGTGGACATAGCAGCCCAGCAGGTTCAGCGCGAAGTTCAAAGCGTTGCCCGCGAAGGATATAATCAGGAAAATAAAGATGTTGCCGGGGATGGCGCCCAGGGTGTTGAACACCTGAGCGATGACCGAGCCGGCCAGCATCAGGGCCATGAGACGGGAGTAGGACAGGATGTCGCCGAAGTAGCCCGTCACATGGTTGTACAGCGAGCCAAAGATGCCGGTAATCTTGCCGAAGCCCTGGTTCTGGATGACCGGGCCGGCCACCACCATGACAAGACCGGCAATGAGCACAATCGGGGTAATCCCCAGAATCATCAGGCCCAGTCCGGCAAAGACCACCCACCAGGTGACCTCCTCAAAGACGGCGTCCAGCACCTGACCGTTTTTCAGCTTGGAAACAAAGCTGATGGCCATGCCGGTGAGGATCTGCACAAAGCCCAGGCACATGGCCCCGACGAGGATCATCATCGTGTCCTCCAGGGGGGTGAACAGGGCGGGCAGAGCAAAGTCGCCGCCGGTGGTCAGCTTGACCACCTGGGTGAGGAAATCGCCGAAAAAGCCGCCGGTGAGCGCGCCCATGATAAAGGTGGTGATACCGCACAGCACCAGCAGGCCGCACAGGTGGCCAAAGGTGCCGCCGGGCTTCTTCTTTTTCAGGATGATCCCCCCGGCCAGCATCATGAGCAAGCCGTACCCCATGTCCGCCATCATGATCCCATAGAACAGGATGAAGAAGGGGGCCATCAGGGGGTTGGGGTCCAGGGTGCCGTAAGCGGGCAAGGAGTACATCTCCGTGACCATGTTCAGCGGCTTGGTCAGGGTGTTGTTTTTCAGCTGAACCGGCACCTTTTCATATTCCTCCGGGGTAGGATCGCCGACCTCACAGGCACAGGGATACCTGTCCAGCTCCTGCTTCAGGCCTGGCCAGCTCTCCTCGGGCACCCAGCCCTCCAGCAGGAAGGTCTGGGCGGTGTCCAGCAGTCTGCCCCGGGACTCCTCCCGGCTGGCATCCAGGCCTGCCAGATCGGACATCTGCCGCAGCGCGGGAGCGTTTTGTCCCATGCCGGACAGCTTCTCCTCAATGGAGGCGGCCTCCGCCTTCAGCTCCTCGGCCTCCCGGTCCAGGCGGGCCAGATTGTCCGCCGCGGTGCCCGTCCAGTCCCGGAGATTGGCCCGGGACCAGCCCAGGTTTTTCAACGTCTCCAGCACCGCTTCCGCCTGACTGGCGTGGCACACCAGGGTGCAGTAACGGGCCTCCCGGTCGGCGGATATCTCGGTGAGCTCCGCCAGCTCGCCGGCCGCCCGGACCTCCCCCTCCGCCTGATTCATGGGGAGGGCGGCGGGCAAGGTTCCCAGCTGAATGGTCACCTGATCGGTGGAGCCGGTCTCCAGGGGCATGTCCAGGCTCTTCCAGGGGAGCAGCACCGCCCGCTGGGTCTCCAGCTTGTTTTCCTCCGCCCGGATGGCTGCCAGCCGCCGGTCCAGACCGTTGACCTGCCCGGCGATATCCCGGGCCGCCCTTGCTCCGGTCTCGTCGAAGAGCTCACCCTCCCCCACGCTGGGTTTGGGGTCCAAAAAGCCCGACTTGGGCAGAGCCTTGTACCGCTTGAGCACCTCCAGCGCCCGCTCGGCCTGGTTTTTCTCCTCGTGGGCGGCGCTCAGCCCGCCCGTCTCGGAGTGGGTGAGGCAGGCCCACAGGGGGTCGTCGGGGTCGGCCTCAGGCTGTACAATCTCCACACAGCCCATGTGCTGAAGCTTGCGGAGCAGCGCCTCCCGGTCGGCCGCCATGGCCACCATGCGCAGGCGCTTCATTTTTACGATAGCCATTACCGTTCCACGACCCTTCCAACAATGAGCTGCGCGGCCTGCTCCAGCCGCCCCCGGGCCCTCTGCTTCAGCGCCTCACAGTCCTGACCGGCCTGTTCCAGCGCCTCCCGGGTAGCCTGGGCGGCCTTTTCTTCCGCCTGGGCCATCATCTGACGGGCCTCCTCTCGGGCCTTCTGTCGGGCCTGTTCCACCGTCTGCTTGGCCTCCCGCTGGACGTCGGTCAGACGCTGCTTGGCCTGAGCCGCCGCGGCCTCCCGGTCCGCCTTGGCCCTTGCCTCGGCCTGGGTCACCGTCTGGATAGCTTCCAATGCCATGTTTTCACCACCTTTTTCGGATGCAAAAATGGAGATATTTGCTACTGTATTATTGTAGTAAATTTTTTTCAAAAAATCAAGGCCTTTTTCCTCCATATTTGGTGGGCACTTCCCCTGATTTGACTGATTTTTTGGCATTTTTCCCTCTCTGCCAAAATACCGCCCGACCGCGAAAGCGGCCGGGCGGCGCCTGAATTATGATTGCTCCGCCGGAAACAGCACAGCCTGGGCCACGGGGCTGTCCTCCGCGTAGGCGGCCGTGACAGACACCAGCCGGTCCGGTCCGCCGGAAATTCCCGCCGGCTCCAGCAGGTCCTGGGGGGCGGGGGTCAGGCCGTCGTCCTCCACCCAGATTCGGGCGGCGTATTTCTCCAGAAGCCGGGGCGTCACCCCGCTGAGGCTCTCCGCCCCGGCCAGGGTGTCCCGCTCCACCCGCAAGGAAATTTTCGTGCCGTAGGGCTCCGCCGCCTTCTGTACCTGGGCAAGGAGGTCCTCCAGCTCGTCGTGAAACCGGGCGGGGTCGTAGCTGTCTCCCCTGTTGATGCGGTCTACCTTCCCCCGAACGGGGAAAGAAAAGTCCTCCAGCACGATCTCGTCAAAGCCCAGTCCGGCCAGCTCGCCGCACAGGCCGGCGATATAGGCCTGAGACCTGTCGTTGGCGGGACTGAGCCACCGCAGGCCCAACTCGTCCCGCCAGTTGCCGTTCCCCTGACGCAAGGCCATGGCGTTGTTGTAATAGGGGGCGCTGTCGTCTCGGAAGCAGCACACCCGGGCGATGGTATATACCTCCCCCTGATTCCACTGCCGGATCGCCTCCGTGGTCTCCTGGCTGCCGTTGACCCTGGAGCGCTCGGCCGCCCCTTGCCCCGAAAGCCATGCCAGCTTGCCGTCCTGGGTCTTCACGGCCAGAATCAGCTCGTCCGCCCCCGCCTCCTCCAGCTTGGCGGCGGCGGTACCGCTCACCACGTCGCTCACCGGGAGGGCCAGGGCAAAGCTGGCCGGCTCCTTTTCATCGGGCTGCTGGGGCTCCGAGGCGCTGCCGTCCGGGTCCACCACCACGCTGACGCTGCCCGGGTCGGGAAGGGAGGCGGAGCCGCCCGGCTCCTCAGAGGAGCCCTCCCCCCGGAGCATCTGGAGGAAGGGGGGCAGCTCCAGCTTGACCCCCTCGTCGGTGTACACCATGTATTTCTGGAGATAGAGCATCCCGGCCACCGCCAGGACCACCAGCACGCCCAGAATGATGGCGATCAGTTTTAAAACGTCTGTTGCCGTTCTGCGGCCCCGGTAGCCGCCAACGTCTTTATTGGCGCGGCCCATACTCTCACTCCCCGCATTTTGGAAAATTCTGGCTCGCACAATTGTGGAAGCGATTTATTATATCAAGTTTTTATCGGTTTTACAACCGCAAATCGTCCTCTTAAATATTAAAATTCGACAAAACTTTTCTTAAATCACCATGCCCCCGTCCACATTCAGCACCTGGCCGGTGATGAAGGAGGCCCGGTCCGAGGCCAGGAAGACTACCGCCTGGGCCGCCTCCTCCGGCGCGCCGATGCGGCCCAAAGGGGTCTCCTCCTCCAGGGCGGCCAGGTCCTGGGGGGTGAGATGGCCGTTCATATCGGTGGCGACCACCCCCGGGGCCACGCAGTTCACCCGGATATTGGACGGGCCCAGCTCCTTGGCCAGAGCCTTCGTCAGCCCGATCACCCCCGCCTTGGCGGCGGAGTAGGCGGCCTCGCAGGAGCCGCCGGTAAGGCCCCACATAGAGGACACCGTCACGATGGCCCCCCGCTTCTGCCGGACCAGACCGGGGATGGCGGCCTTGAGCACATAAAACATGCCGTCCAGGTCAGCCGACATCAGCCGCCGCCACTGTTCCACTTTGGTGTCGGTGAGAAGCTGCTGGGGCAAGGCAATCCCCGCGTTGCAGACCACGCAGTCCAGGCCGCCCAAAGAAAATTCCGCCTCCCGGACCAGCCCCTCCGCCTGCTCCGGGTCAGACACGTCCGCCCGGATCGGGACGGCCCGCACCTCCAGGCCGGACAGCTCCGCGGCCAGCCTCCGGGCCGCTTCCCGGCTGGAATTGTAGTTGATGGCCACGTCCCAGCCCTCCCGTGCAAACAGCCGGGCGGCCGCAGCCCCGATGCCCCGGGAGGCGCCGGTAATCAAAACACGGCCAGCCATTCAGGCAAACACCCCCTGGACCAGCACCATGTAAAATACCGTGGCGCCGAAGATGGACAGCAGGTCGTTGCCCTTCCAGATATGGAGCAGCACCGCCGCCAGCCCGGCGATGAGGGGCGGGAGCCAGCCCCCAAGGGTGGTAAACGTGACCCCCTTGAGGCAGTAGACAATGAGCATGGCAATCACCGCCGGGGGCAGGACATGGCCCAGATAAAGGACGATTTTTGGCGGATGGTCTCCCCGGTCAAAGAGAAGGAAGGGCAGCGCCCGGGTGAGGAAGGTCACCACGGACATCACGGCGATGGAGGCCAGGGTCTGTACCGGAGTCAGGGGCATGGTGTTCCCTCCTCTCTCAGATGTTTTTCCTCCAGCCGGGGCCGGAGCAGCGTCAGGGCGATCACGATGATGGCCAGGGCGGGCAGGAGCATGTCCTCCGCCCCCACCAGCAGCAGGCTGACCAGAGTGGCCGCGCCCCCCAGCAGCGCGGGGATATGACTGCCGGCGGCCCTCCACTGGCCCACGGCGATCACCAGGAACAGGGCGGTCATGGCAAAGTCCACCCCCGTGGTGTCGAAGCCCAGGGCGGAGCCCAGCAGGGAACCGATCACCGATCCCAATACCCAGTAGCTGTGATCCAGCAGGGCCACGGCAAAGAAAAAGTCGTGCTCCTCCACCCCCTTCGGGGCCTGAGCGGAGGAGAGCAGCGCATAGGTCTCGTCGGTGAGGGAAAAGATCATATAGAGCTTCCGCGCTCCCATCCCCCGGAATTTTTCCAGCATGGACAGGCCGTAGACCAGATGGCGGAAGTTGACCATCAGGGTAAGGAAGGCCACCTGGGTCAGGGGGGCCCCCACCGCCAGCAGAGACACCCCCAGATACTGTCCGGAGCCGGCGTAGATAACCACGCTCATCAGCAGAGCCCAGCCCACCCCATAGCCGATGGACTGGAGCATCAGTCCGAAGGCCATTCCGATGGCCAGGTAGCCCATGAGCACGGGCACGGTGAGGGGGAAGGCGGCGGCCAGGGTCTTTCGGTTCATAGCGGATGTACACCTCGACAAACAGTTTCCCCTTATTTTACTCGCTTTTTCCTCTCGGCGCAACCCCTCCCAGCCATCCGTTAAGAAGAAATAAAGTTTTCCGGACCATCTTGATTTTTCCATGGGGCCAATTATAATATGTATCAATATCTTCTCATTCCCGGAGGGCCTTTTTATGAACCGGCTTCTTTTTATTTACAACCCGACCTCGGGCACCGGACAGGCAAAGGGAGCGCTGTCCGCGGTTTTGGACGTGTTCACCAAGGCCGGGTGGCTCGCCACCTCCTACCCAACCCAGTGCAAGGGGGACGCCGCCCGCGTGGTCCGGGAGCTGGGGCCTCAGTTCGACCGAATCGTCTGCGCCGGCGGAGACGGCACCCTCAGCGAGGCGGCGGCTGGCCTCGCCGCCCTGAAGGACCCGCCCCCCCTGGGCTACATCCCCTTCGGCTCCACCAACGACTGCGCCACAACCTTCCGCCTGCCCCGGAAGCCCCGGGAGGCCGCCCTGGTGGCCGCCGGAACCGGCGTGCCCGTCCCCATGGACACCGGCCGGCTCAACGGAAAACCCTTTATCTATGTAGCCGCCTTCGGCGCTTTCACCAAAGTGGCCTACGACACCCCGCAGGAGCTGAAAAACACCTTTGGCCACCTGGCCTACGTCTTTGCCGGAATCGCCTCCCTGCCCACCATCGCCCCCTACCGCATGACGGTGGAGTACGACGGACAGGTCCTGGAGGATGAGTTCTTCTTCGGCATGGTGAGCAACTCCCAGTCTATCGGCGGGCTCAAGCCCCCCAAGGCGGAGCAGGTGGTGCTGGACGACGGGCTGTTTGAGGTCCTGCTGGTCAAAAAGCCCCTCAAGCTGGCCGACCTCGCCGACGGACTCCAGGCCCTGGTGAATCTGTCCCCGGCGGACCGCTCCGGGGCACTGGTTCAGCTCCAGGCCAGAAAGCTCACCTTCACCTGCGACCAGCCCGTCCCCTGGACGGTGGACGGGGAGTTCGGCGGCAGCCAGACCGTCAACCATGTGGAAAACTGTCAGAAATCATTGAAAATCATTCGCAGAGAGTAAAACGCGGCCCCGGCGTCCCAATCAGGACGCCGGGGCTTCTCTTATTCCCGGGTCAGAATCTTGCTTATGTCGATCTCCTCCGCGTCGCTCCACAGCCGTTCCAGGTCATAGAACTTCCGGGCCTCATCGGTAAAGACGTGAACCACCACCGCCGAGAAGTCCATCAGCAGCCACGCGCCGCCGCGGTGGCCCTCAATGTGGTGGACCCGCTCATCGTTTTTCTCCGCCGCCTCCTCACAGGCGTCGGACATGGCTTTGACCTGGGTGTTGGAGGTGGCGGTGCAGATAACAAAGTAATCGGCCAGGGTGGTAATCCCCTCCGTTTTCAGCACCTTGATATTGCCGCCCTTTTTGCTGTCCAGCGCTCTGGCCAGCAGGACCGCCAGTTCATAGGATTCCATCCAGTTTTCTCCTTTCTATTTTCTCACGCCACTGCCTGTTCTGGTACCGTACCCCCCTGAATATCCGGAGAGGGGTCGGGGAAAACAACGCCCGGGTCAATATCCCCGATATTTCCAGGGTCGGTGGCAGTTCCGGGATCGGTGGTGTTTCCGGGATCCGTTGTAGTGCCCGGGTCGGTGGTGGCGCCGGGGTTTTCCGGATCAGTCACCGCGGGGTCGTCGGGCTCCTCCGGGTCGTCCGGCTTCGCCGGCTTGGGGGTGACAGGGACGCTGGCCACCGCCGGGTCGGCCAGGGTGCCGTTGGTCACGCCGAAGCCGCCGCCGCTTTTTTTGTACATCAGCTGCAAATCGCTGGACTTGATTTCGTCCAGATAGGGGTTTATGCCGTCATTGAGAATTGCCAGCAGCTCCTTCTCCTGGGCGCAGACCAGCGATGCTTTGTCATACATCACGTTGTAGCAGGGCATGGGGACAAATTTCACCCCATTTTCCACATCCATGCCGATGGCCAGTTGTGCAAAGGCCAGGATGTTGCCCACAGTCAGGTCGGTGTCTACGTTGTCCATGAAGATGTCTACCAAAGTGGGCAGCTTGAGAAGAATCTCCGGAGTGAGACACTTCTTCAGCACGGCTGTCATAAAGTTCCGCTGGATCTCGGTGCGCCCCGTGTCATACAGCACCACGCTCTCGTCATTGCTCTTCCGGAACCGGATGACCTCCATGGCGTCCTGGCCGTCCAGCACACGCAGGCCCTTCTTCTGGTGGATGTGCAGGTCCTGATAGGGGTCATCGTAGTCCATGTCGAAGGGGACATCAAACTCCACCCCGTTCACGGCGTCCACCAGCCGGCCGATGGCCTCCCACTCCACCATGACGTAGAAGTCGGGATAGACGCCGGTAAGGCGGCTGACCTCCTTCTTCAGGGCGGTCATGCCGTTTTCGATGCGCTCCTTCTCACTGAGCTTCTTATCGCCCCGGTTGCGGTTAAAGACCACGTTCAGCCGCTTCTGGGCCCCCCGCTTGGCGCTGGTGTTGGTCATGGTGTCCCGCAGCAGGCTAATGGCGTTGATCTTTTTGCTCTGGGTGTCGTAGGAAATGAGCATCATGGTGTCGGTCAGGCCGCTGCTGGTGTCCTTGCCCACCAGGAGGAAGGTGTAGTACCCCGGCTTCCGGCCGCTTTTGGCCACGTCTGGCAGCTCCGCCCCCTCGAAGGAGACGTCCCCCGTCTGTCCCGGCTGGATCTGGGAGGTGCTGCCCCCCGGGGTCAGGTTCATCCCCGGCGGGTCGGGCACGCTGGGCAGCCTGATCCAGGACCGCAGAAACAGCACGATCCCCAAAATCAAGACGGCCAGCACCGCCAGCGCCTGACACGTCCGCAGCCGCAGCCTGCCCTTCCGGTCCAGTCCGGCCGCCCAGGCCCGGTACCGGCTCCAGAGGCCCGGCGCCTCCCGCTTTCCACTGTGTCTGTTTTGCTCGCTCATGAATCTTTATCCCTCTGTTGTCACGCCTTGCTCCCGCAGCCACGCCTGGGCCCGGAGCGTGCTTTTGTGTACCGGAAGACTGCGGTCCTTCATCTCCTGAATGGTAGTCTCCACTCCCAGGAGCAGCGCCCTGTCCAGGTCGCTGTAGGCCAGCTCCCGCAGCCGCTCCACTCCGTCGAAGGAGCGGTTGGGCTCCATGTAGTCGGCCACATACAGTATCTTTTCCAACGTGGTCATATCCGCCTTGGCGGTGGTGTGCCAGAAGATGGCCTCATACACCTCATCAGGTTCTCCAAAAACGTGCCGGGCAATACACGCCCCCGTCTTGGAGTGGAGCAGCTTTGCCGCCTTTCGCTCCAGCTCGTCCAGAGGCACGCCGTATTTTTCGCAGATGGCGATGTGTTCCCCTCCGGAAAGGTACTTGGTGCAGTCGTGCAGAATCCCCGCCCGGCGGGCGTAGTTCTCATTCGCCCCCCAGCGGCGGGCCAGACGGACCGCCTCCTCCTCGGTGCCCCGAATGTGCCGCACCCGCTTCTGCATCACCATGGAGTAGGAGCAGGCGCGCAGCTCGGGGATATCCAGACGCTTCAGATCGGCGCGGACGCCGTAGAGGCCGTGCATCAAAATGTATCCGTAGACCGCCGGGTAGAGGTATTCCTCCCCCTCGCCCCCGGCCAGCAGCTCCCGCAGCTGGGTTGAGGAGACATCTACCAGCCCGGGAAGGGTGATGGTGGTGATCTTCGCGCCCGGGAAGGTCTTTTGCAGGTGCTCCCGCTGGGGGGCGAAGACCTCCTCCGTGTCCTGCTCGCTGCGGCCGAAGGCACACACCCCCGCCAGCTTTAAAATGGTCTCCGGCTTGTGCCACAGATGGAGGGTGAGAAACATGTCCGTCCCCATGAGCAGCCACAGCTCATCGTCCGGGTACTGCTCCCGCAGCCGCTCCAGGGTGTCGGAGGTGTAGCTCTTCCCCGTCCGGGTCAGCTCCAGGCCGGACGCCTCCGCCACACCGGGCGCCAGGAGGGCGTCGGCCATCTTTTCCGCCATGGCCAGCCGGTGCTCAGGGGCCGGGGTACCCTCGGGCAGCTCCTTGTGGGGCGGGATGGCCGCCGGGATAATCAGCAGCTTGTCCAGCCCCAGCGCGCTGATCGCCGTCCGGGCCGCCGCCAGGTGGCCCTGGTGGGGCGGGTTGAAGGTTCCGCCAAAAACGCCGATTTTCAATGGAAACACCACCTTTGTTTGATACCGGCTCCGCCGGCGCTTATGTCTCCAAAGGAAGTAGGGCCGATAACTCCTGCCACAGCCTGCCGCCGTCACGAATGTTCCACTTCGCGCTGCTGTGCCCAGTATAGGCGAAGGCATGTCCCGGGGCGGCTACGATATGCCAGCGGTAAGGGCCTTCCTCATAACACACGCCCACAAGGATCATGCCCTCCTCAACAGGGTAACTGCCCATCCTGCCGCCGGAGCGATCCCGCTGATAGCGGCCGAGAACATCCAGCGCCGCTTCCTGATCCAGAAACTCCGTCATATCTATATCATGGTCCGCCGAGGTCCCGCCCTCATAGGCCCTTGCATAGTATACGCGGTAAGCCTCCGCCCCGTCCAGCAAGGGGCTGGGCCAGAACCACCATGCGAGGGCCGCCCCTGCTGCGGCAAGCAGCAGGACCCCCACAAACAAGAACAGTCCGCTTTTCTGCTTCGACACAATGGTCCTCCTTGCGCGGGCAGGCGCACAATGCGCGCCCCTACGATTATTTACGCTTTCTTCTTGTCCGCCACCAGCACGATCTTATCCTTTTTATCCTTCTTATGGCTTGGACGGTATAAAACGAATTTTGTTCCGATCACCTGGACCACCTCGCTCCGGGTCAGGGGGGCCAGCTCCTCCGCCGCCTCCCGGGCCGACATCAGGGAGTTGTCCAGCACCTTGCCCTTGATGAGCTCCCGGGCCTCCAGGGCGTCGTTGGCCTGCCTGACCAGATTGTCCCCGATGCCGTCCTTACCCACGATCAGAATCGTGTCGATGCCGTTGGCCAGACCCCGCAGCTGGGCTCTTTGCTTACTGGTTAAATCCATGTCGTCCTCCCAAACTCCATTCCGCTCCGTCCGCCTTTCGGCGGACATCCGCTCCATTGCGTTGCTCGTCCTCTCCAAAACGGACCCGCTCCGCTGGGCTCCATTTTGGGGGCCGCCTTCGGCGGCCTCATTTTTTCAAATATTCCTCCAGCTTTGCCTTGAAAGCCTCCAGCGCCTTTCCCCTGTGGGAAATGGCGTTCTTTTCGCCGGCTGTCATCTGGGCGAAGGTCTTTTTCAGCTCCGGGACGAAAAACACCGGGTCGTAGCCGAAGCCGCCCTCCCCCATGGGGGCGTAGGCGACGGTGCCGGGGCACTCCCCCCGGGCGGACAGCACATCCCCGTTGGGGAAGCAGCAGGTGATGACGCTGACAAATTTCGCCGCCCGAGTCATCTGGCCCCGCATGTTGTTCAGCAGCAGGCGGTACCGGGCCGCGTCGTCCAGCCCCTCGCCGCCGTACCGGGCGGAGTACACCCCCGGAGCCCCGTTGAGACAGTCCACGCACAGCCCCGAGTCGTCGGCGATGGCGGGCAGGCCGCTGGCCTCCATGACGGCTTTGGCCTTGAGCAGAGAGTTTTCCTCAAAGGTGGTCCCGGTCTCCTCCACCTCCAAATCCACCCCGGCCTCCGCCTCAGAGCAGACCTCCACGCCCAGATGGGACAGAATATCGTTCATCTCCAGCAGCTTCTTCTGGTTCTTACTGGCCAGCACCAGCTTCATACGCTCTTCCCCCTTATTCTACCATATTTTCTTATTCTGTCTATTGATAATCTATTAAATTTTAAATCAGCGCCTGGGCAAATTCCTGAGCGTCGAAGGGCTTCAAGTCGTCGATGCCCTCGCCCACGCCGGCGTACTTGACGGGCACGCCCAGCTCTTTGGCGATGGCGATGGCGATGCCCCCCTTGGCGGTGCCGTCCAGCTTGGTGAGGACGATGCCGGTGATGCCCGCCGCCTCCTTGAACTGCTTGGCCTGAATCAGGCCGTTCTGGCCGGTGGTGGCGTCCAGCACCAGGAGGGTCTCCCGGGCGCAGCCGGGCAGCTCCCGGTCGATGACCCGGGAAATTTTATTCAGCTCGTTCATGAGGTTCTGCTTGTTGTGCAGCCGGCCGGCGGTGTCCACCAGCACCACGTCGGCATTCCGGGCCTTGGCGGCGGACATGGCGTCGAACACCACGGCGGCGGGATCGGCCCCCTCGTGCTGCTTGATGATGTCCACCCCCGCCCGGTCTGCCCAGATGGTGAGCTGCTCGGCGGCGGCGGCCCGGAAGGTGTCGGCGGCGCAGAAAAGCACCTTTTTCCGCTCCCCCTTCAGCTGGCGGCCGATCTTGCCGATGGTGGTGGTCTTGCCCACCCCGTTCACCCCGATAAACAGCACCACCGACGGTCTGGTAGACAGGTCCAAAGAAAGGTCCCCGGCGCTCAGGGCCTCGGCGATAACCTGGACCATCGCCTCCCGGGCTTCTTCGATGGTCTTGACCCCCTCCGCACGTACCCGGCGGCGCAGCTCCTCCACCAGCTCCAGAGTGACCTCCATGCCGGTGTCGGCCAGGATCAGGGACTCCTCCAGCTCGTCGTAGAAATCGTCGGTGAGCTCCGAGCCGAAGCCGGAGAAAATATTGATCTTTTTCAGCTTGTCAAAAAAGCCCATAGGTTGTTCTCCTTATTGTTCAATTTTCTCCCCGCAGTAGGGGCAGAACTGCCCCCATTCAAAACTCTCGGGCAGCCCCTTGCCGCAGTGAACGCAGAAGCTGGGGGCGTCCGCCTCATCCTGGCTCCCGCTGGCAGAGCCCTCCTGAAGCACGGACGCGCTCTGATAGACCTCCGGGTGGTTGCTCCGTACCATCTCCCCCAGGCCCCAGAACATCAGTTTTACGCTCACGAACAGCACCGCGATCAATACAATGCCGCCCAGGATCATCTTCCAGCCGCCGGATTTTTTCTCATTGTCATTCATCGAATGTTCAGTTCCTTCTCTACATCATTCTCGTCGTCGCAAAGTTCATTTCGCTCAGAACAGCCGCAAGCGGCTGCTCTCGCTCCATTTCCTTGCTCCTCCTCTCCAAATCGAACCCGCTTCGCTGGGCTTCGATTTGGTTTTACCGGATATTCAATTCCTTTTCCACGTCATTCAAGTTAATGGTCAACATACGACTCACGCCCTGTTCCTGCATGGTGACGCCGTAGAGCACGTCGGCCTCCTCCATGGTGCCCCGGCGGTGGGTGATGACGATAAACTGGGTTTTGCCCGACATGCCGCGCATATACCGGGCGAAGCGGCTGACGTTTGGGTCATCTAGGGCTGCCTCAATCTCGTCCATGACCACAAAGGGGGTGGGGCGCACCTTTAAAATGGCGAAATACAGGGCGATGGCCACAAAGGCCTTCTCCCCGCCGGAGAGCAGCGTGATGATTTTCAGCGCCTTGCCCGGAGGCTGGACCCTAATCTCAATGCCGCAGTTGAGGATATCGTCGGGGTCCTCCAGCTCCAGAGTGGCTTTGCCCCCCCCGAACAGCTCCAGAAAGGTCTGGCCGAAGGCCTCGTTGATGGTGGTAAACTCCCGCCGGAAAATGGTTTTCATCTCGTCTGTGATACCGGCGATGATCTCCTCCAGCTCCTTCTTCGCCTTGTCCACGTCGTCCCGCTGGTCGGTGAGGTAGGTGTATCGCTCGTTCACCCGCTGGAACTCCTCAATTGCCCCCACGTTTACGTTCCCCAGGCCGGAGATGGACCGTTTCAGCTCGGCGATGCGCCGGCTGGCCCTGGGGACGGACTCGATCTCCACCCGCTGCTGCCGGGCGGCCTCGTGGCTGAGCTCGTAGGTCTCCCACAGCTTATCCAGAAGCTGCTTCTCCTCCATGGAGGCGGCCACCTTCTTCTGCTCCAGCCGGGAGGCCTCCCCCTCGGCGCGCAGCAGCTCCTCGTTGAGGGACTGGCTCTCTTTGGTGGCCTTTACCCGCCGGCCCTCCAGGTCGATCTTCTCCTGGTTCAGCCGGGCAATGGCCTCGTTTTGACTCTGATTTTCCTTCCGGAGGCCGGCCAGGGCCTCCTCCTTCTCGGCAATCTCCCAGGTGAGCTCCGCGTTTTTCTCCTCGTAGTCCGCCATCAGGGCTTTGCTCTGGTCCCGGTCCCCGGCCATGCTGGCCTTGAGGTTTTCCAGCTCGGTCAGGCTGGATCGGGTGGCCTCCCGCTCCGCCTCCAGGGCGGCCTGGGCGGCGGTGAGCTCCGCCGTCTCCTTTGCGATGCGGGCTGACCGCTCCTGCACCTCGGTCTGGCCCCGGGCCTTGCCCTCGGCCTCGCTCTTTAACGCGGCGGTCTCCCCCTCCAGAGTCTGGATACGCGCCCGAGCCGCCTGGGTATCGGCCTCTATCTGGGCGGCACGGCCCTTGAGCTGCTCCAGCTCCTCCTGCTGCCCTGTCCGCTGACGCTCCAGCTCAGCGGTGACGGTGCGCCGCTGGGACAGCTCGCCCTCCGCCTTGAGGATGGCGTCCTCCCACTGACGAAGCTGGCTCTGGGCTGTCTCCAGCTCATAGGCGGCGGCGGTGGACTCCCGCTCCGCCTCGGCCGCCGCCCTGGCTGCCTCGGCCACACGGCCGCGGATGCCGGCAAGCTGACCGTTCAGCCGCTCCAGCTCGTTTGCCCGGCTGAGGATGCCGGCGCTTCGGCTGGCGGAGCCGCCCGTCATGGAGCCGCCGGGGTTAAGCACCTGGCCGTCCAGGGTGACAATGCGGAATTTATAGCCGTACTTTCGGGCGGCGGCGATGGCGGCATCCAGATTCTCCATCACGGCCACCCGGCCCAGCAGGTTGGAAAAGACATTCTGATACCTGGGGTCGAAGGAAATCAGCTTGTCCCCCACGCCCACAAAGCCCGGCTCGCCGGACAGCTCCCGCTCCTCCCGGAGGGACCCGGGGCGGATGGAGCTGAGGGGCAGGATGGTGGCCCGTCCGCCGTCCCGGCGTTTGAGGTACTGGATGACGGCCTTGCCGTCCTCCTCCCTGTCCACCACAACGTTCTGCATGGCCCCGCCCAGAGCGGTCTCGATGGCCACGGTGTACTGGTCGGGCACCTTGAGCAGGTCGGCCACCGGGCCGTGGATGTGATTCAGCGCACCCCGCCGGGCCTCCCCCATCACCAGCTTGACCGCCTTGGTGTAACCCTCGTGCTCCCGCTCCATCTCGGTGAGCAGCTTGATGCGGGAGGTGAGGGCGTTCTCCTCCATTTGCAGCTTGACCTGGGCGTCTTTGGTCTGGTCCCACTTCTTCTTCCGGGAATCCATGCGAAGCTGGTAGCCCTGGATCACATTCCTGACCGCGTCCCGCTCCTCCACCGCGTCGTCGTACCGGCGCTTGGCGGCCCGGGTCTCCTTCTGAGCCTCCTCCAGCCGTTCCTCCAGCTCGTTGGCCTCCCGGCGAACCGTCCCGTCCCGGTCCATGACCTCCTGGGCCGCGGCGGCCAGGGCGGACAGCAAGGCTTTCGCCTCTGCGGCCCCGGCGGTGCCCAGGTCAGCCTGGGCGCGCAGCTCCTCCAGCTCGCGGGCCAATGCCCCTGCGGAGCGGGCGGCCTCCTCCGCCTCCCGGCCTCTGGCCTCCAGGGCGGACCGTCCCGCCTCCAGTCCGGCCTCAATCTCACGGAGGCGGACCCTGCGCTGCTCGATCTGCTCCGACAGGGAGCCCTCCCGGCCCTCCTGCTGCTCCAGATCAGCCCGGATGCGCTGGGCTGACTCCAGGTTGTGCCGGATGCTGCTCTTTAACACGGCGACGGCCGACTCCAGCTCGTTGGCCTGGGCCTGACGGCCTTGCATCTCAAAGCGGAGGCGGTCGGCCTCCAGGTCCTTCTCCCGCATCTCCTCGGAAAACTTCTCGGCGGCGGCGTAGGCCTTCTCCTGGCTGACCCTGACCTCCTCCTTCCGGCGGGCCGCCTCCTGATAGTCGGCTTCCAGCTTGATGTTGTTGGCCCGGATGCGCTCCAGGGTGTCCAGCCAGACGGAAATCTCCAGCGTGCGCAGCTCGTCCCGAAGGACCAGAAACTTTTTTGCCTTCTCGCTCTGCTCCCGGAGAGGCTCCACCTGGAGCTCCAGCTCCGATATCTTATCGTTGATCCTGACCAGGTTCTCTTCGGTGCGCCCCAGCTTATGCTCGGCCTCCTCCTTCCGGTGACGGAAGCGGGAGATGCCGGCCGCCTCCTCAAAAACCTCCCGGCGGTCGGCCGACTTTACCGACAAAATCTCGTCAATACGGCCCTGGCCGATGATGGAGTAGCCCTCCCGGCCCAGGCCGGTGTCCATAAACAGCTCGTTCACATCCTTCAGGCGGACGGAGCGGCGGTTGATGTAGTACTCGCTCTCTCCGGAACGGTAGTACCGCCGGGTGACCATCACCTCGGACTCCTCCATGTCAAAGATGTGGGAGGTGTTGTCCAGAACCAGCGAAACCTCTGCGTAGCCTGTCTGCTTGCGCTTGGCGGTGCCCCCGAAGATCACGTCCTCCATCTTGCCCCCCCGCAAGGCGCGGGTGGACTGCTCCCCCATCACCCAGCGGATGGCGTCAGAGATGTTGGACTTACCTGAGCCGTTGGGGCCCACGATGGCGGTGATGTCCTCGCTAAAGGTAAGCACCGTCTTATCCGGGAAGGACTTGAAGCCCTGAATTTCCAATGCTTTTAAATACAATCAGGCCACCTCGTATCTGTTTAAAGGGCGGACATTCCGCCCCCATTTGAGCACAACAATAGATGTTACATTATACCAAAAGCATGTGGAAAATGCAATTGGATTTTCAGCGGCAGTTCACTTGAATTTTTTTAAAAAAGGGGTTGATTTTTCTTTCGGGGCGTGCTATCATGTATAAGCTGTCTGTTGCAGAACAGCAGCCATTTCCGGGTGTGGCGAAGTTTGGTATCGCGCTTGAATGGGGTTCAAGAGGCCGCTGGTTCGAATCCAGTCACTCGGACCA
>CAJUPW010000013.1 GCA_910588635.1 uncultured Oscillospiraceae bacterium | reverse complement strand
CCGACGCCATGATGGCTCAGGGTATTTTCTAAGAACCCTCTCACTAACAGACAAACCCCGCAGGACCGGAGACGGTCCTGCGGGGTTTATTGATTACTGATACGCGTATTCCCCGCCCGAAGGGCGGGGAATACGGCTTTAATGGAAGCTCGGAATTACCAGGGGAAGCCGCCGAAGGGCCACTGATAGTAGTAGCCGTTGTTCTGCTGTTGCTGCTGGCTGTTGTCCTGCTGGAGCTGGTTGCGGCCCTCGGTCTCGGCGTTCTTCTCGTCGAAGGTGATGGTCAGCTTCAGCTCCTGCTGATTGCGGATGACAGTGAGGGTGGCGGTGTCGCCCGCCTTGTAGCCGGTGGTCAAGGCGGCGGTGAGGGCGGAGGAGGAGTCGATGGCGGTGTCGTCGATGGCGGTGATGATGTCGTTGACCTGGAGGCCCGCCTTCTGGGCGCAGGAGCCCTCGGCCACATAGCTGACCGCCGCGCCGGCGGTAATTCCGTACTGCTGAGCCGCCGAAGGGACATCGGTCACCTGAACGCCCATATAGGGCTTGCCGGTGACATAGCCGTGGGCGATGAGGTCGGCCAGAATCTCCTTCACGTCGTTGATGGGGAGGGCGAAGCCCAGGCCCTCGGCGTTGACGCCGGAGGAGGACTGGGTGTACTTGGCGGTGGTGATGCCGATGACATTGCCATAGCTGTCAAACAGCGGGCCGCCCGAGTTGCCCGGGTTGATGGCGCAGTTGGTCTGGAGCACGTTGAGGGTGGTGCTGGTCTGCCGGCCGTTCTCGTCGGCGCCGGTGGTGGTGATGAGCCGGTCCAGGGCGGAGACGATGCCGTCGGTAAGGGAGTAGGTCAGCTCACCCAGGGGGTTGCCGATGGCGTAGACGCTCTCACCCACCACCAGCTTGGAGCTGTCACCCAGAGTGACGGGGGTGAGGCCGCCGGCCTCAATCTTCAAAACAGCCACGTCGTTGTCCTTCTCGCCACCCACCAGCCTGGCGTCGTACTTTTCGCCGTTGGCGAAGGACACCTGGATGGTGACGGAGCCGCTGTCATCCCGGTCCGCCTCCTCAATGACGTGGTAGTTGGTGACAATGTAGCCGTCCCGGCTATAGACAAAGCCGGAGCCCGAGGCGGCGGAGGTGGTGGTCTGGCCCCAGATGTTCTGGGTGGTGTTCACCGTGATGCCCACGCAGGATGGCAGGTTGGCGGCGTAGAGCTGCTCCGGGGTCATGGGCTGGCCGTTGTTGGTGTTGACGATGGTCCGGACCTGGGGCCGGTTCTCCTCGTGTATGATGGTGGTGTTCTGGGGGACCGCCGCCTTATTGTAGAGGTAGGCCCCGCCCACCCCGGCGCCGCCCCCGGCGATGGCGCAGGCCAGCACCAGGGCCACGACCTTAGCCGCCCCGCCCCGTTTCTTCTTCGGGGGCCGCATACCGCCGGTGGCGAAGGGGGTGCCGGGTATCACCGGCTCCGGGTCCGCATAGCTGCCGAAGCTGCCCCGATAGCCGTCGTTCTCACTGTTGTAGAAGTTGAATTCATCCATGATTAAACGCTCCTTTCAAAGCGAGGTTATTTCAGGCGTTCCCTTGAACTGTGGCTATCATACCGCCAAAATATGAAAAAAGCATGAAGAAAAACAAATATCTTTTTGAACTTTGCGGAGGAATTTTGGAGAATTTATGAATATCGTCGTCGCGGGCTTCATATCCCCAACCGCGACCCGCTTACCCGCAAGGGGTACGCCGCATCCGTAAGGCGGCAGAGCCGCCAACGGCTGCGCAGGCGCTGGGCTCGCGGTTGGCGCCGCCCTTCGGGCGGTTTTTTTACTCCGGCCGCTCGCTGAGGACGGCGGCGATATCCCGGGCGGAGGCCTCCAGGTCCAGCCGAAAGCCCCGGAACATGCCCATACCGGCCAGATTCAGCGCCACCAGCACCACCACCGGCCCAAAAACCATGCCCAGCACCCCGGCCAGCTTCATGCCCACGTAGATGGCGGCCAGGGACAGCAGAGGGGACAGCCCCGTCTGGTCCCCCACAAATTTGGGCTCCATCACCCGGCGGAACAGGGCGATAGCCCCCCAGATGACCATCAGCTCCACAGCCGAGGGCAGGTCGCCGGTGAACAGGGCGACAAAGGCCCAGGGGACCATGGCGGTGCCCGCCCCGATGATGGGGATGAAGTCCATCACCGCCAGCCCCAGGGCCAGCAGCAGGCCGTAAGGCTGTCCCGTGACGAAGAAGCCGGCCAGCAGGATAAAGAACACCCCCACCGACAGGAAAAATTCCGCCTTGAGGTAGCCGCCGAAAGCTCCCAGAGCCGTGGAGCGCAGCTGGCCCAGGAAACGGAGCATCCCCTCGTCCATATGCTGGACCGCCCGGCTGCGCAGGTAGGGGTAGTCGGCGGCCAGCAGAAAGGTGGCCATGACAAAGATGATGAGAGCCACCAGAAAGGAGGGCAGGCCCATGGCCTTCTCCCCAGCCTCCCGGCCCAGATCCGCCAGGGCGGCGGGGACCACGTCCGACAGC
Source organism: uncultured Oscillospiraceae bacterium (assembly GCA_910588635.1). Classification (GTDB taxonomy): domain Bacteria; phylum Bacillota; class Clostridia; order Oscillospirales; family Oscillospiraceae; genus Lawsonibacter. The sequence continues at coordinate 71,245 of CAJUPW010000013.1, read as the reverse complement.
CATTGGAACAGCTTGTCTCCGGTATCCTCCACAATCTCAGTGACCTGCGGGGGCACCAGGGCAAGGAAGCGGGCGAAAAGGGCCTCCACCTGATCCATGGCGGACTGGGCGCTGGCCAGCAGGCCGCTCCAGTTCTGGACCAGGGACATCAGCTGCCCCGCCGCGGCGTAGACCAGCAGGGCCAGTCCCCCGCCGATCAGACCGAACAGGAGGATCAGCAGCAAGGCGGACAGCAGCTGCCTGTTCCAGCCCAAGACCTTCTGCAGCCGCTTCACCAGGGGATTGAGCAAGGCGGCGGCGGCCAGGGCGAACAGAAACGGGGCGAAGAGGGAGAGCAGCGGCCGCCCGAATCTTATCACCGTCCACACCGCCAGTGCCGTTAGGATCAGCCGCAGGCCCAGCCGCAGCCAGAGCCGCCCCCGCTGGGGCCAGGTGAGTTGTCTGTTGTTCATCGTGGTCGCCTCTTTTCTTTTCCAATAGCATACCACAAAAGACATGAATAATCTGTAAAATAAACGCCCAGCCGCATGAAAACGGCTGGACGGCACTATCTCAATCCCGATAGATGATCCCGATGAGGTTGGGGCCGGCGTTGATGGCGATGACGCCGCCGATGTGGTAGCTGAGGGCGGGCTCCTCTCCCAGCTCCTGACGGCAGGCCTCCAGCAGCTTTTCACTCTGCTCGGCGTTGCCGCCCCGGATCATCAGATAGGGGGTGTCCGCTTTGCGCCCGCTCCTGCACAGCTCCACCAGCTTGGCCACCACGGCCTTCTCCCCCCGGACCTTGGCCAGAATTTTGGATTCCCCGCCGGTGAAGGTCATAACGGGCTTCAGCCCCAGGGCCTCCCCCACAAAGGCGGCGGCGGCGGACACCCGGCCCGACTTCTTGGCGAAGCGCAGGTCCAGGGGGGCGAAAATCACCCGCACATGGTCCACCCAGTCCTGGATATAGTCCACAATCTCCCGAGGTTCCGCGCCCCCGGCGGCCATCTTCGCCCCCTGGACCACCGCCCAGCCGTAGCCCATGGTGTAGTTCAGCGCGTCGATGATGTGAATGTGAAAGGTCTCCTCCGCCTCCGGGTGGTCCCGGTAGAAGTCGCCCCGGGCCTGGAAGGCGTTGGAGCAGGTGGCGGAGCCCTTGGAGTTTATGGAGGTATGGATCAGGTCGGTGTAACCGGCCTCATAGGCCTGCTCGAACAGCTCCTCAAACACATAGGGATTGAGCTGGGCGTGAGTGGGAATCTGGGGAGCCGCCAGGAGCATGCCGTAGAATTCCTCCGGCGTGAAGTCGAAGCCGTCGGCGTACTCCCGATCTCCCATGGCGATGGGGAAGGGGAGCACCTGAATGGACAGCTCCTCCCGAAGGGAGGCGGGAATATCGGCGGCGGAGTCGGTGGTAAATTTGATACGGGCCATAGTGGACCTCCTTACGTCAATGGGGCGCCTCGCCCGGAGTAATCTGAAAGCACCGCCATTATGTCAGAAAACGGTTGGGTTGTCAATTAAAAAACCATTAAGGTTTCTTCTTTTTCAGCTTCTTCCGGGTGCCGTCCGGGTACTGGATCACCGTACTGTCCAGCCGGGCGGTGAGATTGGCCCGGACGGCGGCCACATACTCCCGGCGTAGGGCGGCCTGCTCCGCCTTCTCCCCCGGAGTGAGGCCCGCCTCCGTCTTAGACTTCCGGGCCAGCTCGTTGATGCGGTCGATTTTTGCCTGTTCCATTACACATACCTCTCTAACACCAGCATGGTCCGGCCCTTTTTGGACTGGCCAGGCACCTCTTTCACCACGCACTTGCCCAGCCCCCGGCAGGTGAGCACGTCCCCCTCCCCCACCTGGCGGTCGGCCTTGAGGCACTCCCGGTGGTTGAGGGACACCTTCCCCGCGGTGATGAGGGCGGCGGCCTTGCTCCGGGACAGGGAGAAAGCGGAGGCCGTCACCGCGTCCAGCCGGGGGGTGGACACCGTGTCCCGGACGGTCTTGACCCGGGCGGGCTTGGGGGTGAGCTGCTGTAAGGATATCTCCGACAGGTTCACCTTATAGCGCCCGGCCCCCTCCCACTGGGACAGGAGGATAGGAGCGGCTTCCCGCAGCACCGCCACCTGACACAGCCCCGGCCGGGGCAGGAGGATGTCCCCCAGCACCTCCCGAGTCAGCCCCAGGCCCATGAGGGCGCCCAGAATGTCCCGATGCGTGAGGGCGGCAGCATCGGGGAATCTGGCCTCAATGGCGGTCAGGGGTCCCTCCGGATCGCCGAGAACGCCGTCCTCCTCCTGCCAGTCGGCCAGGAAGAGGCACACCCGGCGCTCGCTGTCCGGATAGCCGCCCCAGAACAGGTGCCTGGGCCTGCCCCAGGCGTGGAGCAGGTCGGTCACAGAGGCCTGCTCCCTCGGGGAGAGGAAGGGGGTATGGGCGGGAACGCCCCGGCTTCGGGCCAGCTCCAGCTTGTCCAGCGTCCGGGCCAGCAGGATCCGCTCCTCTCCATCCCGGGCACAGCGGTCCAGCAGCTCCTTCTTGTTCACGGCGGGTTCCCCCCTTTCTGTGGGGTACAGTATATCGGCGATGGGGCGGAATGTCAAGGAAAAGGCTTGACAAACCACCTGTTCCCGCCTAAAATAGACAACGAACCGCAGTACAATCGAACACAGGGGCGCTGGGAGCAAAGTTCCCGGCTGAGATGCAGAGGCAAACACAGCTGTCTCCGGTCCCTTGAACCTGATCCGGGTAATGCCGGCGTAGGAAGTGGAAGAGAGATTTTGCCGTCGTCTCCTCTAAGACCGCACTACACCCGTCCGGATGTAATGCGGTATCTTCACTTTTGGGAGGAAACGACAATGACAAAAAACAAAGCGACCCGGATGCTGGCGGAGGCCGGTGTCATGATTGCCCTGGCCCTGGTACTGGGGATGATTAAACCCTATGAGTTCCCAAACGGCGGCTCCATCTCTCTGGAAATGCTGCCCCTGTTCCTGTTTTGTGTGCGCTGGGGCGTGGGGCCCGGCCTGGTGACCTGTACCGCGTTTGGCGTGCTCCAGGTCTTTGTTCAGGGGGCGGTGGGCTACGGCTGGGTCTCCATTATTCTGGATTACATCGCCGCGCCCATCCCGGTAGCCTTGGCGGGGCTGGGCAAAGGGAAGCCCGGCGGAATCTACTGGGGCAGCGTTCTGGGAGCGGCCGGCCGTTTCGCGGTTCACTTTGTCAGCGGTATCACCGTGTACCGCATTCTGGTTCCTACCGAGGTCATCGGCATGGTATTTGATAACCCCTACCTCTATTCCTTTGTCTATAATATCAGCTATATTGGTGTTGACCTGATCCTCTGTCTGGCGATCTTCGCGCTGGCATCCAAGGCAATGAAGAAATACTATCAGGGCGAGGACCTGAAATAGGCCCCCACCGGGGCGAAAGGAGGCCCCATGGGGAAATTCGACGGCATTTTACTTGCCAGCGACTTTGACGACACGCTGTACGACTATCACCTGCGCATTCCGGAGCGCAACCTGGAGGCCATCCGGTATCTGATCCGGGAGGGGGGCTATTTCACGGTCTCCACCGGCCGTGCCCACCGCACCTTCGCCCCCCACGCTCCGGTTGTCCCCATGAACGCCCCGGCGGTGCTGTCCAACGGGGCGGCCATCTACGACTTCCAGGCCGGCCGGATGCTGGAGCAGACCTGTCTGCCCGACATGGCCCCCGCCGACCTGGCGGAGCTGATGGAGGAGTTCCCCTCCCTGTCCCTGGAGGTCTATCACGGGGAGGACATCTATGTCTGCCATCCCAACCACATCACCCTGGCCCACCTGAAAAAGGTGAACTGCGACTATACGGAGTGCCCCATCGCGGACATGCCCACTCCCTGGGTGAAAGCCATTTTCCATCAGGAGCAGGAGGTCCTGCTCCCCGTTCAGGCCCGAGTGCTGGAGCGCTTCGGGGCACGGTACGAGGCCATTTTCTCCAACCCGTGCTATCTGGAGTTCACCCGCAAGGGGAGCAGCAAGGGGGGCGGGGTGGCCCGAGTGGCCCGGTTATTGGGGATCGCTCCCGACCACGTCTACTGCGTGGGGGACAACCAGAACGACATCCCCATGCTGGAGCTGTCCGCCATCCCCTTCGCCCCCGCCAACTGCGCCCCCGAGGTGAAGGACTGGGGCGCCCGCGTCCTCTGTCACTGCGACGACGGCGTAATCGGGGACATCGTGGACATTCTGGATAAGTTATATTAACTGAAAAATGTAATGCGGCCCCCGGCTGAAAGCCGGGGGCCTTGCCGTGCTTACATGTCCATGGCGTCGGCCAGATGATCCACGGCCTCGTTGACCCGCCGGGCGGCCTTATGGGCGGCCCGCTTGATCTGCCGGGTGGACGTAGGCGTCATGGTCGCGGTCAGGGCCGCGGCGGCGGCCATGCCGGTCACCGCGCCCATCAGAAACACGCCGGCGCCATGCCCGCCGCAGGAGTTTGCGCGCATCGTTTTCCCTCCCTTTTTCCGGAGAAGCTCAAAATTTCTCCGTCAGGCATAGCATGTCCCGAAAATCAGAAAAACTCGTTGCTAAATCCTGCATCTTCCGCTATAATTTAATATTAGAGTACTATACTCTGACTCCGCCCCATGCGGAGCAAAGAAGAAACCGGCGCACGCCGGAAATACTTCGGAGGAAGCTATGCGTCTTTTGATTAAAAACGGCCGGGTGGTCCACCCGGTTACGGGAAACGTCCAGCTTCAGGACCTGCTGCTGGAGCACGGACGGGTCGGACTGATGGAGCACGGCCTGACCTGCGAGGCCGACCGGACCATCGACGCCTCCGGGCTGATGGTGGCCCCCGGGCTGGTGGATATGCACGTCCACCTGCGGGACCCCGGGCTTACTTATAAGGAGGACATCCTCACCGGCTGCGCCGCCGCCGCCCGGGGGGGTGTCACCTCCATGGCCTGCATGGCCAACACCAGCCCGGCGGTGGACTGCCCCCAGCAGGTCAAATATGTGCTGGACCGGGCGAAAGCGGCAAACGGCGTGGGGGTATACCCCATCGCTGCCCTGTCTCTGGGCCTGCGCGGAGAGGAACCCACCGACGCCGAGGCTCTGAAGGCGGCGGGGGCGGTTGCCCTGTCCGACGACGGCAGCAACGTGGACAACGCCAACCTTATGCGGGATGTGCTCATCCGGGCCCGGCAGTTGGAAATGCCCGTGCTGTGCCACTGCGAGGACACCTCTATGGTGGCCGGCCGGGCGGTGAACGAGGGCAGCGTGTCCCGCCAGCTCTGGCTGGAGGGCCGGCCCGCTATTGCCGAGGAGATCATGGTCATGCGGGATGCCATGCTCTCCGAGGAGACCGGGGCCAGGGTGCACATCTGCCACGTCTCCACCGCCCGGAGCGTGGACATTATCCGGAAGATGAAAAAGAAAGGGGTGCCCATCACCTGCGAGACCTGTCCCCAGTACTTCACTCTCACCGAGGATGAGGTGCTCCGGCAGGGCTCCATGGCCCGGGTCAACCCGCCGCTGCGCACCAAGGCGGATGTCCACGGCATCATCGCCGGGCTGAAGGACGGCACCATCGATGTCATCGCCACCGACCACGCCCCCCACTCCGCGGAGGAGAAGGCCCGCTCCCTCAGCCGGGCGCCCAGCGGCATGATCGGTCTGGAGACCAGCCTGGCCCTCACGCTCACCCAGCTGTACCACACGAAAAAGCTGGACCTGCCCGGCGTATTCCGCCGCTTGTCCACCAACCCCGCCGATATCCTCCATCTGGCCCGGGGCCACATGTCCCTGGGCGCCGTGGCCGACCTGGTCATCTTTGACCCGGACGAGGAGTGGACCATCGACCCGGAGCAGTTCGCCTCCAAGGCCCGCAACACCCCCTTCGCCGGCCGGAGGGTGAAGGGAAAGGTGAAATACACCATTGCCCGGGGCGAGGTCATCTATCAGGACGAAAGGATTTGATACCATGTCATTCGACGTTTTACAGGATAAGATCAGGGCTATGAAGAACCCCACCGTAGCGGGACTGGACGCCCGCATCGAGTATGTCCCGGAGCACATCCGCAAGGCAGCTTTCGAGGAGCACGGGACGGGCCTCAAGGGAGCCGCCGAGGCTGTCTGGCAGTTCAATGCGGGGCTCATCGACGCGCTGTGCGACATCGTCCCCGCCGTCAAGCCCCAGGCGGCTTATTACGAGAACCTGGGCTGGCAGGGGATGGAGGTACTGGAGCGCACCATCCGCTATGCCAAAGAGAAGGGCCTGTTCGTCATCGCCGACATCAAGCGGGGGGACATCGGCTCCACCGCCTCCGCCTACGCCGAGGGCTGGCTGACCGGGGCCAGGATCGAGGGTCAGGTTTTCAAGTCCTTCGACGCCGACTGCGTCACCCTCAACGGCTATATGGGCTCTGACTCCATCAAGCCCTTTTTGGAGGCCGCCAGGGCGGAGGACAAATGCGTCTTTGTGCTGGTCAAGACCTCCAATCCCGGTTCCGGGGAGCTGCAGGACATCGTGGCGGGAGACCGGCTGGTCTATCAGGTGATGGGCGACCTCAACGAGCGCATTGCCGCCGGCACCGAGGGCAAGTACGGCTTTACCTGTGCCGGGGCGGTCACCGGGGCCACTTACCCCTCCGACATCCGGGCTTTGAGAAAGCGGCTGGAAAAGACCTTCTTCCTGGTGCCCGGCTACGGGGCCCAGGGGGGGACGGCGGACGACGTGCGGTACGCCTTTGACAAGTACGGCCACGGAGCAATCGTCAACTCCTCCCGGGGCATCATGTGCGCCTGGCAGAAAACCGGGGGCGACGGCCACGACTTCGCCCAGGCCGCCCGGAACGCCGCTTTGCGCATGCGGGACGATATCAGGCAGTTTGTCACCATCGTGTGAGAGGAGGCCGTAATGGCGGACATTTGTATCTTCTGCGGCAAAGAGATCAAATTCTGGCAGGCGGAACAGCTTACCTGCGGCGGCGTGCCCCAAAAGGTGTGCGGCAAATGCGGGAACAGGTACACGAACCTGTCCCACCGGCAGCGGGCTGTCCTTGCCCTGGAGACGGGCCGGGCCGAGGGTTCGGAGCGCATCGAGACTTTTTTGAAGGAGACAGAGGAGCAGCAGAAACGGGATGACGACCGCCGGAGGCATCAGGAAAACACCCTGATGTGCTGCGGCCGGCGGATGACCAAGGTGGATGCGGTATCCTTCCTCAGTCAGGCGGGTTTTATCCAAACCTATACCGATACAATGGTCATGTTCCGCTGCGAGCTGTGCGGCCAGGTGAAATTTTTTGACGCCTCCTTCCTGGAGTATACTCCCTCCGAGGAGGAGACCACCCTCCCACCCCAGGTCCCGGGGCCGGAGCATGTTTCCTTCAAGCCCGGCAAGAAGCCGCCCTGGGAGAAGTAGAAAGCGGTGAAACGATGAAGGTAGAGCACAAGTGCAAGATCGTCTCCAAAACCCGGATGGGAGACGCCATTTACATGGTGCTGGAGGCGGGCGACATGGTCCGGACCTCTTTCGTCACGCCAGGACAGTTTGTCTACATCAAATGCGGCGACGGTCTGCTGCTCCGCCGTCCCATTTCGGTGTGCTCCTGTCAGGAGGACGAGCCCGAGGACACCCTGGCCGTGGTTTTCGAGGTCCGGGGGGAGGGCACCGCCTGGCTGGCCCGCCGCCCGGAGGGCCACACAGTGGACGTGCTGGGCCTGTTGGGCAACGGGTTCATGATGGAGCGGGAGGGCCGCTATCTCCTGGTGGGCGGCGGTATCGGCGTGCCCCCCATGCGGGGCTGCGCCCAGTACACCGGCGGAAGGTCCACCGCTATCCTGGGTTTCCGGTCCAAGGACAAGGCTATTCTGCTGGACTGTTTTCAGGATGAGTGCGCCAAGGTCCTCACCGCCACCGACGACGGCTCCCTGGGCTATCACGGCTTTGTGGACGCCCTGGTGCGCCAGGAGCTGGAGAAGGAGCACCACTACCGGGCCATCCTGGCCTGCGGGCCCAGGCCCATGCTGAAAAATGTGGCGAAGGTCGCCGCCGAATTTGGCGTGCCCTGTCAGGTGTCCATGGAGGAACGGATGGGCTGCGGCGTGGGGGCCTGTCTGGTGTGCGCCACCCCCATGAAGGACGGGACCGTGAAGCATGTGTGCAAGGACGGCCCGGTATTTGACGCGGAGGAGGTGGACTGGGATGCCTGACATGTCCGTCAAGCTGGCCGGGGTCACTCTGAAAAACCCCGTCGTGGTGGCTTCCGGCACCTTCGGCTTCGGCCGGGAGTACAGCCAATTCTATGATTTATCTGAGCTGGGTGGTATCTGCGCCAAGGGCCTCACCCTCCACCCCCGTACAGGCAATCCCGCCCCACGCATCGCCGAGACCCCCATGGGCATCCTCAACTCCGTGGGGCTGGAAAACCCGGGCGTAGACGCCTTTATTGAAGAGGAGCTGCCCTTTCTGCGAAAATTTGACACGAAAGTGATCGCCAATATCTCCGGGAACACCCCGGAGGAGTACGGCGTCATGTGCGAGAAGCTGTCCGGGGCCGGGGTGGACATGATTGAGGTGAACATCTCCTGTCCCAACGTGAGGGCGGGAGGGCTGGCCTACGGCACCCGGCCCGAGCTGGCCGCCGAGGTCACCGAGGAGGCCAAGAAGCATGCGGGCTGCGTGCCCGTGATGGTGAAGCTGTCCCCCAACGTGACAGATATTACCGAGATCGCCAGGGCGGCGGAGGGAGCCGGGGCGGACGCCCTCTCCCTCATCAACACCATCCGGGGGATACGCATCGACGTGAACACCCGACGGCCTGTCCTGAAAATGAATACCGGGGGGCTGTCCGGCCCCGCCGTGCTGCCGGTGGCGGTGCGGATGGTGTGGGAGGTGTCCCAGGCGGTCTCTCTGCCCATTCTGGGCATGGGGGGCGTCCGGAAAGGGGAGGACGCCGCCCAGCTCATGCTGGCCGGGGCCACCGCCGCGGCGGTGGGCACCGCGCTGTTCGCCGACCCCTTCGCCCCGCTGAAGGTGCGGGACGGACTGGCGGACATCGCCGAAAAACAGGGACTGCGTTCGGTTTCGGAATTGACCGGCGGCGTGAAGCCCTGGTAAAAGGAGGGGAATACCGTGCTGGAGCATATGATTGAGCTATGTCTGCCTACTATTATCTCCGCCTGTGAGCTGATGGGCATTTTCGTGGTGGCCGTCACCGCCGTCCAGGCCTTCTGGCTGTACTGCGTGGGGATGGTCACCCGCACCCCCCGAAATATCAAATTCCAGCTGGCCGAGGGCCTGGCCACCAGCCTGGAGTTCAAAATGGCCGCCGAGATTTTAAAGACCGTGCTGGTCCGGGATCTCCAGGAGCTGATGGTGCTGGGCGCGGTCATCCTCCTGCGGGCGCTGCTGTCTCTGCTGATTCACTTTGAAATGAAAAAGGACTGATCCTATGACCACGATCTACCTCATCCGCCACGCCGAGGCCGAGGGCAACCTGTACCGCCGGGTCCACGGCTGGTACGACTCCCTCATCACCGACAACGGCTACCGGCAGATTGCCGCACTGGAGGCCCGCTTCCGGGATATCCATATTGACGCGGTCTACTCCAGCGACCTGTTCCGAACGTCTGCCACCGCCCGGGCGATTTATGCGCCCAAGGGGCTGGAGCTGCGCACCGACCCCGGCCTGCGGGAGCTGAAGCTGGGGGACTGGGAGGACCTGCCCTTTGGTCTGGTCCGCCGCCAATTCCCCCGGCAGATGGAGCTGTTCAACCGCACCGATCCGAACTGGCAGGTGGACAACGCGGAGACCTTTTCTCAGCTTGGGGAGCGGATATACAGCGCGGTGCGCCGTCTGGCGGAGAAGCATCCGGACCAGACCGTCGCCCTGTTCAGCCACGGCATGGCTCTGCGCCAGTTTTTGGGCAAGGTGAAGAACGTCCCCCCCGAGGAGTGGCACAGTATACCCCACGGGGACAACACGGCGATGTCCTGCCTCACCTTTGACGGAGAGCGCTTTGCCATCCGATTCGAGATGGACAACTCCCACCTGCCCGTGGATATCTCCACCCTGGCCCGCCAGTCCTGGTGGCGGAAGGACAAGAAGGCGTCGGCGGACGTAAATCTCTGGTTCCGCCCGGCGGTCTGGCCCCAGGACCGGGCGCTGTACTCCGAGGCGGATCAAAATCTGACGGTGGCCATGTCGGGAGACCGGGCCGTCGGCCTCCTTCTTACCGACCCGGATCGGGGGCGGGAGGAAAAGGCGGGGTATATCAAATTCCTGTCTATTTTCCCGGAGGACCGGGGCCGGGGGCTGGGCGTCCAGCTCATCGGCGAGGCCGTCTCCCGATACCGGAGGGCCGGCCGGGACAGGCTGCGGCTCTGCTGTCCGGCGGACAACGAGGGGGCCCAACGCTTTTTCCAGAGGTACGGTTTCCGGAAAACCGGTCGGGAAGACGGCGGCGGCCTGATGGAAAAATACATCGGCTTTGAACGGTGAGACAGGAGAGAATTGCCATGCCCTTTGACCGCGATCTGTTCCTTCCCGTAAGCCGGGAGGACATGGCCCGCCGGGGGTGGGACTTTTACGACTTCCTGCTCATCACCGGCGACGCCTATGTGGACCACCCCTCCTTCGGAGCGGCCATCATCGGCCGGCTGCTGGAGGCCGATGGCTACCGGGTGGCCGTCCTGGCCCAGCCGGACTGGCACAGCGCGGCGGCGTTCCGGTCTTTGGGCCGGCCCCGTCTGGGAGTGCTCATCGGAGCGGGGAACATCGACTCTATGGTGGCCCACTACACCGCCGCCAAAAAGCGCCGCCGCGACGACGCTTACTCCCCCGGCCGGAAGGCCGGCCTGCGGCCCGACCACGCGGCAGCGGTCTACTCCAACCGGGCGCGGGAGGCCTTTGGGGACATCCCCATCGTCATCGGCGGGCTGGAGGCCAGCCTGCGCCGCTTCGCACACTACGACTACTGGGAGGACAAGGTGCGCCGCTCCGTCCTTTTTGATTCCCAGGCGGATATCCTCACTTACGGCATGGGGGAGACCGCTACCCTGGAGATTGCCGCCCGGCTGGCCTCCGGGACGCCCGTGGGGGAGATTACCGACGTGCGGGGCACCTGCATCATCGGAAAGCATCCCGGTGTGTGCGCCTATCCCAGGGTGGAGGCGCCCTCCTTTGAGGAGGTGTCCGCCTCGAAGGAGGCCTATGCCCGGGCTAATATGGCGGAGTACCTGGAGCACGACGCGGTATCGGGCAAGGCCATCGTCCAGAGGCACGGGGACCGCTTCCTCATCGTCAATCCCCCCGCCTTTCCCCTGACCACAGCGGAGCTGGACCGGGTAGCCGAGCTGCCCTACGTTCGGGAGCCCCACCCCATGTACGACGAGATGGGCGGGGTGCCCGCCATTGAGGAGGTGCGCTTCTCCGTCACCCACAACCGGGGGTGCTTCGGGGCCTGCAATTTCTGCTCCCTGGCCTTCCACCAGGGCCGGACCGTCTCCTGCCGCAGCCACGAGAGCGTCATCCGGGAGGTGAAGCAGCTCACGGAGCACCCCGGCTTCAAGGGCTACATTCACGACGTGGGCGGCCCCTCCGCCACCTTCCGCCGGCCCTCCTGCCAGAAGCAGCTCAAGAGCGGCATGTGCCGCAGTCGGGCCTGTCTGGCCCCCGAGCCATGCCCCAATCTGGACGCCGACCACACCGACTATATGATGCTCCTGCGCAAGCTGCGGGCCGTCCCCAAGGTGAAAAAGGTGTTTATCCGTTCGGGCATCCGCTTTGACTTCCTGATGAAGGACCCCAGCGGAGAGTTTTTCACCGACCTGGTCCAACACCACATCTCAGGCCAGCTCAAGGTGGCCCCGGAGCACTGCGTGGCCCACACCCTGGACTATATGGGCAAGCCCCACATTGAGGTCTATGAGAAATTCCGGGAGAAGTATTTCAAGCTCAACCGGCGCTACGGCAAGGACCAGTATCTGGTGCCCTATCTCATCTCCTCCCACCCGGGCTGCACCTTGGAGGACGCGGTCCGGCTGGCCGAGTGGCTGAACAAGCAGGGCCATATGCCCGAGCAGGTCCAGGACTTCTACCCCACCCCTGGCACCCTGGCCACCTGCATGTGGTACACCGGCCTGGACCCCCGGACCATGAAGCCGGTGTTCGTCCCCAAGTCCCCCCATGACAAGGCTCTCCAGCGGGCGCTGATGCAGTGGCGCAAGCCCCAGAACCGGAAGCTGGTGCTGGAGGCCCTCCGCAGGACGGGCCGGGAGGACCTGATCGGTTACGGCAAGCACTGTCTGATAAAGCCGGATAAGGGGTCGCCTGTAGGGGGCGCCCTCCGCGCCGCCCCGCCCTCCCAGAGTCAACCCAGGGCGAGGAAGTCCCGCTCCGACACCAGAAACCGTGTGGAAAAAAGGGGAACATCCGCTCCGCCCGTCCGGAAGAAGGGCTGGGCAAAACCAAAAAAGAAGAAAAAATAAGGCGCAGGCGGCCGGCGGAAAACTGGCCGCCCGCATCATTTTCTTGCAATCACGAAAAATTTGGGATATGATAGGAAAAACGGACAAAGGGGGCTCTCTTATGCGGGACGGCTTTATCAAGGTTGCGGCGGGGACGCCGAGGATCAGGGTGGCGGACTGCGAATACAACGCGGAACAGATCATCGGGCTGATGAGGGAGGCGGCGAAACAGGGCGTGAAGGTGCTGGCCCTGCCCGAGCTGTGCGTCACCGGCTACACCTGCGGCGACCTGTTTTTGCAGGACACCCTCCTCCAGGGGGCGGAGAACGCTCTGAGCCGCATTTTAGAGGAAACTAAAGACCTGAACATGCTCGCCGCCCTGGGCCTGCCGGTGCGGAACCGATGGGACGGAAAGCTCTGCAACTGCGCAGCGGTGATGTGCGGCGGAGAGCTGCTGGCTTTGGTCCCCAAGACCCACATCCCCAACTACGGGGAGTTCTACGAGGCCCGCTGGTTTACCTCTGGGGCTGAACTGGACACCATGGTGAAGCTGTGCGGACAGAATGTCCCCCTGGGCTATAACTTGATTTGGGAGTGCGAGACCATGCCCAATCTGGTGGTGGGGGTGGAGATCTGCGAGGACCTGTGGGCTTCGGAGCCGCCCTCCGTCGCCTTGGCCCGGGCGGGGGCTACCCTGATCCTGAATCTTTCCGCCTCCAACGAGGCGGCGGGCAAGGCGGCCTACCGCCGCCAACTGGTAACGGGTCAGTCCGCCCGTCTGCTGTGCGGCTACGTCTACGCTGACGCCGGGGAGGGGGAGTCCACCACCGACCTGGTCTTTGCCGGGCACAACCTGGTGGCGGAAAATGGGGCTCTGCTGGCGGAAAACCGCTTTGTCACTGGGCTGACTGTCAGCGAAATTGATGTGGACAAGTTGCTTTTTGAGCGGCGGCGGATGAACACCTTTGCCCCGCCCAGACGCGACCCCATGGAGGAGGCTCACGCCATCGGCATCGGCCGCTCCTCCTTCGCCCTGAAAACAGTGGACACCGCCCTCACCCGCCCCATCGGGAAAAACCCCTTCGTCCCCGAGGACGGCACGGACCGGCGGGAGCGGTGCGAGGAAATTTTCACCATCGCCGCCCTGGGGCTGAAGAAGCGGCTGGAGCACACCCGGGCCTCCTGCGCCGTGGTGGGGCTGTCCGGCGGGCTGGACTCCACCCTGGCCCTGCTCATCACCGCCCGGGCCTTCGACCTGCTGGACCGGCCCCGGTCAGACATTCTGGCCGTCACCATGCCTTGCTTCGGCACCACCTCCCGCACCAAATCCAACGCCCAGGTGCTGGCCGAGCGCGTCGGCGCCCATTTCCGCACGGTGGACATCGGCGAGGCGGTGCGGGTCCATTTCCGGGACATCGGTCAGTCCATGGAGGACTTGTCGGTCACCTTCGAGAACGGCCAGGCCCGGGAGCGCACTCAGGTACTGATGGACCTGGCCAATCAGCGGGGGGGGCTGGTCATCGGAACCGGCGACCTCAGCGAGCTGGCCCTGGGCTGGGCCACCTACAACGGCGACCACATGTCCATGTACGGCGTAAACGGCTCCATCCCCAAGACCCTGGTGCGCCACCTCACCGGCTACGCCGCTGACGAGGCCCAGGAGAAGGACCCCCGGCTGGCCGCCGTCCTCCGGGACATTCTGGACACCCCCGTCTCTCCTGAGCTGCTCCCCCCCAAGGAGGGGGAGATCGCCCAGAGGACCGAGGACCTGGTGGGCCCCTACGAGCTCCATGACTTCTTCCTGTACTACGCCCTGCGCTGGGGCTTCTCCCCCCGGAAGGTGTTCCGTCTGGCGGCCGCCGCCCTGGGGGAGGACTATGACCGGGAGACCATCCTCAAATGGCTGAAAAACTTCTACCGCCGCTTCTTCGCCCAGCAGTTCAAGCGCTCCTGCCTCCCCGACGGGCCCAAGGTGGGTTCCCTGGCCCTCTCCCCCCGGGGCGACTGGCGGATGCCGTCGGACGCAGTGAACGCCCTGTGGATGAAGGAATTGGAATCTCTATAAGGACAGAGGAAGGCCCCGCCGCCGGCGGGGCCTTTTTGCGCTTATTCCACTGCTGCGGGGGCGGATTCCTCCTCAGCAGGCGGCTGAGTGGGAGGCTGTTTTTTCTTCTTCCGGGAGAAGATATGGCTCAAATCGTCGATGACGGAGTAGTACACCGGGGTAAACAGCAAGGTAATCACGGTGGAGATGACCATGCCGGAGATCATGGTGATGCTCATATCGCTCATCATCTCGGCGGCCCCCTCGGACAGACCCAGGGCCATGGGCACCAGGGCCAGAATGGTGGTCAGGGTGGTCATCAGCACGGGCCGGATACGCAAGGGGCAGGCGTGGAGGATGGCGTCCACCCGGCTCTCCCCCTGCTCCCGGCGCTGGCGGATGTAGTCCACCAGAATGATGGAGGCGTTGACCACCGTGCCGGCCAGCATTATGAGGGCCACCAGGGAGATCATGGACAGGTCCCGCCCGGTGAGGGGTAGGGCGAACAGGGCTCCGGTAAAGGCCACAGGCAGGATCATCATGACGATGACGGGCATGAGGAAGGACTCGAACTGGGAGGCCAGCACGAAGTACACCAGGCCCAGAGCCACCACAAGGGCCAGCAGCAGGTCGCCGAAGCTGTCCATCATGTCCTCATAGGCGCCCGAAATGGCGGCGGTATAGCCGTCGGGGAGGGTGTAGTTGTTCAGAATCTTCCGGATTTCCCGGGTAATGGCGGTGGTATCTCCGCTGATGGTGTCCCCGATAACCGAAATCTGCCGGGACTGGTTGACCCGGGTGATGCTCTGGGGGGCCAGCTCAATGTTCACGTCGGCCACGGAGGACAGGGGCACCGTTCCGCCGAAGGCGGAGGCGACAGGCATGGACTTCAAAGCGTCCAGGCTGGCGGCGGAGCGGCCGTCGCCCTTGACCACCACGTCCAGCTCCTTGTTGTTGATGGTAACGGTGGTGGCGGTGGAGCCGGACAGCTCAGACCGGACCGCGGCGCCCACGGCGGCGGCGGTGAGGCCGTACTGGGAAGCGGCCTCCCGGTTCATGGTGATTTTCACCTGCTTGACCTCCTTGGCGATGGAGGTGGTCACGTCCACCGCGTCGGGCAGCAGGCTGATCTGACCGGCCAGGTCCCGGGCGATCATGGTTAGGGTCTCGTAGTCGTTTCCGGAGATATCCACGCTGATGTCCGAGCCGCTGCCCATCAGGGCGGTCATGTCGGAGGCGGCAACGGCGATCTCGCACCCGGCAATATCCCGGGTCAGCTCCCGCATGGCCTGGGCCACGTCGTCGCAGCTTCGCTCCCGGTCCTCCTTGTCGGACAACACCAGGTTGACGGAGGAGCTCTCGGGCTGGGTGATGTGGTAAATCGATTCCAGCTCAGGAACGTTTTCAATGGCCAGGTCCACGATGCGGTCCGCGATGGCGGTGGTGTCCTTCACCTCGGAGCCCACAGGGGTGCTGACGGAAATCTGCACCATGCCCTGGTCCATGGCGGGCATGAGCACCATCTTGGTGGACATGCAGGCGGCGATGAAGATGGCCACCAGGGCCGCGGAGGCCAGCATTCCCACCCACAGGTGGCTGACAAAGTAGCCCAGCAGCCGGGTATAGACCTCATTCAGCCGGGCGCCCAGGCTCCGCTTGCCCTCGGCGTGCCGCTTCGCCTTTTTCTCCGCCTTTTTCAGGGCGTGCTCGTGGACCTTCTTCTCGTCCAGCAGGAAGTAGCACAGCAGGGGCACCAGAGTGACGGCGATGACCAGGGAGGCCAGGATCAGGAAGGAGATGGTCAGGCAGAAGTCGTCAAAGAGCATCCCGGCCATGCCGCCGGAGAGTCCCAGGGGCAGAAAGACGGCCACGGTGGTGAGCGTGGACGCGGTGAGGGAGGTAAAGACCTCCTTTGTCCCGTCCACACAGGATTCCATGCGGCTGTGGCCCTCGGCGGAGTAGCGGTAGATGTTCTCCAGCACCACAATGGAGTTGTCCACGATCATGCCCACGCCCATGGCGATGCCCCCCAGGGACATCATGTTCAGGGTGAGGTGGAACACATTCATCAGCACGAACACCGTGAGGATGCACACGGGCATGGACACGGCGATGGCGGCGGTGGCGCCCCAGCGGCGCAGGAAGAGAAAGACCACCACGGCGGCCAGGACGACCCCCATCTCGATATTGCTCATGGCGGCGTTCACCGCCATGTTGATATAGTCAGAGGCGGTGTACAGCACTGTATACTCCACCGCGCCGTTCTTGGCCCGGAGCTTGGCCATCTCCTCCACCACCGCGTCGGCGGTGGACACCTCGTTGGCCCCCGACTGCTTGGATACCTGGAGCACCACGCAGGCAGAGCCGTCCGTCTTGGCCACCGCCTCGGGGTCGCCGGTCTCCAGCCTTACGCTGGCCACCTCGGACAGCCGGACGGTCCCCCCGGTCTGGAGGGGGATAATCACGTTGGCCACATCCTCCACCGTCTGGAGCTTTGCGTCGGTGGTGACGGTGAGGGTCTGGGAGCCGTTGTGCATGTCGCCCCCAGGGAAGAGCAGGTTCTCCGCCGTGAGAATCTGGGCGATATAGGAGTTGGACAGCCCGAAGCCGGAGGCCCGGGTGGGGTCCACCTCCACGGAAATCTGCTGCTTGACGCCGCCGGAGACGGTCACCTGGGCCACCCCCTTGATCCGCTCCAGGGCGGGGGTCACCGTGTCCTCGGCCAGGGCCTGGAGGTCGGCCAGGTCCTCCCCCCGGAGGGCGATCATGGCGGAGGGCATCAGATCGCCGATGTTGATGTTGATGATGATGGGGTCCATGGCCCCGTCGGGCAGGGACAGCCGGTCAAACTGCTCCCGCAGCTTGGTGGCGGCAATGTCCAGGTTGGTGCCCTCCACATAGGTGATCTGCACCTGGCTCACCCCGTCGGAGGAGGTGGAGCGTACCCCGTCCACCCCAGACACCGACATGACGGCCGACTCCAAGGGGCGGGTGACCAGCTCCTCCATGTCGGAGGGGGTGGCTCCGTTGAAATAGCACATGACGATGGCGGCGGGGGCCTCCATATCCGGAAGGAGGGCCAGCTGCAGCCGGGTGGTAAAGACCACGCCGAAAATGGAGATCATGATGACCGCCATCAGGGTGGTGACTCTGTGCTTGATACAGAATTTCGCGATATTACTCACCGGCCTCAGTCCTCCCCGGATACGATCCGCACGGCGTCGCCGTCGGACAGATAGGCCTGCCCCACGGTGACCAGCATGTCGCCGGCATTCAGTCCGGAGGTGACCTCGGTGACGCCGCTGCCCGTCAGGCCGGCGGTGATCTCCACATAGCGGGCGGCGTTATTCTCCACCACAAAGACGTGCTGCACCCCGTTGCCGGTGAGGATGGCCTCGGTGGGGATGACGATGGCGTTGGCGGAGGTGTCGGTGCGGAAGGACACGTCGGCAAACATGCCGGACAGCAGGCCGTCCACGTCCTCGTCGATGGAGATGGTGACGTTGTACAGTTTGGTCTGCATGCTGGCGCTGCGTTCCAGCTGCTTGATGCTGCCCACCAGCTGGACGTTCAGCGCGCTGATGGACACATCCACCTCGTCCCCCCGGGCCAGCTTGGGCACCAGGGCCTCGGACACGGAGACGACGATCTCCATCCGGTCGGCCCCGTCGATGACGGCCACCGGCATGGACGCCGTGACGTAGCTGCTCTCCACCGCGTTCAGGGTGAGGATGGTGCCTGAGATGGGGGCAATCACATTGCCCTGGCTGTCCACGTTCTCCAGCACGGCGGAAAGCTGCTCCACGTTGGCCTTGTAGCTCTGCATCCCCGCCTCCAGCTGGGCCAAGGTGGCGTCCCGCTGGGCCTGGGCGCTCTGGAGGGACAGCTCCGCCTGGTCGATCTCCATCTGGGAGGCGGCGCCGATCTCAAACAGGGCCTTCAAATCGCTGACGTTTTTCTCCGCCAAAGCAATCTGCTTATCGAAAATAGCCGCCTGGTCGTTGTAGCTCTGGACGGCGGAGCTGTAGGTAATGTTGGCCGCACTGTAGGAGGACAGAGTGCTGGCCATATCCAGGGCGCACAGCACATCCCCGGCAGCGACCCAGTCCCCCACCTCCACATAGACGGCGGTGCACTGGGCCTGGGCTGCCACAAAGACCGACTCCTGCCCGTTGGCGGCCACCCGGCCGGACACCTTGTTCTCGGTGGAAATGGTGTCCTGCTTTACCTCCTGGACCTGGACGGCCACGCCGGCGGCGGCGTCTCCGTCGCCGCCCTCCGCGTCCGCCTCCTGCCGGCAGGCGGTAAGGCTCAGGGCGAGAGCTGCGGCCAGGACAATTGAAATGATTCGTTTCTGCTTCATAGGGCGGTCTCCTTTTAGTTCAAGATGCCGTAGTCCACGGCCCAGCGGTAGGCGTTGTAGGCGGAGAACAGGTCGTTTTCGGCTCCCGCCGCCTTCTCCCGGGCCTCCTTCAGCTTATCCCCGGCCTCCAAAAGGGCGTTCTGGGAGAGCGTTCCCTGGCTCTGCTTCAGCTGGGCCACGGCGTAATTGTCCTGCTCTACCGCCAGGGCGGTCCGGGCGGCGGAGAGAATCTGCCTGCAGTCCTTCACCTTGAGATACAGGCCGCGCAGGCCCAGCTCGAAGTTCTGCACCGTATTGTCATAATTATATTTTGCGGAGTAGTAGGTATGCCGGGCCTGGGTGTAGGCTCTGTCACCGTCGGCCGCGTAGCTCTGGCCGTAGTCGCCGCCGTAGCCGTTGTACTTCTCCCTGGCCTCCTTGTGGGTCTCGGCGGCCTCGTACAGCGCCCAGCTGTTGGCCTTGGCGGTCTCCAGGTCCTTCTCCAGGTCCATGGCGTCCAGCTCTTCCTGACTGACGGCGGGCAAGCCCCCCAGGGAGATGCTCCCGGTAATTTCCGCCCCGATGAGCAGCTCCAGCTGGCCCTTGTAGACATCCAGATTCATCCCCAGGGTGGCCAGGCCGCTGTTCAGGGAGGCCCGCCCCGACCTGGCCTGCTTCAGCGTCAGAGAGGAGATGTGGCCCAGCTCATAGCGCAGGTCCAGCTCCGTGATCTGCCGGTCCAGAGCGGCCAGCTGCCGCTCCAGCCCGTCCTGCTGCAGCTCCATGGCGGCCAGGGCAATATAGGTGGTCTCGCCGGCCATGACGATCTGGTTCTGCAGATTTTTCAGCTGCCGGACGGTGTCGGCGTTGTTCTTTTGCATGTCGCCCTCCTTGATGGCGTCATACTGCTCCCGCACGGCGTTATAGGCCTTGTCCATCTGGTCATAGGCGCTGTGGTACTCGTAATCGCTGTATTCAAACTGATCCGGATACAGCTGGCTTAAATCCTTCAGCGCACTGGAGCTCACGACCAGGCCCCACTGAGCGCCGGCGATCTCGTTGAGCTGAACGCGCAGGTCATCCTTCAGATCATCGTAGTCCAGCTCCTCCAGGATGTCGATGTTCTCCTGGATGGACCGCACCTGTAAATTGCTCTCGTGCATCCGCCGGGACAGATTGCCGAAGGTGATGGACCCCACCGGGTCTGGTATGTACTCCTCCGCAGGGGGCTGGGGCGCCTCCGTCTCCGGGGCCTCCGCGGCCAGAGCGGCGCCGCCCAGCAGCGACAGGGCCAGTGCCGCCGCCAGCGCAAGCGACAGGGTTTGTCTCTTCATACGGTTTCCTCCTTATATCCCTCCGCCGCTCCGCCGTAGCGGAGCAGGTCCGTACGTACTTTGGTCATTTCCCGCACCTGGGCGGTCTGGGCCGGGGACTGGGGCTGATCCGATTTCCCGGAGCACTGCAGCGTCTCAACAATGGCAAAAGCCAGCACCGCACAGGTCATGTGAAAGACCTGATCGGCATATTCCCGGCTGTTCTCCCGTAGCTTGGAGGCGTCCACCGCCTCCCACAGCGGATCAGGGAGGAACCGCCGCGGCTCGCCAATCAAAAATCCCCGGTCAGGGCTGATAAAGCTTTGCAGGTCCAGCCCCTTGTTCAACACCAGCAGCCGAATAAACAGGGCCAGCATGGGGTCGGTATGCCCCTGCCGGCTGATGAAGCGGTCATAGGCCGCCAGAGGCAAGGCAAACAGATCTCCTCCCGTTTCCTCCAGGATATTTCGCAGCAGCGCGATGAAATACTGCCGCATATCCTCCAGAAGATAGCGGATCAGGTCCTCTTTGTCGTTAAAATACTGGTAGAAGCTGCCCCGTGGAATGCGGGCCGCCGCAATGATCCGGTTGATGGACACATCGGTAAACCGGACCCGGGTCAGCTCATCCCAGCAGGCGTCGATCAGCCTCTCCCGCTTCTCCTCCGGCAAACGAAAAAATGTTGCGGTGGGCACAGGCTCCCTCCTCTTATGACAGGTTGTCGCAATGTGACAGACTGTCATGAATTATACAGAAGGCGGTCTCTCCTGTCAAGGAGGAAATTGTGAAGGTTTTGTTAAGGAACATTCCTGACACGGACCGGCGAAACTTTACGATGTATATCCATCTGAGAAGCGGAATCTTCACCCCCCGCGCGGCGCTGCCCATGCAGCGTGGAAAAGCCCCTGCTTCCTCTTGCGGCGCAAGGGGGCGGAGGCTTCTTTATTACGGGGCGCCCGCCATTTGCGTATTGACATGTTCTGGGAAATGCGGGTATAATGAAAATGGCGAATTTTCGGGATGTCTGTAATAAGCGGAGACGCGGCCGGCCGCGTAGGAAGGGGATACGCATGGACTTTTGGGAGCTTCTGGGCGTTTTTGGCGGCCTGGCTCTGTTCCTGCACGGAATGCAGATGATGAGCTCCGGCCTGGAGGCCGCCGCAGGAAACCAGATGAAGTCCGTCCTGGAGCGGCTGACCTCCAACCGTTTCCTGGGCATTCTGGTGGGCACGCTCATCACCACCGCCGTCCAGTCCTCTTCCGCCACCACCGTCATGGTGGTAGGCTTCGTCAACGCGGGCATGATGACCCTGAATCAGGCGGTCTGGCTTATCATGGGCGCCAACGTGGGCAAGACTACCACCGGCCTGCTGATTGCCCTGGACGTGGGCGCCCTGGCCCCACTGGTGGCCTTTGTGGGCGTGGCGCTGATGGTCTTTACCAAAAAGGCCCGCCTCCAGCACATCGGCCAGCTTCTGGCCGGCCTGGGCATCCTCTTTGTGGGCATGGACATGATGAGCGCCGCCATGGAGCCTCTGCGGGAGGTCCCCGCCTTTGTCAACCTGATGGCCACCCTCTCCAACCCCATCCTGGGCATCCTTTTCGGCGCCCTGTTCACCGCCCTGATCCAGTCCTCCGCCGCCTCTCTGGGTATTTTGCAGACCCTGGCCGCCGCTGGTGTGGTGGGGCTCTCCGGCTCAGTGTATATCCTGTTCGGTCTCAACATCGGTACCTGTATCACCGCCGTACTGGCCTCCTTTGGCACCAGCAAGGAGGCTCAGCGGACCACCTGTATTCATGTACTGTTCAACCTGATCGGTACCGCAATCTTTACCATCGCCGTCACCTTTTTCCCCCTCACGCAATGGATCGAATCCGCAGTCCCCAGCCCCATGGCTCAGTTTGCGGCCATGCACGTGCTCTTCAATCTGGCCACCACCGTTCTGCTCATTCCCTTCGGCAATACCCTGGCCGGACTGGCCGCCCGCATGCTTCCCGATCGGACCCAGCCGGAGGCGGCTGAGGCTGAACATGGTATGCGTCTGGTCTACCTGACCCCCCTGTCCGCGGCGGGCAAGGACGGCGGCCTGGGCGTGTCCGCCATCGTGGTGGGGCAGCTCCGCAACGAGCTGCGCCGGATGCTGGAGATGGCCCGGCAGAATGTGAACGCCAGCTTCGGGGCCGTTATGACCCGTGACATCTCCCCTCTGGAGCGGATGGAGCAGCGGGAGGCGTACATCGATTTTTTGAACCGGGAGATATCCCGCTACATATCCCACCTTATCACCATCGAAACCAACGAGCAGGGCTCCAGCGTGGTCAGCAGCTTCTTCGCCATCTCGGGGAACATTGAGCGTATCGGCGACCACGCCGACAATCTGGCGGGCTACACCCGCCTGCTGACCGAGAAGGACATCCCCTTCTCCACCTTTGCCCAGGAGGAACTCCGGCAGATGCGGGACATCTCCCTTCGTGCCGTGTCCGCCCTTCTGTCCGGCGAGGCGGGCAGCGCCCATTGGCTGTCCCAGGTGGCCCAGCTGGAACAGAAGATCGACGATATGACCGCCGACTTCCGCCGGGAGCAGCTGATCCGGATGCGGGACGGCGTCTGCTCCGACGAGGCCTGTATCCTGTACTCGGAGCTGCTCACCGACTTTGAACGGATCGGGGACCATGTGCTCAACATCGCTCAGGAGCTCAACAAGGCGCAGACCGCGCTGTAAGCCAATTTTAGGGGGGACTTCCATGAAGCGCATTGACAAGGAAAACTACTATCTGGACATCGCCGGTACTGTGATGGAGCGTTCCACCTGCCTGCGCCGGTGCTACGGGGCCATTATTGTCCAGCACGATGAGATCATCTCCACCGGGTACAACGGGGCCCCCCGGGGACGGAATAACTGCATGGACCTGGGCTACTGCACCCGAATGGCCATGAACATCCCCTCCGGAGAGCGGTATGAGCTGTGCCGCTCGGTCCACGCCGAGGCCAACGCCATCATCTCCGCCGCCCGCAGCGAGATGCTGGGCGCCTCTCTCTATATGGTCTGCAAGGACCCCCAGATCGGGACGCTGATCCCCGGCTCCACCTCCTGCTCCATGTGCCGCCGCCTGATTATCAACGCGGGCATACG
This sequence comes from uncultured Oscillospiraceae bacterium, assembly GCA_910588635.1. Classification (GTDB taxonomy): domain Bacteria; phylum Bacillota; class Clostridia; order Oscillospirales; family Oscillospiraceae; genus Lawsonibacter. The sequence goes on along the minus strand of CAJUPW010000013.1, from coordinate 47,973 downwards.
CCGGGTGGTCATCCGGGACACCCAGACGGAGTACCGGGTGGTGGACGTGGCGAAGGACTGGGTGGAGCAGGACGACTCCCTTCCCAGGCAGGTATGACATGGAACGATATACAAGGCGGTCCTGTGTTTAAACAGGGCCGCTTTTCCTGTTTTTCCAAACCTTTTCCCCGGTCAACCTGGGGTTGATTGCAAAATCCCTCCGGCTTGGGTATGATAGAGACAGAAGGAGGCGATGCTATGGACGCCATGAAAACGGGGGCGCTGATCGCCCAGGTCCGGAAGGAGAAGGGTATCACCCAGCGGGAGCTGGCGGAGAAGGTATATGTGTCGGTCCAGGCAGTGAGCAAATGGGAGCTGGGTAAAAACTTCCCCGACCTGGCCCTGATGGAGCCCCTGGCGGAGGCCCTGGACCTGACCGTCTCCGAGCTGCTGGCCGGGGAGCGGGGGGAAGAGCCCCGTGACGAGCTGGTCCGGGACTCCCTGCGCCTGGGGGAGGAACAGCTCCGGCCTAAAATCAAAAAGTGGCGAGGGCGGTTTATCGCCGCGGCGGTCCTGCTGGCTGCTGTTTTAGTGTGGCTGGGCTATGTCTGGGTCCGGGATCACACTGAGCTGCTGCCCCAGCGGGAGACGGTAATCACCCCCATCGAGCTGGAGGAGGAGCAAAACACCATCGTTGATATGCTCACCTCGACCAATAATTGGGATTTTTTGCGTATGTACCGTGTTGTTTTGGCGGATGACATGGAGCGGGTAGCGTTCAAGGCGGAGCTATGGTCGCAGAACTATAACGATAAGGGGCCGGAGCGGGAGCTGGTGAAGAGCTGGGGCCTGGGGACCTTGTACGCCCAGGGGGGCGGCGGGCGGGACAATTCCCGCCGCCAGCTGCTGGCCTTCCGGATGATCTTTGAGGAGGACGGCAATCTTTGGTACAGGATTAAGCTGGGCGGTACCACCACAACTTCCAGCAAAGCGCTGGTGTCGGATCTGCAAAAAGAGCTGTCCGTCCAGATCGTCGGCATGGGCTGGACCACGTCCGCCGGGGAGCCCGTCACCGTGGATCGGGAAAACGGCGCCACTCTGCTGGAGCTGCAGCTGGGTCTGGAGCTGGAGGAGGGGCAGAAGGAATTACCCTTTGACCACTTTTTCCTTATAAAGGCGTATTGGGCGTGACAAAGCGGCCCCCGGCATGAAGCCGGGGGCCGTTCCATGTTGTGATTCAGCCGGGCAGAAGGGCCAGATACTCCTCGTAGCACAGGCCTTGCTCCATGCAGGCCTTGGCCGCCTCCACCCCCACATAGCGGTAGTGCCAGGGCTCAAAGCGGTAGCCGGTGACGGCCTCCTTCCCCTGGTCGTAGCGGAGGATGAAGCCGTACTCGGCGCAGTGCTCCTTCAGCCAGGCGAAGGCCGGGGTGTTCTCAAAGTGCGCCCTGCTGCTGGCCGCGTTGATGTCCAGGGCCAGGCCGGTCTGGTGCTCCGAGTGGCCGGGCCGGGCGGAGAAGCTGTCCACCACAGACCGCTTGTACTTTTTCAGATAGTTGTTATAGGTGACCTTCTGGCCGGCATAGGAGCGGTAGGCGGACACGCTGCGCAGGGAGACGCCCTCCGCCCGGGCGGCGTCGGCCATAGCCCGGAAAGCCCGGGCCGCCTCGGGCCGCAGGGAGCCGTAACCGTACCCAGCGCCCAGAGCCTCCAGCTCCGGGACGTAGCCGGCGGGCAGGACATGGTGCTTATTCACCAGCACCCCCAGACCGGACGGATTGGCAATCTCTGAAACCGTACCGTAAAAGGTCAGGTCCCGGTCCGCGTTTACGGAAAATACCGTGTTCTCCACAGTGTCCTCCGGATGGGCCTCCGCCCAGGAGAGGTAGCGGTCCAGACAGCCGGTCCGGGCGCTGGGCAAGGCCAGCAGGACCAGTTGGGTATCGCTCAGTCCATCTTTCTCCAACCGCTCCAGCAGCGCGGGTTCCCGCTCCATGCGGGCGGCCAGCGCTTCCTGCTGCTCCTCCGTCAGTCCCTCCCGGATCAGCAGGAGGGCAGGTATCTCTTCTTCTCCGGCTGTGGGCTCCTCCTCCAAAAAGGCCAGGGGATTCCAGAGCTCCAGCGCCAGTTCCTCCGGCGGCGGAGCTGAAATCGCCTCCGGGCCTGCCGCCCTTGCGGCAATCAGCGGGGTCAGGCAGAGTCCTCCCGCCAGCAGAAAGCTGGCCAGGCGCCGGGTAACCGAGTTGTCCATTGCAGTGATCCTCTCTTGATGTACAAATTTCGGACGGGTTCAGTCCGCCCGGGCGTCCCCCATCCTCCGGGGGGAGCCGGCCCCCTTCCGGCACGCGTCCAGGAACCAGGCAAAAATAGCCGCGCCGTCCACGGTGTCCAGCCGGCGCTTGCCAAAGGCCATCCGCTCCGGATGGAACTGCAGGCCCAGCATGGGGTATCCGGGCAGCTCCAGCGCCTCAACCACGCCGCTCTCCGACCAGGCGGCGGCCTCCAGTCCCTCCGCCAGCTGGTCCACCGCCTGATGGTGGGCGCTGTTAACCGAAAAGACCGGGCCGTAAAGCCCGTTGAGGGCGGTGCCCTCCGGGCTGAACACCGGGTGGACCAGGTCCTCCTGGACCGAGATATGGAATATTTTCTGCTCCGGGGGCAAATCCTGGATCAGGGTGCCCCCCAGGGCCACGTTAATCAGCTGCATCCCACGGCAAATGCCCAGAATGGGCTTGCCCGCCCCATAAAACGCCTGGAACAGGGTCAATTCAGCCTGGTCACGGGCCTGGTCCGGGAGATTGGAGCCCTGGTCCTCCTGTCCGAAAAGGGCGCTCTCGATGTCGCCGCCGCCGCACAGCACAAGGCCGGCGCAGCTCAGGTCGGGGGCGGGGCAGTAACCGGAGGCAGGGTCCCCTCCGGCGCTCCGGATGGCGGCGCTGTAGTTGTCGGTCCGGCCCGGCTCGCCGGACACCTGTATCCTGATCCTTCCCATAGCCGTTACTGGGCGTCCTGGGCGGAGCGGGCCTTCACCAGGGTCACAATCAGCTCCACCGCTCCCTCCACTCCGATCATGCCGGAGTTCAGGGTCAGATCATAGCGGCGCATATCCCCCCAGATATGCCCGGTATAATAGTTATAGTAGTTAGCCCGGCCCTTGTCCATCTGGACAATGCGCCGCTCCATGTCATCGGAGGGGATGCGGTACTCCTCCACGCACCGCTCCACCCGGCTGGCCATATCGGCGTGGACAAAGACCTTCAGGCACTCGGGCCGCTCCCCCAGCACGTAATCGGAGCACCGGCCCACAATGACACAAGGGCCCTCGTCGGCCAGCTCCCGGATGACCTCCGCCTGGGCGAAAAAGGCCTGGTGGCTCACGGGCACCCCCTGGTGGGCCAGAGCGGGCACCCCCACCCCTACCGGGGCGACGGACAGGTGGAACCGGCTGCGGGCCCGCTCCTCCGCCCGGGCAATAAAGTCCGGGGACAGCCCGCTCTTCTCCGAGGTCTTTTGGATGATGGTACGGTCATAGCAGGGAATCCCAAGGCGGGCGGCCAGCCGCTTGCCGATCAGGCGCCCTCCGCTGCCAAACTCCCGGCTGATCGATATCACATAGTTGCTCACAGGATGCACCTCCTCTTTCTATATTATAACGCTTCCTGCCGGAAATGACAATGGCAATCTGGGAACCTCCGGCAAAATTTGTGGATACTGGCCCGGATTTTAGGCATAATCTCCAAAACCAAGCGGGTCTTTTTTTGCATTTCTCCAATCTTACGCTGTTGCGGTAAATTTTTCTTGCATCTGCGGCCCACTGCGGGTATGATAGTAATCAAGCGGACCGGAAACGTTACCAGTAACGATTCCGGTAACGCTTCCAGAAGTCGCGGTATCTAAATTTTAAATTAGGAGGAAAATGAAATGCGCAAGACCAAAAAGATTCTGGCCCTGGCCCTCAGCGCCGCCATGGCCCTGTCCCTGCTGGCCGGCTGCGGCGGCGACAAGCCCGCCAACAACCCCGGCAGCGCCAACAACCCCGGCAGCGCCAACAATCCCAGCAGCGCCGGCACGCCCACCGGCGGCGGCGAAACCGGCCGGGTATACTGGCTGAACTTCAAGCCCGAGCTGGACGAGACCGCCCAGGACCTGGCCAAGGCTTACACCGCCAAGACCGGCGTGCCCGTCCAGGTCATCACCGCCGCCGCCGGCACCTATCAGCAGACCCTCACCGCCGAGATGGATAAGTCCGCTCCCCCCACCCTGTTCGTCATCGGCAACACCGCCGGCGTGGCCGACTGGGGTGAGTACGCCATGGACCTGACCGGCACCGCCATCGCCAATGAACTGAACACCGACGCCTACAACCTCTATGACGACGCCGGCAAGCTGGTGTCCATCGGCTACTGCTACGAGTGCTACGGCATCATCGTCAACCCCGACCTGGTGACCAAGGCTGGCCACTCCATGGACGAGATCAAGGACTTTGCCTCCCTGAAGGCCGTGGTGGAGGACATCCACGCCAACGCCGCCACCCTGGGCTTCGACGCCTTCACCTCCTGCGACATGGACGACTCCTCCTCCTGGCGCTTCACCGGCCACATGGCCAACCTGGAGTACTTCTATGAGCAGAAGGACAATCCCTGGACCGAGTGCCCCGCCACCATTACCGGCGCGTATATGGACAACTTCAAGAACCTGTACGATCTGTGCATCAACAACAGCCTGACCGCCCCCACCGACCTGGCTACCGGCGGCCACGACGCCGGCCAGGAGTTTAAGGACGGCAAGGCCGCTTTCACCGTGCAAGGCTCCTGGGAGTATGCCAACTATGTGGCTTCCGTGCCCAACGCCACTATGATCCCCTACTACTGCGGCGTGGCCGGCGAGGAGAAGGCCGGTCTGAACTGCGGCACTGAGAACTGCTGGGCTGTCAACGCCAACGTCTCCGAGGCCGACCAGAAGGCCACCATCGACTTTATGGTGTGGCTGGTGTCCGACCCCGACGCCTCCGCCAAGATGGTGGAGCAGCTGGGCATCCTGCCCTATAAGAACGCCGTGGAGTCCTCCAATGGTTTCCTGGCCGACGCCGCCGAGTACACCGCCAACGGCTGCTACGTGATGCCCTGGGTCACCAACTACCAGCCCAACGTGGACGAGTACCGCCGGGGCCTGGTGGCCGCGCTGAACCAGTACAACGCCGACCAGTCCGCCGCCAACTGGGAGCAGTTCCGCATCGCCTTTGTAGACGGCTGGGCCGCCCAGTACAACACCGTCAACGGCTGATTTCCCCAGATTTGAACATTACGCTTTGACACTGCACAGGGGCGGGCACCTCGCCCGTCCCTGTGCTCCGCTTGTAGGGGCGGATATCATCCGCCCGCGATCCTCAGCACGCAAAAGCGGGCGCGTCATATGCGCCCCTACAGAAATCCAAGAGGAGCTGATAATTTGAAAACGAAGAAGATTTCCAACAGCAACTCCATCCGGCGCTCCACCCGGCGGTGGGGGCTGTTCTTCCTGGGCCCTGTCACAGCCGCTTTCTTCATCGGCTTCATCTGGCCCTTCCTCCAAGGTATCTGGCTGTCCCTATGTAAGTTCAAGACCATCTCCAACGCCCAGTTCGTGGGCCTGAGCAACTACGCCAAGGCCTTTGGCGACGCGGGCTTCCGCCACGCCTTCTGGTACACCGCCATGTTTGCCGTGGTCTCCCTGGTGCTCATCAACGTGCTGGCCTTCGCCGTGGCCTATTTCCTCACCCAGGGCATCAAGGGCAGCAACCTGTTCCGTACCGTATTCTTTATGCCCAACCTCATCGGCGGCATCGTACTGGGCTATATCTGGTCCATGATCTTTGACGGCATCCTCAGCTGGTACAACACCTCCATTCTGCTGGATAGCAAATTCGGCTTCTGGGGACTGATTATCCTCATGTGCTGGCAGCAGATCGGCTACATGATGATTATCTATATCGCCGGCCTGCAGAACGTCCCCGGCGAGATGCTGGAGGCCGCCCGCATTGACGGGGCCACCCGCACCCAGACCCTGTTCAAGGTGACCATCCCCAACGTGATGCCTTCCATCACCATCTGCATGTTCCTGTCCCTGACCAACGGCTTCAAGCTCTTTGACCAGAACCTGGCCCTCACCGCCGGACAGCCCTTCATCATCCAGCCCGGCGGCACCACCATCAAGACCACCGAGATGCTTGCCCTGAACATCTTCAATACCTTTAACGCCTCCGGCGGCTCCTCTCAGGGCGTCGCCCAGGCCAAGGCAGTCATCTTCTTCGTCCTGGTAGCCGGACTGGGCCTGGCCCAGCTGGGCTACACCCGCAATAAGGAGGTACAGCAGTAATGAACAGGCAAAAAGCGCTCTCCTCTGAGGCCCGCCGCAAGACCATCCTGTCCACGGTATTGGCCGTCATCTGTGTGATCTATGTGCTGCCCGTGGTGGCCGTGGTCATCAACTCCTTTAAGGAGAACACCTACGTCAAGACCGACACCTTCGCCCTTCCCACCGGCGATATGTGGGTCGGCTTTCAGAACTTCATCAAGGGCATGACCTTCGGCAACTACCCCTTCGCCAAGTCGGTGATTTACAGCGTGGTGATTACCATCCTGTCCACCGCCCTGATCCTGCTGTGTACCTCCATGGCCGCCTGGTATATCGCCCGGGTAAACTCCCTGTTCTGCAAGGCGCTGTACTTCCTGTGCGTGTTCTCCATGGTGGTCCCCTTCCAGATGGTCATGTTCACCCTGTCCAAGACGGCCAACACCCTCCACCTGAACACCCCCTGGACCATTCCCATTATCTATCTGGGCTTTGGCGCGGGGCTGGCCATCTTTATGTTCGTGGGCTTCGTCAAGTCCATTCCTCTGGAAATCGAGGAGGCCGCCGCCATCGACGGCTGCGGACCCATGCGCACCTACTTCTCCGTGGTGGTCCCCATGCTCAAGCCCACCATGGTCTCGGTGGGCATTCTGGAGATCATGTGGGTGTGGAACGACTTCCTCCTGCCCTACCTGGTGCTGGACAAGAACCTGTACCGCACCATCCCCATCCATATCCAGTACCTGAAGGGCAGCTACGGCACAGTGGACCTGGGCGCCACCATGGCTCTGATTCTGCTGTCCATCATTCCGGTAATCGTGTTCTACCTCACCTGCCAGAAGCACATCATCAAGGGTGTGGCCGCCGGCGCTGTAAAGGGTTAAAATTTATCACGTCAAACAGAAAGAAGGGGTACCGTGACCATAAAGGATATCGCCAAGCTCTCCGGATACGGTGTGGCCACCGTGTCCCGCGCGCTCAACGACCACCCCGATGTCAGTGAGGAGACCCGCCGCAAGGTGCTGGCCGTGGTGGAGGAGCAGAACTTTCAGCCCAACAACAACGCCAAGCACCTCAAGCAGCAGGCCAGCACCAGCATCGCCATCATCGTCAAGGGGACTATGAACCTGCTCTTCGCCGACCTGGTGGAGAAGCTCCAGGCCCTTCTGCGGGACGCCGGCCAGGACGCCGCCGTCTACTACCTGGACGAGGACGCCAACGAGGTGACCTACGCCTGCCAGCTGTGCCGGGAGCGCCGGCCCATGGGGATTTTGTTCCTGGGTGGCGACCTGGAGCTGTTTGAGGCGGGCTTTTCCCCCATCGCCGTCCCCTGTGTGCTGCTGACCAACACCGCCCGGGAGCTGGACTTCGGCAACCTGTCCTCCTTTACCACCGACGACGCCGAGGCGGCGAAGCAGGTGGTCGAGCTGCTGGCCCGGCGGGGCCACCGGCACATCGGCCTGCTGGGGGGCAACTGGTCCTGCACCCAGATCAGCCACCGCCGCCTGATGGGCTGCCGGGACGCCTGTATCCGCCTGGGAATCCCCTTCGATGTGGACCGCCAGTGCGAGCCTTGCCGCTACTCCATGCCCGAGGCCTACGCCGCCACCAAAAAACTGCTGGACCGATGCCCCGACCTGACCGCCATTTTCGCTCTCAGCGACGTGATGGCTCTGGGGGCCATCCGAGCTCTGCGGGACATGGGGCGGCGGGTGCCGGAGGATATCTCGGTGGTGGGCTACGACGGCCTCGTCACCGGCCAGTACTCCTTGCCCAGGCTGACCACCGTCCGCCAGGACACCCAGCAGCTGGCCCAGCGGGGGGTGGACGCCCTTCTCCGGGGCATTACCCGCAACAGCCCTCCCGCCCACGAGCTGGTCCCCTTCCAGATGATCGAGGGGGAGAGCGTGGCAAAAATATCATAAGGAACCACAATCTGAACAAGGGCCGCCCGACGGCGGCCCTTTATCCTAAACAGAAACAGGTGATCTCAAGTGAGAAAAGCAGGAATTTTAATGCCTATCTCCTCCTTGCCCTCCCCCTACGGGATTGGGACCCTGGGGGTGGAGGCCCGGAAGTTTGCCGACTTTCTGGCCGCCGGCGGCCAGAGCTGCTGGCAGATTCTTCCCGTGGGCCCCACCAGCTACGGCGACTCCCCCTACCAGTCCTTTTCCTCCTTTGCCGGCAACCCCTATTTTATCGACCTGGACGCCCTGGCCGATCAGGGGCTGCTGGAGCGGTCCGAGTTTGCGTCCCTCAACTGGGGGGACAATCCTGAATATGTGGACTACGGGCTGATGTATGAGACGCGCTACCCCGTGCTCCACAAGGCCTGTGACCGGCTGCTGGCCCAAAGCCGGCCTGATTTCGCCGCTTTCTGCGAGGAACAGAAGGACTGGCTGGAGGACTATGCCCTGTTCATGGCCCTGAAAGACAGGCACGGCGGGGCCTCTTGGTTCACCTGGCCCGAGGCGCTGCGCCTGCGCCGGCCCGCCGCCCTGAAAAAGGTCCGAACCGAGCTGGCCGGGGAAATCGCCTTCTGGAAGGCGGTGCAGTACCTCTTTTTTGGCCAGTGGAACGCCTGGAAGAAATACGTCAATTCTCTGGGCATTTCTATCATCGGCGATCTGCCCATCTACGTCTCGGGAGACAGCGCCGACGTGTGGGCCAACCCGGACCAGTTCCAGCTGGACGGGAAGGGCCTGCCCACCGAGGTGGCCGGCTGTCCCCCCGACGGCTTCTCCGCCGACGGCCAGCTTTGGGGCAACCCCCTTTTCAACTGGGAAAAAATGAAGGAGGACGGCTACGCCTGGTGGCTGCGGCGCATCTCCTTCCAGTTCAAGCTGTACGACACTTTGCGCATCGACCACTTCCGGGGCTTCGACTCCTACTACGCCATCCCCTACGGCGACAAGACCGCCCGCAACGGCCGGTGGAAGCCCGGCCCGGGCATCGCTTTTTTCAAGGCGGTGAACAAGGCTCTGGGCAGGAAGGACATCATCGCCGAGGACCTGGGCTTCCTCACTCCCTCGGTACGCAAACTGCTGAAAGACTCGGGCTACCCCGGCATGAAGGTGCTGGAGTTCGCCTTCGACAGCCGGGACGGGGAGAACGACTACCTGCCCCACCGCTACCCCGCCCACTGCGTGGTCTACGCCGGCACCCACGACAACGACACCATCCAGGGCTGGATGGCCTCCGCTCCCAAAAAGGACGTGTCCTTTGCCAAGGCCTACCTGCGCCTCAGCAAGCGGGAGGGCTACCACTGGGGCATGATGCGCGGAGCCTGGGCCTCCCCCGCCGACCTGGCGGTGATGCAGTTTCAGGACCTGCTGGGCCTGGGGCCGGAGGCCCGCATGAATATCCCCTCCACTTTAGGGAATAACTGGAAGTGGCGGACCCTGTCCGGCTCCTTTGATGAAAAACTGGCCAAACGCCTGCGCCGGGATATGGCGGTATATCAGCGCCTGCCCAAGGCGGGCAAATCCAAAAAATAAGGATGTGTTATTTATGCAGCTGAAAGAACAGCTCTTCCAGACCACTCAGACCCGCTTTGGCTGCGCCCCGGACCAGTGCGACGACCGTCAGCTCTACGAGGCGCTGCTTATTCTTACCCGGCGCATGGCCCAGGACCGGCCCTCCCCCAAGGGGGAGCGGAAGCTCTACTACTTCTCCGCCGAGTTTCTCATGGGCAAGCTGCTGAGCAACAACCTTCTGGCCTTGGGGCTTCACGACGAGGTGAAAACCCTGTTGGCCGACCTGGGCCGGGACCTGGGGGTTATCGAGTCCATGGAGCCCGAGCCCTCCCTGGGCAACGGCGGCCTGGGCCGCCTGGCCGCCTGCTTTCTGGACTCTATCGCCGCCCTGGGTCTCCCCGGCGACGGCGTAGGCCTGAACTACCACTACGGTCTGTTCAAGCAGAAGTTCAGCCAGGGCCGCCAGACCGAGGTCCCCGACCCCTGGATGGAGGCGGACAGCTGGCTCATCCCCACCGGGATATCCTTCGACGTGCCCTTCGGCGGCTTTGACCTGAAGGCGGTGCTCTACGACATCGCCATCCCCGGGGCCAATAACGGATATGCCAACCGGCTCCACCTCTTCGATGTGGCCCAGCCCGCCGACGCCCCCTGGGTAGGCATTGACTTTGACAAGGGGGATATCGCCCACCGGCTGACCTCCTTCCTCTACCCGGACGACAGCGACGAGGCCGGCCGGCTGCTGAGGGTCTACCAGCAGTATTTCATGGTATCCGCCGGGGCTCAGCTCATTCTCTCCGAGCTGGAGGGCAGAGGGTACGCCCTGAACGCCCTGGCCGACCATGTGACCATCCAGATCAACGACACCCACCCCTCCATGGTCATCCCCGAGCTCATCCGCCTGCTCACCGGAAAGGGCATGTCCTTTGACGAGGCCCTGGACCAGGTCCGCCGCGCCTGCGCCTACACCAACCACACCATTCTGGCCGAGGCGCTGGAGAAGTGGCCCCTGTCTTTCATCGAGAAGGCGGCCCCCCAGCTGGTGCCCGTCATCCGGGAGCTGGACAAGCGGATGAAGCAGGCCCACCCCGACCCCAGAGTGGCCATTATCGACGATCAGAACCGGGTCCACATGGCCCACATGGACATCCACTGCGGCTACTCGGTGAACGGCGTGGCCGCGCTGCACACCGAGATTCTGAAAAACTCCGAGCTGAAGCCCTTCTATGACATCTACCCGGAGAAGTTCAACAATAAAACCAACGGCGTCACCCTCCGCCGGTGGCTGGAGGCCTGTGACTCGGAGCTGGCCGCCCTCATCGACAGCTGCATCGGCCCCGACTGGCGGCGGGACGCCAAAAAGCTGGAGAAGCTGCTGGCTTTCACCGAGGACAGCGCCGTCCTGGACCGGCTGCTGGAGGTAAAGCAGCACAACAAGAACCAGCTGTGCCGGGTGCTGTGGGCCACTCAGGACATCGAGATTGACCCCCAGTCTGTCTTTGACATCCAGGTAAAGCGGCTGCACGAGTACAAGCGGCAGCAGATGAACGCTCTGTATATCATCCACAAGTATCTGGAGATCAAGGCCGGAAAGCTGCCCGAGCAGCCGGTGACCCTCCTCTTCGGTGCCAAGGCCGCCCCCGCCTATGTGATGGCCAAGCACATCATCCACCTCATCCTCTGCCTGCAGAAGCTCATTGACCAGGACCCCCAGGTCCGCCCCTGGCTGAGAGTGGCTATGGTGGAGAACTACAATGTCACCTGGGCCGAGCGGCTTATCCCCGCCTGCGACATCTCCGAGCAGATATCTCTGGCCTCCAAGGAGGCCAGCGGCACCGGCAACATGAAGTTTATGGCCAACGGCGCCGTCACCCTGGGCACGATGGACGGGGCCAACGTGGAAATCGCCCAGCTGGTGGGTGAGGACAACATCTACACCTTCGGCCGGTCCAGCGACGAGGTCATCGGCCTGTACCAGGGCGGCGAGCCCGATGGCCGCGGCTACCGGCCCCTGGATTACTACCACCGCCCGGCGGTGGAGCGGCTGGTGGACTTTATCGTCTCCCCCGAGCTGCTGGCCATCGGCGACCCGGCCAGCCTGTCCGCGCTGTGGCGGGACATGAAGTATAAGGACTGGTTCATGGCCCTGCTGGACGTGGAGGACTACATCGCCGCCAAGGACCGCTGCCTTCATGACTACGGCGACCGCCGCGCCTGGGCGAAGAAGATGCTGGTCAACATCGCGAAATCCGGCTACTTCTCCTCCGATCGGACCATCGAGCAGTACAATGAGGATATTTGGAAGCTGAAATAACAATTTGTATTTGCAAGGGGCGGCCCGGAGGCCGCCCCTTGCTTTTCTCTTGACACATCGGATTCAGAGGTATATAATGCCTCTTGAACCGAGGTGTTTCTATGAAAGTCGATAAAGAGCTGTCCAAGGGGAGCCATGAGCTGATCCTGCTCAAGCTGCTCAGCCGGAAGGACATGTACGGCTATCAGCTGATCCAGGAGATGGCCCTGCTTTCAGAGGACGTATTCCACATGAGCCAGGGCAGCCTGTACCCCTTCCTCCACGCCCTGGAGGACCGGGGACTGATCGACTCCTACGCCCAGGCGGAGAACGGCCGGGAGCGGCGGTACTACCGCCTCACCACCGCCGGCCGGCGGGCACTGGAGGACAAGGAGGCGCAGTGGGCGGCGTATGTCAGAGCCATGGGGCGGATTTTGGGAGGAGAGCGTCTATGAACTGGATGGAAAATTTTATAGAACAGTGTCTGGCGGAGGTTCCCCCGGGGAAATACCGAACCCGGACCGAAAAGGAGCTTCGGGATCATCTGGAGTGCCGGCACCGCGCCCTGGCGGAGGCAGGCCGGACGGAGGCGGAGGTCCAGGCTGAGGCGCTGGCCGCCATGGGCGACCCGGACCGGCTGCGCGGCGAGTACAGGTCCGCCTGGAACCGGACGCCGCAAGCCCGGACAGGCCGGCTGGGCGTGATCGCCGGCGGCTGTCTGCTGATGGGAACGCTGTATATCTGTATCGCTGTGTTTTTGAGCGTGCTGGGCTTTACCACCGACGCGATAAGTACCAGTCCCACCGTCCTGGGCCGTACTTTCCCCATGTATGGCGATACCGTGGCCCTCACAATCTTCGGCTCTTCTCTGTTCCTCCTCCCCTTTTCTCTGGGGGCGCTCTATCTCCGGGCCTGCTTCCGGGACGCCCGCCGCCCGGCGGTGTGGGTGACCCTGGGCCTGCTGGCGGCGTGGGCGGGAGAGAAAGCGGCCATTATTTCCCTGTCCGCCCTGATCTACGAGATGCCTCCGGGCCTCGACCTGCTTCACCGCATCTCCCGGGGCGGAGACATGACCGCCCCCTGGTTTACCCCCACCTATATTGCGCTGACCTTCCTGGGCTGTCTGATATTAGGGCAGCTCTTTGGGCGAAAAACGGAGAGGAGGCATAAGCCGGCATGAAAAATTGGACGGAAGAATTTGTCGGTCAATGCTTGGCGGAGGTTCCCCCGGGGAAATACCGAACGCGGACCGAAAAGGAGCTGGAGGACCACCTGCTCTCCCTGTGCCGCAATCTGGAGCAGGCCGGGTATCCGCCGGAGGAGGCCCGCGCCCTGGCGGCCGCCCGCATGGGCGACCCGGCGGAGCTGGCCCGGCGCTACGCCCGGGAGTGGCGCCGGCGGACCCTGTGGCAGCGGTGGCTGGCGGCGGCAGAGCTGTCCCTCTTTGCCGCGTGTGTGGCGGTGGTAAGCCTGCTCTATATCGCCAACGCCCGAAATTTTGGGAAACCTCACCCGGCCTATTGGGGAATTGTGGCGCTCCTGGCGGCCGGCATCCTGCTGTGGAGCCTCCACGGCTTTGGCACCAAAAACTGGACCGCCGCCCGCTTAGCCTGTCTGGTCCTGGCTGTCATCCAGCTGCCGCCTATCTGGTGCTGGATGGCCTTCAGCGGAACCTATGAGTTTACCGGCGTGATGATGGTCCCCTACTGGCTGGGGTTATTGGTCCATGTGCTGTGTCTGGTCTGGAGCGTGGGCAATTACAAGCTGCTTACCCGCTTCCAGCATGAGGACAATCTGATTCGACATGCTCAAAGCGCATGATAAAAGCGCATCCCGAATGACCGGGACGCGCTTTTTTGATTTTATGCGTTACGGCGGGATGGGGGGATCGTTTCGCCGTCCCGACGGCGACCCACTTTGCCAACAGCGGCAAAGTGGGCAAAACGCCGTTCAGGGGCTCGCCCCTGAAAACCCTTGCGCACGCTCACCGTCTCAGCGCCGCTTTCAGTCACCTACCCGGCCTCCGGCCTTTCCTGCCAGTGCGAAACACCGGGGGGCTGCTTTCATTCCAGGCAGCTCAGAATCGCCCAGGCGGCGCCCTCCTCCGCGTTGGAGGGGGCGATACGGGCGGCGGCGGCCTTTACGTTCTCCGGGGCGTTGCCCATGACGATGGGGGTCCCCACCGCCTGGAGGGCCTCCAGGTCGTTGGCGCTGTCCCCCACGGCGGCGCACTCCCTCAGAGCGACGCCGTAGCGCTCAGCAATCAGGGCCAGGGCCCTCCCCTTGTCAGCCCCGGCGGCCACCAGCTCCACGTCGTGGCTGCTGGAGGTGGTGAGGGCCACCCCCGGCAGTGCGGCCAGCTGCTCCAGCGGATATTGGGAGGGGTCCAGCTCCCCGTGTATCTTGGTCAGAGGCAGGCCGTGCTCCGCCATATAGCCCAGGGGGTCGTCGGTGACCACGGCGTGGGCGTGGAACGCCGGGAAGGGGTAGTACCGCTCCAGGCACTTCTTATAGGCGGAGCTGACCAGCGTCTTTTCCCCGGCAAAAACCATCAGGTCGAAGCCCCAGCCCAGGCACAGCTCCACCGCCCGGCGGCCCGAGGGCTCCGGCACGTCCCACCGGCGGAGCACCCGCCCGCCGTCGGACACCATCCCCCCTCCGGTGGAGGCGTTCAGCGTGTCACACCTCGCCTCCCGGGCAAACCAGGCCGCCTCGTGGCAGTCCCGCCCGGTGTTGACGACCACCCGCAGCCCCGCAGCCCTCGCCCTGGCGATGGCTGCCCGGGAGGCCTCCGTGACCCGGCCCTTGGGGTCCAGCAGCGTGCCGTCCAGGTCCAGAGAAATAAGTTTTATCACAAAATCAGTCCGTTTCTATTATTCTTTTTCCGTTTTTGTCAAAGTTTTTCTTCAGGGCGTGCTCCGTAGCTCCAATGGACCCCAGCATGACCACAAGCTGCACCCCGCTGACAGCCAGACCAACCACGCCGACAACGCCCACGTCCCGCCCCAGCACAAACAGCAGCGGCACGGCGGAGGGGATCAGCAGCAGCCGCCCCGCCCGATGCCAGACCTTGCCCATGTACCTCTGGGCAAAGTCCCAGGTGTCTTGGTTTTTTGAGGACATGGCCGTGCGGTAGCCATAGCCAGGGTTGATTTCAGTGGGGGGATTTTTCATAAATGACTTACCAAAGCCCAGCATGAGGAGGGGAATCATCAGGATAAACACCAGCATAAAAATCCAGAACAGGATGTTTACGATCACAGGAACAGCCCTCCGATCTGATACACCAGCAGAGACAGGACATAGGCGCATCCGATCTGCCAGGCAATGGAGAACCAGGCCCACCCGCGGCTGCCCATCTCCCTGAACAGGGTGGACACGGCGGCCATACAAGGGACGTAGAGCAGGATGAACACCAGCATGGCAAAGGCAGACAGGGGGGTAAAGCCGGTCATGGCAACGGCCACCTCCCCGCCGGCGGCGGTGAGGGAGAAGCCGTAGAACATGGACAGTGAGGACACCACCATCTCCTTGGCAATCAGGCCGGTGAGCAGGGCCACGGCGGCCTGCCAGTGCCCGAAGCCGCAAGGGGCAAACACAGGGGCAATCAAATTACCCAAGGCCCCCAGCATGCTCTGAGAGGCGTCCTCCACCATGCGGAGGGAGAAGTCGAAGGACTGAAGCAGCCACAGCACCATGGACATGAGCAGGATCAGCGTCCCGGCCTTGACCAGGAAGCCCTTCACCTTCTGCCACACATGGGTGAGCATGTTGCCCACCGAGGGCAGGCGGTAGGGGGGCAGCTCCAGCACAAAGGGGGCCGGCTCCCCGGCGAAGAGAGTCTTTTTGAAGAACAGCCCGGAGGCCACGCCCACAACCATGCCGATGATGTACAGCCCAAAGACCACCAGCCCGGCCCAGGGTCCGAAGAAGGCGGCGGAGATCAATCCGTAGACGGGCAGCTTGGCGGAGCAGGACATGAAGGGCACCAGCAGGATGGTCATGCGCCGGTCCTTCTCGTTCTCCATGGTCCGGGCGCCCATAATGGCGGGGACGGAGCAGCCAAAGCCCATAAGCATGGGGATAAAGGCCTTTCCGCTCAGGCCGAAGCGGCGCAGCGCCCGGTCCATGATAAAGGCCGCCCGGGACATATAGCCCGAGTCCTCCAGGAAGGACAGAAACAGGAACAGCAGCGCAATCTGAGGCAGAAAGGTGAGTACGCCCCCCACCCCGGCGATGATGCCGTCGCACGCCAGGGAGATAAGCACGGGGGACACCCCCAGCCCGGCCAGAGTGGGGGCCAGCCACCGGGCCAGAGCGTCCATCCCGGCCCCAACCCCGTCAGACAGCCAGGAGCCGAAGGGGCCGAAGGTGACCACAAACATCACCAGCATGGTGCACAGGAACAGGGGAATGGCGAAGATTCGGTGGGTGACCACCTTGTCGATCTTCTCGCTGAAGGTGAGTGCTCCGGGCACGCCTCCCCGCACCACCGAGGCGGACACCACCCGCTGTATGTACTGGTAGCGGCTGTCGGCGATGAGGGTCTCCCGGTCGCCCAGGTCGCTGGAGTTCTCATACTCCGTCACCAGGGCGTCCAGCCTCTTTCTGATATCCGGGGGGAGGTTCAGCGCCTTTTCCACAATGGCGTCCCCCTCCAGCAGCTTGATGGAGGCCCAGTGGGCGGGCAGGCCGGCGGCGTAGGCGTAGTCGTGGAGCAGCTCGCCCATGCGGTGGTGGATGTCGTGGGTGTAGTCGTCGTAGAGGTCGTCGGGCTCCACCGTGACGCCCAGGTGCATCTGCCGGTGGGCGGTGTGCATCAGCTCCTCAATGCCCTCTCCCGTCCGGGCGGTGATGGGGATGACCGGAACCCCCAGCTCCCTGGACAGCCGGCGGACATCGATCTTATCCCCCCGCTTCTCCACCTCGTCCATGAAGTTGAGGGCCAGCACCGTGGGCCGCTCCAGCTCCAGAAGCTGGACGGTGAGATACAGGTTTCGCTCCAGATTGGTGGCGTCCACAATGTCGATGACGCAGTCGGGGCTCTCGCCGATGATGAAGTCCCGAGCCACGATCTCCTCCATAGAGTAGGGAGACAGGGAGTAGATGCCGGGCAGGTCCACCACCGTCACCGTCCGGTCGCCAATGCGGGTCTCCCCTTCCTTCTTCTCCACCGTGACCCCCGGCCAGTTGCCCACATACTGGTTGGAGCCGGTGAGGGCGTTGAACAGGGTGGTCTTGCCGCAGTTGGGGTTGCCCGCCAGGGCCACCCGCATCTGCCTCTTGTCATGCTCGGCGGGGTCGTACCGGCCCCCGTGGGCCTCCAGCTCGTGCTCGTGGGCCTTTAACTGACGGCGGGCGGTCTCCGGGTCCCGCCGGGTCATGGCCGCCCGGGCCGCCCCTGTTCCCCTGGGCCGGGGCTGGCCCATGGCGATCTGGGCGGCGTCCGCCTTCCGCAAGGACAGCTCATACCCCCGCAGAGTGACTTCAATGGGGTCGCCCAGGGGGGCAATCTTGGTGACTTTTACCTCAGTACCCGGGGTGAGTCCCATATCCACCAGGCGGCGCTTTACCGTTCCCGATTGATTGCCGACGGACAAAATGGTCCCGCTCTGGCCGGGGGCCAGGTCCTCCAGGGTTTTCTTTCGCTCCTCCATATGGTAATCCCTTCTTCTCAGAAAGTTAGGTGTGGCTTACTCTTCTCAGCTATTGTAGCGCACGGCGCCGGGATTTTCAAGGGGTTTTCCCTGACGGGCGCAGAAAAATTCCCCGGCTTCAGTCGGGGAATCATTTCTCTTCCTCAGAACAAAAAAAGACTGAAACACCGCCCGGAACAGCCAGATATTGACCGTTCCGGGCGGATGCGTTTTATTTGCTTCCCACGGTGTGGGACAGGATATAGTCGGCCATAACCCGGTACTGGGGGGCCTTGAGATGGACGCCGTCGGTGGACTTGTCCGCCGGAAGGCTTCCGTTCTCGTCGGCGAAACAGGACCAGAGGTCCACCAGATAGCACTTCTGCTCCCGGCACAACTCGGCCAGCGCCTCGTTCAGCCGCTTGATGTTCGCCTGATTGAAGTCGGATCCGTCCGACTTCACCTGGGTCGTGGGGGTGAGGTTCAGGACGTAGATCGGGATGCCCTCGGGCTGATTGTCCCGAACGATCCGGATCACTGCGGCCATATTCTCCTTCAGCCGGTTCTTGGAGATACCGATCTCGTTGACCCCCAGCATAATATAGACCTTGCTGAAGTCCTTCTGTCCCAGGCCGTCCGCCAGAGTGCCGGTCCCGCCGTTCGGGAGGCTGAACCGGCTGCAGCCGGAAACATCGGCGGCGGAGAGGCCGGTGGTGGTGAAATAGTGGATATTGGCGTCCACCTTGGCGAAGCGCTCAAAGCCCTCCATCAGGGAGTGGCCGATGACGGCGCTGCCGTCAAGCCAGGAATCCTCCTGCCGCTCGCTTTCAGGGACGGGCCGGGAGTAGTCGTAGGGCGGGGGGATCAGGGTCTGGCAGCCGCTCAGGGTCAGGGAGATGGCGGTGACAGAGGCAAGAAAAACGTTGATAAGACTGCTCATCATGGTTCGTTGTCTCCTAAAATGGGCTGGATCTGGCCGCTTGCTCAGCTCTCCAGCTCCTCGGACAGCCGGGTCATGGCCTCAGAGGGGAAGTCCTCGATCCCCCCGGCGTCAAAAGCGGCGGCCCAGGCAGGGTCGATGGGCAGCTTGGCCAGCACGGGCACCTCCAGCTCCGCGGCCACCTGATCGATGCGGCTCTCGCCGAAGATGGCATGCCGCTTGCCGCAGTCAGGGCACTGGAAATAGCTGTAGTTCTCCACCAGGCCCAGCACTGGAATATCCATCATCTTGGCCATGTTCACCGCCTTGGACACGATCATGGACACCAGGTCCTGGGGGGAGGTGATCACCACCGCCCCGTCCACGGGGAGGGACTGGAACACGGTGAGGGGCACGTCGCCGGTGCCCGGGGGCATATCCACGAACATATAGTCGATGTCGCCCCAGACTACCTCCTGCCAGAACTGGGTGACCACTCCGGCAATGACGGGCCCCCGCCAGATCACCGGGTCGGTCTCGTTGGCGGAAAGGAGGTTCAGGGACATGAGCTTGATGCCGCCCTTGGTGACGGCGGGGTCGATGCCCTGGTCGGAGCCGGTGGCCCGCTCATGAATCCCGAAGGCGGTGGGGATGGAGGGGCCGGTGATGTCAGCGTCCAGAACGGCCACCTTTTTGCCCCTTTTGGCCATAGCCGCCGCCAAAGAGGCGGTAACGGTGCTCTTGCCCACGCCGCCCTTGCCGCTCACCACCGCGATGACCTGCTTGATGCTGGACAGGGCGTTGGCCGGTACCCGCAGGTCCCGGGAGGAGCAGTCGGCGGAGCAGCTGGAGCAGTCGTGGGTACAGTTTTCTGCCATAATTGATACATCTCCTTGTTTTGTTGGTGAAAATTTATGGGCCAGCCCGCCCTCCGGGCGGGCCCCACATGTTCTGTGGGGAGGATCACCGGATCAGGGTGTTTTCCACGGGAATTTCGTCCCGGGTCTCCTGAGAAGAAAAGTAGTAGCGCAGCACGTCGGCGGCCATACTGGCCAGCTCGCTGCCGCTGCCGCCGTGCTCCACCGCGATGGCTACCGCGATCTCCGGGTCGTCATAGGGGGCGAAGCAGACGAACACAGCGTTGGACTCGTTCTGGCCGGTAACCTGAGCGGAGCCTGTCTTGGCGCCCGCCTGGAAGGGCAGGCTCTGGAAATACTGCCGCACAGAGCTGTTGTTGGTGGTCAGGGCCAGCATGCCGGCCTTCACCGCCTTCAGGTTCTGGTCCTCAATTTCAATGGTGTCCAGCACCTGGGGCTCGTAGCTCTGGAGCACCTGGGAGAAGTCGCTGGATTTGACCTCCTTCAGCAGGTGGACGGCGTTCCGGGTGCCGCCGTTGACCAAGGTGGCGATATAGTTGGCCAGTTGGAGGGGGGTGAACTGGCTGCTCTCCTGGCCGATGGCCACCGACAGGGTGTTGCCCTCATACCAGGTGCCGCCCAGGGACTCAGTGTACTCCGGGCTGGCCATGACGCCGGCGCTCTCGGCCAGCTCAATGCCGGTCTTTTCCCCCAGGCCGAAGCGGGCGGCGTACTCGTCCAGCTTTTCGATGCCAAGCTGGCGGCCCACGTCGAACATGAAGTAGTTGCAGGACACCTCAATGGCTTTAGACACGTTAATCAGGCCGTGCCTGCTGCCGTACTGCCGGAATATCCAGCACTTGGGGCCGTTGGGGCCGTAATAATTATACTGCCCCTCGTCCCGGATCAGGGTAGATGGGGTAATGATCTTCTCCTCCAGGCCGGCGATGGCGGTGAGCATCTTGAAGGTAGAGCCGGGGGGATAAGCCCCTTGAAGGGCCCGGTTCAGGAAGGGATGGAGGGGGTCGTCCCCCTTCTCCGTCAGCTCCGAGGCATAGTTGGCCAGATCATAGGTGGGATAGGAGGCGGCGGTCAGCACCTCGGCCCCCTTCACGTCCAGTACCACGCAGGCGGCGCCCTCCGTCTCCTCACTGGCCAGCTTTGGGACGGCGTCGGCCAGCAGATTCTCCACATAACCCTGCAGGCCGATGTCCAGGGTGAGCATCACATTGCCCCCCGGCTCCGGCTCGGTCTCCCAGTTCTGGGCCACGATTTTGCCCTTGGTGTTCCGCTCCACCGTCCGGGTGCCCGGTTTGCCCCGGAGCAGGCTCTCGAAGGCCTGCTCGGCCCCCTCCTTGCCCACGGTGTCGTTCATCTGGTAGTCCGTCTTGCCGTCGCCGTCCGCGTCCACTGTCTTGTAGTATTCCCACTCTTTCTTGTCCATTAGTCCGGTCCGGCCCAGCAGATGGGCGGCGTATTTGGTGTGGTACTGCCGCAAGGTGGCGGCTTCGATGACCACGCCGGTCAGGTCCCGCTCCTTCACCCGGGAAATAAAGTCGATGTCCACATCGGAGGCAAAGACATACTCCGCGGCGGTGTAGATGTCCTGGCTGCGCAGGTTCAGCTCGTAGAGCACCCCGGCCAGGGCCCGGGCGTCCGTCTCGGACATGTCCCCGATGTTCAGGTTGGGGACGGTCTCGCCGTTCTTTGCGGCCTTTTTCCGGTCCACAGCCCCCTCTCCCGCCACGCCGAAGCTCTCGCACATCACGCCCAGCAGCGCCTCCGCCTCCAGCAGAGGCTTGGGTTCCTTGGCCTTCTTGGGGACATCCGCAGACGCCCCCCCCTTCAGGAAGCTCTTAATCTTGTCCAGCAGGCCGGGCTCCTTGGCGGGGGCGGCGGTCTCCGTCTCCGGCTCCGCCTCCTTGGTGGGGTCGTCCACCCAGCCCATCTTTACCGCCAGCCGGCCCAATCGGGTGAGGGTCTTGACCTCCTTGCCGTCCTCGTCCTGTGAGACCGCGTAATAGGGGTCGTCGGTGGTAAAGCGGAAGGGGGCCGTCCTGGTGATGGGCAGATTGTCCGTCCACTCCACCCCCTCGGTCCGGGCGGCTTCAATGAGGGAGAGCAGAATGCCGCAGCGCTCCTCCTCCTTCATCAGGCCCGCGTCCAGAGTGACCTCGTAGATGACCCGGTTGGACACCAGTACCTGGCCGTTTCGGTCATAGAGATTGCCTCGGGCGGCCGGGACAGACTGGGTCTCGGCAATTTTCTTCTCGGTCAGCCGGGAGTAGCTTTCGCCGTTGTTGATCTGCAGGTCGTATAGGGCGGCCCCCATGCCTGTGACCATCAGAGCCAGCAGCAGTACGATGGCCCACACCCGGCGGTGAAATTGTTTTGTATTCATAGGGGTCTCCTTTTTCTGCGGAGTAGGGGGCGGCCTCTGTGCCGCCCCACCGAAATCCGGGGCAACGGGGCGGCTCGGGGACCGCCCCTTGCATTACGCCAGCTTGTTCCCGCCCACCTTTCGGTAGACGGCCCGGAACAGCAGCCAGACCAGGGGGGTCCAGGCCACCGACCAGAGAAACTCCGGGGCAGCCGCCTCCAGCAAGGCGGACAGGGGCGCGGCGTTGGTGAGCAGGCCCCGGGCGACGCGCAGCAGCTCCAGCAGCCCCACCGTCCCCGCCGCGCAGATCAGGCAGCCGATGAAGGACTGGCTCAGAGCGTACTGGGACACCGCCCCCATAGCCATCCCGGCCAGAGCCAGAAAAAATACCAGCCCTCCAAAGCCTCCTGGGTAGGCCAGCTCCCACAGCAGACCCACCCCCAGGCCGAAGCCGGTGCCCGAGTACGCCCCCTCCAGCACCGCCACCGCCGCCACCGCCAGGGGCAGCAGCATGGGCGAGGCGCCGTACAGGGGATACCGGGGCAGGATATAGGCGTCCAGCAGCCACACGGGCAGCAGGCCCAGGGCGTAGACAAGCCATTTGTGGATAAAATCCCGTCGGGTCATGGAAGCGCTCCTTACTCGGTGATCTCAAAATCCTTGATGACAAATACCTCGATGAGGGAATCCAGCGCCACCGAGGGGGCCACCACGGCATAGCGGGTCTGGCCGGACGGGTCGGTAAAGACCCCCTCCACCCGGCCTACCTCCAGCCCGGAGGGGAACACCTCGCCCCGGCCGGAGGTGAGCACCTCGTCCCCGGTGACCAGCTGGGCCCCCTCGGGCAGGTAGTTCAGCTTCAGCTTTCCCTCGTTCATCAGGGAAAAATCCCCCTCCAGCACACCGGCGGAATAGGTCCGGGTGACGATGCCGCCAATCTCCGTCTCCGTGTTGATGACGGTGGAGACAGTGGACCAGTTCAGCCCCGTCTCGGCCACCACCCCCACCAGCACGCCAGTCTGGGTGACCACGCAGTCCCCCGCCTCCACTCCGGCGGTGGACCCCTTGCTCAGGGTGAGGGTGGACTCCCAGTTGGAAGTGGACCGGGCGGTCACCTTGGCGGCCTCAAAGACGAAGTCCCGCCGCCGGGCCTGGAGGCCCAGCAGGTCCCGGAGCTGCTCGTTCTCCCGACTGGCCTCCTCGCCCTGGCGGACCTTCTCCTGAAGCTCCCCCACCTGGATGCGCAGGGCGTCCAGCTCGGCCTCCATCTCCCCCCGGCGGAGCACATAGTTATAGGCCCCCTCCACCCAGTCGGCGGCGGCGGCTACCCCCCCCCTCACCGGGGAGATAACGGTATTTACAATGTTGGACAGGGGGTCCGCCTCGCCGCTGAGCACAAAGCCGGCTATCCCGATGAGGATAGAGGCCAGCAAGGCGATCACCAGTAGCAGCATCCCGTTTTGCCGGAGGAAATCTTTCACGCTCTCTGCTCCTTCTCCGCGGCCAGGGCCAGGGAATCCACCCCGAACCGGGCCAGCATCCTGGCCAGCCGGCACACCGGCAGGCCCATTACATTATAATAATCCCCGGAAATGCCCTCCACCAGTACACAGCCGTAGCCCTGGATGCCGTAAGCCCCGGCCTTGTCCATGGGCTCGCCGGTGGCAATGTAGCGGACGATGTCCGCCTGGGTCAACGGGCGGAAGCGGACGGAGGTAATCTCATGCTCCGTCACCCTCTCTCCGCCCAGGGCCACCGTCACGCCGGTGTACACCATATTCAGCCGGCCCGACAGGGCGCTCAGCATCCGGGCGGCGTCCTCCTCGCTGCGGGGCTTGCCCAGTACCCGGTTGTTCACCGCCACCACCGTGTCGGCGGCAATAATCAGGTCGTCCGGATGGGCGGCGGCCACCTCGGCGCACTTGTTCTGGGACAGCTCCTCCACCAACTGGCTCGGGGTCAGGCTGCGGGTGAAGATCTCCGCCCCCCGGGCGGGAATGACCTCAAAGTCTGTAATCCCCATCCGCTCCAGCAACTCCTTCCGCCGGGGCGACTGGGAGGCCAGGATGATCTTCACGGCTTCACCCCATATTTCGGCTCCGGGTCGTCGGTGAGGCCCAGCAGATAGTCGGCGGAGATGTTGTAGTGCCGGCAGATCAGGGCGATGCGCTCGGCGGAGGTGGTGGCTCGGCCATGCTCTATCTCGACGACCTGCGTATCTCCTACACCCAATACTTCTGCCAGAGCCTTCTGTGTCTCTCCGGATTTTTTTCTCTGCTCCAAAATCCGCTGGCCGAAAAGTTCTTTTGAAAACATACAAGTACCTCTTGACACCCCAATGCAATTGGGGTATAATAGCCCCAGTAAAATTGGGGGTATGGAAATGGAAAATATCCTATATCAATTATTCAGCGGCGACTACGATATTACCCCGAAGCGGGATAAAAAGCAACAGGAATTATACGACCAGATTTTTGCGGAGGTGGACAAGATCAAAGCGGCATTCGGCCCGGCGTTTCTCGACCGCCTATGTGATCTGGAGGGGGAGCGGGCGGCGCGGCAGAATTATCAATATTACCGCTCCGGATTTGCGCTGGGCGTATGTCTGATGCTGGAGGCGCTGGGGAATCAGCCCTCCATCTGAGCCGCGTCGGGGCCGCCGGTCAGGTCGCCGGAGACATGGATGGAGTGGCCGTAGAACATCTCTCCGTCGGCGAACCAGAACTCGAAGGAGCCGTCCGCCCGAATCTCGACGGACTCCGGCTCCATCCGTTCCATAAACTGCTCCCGGGTGATGGGCTCTTCCCCGTCCTCCGCCCAGTCGTTGGCGGAATCCAGCAGCTCGCCGGCTGCGTACTCCCGCACCCGCCTGTCCCAATCGGCGGCGGAGGCCAGCAAGGCCCTGGCGTTTGCCGCGCAGCCGGCCCGGTCCTCCTCCCGGTCAAAGACCAGGGAAATTTCCGTCCCCAGCCAGTCCACGCCGGCCTCAAACCAGTTCACCTGCCGGTTCAGGGTAAAAACGCCCAGCCCCTCCTCCTCAATGGTGACGGGCTTCTTCTGCTCCTCTAAAATCGCCTTCAGGTCGGGGTCGAATCCCGGCTCGGGCAGGTCCAGCAGCAGCAGGCGCCGGCCGTCCTCCGACACCCGGCCCCGGAATTTCACGATAAAGTCCCGGGGCGTCCGCCGGCGCAGAATCTCCAGAAGCTGGTCGTCTCCAATGGTGCTGAGGACAAACTCCCCCCGGTGGATGTCGGGGCTGTCCTCCTCCATCCAGGCGGTCAGGCCGATGGAGGCCGTCCACAGCTCCTCCCCGCTCGTTTTTCCCCCGCCGAAGCCGTTGGCCCCGGTGACGGCCAGAATGGACAGCTCCTCCGGGAGAAATTGGGCGGAAAACTCCTTGAACCGGGCGTTCTCTCCGCCCGGTTCCCGCTGCTTTTCCCGCGCTTTTTCTTCCGGCTCTCCGCCTTTTTTCTGAAACAGTCCAAACATATTCACGACTCCTTATGTTCCGGTGGACCCGAAGCCCCCGGCCCCCCGGGCGGTGCCGTCCAGCTCGTCTACCATTTGGATATTGGCCTGCATCACCGGGGCGATCATCAGCTGAGCGATACGGTCTCCGGGCCGGACGGTAAAATCTGATTCCCCGGAGTTTTGAAGCCCCACTAATATTTCACCCCTGTAATCGCTGTCGATGACCCCCACACAGTTGGCCGGGGCCACCCCGTGCTTGATGCCCAGCCCGCTGCGGGCGTAAACCAGAGCCACATAGTCCGCGCCGGGCAGCGCGATGGCGATGCCGGTGGGGATGGTTTTCCGCCCGCCGGCGGGAATGATCACCGCCTCGTCCACACAGGCGTGTAGGTCCATGGCCGCAGAGCCGGGGGTGGCGTAGTAGGGCAAGGGAATTTCTTTCCCGATTTTAGGGGAAACCGCCTTGATTTTCAAGTCCATATTGTAAACTCCTCAAAAAATATTTTCCACATCCACCACCCGCACATACCGGCGCAAGGGGTACTCCCCATCGTGGGCCTCCAGGGGGAGGGCGCGGGACATATGTCCGGGGGCGGTGATCCGGTTGACCCCCGCCCGGGCCAGCAGGGCGGTCAGCTCCGCCCGCGACCGCCCGGGACAGAGCAGCCCCGCCGTCTGGAGCCGGCCCCTTTGGCGGCGCAGGACGGAAACGATCTCCCCCCGTGGCAGGCGCTTCACCAGTACGTTGCCGTGGAGGTGGGACAGCTCCAGCTCATAGTCCCGGCGCAGGGTAACGGAACAGCATTGGCCGGGAAAGCTCAGGTCGCCGGAGTCCGGCCGGTCCACGATCTGCTCCAGGGCGGCCTCCCGGGCGTAGAGGGCGGCCTGGGCCGCCTGTCCGGGGGTTTTAAAGCGGGACGCGGCGGCCTTTTCTAATACAGGAAGGAATTTTTTACAGAATTGTTCCGCAGCGGACAGATAATCCGTATCCAAAAAGATTACCTGACAGGAGGAGCACAGCAGCCCGCCGGTGGAGACGATGTGGTCCGCCAGCCCGGACAAGTCGATCCCCTCCCAGCCGGACAGATAGGCGAAGCTGAGCCGGTGGCCCCACTCCATAAGCTTACAGCCGGGCGGGGCCATATTCCGCACAGCGGCGATGGCCCCGTCTCCGCCCCAGGTGACGATCCCGTCGGCCAGGGAGGCCAGCCGCTTCAGAGAGACGGTATCTCCGGATGGGATATCAAAGGCGTACAGCCAGGGGGCCAGCTTCGGCTCCAGCTCCGTCAGCTTCTGAAACACCGCCAACGTGAGGCCCCGGTCCCCCCGAGGCAGCTTCACCAGGTTGATATTGCCGGTGAGCAGGCCCTCCACGGCGGTGAAGGCGGGCAGGCCCGCCATATTCCCTGGAGCCACATGGAGCAGCACCCCCAGAGGCCGCACCTCCGAGCGTCCGAAAGGCCGGGGGCCGCTGAGGCCCCCCAGTTCCAGCTCCAGGCGGGCCTCCAGAGCGGCGCGGCCAATCTGGGGCCGCACCCGGTCCAGCTCCTCCCGGGCTCCGGGCGGGGCAAATTGGGCAATGAGGGGGTCCAGCGCCCCGCTGTCCAGCTCACTGCCCAGAGAATCCAGAACATTCAGCACGGCGTCCGCTTCCAGGGGCGGGCCGCTCAAGATGTTGGGGACATCCCGCTCCAGACCGGACAGGACGGCGTCCAGCTCCCGGTCTGGGAGGATTTTTCCGCCTGCAAAAATCATGGCATTTCTCCCTCGTCGGAGCAAAGTCCATTCCGCTTCAAAGATTTTTCCAAAATCTTTATCCGCTCCATTCCCTTGCTCCTCCTCTCCAAACCGGACCCGCTTCACTGGGCTCCGGTTTGGTTTAGTAACTCGGCCGCGCCTGCCGCGCAGGTGGTGATATCATTCAAGCCCGCTCGGCCCAGAATGGTGAGGTAAGGGGCGGTCAGCCCGCAGCCGCAAGCCTCCCCGGGGGTAAGATACCCCAGGTCATCGGTCATGACGCTGGTCACCGGGGTGGCGTTGATAAGGGGGGTAATCAGATTCACCAGCCCTACCTCCCCCATAGGCAAGGGTTCCAGCGTGCGCACGTCTCGGATTATCACTCGGGAATAGACCGGGATGTGAAAATGGTGGTTTTTGCAGGAGTTGAAGAAAACGGGGTGCTCCACCGCTCCGAAAAACTCGTGGATACTGTCCTCCTCCACCCCCAGCACTCTTTTGGCAAGATTGTAGAGTGTGCTTTTATCCACCTCCTGGGCGTAGTGCTGCTTCCAGCCCCCGGCCAGGAGGATTTTTGACCCTTTGGGCAGCTTTACCGACAGGCCCAGCTCCTCCAGGCGCTCCATTCCGAACCAGAGATAGGAGGGAAAGGCCACGATTCGGACAGGCAGAGGCAGCCGGGCCCAGCGGGCCAGGGTCTTAACCGCCCCGTCCAGGTCAGGGATGTAGCTCCCGTCCTTCCAGCGCAGGGCGTAGAACCGGCCCACAGGCGGAGCGAAGTGGGTCAGGCCGAACATGGTCCGGGCCACCCCCATTTGGTCCTGTCTGCCCGGCTTGTAGCCCAGAATCACATAGCGGGCTGGCACGGGGGAGACCAGCTTATGGTAAAATCCCAGCCGCAGCACCATGGGAATTTCCGCGAAGATGCAGCCCCAGTCGAACCCCACCCGGCTGAAGCTGCCGCTGGTGCCCGAGGAGGTCACCTTCATGGGAGCGCGCCACCCCGGCATAGAGGCAACGTGGCGCCGCTTGAAGAACAGAGTGGGCAGGAGGGGCAGCTTTGCCAGGTCGTCTATGGTTTTCACCTGCTCGGGGGAGAACCCCTCCGCCCGGCAGACGGCCCGGTACTCCGGGCAGTGCCTGATGTGGTAGGCGCAGTTGTCCTGGACGGCCCGGACGAAGCGGGCGCCGGACCCGGGCAGGTCGTAGACCCGGCTGAGCCAGAACAGCTTCTGACGGCTGAGCATGGCCTTACTCCACATCCCGGTAGTACAGACCCCGGGTGAAGTCGTTGGGCTGGTATTTGCCCTGATTTAAGTACCGCTCCAGCACCTGGGCGCACTCCAGGGCGTTCTCGGTGGTGAACATCAGCCGCGCGCCCCACAGGCCCAGCTTCCGCCAGTCGGCCTGCTTGTCGGCCAGAAAAATTTTTTTGGAGTTGTAAATCTCATTCCGGCATCCCCAGGCCTTGACCACCGGGAATCGCTCCCCCTTCCGGTCGGTAAGCAGGTTCACGTTGTCGCAGGTGTGCCGCGAGCAGTGGTTATAGATGATGCAGTTCTCGGTAATCATCAGGGGCAGGCGGCCGTAGGCGATGAACTCGGCGGGAATGGCCTTGGAAAGGTCCCGGATCTGGGGGAATTTCAGCTCAAAGGAGAGGGTGGCCGAGAGCAGCTTGAGCCGTTTCAGCTCCTTCATGGTCTGGCTGTTGTACACCCCCAGGCCGTAGTCCCCCCGGACGGCGAAGCCCATCTGCCCAGCCCGGCGCACAGCTCCCCAGGTTCCGGCCAGGGCCTCAGTGACGCCCAGCTCCCGCAAGGCCACCAGGTCCTGCTCCAGCCGGGGCAGCTCGCCGTCGGTGCAGATGCGGGGCAGACAGACGGCCACAGGCACCCCCGCCTGCTGGCAGCGTTTGACCGCCTCGGGATGAACGGCCCCCTCGTCGGCGGGGAGGTAGATGAGGGCGGGCTTTAATTTCAGCAGGTCGGTACTGAGCTGGTCCGCCCTGCGCAGGGAGACGGTGAACACGGCCGGCTCCTTCCGGTTCTCATACCGCACTCCGGGCTGATAGGGGGACCGCCGCCGCCGGGGCGGTACGTCCCGCTGCTTCATCAGCTCCTCCACGCAGCGGCGGCGCAGGTCGTTGAGGGCAGACAGGGGAAGAGACAGGCCCTCGGCCACCTTGGCGGTGGTCTTTTCGCAGACAAAAGGGGTGCCCCCGGTGCGGGAGAGCTGGCTCTCCACCTTCTCCCGGGTAAGAGGGACGTTTCGGGCCTCTTCGGGAACGGGGCCCTCCACCTGGGCCACCCGGCCCTGGCAGTCCTGTACCGCTGCCTGGGCCGGCCGGCCCGGCTCGATGAGGGCGAACATGCGCACCGGCTCCTTCCGGTTCTCCACTCCGTTCTCGTAGGTGGTCCGGGCCTGGGCGTACAATTCCTTCGGCTCCTTCTCCTCCTGGCGGGTGCCGAACATGCCGGGGTCCTTCTTGTTCATAAAATAGCCGTCGGTAAAGCCCTGGCGGGAAAAGCTCTGCTTTAAAGCGCCGATCTCCTCGGCCGTGGGCTCCCGGCCCTCCCGCAGCGCCCGGGCGTAGACGCCGGTGACGATGGCCACATACTCCGGACGCTTCATCCGGCCCTCCAGCTTGAGGCAGGCCACCCCCATCTCCTGCAGCTCCTTTAGGTGTCCCGCCATGGACAGATCCTTCAGAGACAGGGGGTGCTCGTCCGCCTTGCCGTTCCAGCCGTAGTTCAGCCGGCAGGGCTGGGCGCACATCCCCCGGTTGCCGCTGCGTCCGCCGATGACGGAGGAAAAGAAGCACTGGCCCGACCAGCACATGCACAAAGCGCCGTGTCCGAACACCTCGATCTCAATGGGAGAATTTCGGCAGATATAGGCGATCTGGTCCCGGCTCAGCTCCCGGCCCAGCACCACCCGGGTCATCCCCAGATCGGCGCACAGCTTCACCCCGTCCAGGGAGTGGACGGTCATCTGGGTGGAGCCGTGGATGGGCAGGTCCGGGAAGGACTGGCGGAGCATCCGTACCACGCCCAGGTCCTGAACAATGACCGCGTCCACCCCGATGTCGCTGGCGTGGGCGGCCAGCTCCGCCGCTGAGGGCAGCTCCCGGTCGGTGAGCAAGGTGTTTAAAGTGAGGTTGACCTTACACCCCCGCACATGGCAGTAGGAAACCGCCGCCGCAGCCTCCTCCCGAGTAAAGTTCCGGGCGCCGCGGCGGGCGTTGAAGTCTCCGTATCCAAAATAGACGGCGTCCGCCCCGTTCTGGACGGCCGCGGTCACCGCCTCCATAGACCCTGCGGGAGCAAGCAGCTCCATCATCGGCGGCGCCTCCTTCCTTTCTTACTTCTTGGTGCCCAGCTTGAAGATTTCCCGCTTGGCCTCGGACAGCTCCATTTTCAGGGCGTTGGCCTCCTCCAAGTTTTCCTTCACCTGCCGGCGGAGATTTTCTGAGGCCTCCTGCTCCTTCAGCAGCATGTCGGCCACATTCATGGCGGCCAGCACCGCCGCGTCCGCCTGGGAGAGCCGCCCTCCCACTGAAACCTCCTTAATCTGCTGGTCCACCAGCTCGGCGCACCTGCGGACATACGTCTCGTCCTCCACCGCGACCATGTTGTAATCCCTGCCGTCGATGATAACCTTGATCGTGTTTTTCATAGCCGTTTCCTCCCCGCTCTTTCTCTGATTCCTCAGATTTCTACAGATAGAGGTATTATATCACATACAGGACACTTTGGAAACGAAATATTCTGTGAATTTCCTTAATTTTATGTGGGTATTACAATGAAGTGCAGCAAAGGAAGAAAACAGCGGCAAGTACGCTGCTGTGTCAGGGGCCGGGGGACCATCAGAAAGGCCGCCGCAGTTGTTGACCGGGCCTATTCCGCACAATTGCGGCACAATGGTTTGACGCCCCTCAGCCTCCTCAAAAGCAGTATGTCCAAGATGTGCATTCACAGTGAGGCCAATCAGAAGCGGCTTGACTTGGAACAGGAGTATGCCGATAGGTAAAATCCATTTTATCGTGTATTGCTATTGCCAAGAATCAATTTTATTGCCCGAAATAGTACAGATACACATCCTCCATATTAGGAGACTGCGGCGTGGCCTCTGCGCATGGTCCCTGCTCAGAAAGCAGCCGAACCACGCTTTTTCCTTCCACGTGCATGATGTTGCTGCATGAGAATTTCTGAATCAGCTTCGCTTCATTCACTGTGTCAACGGTGACGCTCCAGACCTTACCTTCTATTTTTTCCAACAACTCAGCGGGCCGCTTCACGTCCAATATGGAGCCCTTTTTCAACAGAATGACCCGGTTGGCAATGGCCTCTATATCGGAAACGATATGGGTGGACAGCAGCACGATTTTCTGCTGAGACAACACGCTGATGATCCCCCGAAACCGGATGCGTTCTTCCGGGTCCAGCCCGGCTGTCGGTTCATCCAGCACCAGAATTTCCGGGTCGCCCAGGAGAGCCTGCGCAATTCCAATCCTCTGCTTTTGCCCTCCGGAAAACCCTTTGAGCTTTTTTCGCGCTTTTTCTTCCAGCCCCACCATAGCCAGCAGATCATCCGTCTGCCGCTTCGCCTCATACTTTGAAAGGCCCTTCAATCGCGCAATGTAGAAAAGAAATTGCTCCGCCGTAAAGTTTGGGTAGACGCCAAAATCCTGGGGGAGATAACCCAGCTTTTTTCGGAAGCCGGCCCCCATTACGGCAATATCCTGGCCGTCCAAAAGCACCCGGCCTGTGGAGGGCGGCACCAAGTCGGTCATAATTTTCATCATAGTCGTTTTCCCGGCTCCGTTGGGCCCTAACAGGCCATAGACGCCGCCGGACATGGTCAGGTTGATTTTTTCCAGCGCGACGGTTTCCTGGAATACTTTACTGATATTTTCAAAAACAAGGTTCATAGCTCCTTGCGCTCCTTCCTTTTCTGAATCACCCAAAAGAGTGTTAAACCGATCAACGCCGCATACCACACAGCCCAAAATACCGGAAAAGACCTGATTGTCCGTCCCCGCATCTGTTCCGTAAAAAAGCCATACCGCAGGAACCAGAACAGGTCCGGCGGTTTCACCGTACCGGCATTGATGAAATAGCTGCCTGCAAAGGGAAGCCCGCACAGGCACATAGCCACGGGGTGGTTTTTGGCCAAATCACATATCATTGCGGACAGCGCAAAATACCCGGCTGAGCCGGCAAGCGCAGCTGCTGTAGTATGGGTAAAAGAGCCTGTCCAGCCGTAGGGTATATCCATTTTGTTCCCAAGCAAAAATGAAATTCCTGTGTTTCCCGCATACAGAAGCAGCACAGCCGCAACGACAGCCGCTTCGCCGCCAATCAGACGGTTCCAGAACAGTGAGAGACGCCCATAAGCCGTACTGTTGGTGATGGGGAATGTTCTCAGCTCCGCATCACAAGAAAACCGGCGGATCATCACCACCAGGATCAAAAATCCCATTGTAATGGAGCCGGTTTTGTTCCAGAAGGCAGCGGCCAGCTCCCAAAATTGCGCCCCCCGGTATCGGAAGTCCAGATATGCCAATACTGCGCGGGCGGCCAGTCCAAACCCAATGACGGCCCAGTAATACGGATTTTTGAAGTATTGAAGACATTCTGTTTTCATGTCTTTGCCCTACGCCTCCACAGCAGCCATAAAACCGCAAATTCAAGGACAGTCGCCAGCAGTACAAACACAACAGGCTTCCAGACGTTTTCCCATTGTCCTGCCCATTCAAACCAGCGATAACTCTCCAACTGCATAAAGCCGCAGAAGCTGACTTGAAAAATAGTCTTGCAGATTTGGGCGGTTAGTCCTCTCAACCGGTGTTCAATGACAAATTGATAGCAGAGGGAGGCCAAATATATGCCGCCGCAGAGAAAAATGGTAAATGAAGTGCGTTTTGTGAGCGTTGCGACAATCAGAATAAAACCGGTGAAATACAGCGCCCCCAGCAGCAGGAAAGCATATTGGACGATGCAGTATGCCAGATTTGACAGAGGTACGCTCTCAAAATGTATACACTCTGAAACAGGCGTAAACGCATCTTGAAATCCGATCAGCGCGCCGCGAATACCCAGGGTCACAGCCCCAAGCACAAGTACCACAGCCGTACAATATAGGAGCGACAATCCAGCCTTCGCCCGCCATGTAAGAGACGGACCGTGCGCGGCGGTCCCAACCAGTCCCGCCGTTTTTTGTTCTGTCTCATAGCACATCAACCGGGACAATCCAATCACAAGCAAAAAGGCAGTCAAAACGCCCACATACCTGTGAATATCCTGCTGTATAGAATACCAGCCTCCATATTTAAGCCCCTCTGAATCAGAGTAAATAAATACGGATAAGAGCAGAATTGCCAGGAGATACCCCACCCAAGCCTCACGAAATGACCTCTGTTTTCTGGCTTCACTCAACACCAGCTGCATAAGAATACCTCCTCCCTTGTTTTATTTTGCAGGCACACATACCGTATAAAGCCGCTCCGACCGCCAGAAGCGCCGCATATATGGAGGTTGGCAGTAAAATCAAAAAACGGTCAAACGGCAGGACCAGCGCACAATAGCTGATTCCGACCCACAAAACAATGGCGGCCAATGACAGCCCATCCTGGTTCCGAATAAGAGCGGACAGGATCAGCAGCCCTATACATAGATAAGTGCTGGGAACGGCCCCGCACAGCGCCAGCCTGATGAAGTTTTCGCCCGCTGAGTGAGATAAAAACACAGCAAGCGCGATAAAAATAAACGCCATGTAAGCAGATATCAGCATAGCGCGGCCAACCAGCATTTCAGAATAGGAAAAGGGAAGTGTTTCCTCCAGCTCGCGCATAGGCTCATTGGAGTGGAGCACATACCGGTGAAACAGGATCAGCATGGGCAGCGGGCTGATACAAAATATTGTTACCATTGGAGAAGCGATATCCTTTGACAGACACACACCGCACAGAATCGAAACAAAAAACAAGGCCAGCAGCAAAAGAGGATTCATCTCACTCTTTGCTATGTTCAGCAGCTGCGATAAAACGGCCTCGGATTTTCTCCGCGGCATTGACGACTGCAATAAAGCGATTGTCCGGTTGATCTCCTGTTCCATACGTTCATTCATCGAAAGTCCTCCCAAAGAAGTTTAGACAGAGTTTTCTTTGCGGCAACCAATCGGGATTTGACGGTTGGCAGCGGTGTATTGGTCATGCGGGCGATTTCTTTGCAGGTAAATTGCTGACAGCAGTGCAGAATAATTGTGTCTCGCTGTGTCTCTGGCAATCGCAAAAGTGCTCTCTCAAGAGTATCGGAAACAGCTATTTGCTCCTCCAACGCAGGCTGCGGGGCATGGAGTTCAGTTTCCAACGCCTGGACTGAGCGGGTCTTTTTTTGCAGCCTGAAATAGT
Organism: uncultured Oscillospiraceae bacterium; assembly: GCA_910588635.1. Taxonomy (GTDB): domain Bacteria; phylum Bacillota; class Clostridia; order Oscillospirales; family Oscillospiraceae; genus Lawsonibacter. Next base: position 13,484 of record CAJUPW010000013.1, on the reverse strand, counting down.
CCATGCACTTGTTGTGCGCAATCGTAAAAATCCAACTGCTGAATTTGTTCCATATGTGAAAACGGTCAATATTTTGCATCACAGAGATAAACACGTCCTGTGTAATATCGTAAGAATCCTGTTCGTTTTCTGTCACTTTGCAGCAGTATGAGTAAACTTTAGGATACCAACGCCGTATCAGCAGCGACAGCGCATCTTTATCCCCATTTTTTATTCCGTTTATCAAATCAAAATCGCTGTACTCCATTGGCTCACCACCTTGCTGTATTAGTATAACGGAATCAGAGTATAAAATGGATGATTGCCATCTTGAAAGTGCTCTTTCAATATGAGGCCACCAGCGGCCCCGGCAATTCGAACAAACATCGAGACGAATCTGGGGGGCGAAAAAAGAGCAGGATATAAGCCGACCAGGACCCTTGCGCAACTAGAGTCCTGGTCTGGCTTAAAAAGAGGGGAATACACAGGCAAGGGTAGACATCCTAAAATACGGAAAGCCTCCGACCTCTTGCGGCACAAAAGGTCAGAGGCTTTTTTTGCAGACTTTTGGTAGACCTGGTTGCCCTATGCCAGGGCGAAGAATGCCAGAGAGAGAAGGATCAAAATGACGCCCAATCCCCGGCTTATCTGTGTCACCCGCCGGATACAGCAGCTCTGGAAGGTCTCAAAGGTAGTGATAGGGTAGGGAAATGCCAGAAAGCCGATACCGGCCAACAGGACAGCGGCGTACATCAGTACATTTTGCTGACCGCCCAGCGCGGCGATAAGAATTATGACCGCACAGACCATCAGGATCAGGTACAAGCCCAGTTTCCCCTTTCTGTCCGCCTGAACATAGGCTTCTGTAGCATTCTTACATGCCTCGCTGCAGGCCGGGAAGCGGCGGGTGCGTCCTGCGGCAATGAAAGGCGGGGCTTCTACAGAAACCGGTCTGCCGCAGTAGACACAGCGATCCCAGTGCGCCAAGTCATCTACAGGCACGGCTGGCTTGGGATAGACCTTCTTGGTCCGCTTTTTTCCGGCGCTCATAGGCCCAGCTCCTGCAGGATCTTGTCCAGTTGCTCCCGGGCCGAAGGGATACTGCCCTGGGAGAGGATGGCCTCCATCTCCTGGGCCATATCGGCTTCAGATATCTGATTGATGATGTATTTAGTCCGGCCGACCAGCGCCGGGGCCACGGACAACTCGTTGACTCCCATAGCGCACCACAGGGGAATCAGCCGCGGCTCAGAGGCGGTCTCGCCGCAGATCCCCACATCTACACCCTGTGCCCGGGCGTTGTCACAGACCAGCTTGATGGAACGCAGGACGGACAAATTGCAGCTGTCGTACAGGTATTGCACCTTTTCATTCATCCGGTCGCTGGCGGTGGTATACTGGATCAGATCGTTGGAGCCGATGGAGAAAAAGTCCACATGCCGGGCCAGAACGTCAGACAGAAGCACCGCGGCGGGCGTCTCGACCATGATGCCCACCGGAATGTTTTTGTGATAGGCCTCCCCTCTCCGGTCCAGCTCCTCCATGGCCTTTGCCAGCAGTTCCTTGGCCCGGAGCAGCTCCTCCAGATTGACGATCATGGGGAACATGATCTTTACTTCTCCAAAGGCGCTGGCCCGCAGAATGGCCCGCAGCTGGGTAAGGAAGACCTCTTCCCGGTCCAGGCACAGACGGATCGCCCGATACCCCAGGAACGGATTGGACTCCTGCGGCAGGTCCATGTAGTCCAACTGTTTGTCTCCGCCGATATCCAGGGTGCGGATAATCAGCTCCCGCCCCTGATTTTTTTCGGCCATGGAGCGGTAAGCGTTGAACTGAAAGTCCTCGGACGGGTAGCCGTTCTGCCCCATATAGAGAAACTCAGTTCGGAACAGCCCGATGCCGTCGCAGGCGCCGGCATCAAAGGTGTTGATGCTCTCTGTGTCGCCGGAGTTGATGTTCACCCGTACGGATATGCCGTCCTTGGTCCGGGCGGGGGAGGCTTTACAGGCGTCGAAGAGGAGCCTGCGGCGGCCGTCCTCCTCCTCGCGGATGCGGAAGGCGGCTTTGGCCTCCTCGTCAGGGCATACCACCACATTTCCCAGTCTGCCGTCCACCAAAACCTCCTGCCCGCTGACCACCTGATCCAGTATGGGGCCGACGCCCACAATGGCGGGAATGCCCAGGGCCTTGGCCAGGATTACGGTGTGGGAGGTCACGCCTCCCTTTTCCGTAACCATCCCCTTCAGCCGGGCGCGGTCCATCCGAACGGTGTCGGCCGGAGTGAGGTCCTCGGCAAAGACGATGAGATCCTCTCCCCGGAGGCCGGCGAAGGGGTCGCCCGTGTCCACTCCCTGGAGCTCCCCGGTAATCTCCTTGCAGACGTTGTTGATGTCCGCCGCCCGCGCCTGAAGATAGGGGTCGTCCACGCCCAAGAACATGGCCTCAGTCTCCGCCCGCTTCTGCTCGATGGCCCAGGAGGCGCAGACCGACTCCGCCCGGATCAGCTCCTTTACTTGGTCGAAGAGATAATCGTCCTCGGCAATGACCTGGTAGGCCTCAAAGATGCCGGCGCCCTCCTCGCCCTGGGCAGCCCGGGCCTCACCGGCCAGGCGGCGCAGGGTCTCGTTGTACCGGGCGCGGGCGGCCTCCATGGCGTCGATCTCCGCCTGAGAATCACTGACGGCCCGGCGCTCCAGACAGAGCTCCGACGGTCGGAACACCGCGGCGTGGCCGGCCACACAGCCTGCTGCTCCGGCCAGTCCTTTTATCTGCATCATGTGAGCTCACCTCTCAGACTATTTCTTGCGGTAACTCTGGAACGAGCCCAGGACGACCTCCATGTCCTTAGGCGTCAGATTGACCGCGCCGCCCGCCATGCGGGTGTTGTAGTAAAGCCGGGAAACAAATTCGATCTGCTGGGCCACGTCCAGTGTGTAGGAGATGTTGCCGCCCACTGCCAGCAGGCCGTGGTTGCCCAGCAGGCAGGCGTAGTGATCGTCTCCCATGGCGTCGTAGGCCGCCTGGGCCAACTCATAGGTGCCGAACTGCACATAGGGGATGCAAGGCACGTCGGGGCCGGCGTAGGCCACCAAATAGTGGAGCGGCTCAATGCTCCAGTGAAGGCAGGCCAGGGTGGTCGCATAGGTGGAGTGGGTGTGGACGACGGCGTTGATGCCTGGGCGCTTCTGATAAAAAATGCGGTGCATATCATACTCGCTGGAGGGCTTGGCGTCTCCGTCCACCTTTTCCCCGTCAGGCGTGAGGACCACCACGTCCTCCGGCTTTGTGAGGAAATAATCCATTCCCGAGGGGCTGATGGCCATGAGGTTTTCCTTGGGGCTGTAGACGCTCAGGTTGCCGAAGGTGCCCACTGTCAGCCCCAGCTCTACCATCTTTTTGCCGTACTCTACGACCTGTTCCCGTTCTTCCTTTAAAATCATGATAGTTCCTCCCTGTCAGTTCAGTTGGATATGCCCGCGGTTGACGATCCGGTCGCTGAGACCGAGGGCAATGATCTTGTCCACCTCCCGCATCAGGAGGAAGGGGGACTTGGGGATGGCGTCCACCGTGGCCCCGGCGATGTGGGGCGTGATGACCACGTTGTCCAGCCCGACAAAGCCGGCGTCGGGGGAGAGGGGCTCGGCGTCAAAGACGTCCAGGGCGGCTCCGGCGATGGCCCGGCTGCGCAGCGCCTCCAGCAGGTCCCCCTGGTTCACCAGCCCGCCCCGGGCGGTGTTGACAAAGTAGGCGGTGGGCTTCATCAGAGAAAAATACCGTTTGTCAATGGTGTGTTTGGTCTCCGGAGTGAGCCGCAGATGGAGGCTGACGATGTCGGCCTGACGGAAGATGTCCTCCAGGCCAGGAACGATCCGTATGTCACCCAGCCCGTTGCGCTCCAGCCGTTCCCGGTCCAGATAGCCGTCATAGGCGATCATAGAGACCCCCATGGCCTTCAGACGGAGGGCCACCTCGATGCCCACGTTGCCAAGCCCGGCCAGGCCTACCGTCAGGTTGCTGAGGGTGGAGGTGAAGCCGGAGTTGGGAAACTCCTTCACCCAGGCCCCCTCAATGAGGCGCCGGTGGGAGGCGGAGATGTTTCGGGTGAGGTCCAGCATCAGCCCCAGGGTAAATTCGGCCACCGGCACCGCGTTGCGGATGACGTTGACAACGGGGATGTTCCGCTCTGAGGCCGCCTGGAGGTCGATGTGCTCCAGCCCGCCGCGGCTGGTGAGGATGGCCCGCAGCTTCGGGGCCTTGTCCAGCAGAGCCCGGGGCACCGGATTAAAGTGGACGCACAGAACGGTGCAGTCTTCCATCAGCTCCTCCAGGCCGCCGGCCCAGGGCTCGGCCTCGGGGCCGCCCCGCTCCAGGTGGAGCTGCCGGGCGGCAAATTCCTCGGGGTCAGACGTGCCCCAGAAGGCCCGGGACAGCTTGTTGACCCGGAGCTGTGAGGCCTTGACAGCCTCCTCCAGGGTCTCGGAGGCCACAAAGGCGTCTCCTACCACCACTACATTCTGAGGTTCGTCGCGTAAAAAGTCAAGCATGCGTTCTCCTTTCGGCTGTGCGGCGCCGGGGGCTGGCCGCGCTGATCTGTGTGGAAACGATAAAAGGCCGCTGTTGTGATGCACAACAGCGGCCATATTGACTGCAATATGAAGGTTGGCATCCGTATTGCCGCAAAACACAAGGTCATGTTCTGACCAGGGGACAGAGGTCCTCCGGTTCAGAGAGCATCCGGTCAGGCGCCGACGGTCTCAGCGCCGTAGTTCTCGATCCAATCCACCAGAGCGGCCTTGTTCTTCTTGAACAGGAAGTAGAGGACGAAGTAGACCACTACCACAGCGCCGATGATCAGGGGATTCTTGGAGAGGAAGGCGTAGAACAGGCCGGCCATCAGGGGGTGGGCCATGATGCCGAAGCTCATGACGTACACGCCCACCTGGGGCAGCTGGAAGCCGGCTTCCACCGCGATCTCGGTGAAGGTGGGGGCCAGGCCGGAGCAGACCACCAGGCCCAGGCTGAACCAGATGGCGCCGGTGACCAGACTCTTGGCGATGTTGCCGTGGGAGACGCACACAAAGACCTCGACCATGTAGGGCAGAGCCACCAGGTCAGCCATAGGCAGCATGGAGTTGCCGGGCAGGACGAAGGACAGGCCCAGGATAATGGGGATCAGCAAGGTGCCGGTGACCAGGGTGTTGGGCTCGCCGTAGCCGGCGGCGTCGTTGACGGAGAGGTACCACTCACGGCCCTCACCGCTCTTGGCGGCCTTGGACTTGTAGGCGTCGGTCAGGGAGGTGAAGGCGGAGGCGAAGATGCCGCCCACCTTGGGGAACACCGCCATGACGGCGGCGGTGGAGATGGCCACGGAGGTCACGGAACCCCAGGCGGACAGCTGGCCCAGCGCGCTGAAGTTCCCGATAACGCCGATGATCAGGCCGACGATCAGGCCAATGAACATGGGCTCGCCGAAGATGCCGAACTTCTTCTGAATGGAGGCGGCGTTGATCTTAATTTTATTAAAGCCTATCAGGCCCAGCAGCCAGTTCATCAGGATGGCGAAGGGCACGCCCTCCATGTGGTGGGGCGCGGTCATACAGCAGTTGGGGTACTGGTAGTGGTTGGACCAGCGCTTGGCGACCACTTCGCTGAACAGCATGATGTACAGCAGCTGGACAATCATGCAGGCCATTGCCAGGGCCATGCTCTTGGTCAGAGCAAAGATCATGGAGCCCCACACCATGAAGGAGTAGTTGTTCCACAGGTCGGAGGCCATAAACACGTTGGTCCACTTGGCGAAGAAGAGGATCAGCTCCAGCAGGATGGCGACGCCGATGAAGATAACGCCCACGCGGGTGGAGTAGGCGATGACAGACACGGACTGCCAGCCAGTGTCGAGACAGGGCAGATTGACGCCGGTGTTCTCCACCATGGAGCTGACCACCGGGGCGACAATGGCGCTGAAGCTGTTGATGACCAGATTAAAGCCGGTCAGACCTACCGCGCACAGCAAGGCAGAGTTAAAGGCCTTTTTGGCGGTCACGCCCATACACAGCGCGATGATGAACAGAATAGCGGGAACAAAAACCTGGGCTCCAAAGGTGGAAAAGATTTTATCCAGCCCGCTCAGAAAAGTTTCTAACAAGGAAATCCCTCCTATATTCTCTCTCGGCCGTAAAAACGGCTATGCACTCCCGGCCGGGATTGGCCGGGATTTTCTGGGTGCGCTTTACGGATACGGATTTGGGGAATTGAGATTACAGCTTGTTCAGGATATCCAGGCAGTCCCGGATCACCTGGTCCTCGCTCAGGCCGGTGAGCATGCCCACGGCGTTTACCTTGGGGATGCCGAAGTCCTCATACACGGGGCTGACGCAGGCCATCAGGGCGAAGCCGCCGCCGGCCAGCGCGGTCTCGGCCGAGGTGGGGCTGCACTCCACGGCGTTTACATCAAAGCCGTGGTCGGCCAGCTTCTCCTTGAGCTTGTTCGCCACCATTGCGGAGCTGACCGTGCCGGAGCCGCAGACACACAGGATCTTTACTTGCTTTGCCATAATTATTTCCTCCTTTAAAAAATGGATAAATAGAAAAACGGTTGAGCTGAACTTATCCGATATACTCCATGGCCGTCAGATAGAGCTCGTGCTTGTCCGCGGCCGCCTTGAACCGGGCCACCGCCGTCTCGTTGGTAAAGACACCCATCACCTTCTGCAGGGTGTCCAGCTGGGCGTCCGGGTTCTGAATGGCCATCATGAACAGCAGCTCGGCCTCCACCTTGGTGTCAGGGTCGCCCATATGGGCGAAGGTCACCGGATGGGCCAGCTTGGCTACGCACACTGCCGGGGTGTTGACGTGGATGCCTGCGGTGTGGGGCATGGCCACCGCCAGGTCCTTGAGCTGGAGGCCGGTGGGATACTCCTTTTCCCGCTGGGCCACCGCGTCGATATAGGTGTCCTTTACAAAGCCCTTGTCCAGCAGATGCCGGCCCACCTGGCGAATGGCGTCCTCCGCGTCTTTGGCGTCTACTCCAAAGACGACCAGATCCTCATATACTGCCTGCATAGTTGATCTCCTCCTTTTTGAACTCCGGCGTTCACGGCCTGCCTCGGAAGTGAAACGCGCCTGCCCGTCCGGTCAATCCTCCAGGCTCTCGATGAAGGCCACCACCTTCTCGCAGACCTCCTGCTCGTGCTCTCCCTCCACCTGTACGGTGAGGGGGGTGCCCTGCTTCAGCCCGCCGGCCAAAATCGTGATGATGCTTTTCGGATCTACCCGGCGCTCCCCGGCAACCAGGGTGATCTTCTCCGGAAAGCCCTTGCAGAACTGCACCATTTGGGAGGCGGGCCGGGCGTGGAGCCCGGTGGGATTTTTCACGGAAGTTTCTTTTTGAAACATACTGGTCTCTCCTTATCTCAAAAATTTGTTGGATTTACTCTTTGTATTGCCAATTTTTTTATGATATACTCTTCCATAAGATATAGATCCGAAGGAGTTGTACATGATCTATGGCCGAACGAACTGACCTCCTGGTCCGTGTGGCAGAGCTCTACTATGAGCAAGGGCTGAATCAGAATGAGGTGGCCAAGCTGCTCAATGTGTCCCGCCCTACCGTTTCCCGGCTGCTGGATGAAGCCAAGGAGGCCGGCGTGGTGGAAATCGTGATCCACAGCCCCGTTCGGAAAGACCCGAAGCTCTCCTTCACCCTGCGCAACACCTTCGGCTTGCGGGAGGCCATTGTCATCAGCGGGGAGTACGAGTATCACAAGGCGCTGCGCCGCTGCTGTGAGGCCGCCTGCCAGCTTTTCAGCACCATTATGGAAAACAATCTGACCATCGGCATCGCCTGGGGCGAGGCCACCCGGAATCTGTGTGAGCTGCTGCCGGAGCGGGAGTATTACAACGCCCATGTGGTGCAGATGGTGGGCTGTATGGGGACAGGCAACCCCAATGTGGACGGCATTGAGCTGGCGCTGCGCATCTCCAAGTCCATCGGGGGGACCTATTCCAATATCTATTCCCCCATCTATGTGGGCAACGAGGTGGTCCACTCCTATTTGGTCAATGAGCCGCAGATCAAGGCTACGCTGCACAAGGCCAACAATATTGACATCTTTCTCACCGGCATCGGCTCGCTGGACCCGGACACCACCTTGCAGCAGGCGGGCTATTTCACCGACCGGGATATGATGGACCTGATCGCCCGGGGGGCGGTAGGGCACCTGCTGGCAAGGCCCTACGACCGGAACGGGACCCCCATTTCGCTGGAAAACCGCTACCCCATCGGGGCGCCCCTCAGCGTGCTGCACAATGCCCAGTGGTCCATCGGGATCAGCGCCGCCGCCTTTAAGGCCGAGGCGGCGATAGGCGCCATCCGGGGCGGCTACATCAACGTACTGGTGGCCGACCAGGCGCTGGCCCGGGCAATGCTCCAGCAGAACCAGCAGCGCGCTTATCCCAAACCCGAAAACCCTTAACCGGTCCGGCCTGGCGCGGAGACAGAAGTCTCCGCGCTTTTTATTTTCCTTCTAGGGCGGGGTCGCAGCAGATCACAGCCTTGACGCCCTCGCCCCGCATGGACATCTCAAAGCCCTCCCGCCAGTCCTCCAGCGAGACGATCCTGCTGACGATCTTCTCGGGGACCACAGTGCCCTCGCCCAGCAGGCGGATGGAGGTGCGCCAGGAGCTGGGCTTCTGGCTGCGGGAGCCCACATAGTTGATCTCCTTGTGGAGGATCAGATCGGTCCAGATGGGCACCTTGGCCTCGGGGAATACGCCCATCTGCACCACGGTCCCCTTCCGGCGGACTACCTCCAGGGCCTTGTTGGCGGCGGGGACCGCGCCGGAGCACTCAAAGGCGATGTCCACGCCCTCCCCATTTGTCATATCCCGGATGATGGCGCTCAAGTCCTCCTTCGCCTGGTCCACGGCCCGGTCCGCCCCGTTGGCCAGAGCCACGGCAAAGCGCTCCGCGTCAGCGGTAAGGCCGGCTACGATCACAGTGGCGCCCTGGGACTTGCACACCTGGGCGACCATCTGTCCGATAGCCCCCGCGCCAAAGACGCACACCACATCTCCCTTTTTCACATCGCCCTTCTCGATGCTGGAGTGGACGCCGCAGGCCAGCGGCTCGGTGAGGGCGGCGGAGAGAAGGCTCACATGGTCGGGCAGCACATGGACGCTCTCCTCCCGGCTGACCACAAATTCAGCCATACTGCCGTTGATCTGAGTGCCGATCCCTCTGCGGTTGGAGCAGAGGTTGTAGTCCTTGGCGGCGCAGCTGCTGCAGTGTTCGCAGGTGGCGAAGGTGGTCTCGCTGGTCACCCGGTCCCCCACCTTGATGTTTTTCACGCCGGGCCCCACGGCGGTGACGACCCCGGAGAACTCGTGCCCCAGAACGACAGGCGGTTTGGTGCTGGCGTAGGTGCCCTTGAAGGCGTGCAGGTCGGTACCGCAGATCCCAGAGTAAGCAATTTTGATTTTTACCAGATCGCCGGTGGCTTCCGGCTCCGGTATATCCTGATAGACCATATTATCATAGCCAGGAGCTGTTTTTACCACTGCTTTCATACTGATGACCTCCCATTGCGAATATTTGTAAATTATTTGGCCATATGTGTTACATTTGTTCAAGTAGTAGAATTTTTAGCTGTGATGACTTTACTCTTCTTTCCCGAGGATGTCAACAAAAAATGTAATAATTGACTAAGTTTGTTGTTATTAACAAATTGAATATAGATATTTTGTTAGATATGACATCGAAGCTTCTGTTGACATTTGTTCGTGTATATGAAATACTTATCAAAGCACGGGGCGAATATCCCATCGCTCCCTATATGCCTCGGATCGCCAGCATCGCCCCCTTCTTGGGGCAGACATCCGACGAACACGAAAGGAGACACGCACAATGCCAGACAAAAACTATTCCAAGGCGGAGATCGCCCAGGCGGCTACCAACGTGCGCAAGCACATTCTGAAGCTGGCCATTGAACGGGGAGGCTGTTACTTGACTCAGGCCTGCTCCTCGGCCGAAATCGTTACCTCGCTCTATATGAACATCCTCAATCTGGGGCCCAGCCTGGGCTGCCCCGATGCCCAGCCCTTCCCCGGCGTCCCCTCCCCCACCAATATGGACTACCCCAAGGGCTCTCTCTACAACGGGGAGCAGACCCCCGACCGGGACCGGCTCTTTGTCTCCTGCTGTCACTACGCCTCTGTGATCTACTGCGCGCTGGTGGAGGCTGGCCGTCTCTCCCCCGCCGCCATTGATAAGTTCAACGTGGACGGCTGGAATATGGAGATGATCGGTGCGGAGCACTCCCCGGGATTCGAGAACACCGCCGGCTCTCTGGGGCAGACGGTGTCCATTGCCGCCGGCACCGCTCACGCCTACAAGCTCAAGGGCAATACCGGCCGGATCTTCTGTATGCTGTCCGACGGCGAGCTGGAGGAGGGCCAGGACTGGGAGTGCTTCCAGGCGGCGGCCTTCTACAAGCTGGATAACTTTGTTGTGATCGCTGATATCAACCACCAGCAGCTGGAGGGCTGGACCAAGGACGTGATGAACATTGAGCCGCTGGAGGAGCGCATGAAGGCCTTTGGCTGGGAGGTGACCCGCATCAACGGCCACGACCTGGACGCCCTGGAGCAGGCCGGCAAGATGCCTCACCCCGGCAAGCCTCTGATGATCCTGTGCGACACCAACCCCGCTCAGGGCATCCCCTTGCTTGAGCCCATGGTGCCCAAGCATTTCGTGCGTATCCCCGCCGGCCGCCGGGCGGAATTTGAGGCCTTCTGTGCCCAGATGTAACTCAGAAAGGAGAGGTAACTACCATGAAAATTGAAGTAAATACCCACTCGAAAAACATGCTCCGCATGGCCAGGGAGCACCCCGAGATCGTAGTCATGTCCGCCGACCTGGGCACCTCCTGCGAGATCAAGGAGTTCCATGAGCAGTATCCGGAGCGCTACTTCTCCCTGGGCATCGCAGAGCAGAACATGTGCTCCTGGGCAGCCGGTCTGGCCCGGGAGGGCTTCCGGCCCTTCATCCACACATTTGCCGTGTTCCTCTACCGCCGGATCCTGGACCAGCTGGAGATGAGCGTGGCCTATCCCAATCTGCCCGTGGTCTTTATGGGCTTTGTCCCCGGCATCACCACCCCCGGCGGCGTGACCCACCAGTCCACCAACGACGTGGGTGTGCTGCGCACCGTGCCCAACCTGGCTATCTTCGACATCGGCGACGCCACTGAGATAGACGGCGTGCTGGACATGGCCTACAACTACAACGGCCCCGTCTACATCCGGATGCTCCGCAAGGAGGTACCCCGTCTCTTCCCCTCCTCCGAGCCCATGCAGTTCAACCGGGCCCGGGTCCTCTCCGAGGGAAGCGACATCACCTTGCTCTCCTCCTCCATCTGCACCGAGGAGGCCATGCGGGCTACCGCCGTCCTGAAGGAGAAGGGCGTGTCGGTCCAGCACCTCCATGTATCCACCCTCAAGCCCTTTACCGATCCCCAGGTGGCGGAGGCCTGCCAGAAGGCGAAGTACGGCGTGGTCACCATCGAGAACGGGACCGTCATCGGCGGGCTGGGCTCCGCCGTGGCCGATGTGATGGCTGAAAACGGCATCGGCAAGCGCCTGGTCAAGGTCGGGCTCAACGACACCTACGCCCACGGCGCCTCCAAAATGTATCTGCTCAAAAAGTACCACATGGGCGCGATGGACCTGATCGGCGCTGTGGAGAAGCTGATGGGCAAGGAATTGGGCATCCAGGAGCAGGATATGGAGGATATCCGCTTTGTAGATTTCTCGGCGGTGTGATGCTCCGGGCCTGTGTTTTTGATCTGGACGGCACGCTGGTCGATACGCTGCCCACCATTCACTACTACTGCTGCGCCTCCCTGACCCACTTCGGGCTGGAGCCGGTCACCCTTGCCCAATGCCAGAGGCTGTGCCGGCTGCCCGGCGTGGAGTTCTATCCCCAGCTGCTCCGCCTTGGAGGCTGCCCCGAGGAACGCGTGGAAGAACTGCGGGAGCCCATCTGTCAATACGACCACGCCAGCTACCTCCAAAACGTTTTCTACCTGACAGAGCCCTATCCGGGCGTCAAGTCCATGCTGGGCCAGCTGAGGGAGATGGGGGTGATCACCGCCGTATTGACCAACAAGCCCGCCCTTTTGGCCGCTCCCCTGATGGAGCGCTTTTTCCCGGGACTGCTGGACGAGAGCGCCGGGCAGACTGCGCAGACTATCCCCAAGCCGGACCCCCGTTCCCTCACCGGACTGCTGGACCGGCTGGGGGTGGACCGGGAGAGCTGCCTCTATGTGGGGGACAGCGACGTGGATATGATCACCGCCCGGGACGCGGGGGTGTCCGCCTGCGCCGTAACCTGGGGATATCAAACCCGGGAGGAGCTGTCCCTCTTTTCTCCCGCCTGGTTCGCGGGGAGCGCGGAGGAGCTGCTTGACATCTGCCGGCGGCTTTCCGCAGACAACTAATAGGAGGATACGCCTATGTTTGAAAAGGAAAAACTGGAAATTATTAAGGGCGGTATGAAGCTGGACCGCTACGGCCTGATCGCCTTGGCAGGCGGAAACCTGAGCCTGCGCATGCCCACCGGCGAGCTCCTGGTCACCCCCTCGGGCATGATCTATGAGGATATGGTTGCCGATGACGTGATCGTGATGGACCGGGAAGGTAAAATTATTGAAGGCAGCCGCAAGCCGTCCTCTGATACTGCGGCTATCCTCTATATTTTTAACCACCGCCCTGACGTAAACGCCGTCATCCACACCCACCAGCCCTACGCCACCGCCATCAGCCTGCTGGAGGATACCAGCGAGTTCCGGGCGGACCTGACCACCTTGGGTAACGCCTGCGGCGGAAACGTCCCCATCTCCCCCTACAGCTCCCCCGGAAGCGAGGAAATGGGGATCGATACCGTCAACCACCTGGGAGAGGGCCACGCGGTGATCCTGGCCCACCACGGGGTGATGACCACCGGCGACAGCTTGAAGCAGGCCCTCAACGCCGCGGTCTACCTGGAGGAGTGCGCCAGAGCTTACCTGGCCGCCCGGGCCGTGGGCCCCATCCGCCACCTCACCGACGCCCAGATCAGGCAGACCGTCGAGATCTATAAGTTCGTCGGCCAGGGTCACGGGGAAATTCCCAAGGAACTGCTCCAGCGTTCCGGCGTGTAAGACCCAGCTCCCAGAGGCATAAAAAGGGTGCTTGCTCGAATTGTCACACAGGTGCGAAAAAAGTGAAACTTTTTCCCCACACTTACCAACAGTACTCAACATTTACCAATAGTAATTATAAATAATTCCAATTAGTTTCAGCTATTCTTAATCGCTCCAGTCATCGCAGAAACACTGTATATTGTAATAAAACCAAGATATTACACAATATATAGCATAAAGTCAGGACCACCCGTAAAACGGGTGGCCTGCACCCGCCCTATAAGGGCGTGATATTGGCCGCGCCTCAAGGCGCGGTGAAACGGT
>CAJUPW010000012.1:69880-76958 GCA_910588635.1 uncultured Oscillospiraceae bacterium | reverse complement strand
TAGGGCTTGAAAAGGCTTGATTTTTAAGGCGTTGCAGACGCGAAAATCCACAGGGCAAGGGTTTTATACTACCTACCCACGAAAACGGCTTCTAACCGTCCACAGGCGCGTTTTGCACCCGTTCTTACAGGATTTGAAAGCCCGCGCCGAAACCGACCCGGAAGCGGCGGCGGAGTTGGCACAGCAGAGAACGCAGCAATCCGAAGCGGTGAAGAAGTCCCGCCAGAAGATGTATGCGGACGCCGCCGCCGGAGATCTCGAAGCCCAGGCCCGGTATGAGCGTTTCCTTGCCGTAAGGCGGGAGAACTACCACAGGAAGAAGCAGGCCGAGGCCGAAGCCGCCCAAGCCAGCTAACGCAGATGCAGAGAAAACGCCAGGGACAATAATAGTCCGTGGCGTTTTCATTGCTACTGCCGTTCCAGCAAATCCATATACTTCTGCCGTTCACCCTCTGGGACTTTCAGCGCCGCCATAGCCTGTTCAATCGTCAGGCCCAATGTTTCCATGAGGTTGCGGAGATCGGACAACGCTCGCTCTGCGTGACCTTCTGCCCGACCTTTTTCCCTAATACCCTTGCTCAGATTGCACATGACCGACACCTCCCTTTCCATTGTCTGCGTCATTTGAATGTCGTAATCGTCCTGCAAAATCTTCCGCTTCTCCGCCTCGCTGGTTTCGTTGGAGAGAAGCACATCCAGCATCCGCAGTACGCCGTCATAATTTGCCCCGTCCGGCCCGCCAAGGCACAGCATGATGATGGACAGCAAATCATAATTTCTGACAGGTTCTTTGCCCTCGCCTACCAAATGTTCCTCCACCAGCCGATACCGGGTGATGGTATTCTCCCGATACTGCGGCGGTTTCATGCAAATCCAGATGGAGTAGACCTTCTTGATTTTCTCGTAGTGGGGACCGGTGAACTCCCGGCCATACTGGGAGGAAATCATCCGGCAACAGTAGTATATGCCGCGCTTTATCAGCGGATAGCCGGGATAAAAATCGTTCTGCGCCTCCACGTTGATGATGAGGGCAATTTGTTCCTCGGAGCCGGGGACGATGGCACGAAAGCGAATGTCATAGGTGACTGTCCCCTCATGCACAGATTTGTCCTCGGTGTCCATACCGCTGATGACTGTGCCGCCCTCGTCCGGCAGCACCGGGACGGCGGACACCTGGGGTTTGCCCTCTATGTACTTCTCGGCAATGTCATTGACATCGCAATCCTTGTATTCTTCCAGGCAGGACTTCATAATCCGCGCCAGGATTGCCTTTTCAGACAGGACACGCTTGCAGGCGGCATCATAGCCCGCGCTGTCGTCCGTGACGTGCAGCCCCTGGGCGATTGTCGTTTCCCCGTCCACCGTTCTCACCTTCTTTCACTTCATTTTACCACAGCTATGCAACCACGTCCACTACTTTTTTCAGAGAACGGGGCTCGTATGTGCCGGGTGAGGGAGACACAGCGAGACAAAAGAAAGTTGAAAAAGTTTCCTCTCCTGTGGGTTGATTTGATTCCAGTGCTATGCTATACTTGCCAAGGACACAATTCGATAATTGGCGCTTATATAAAGGAGCAGCAAACATGAAAAAAAGAATGAAAGCGATTTTTATTGCAGTCGCAATATTTTGCATGGCTGCCGCTGTTTTGGCCTATACACGCCCCTTGACAATTGAACAGCGTTATCCTGCCCTTGATTTATCTCAATGTACCCTAATACGAGGCTATTTTAATGACGGAACAAGTGTTGAAGCCACAAATTTTACAATTGCGCCTGATGATCCCCATTTTGACGAAATGATTAAACTATTCCAATCTGCCGTGTTTAAGACGAGGTTGCGAAATATTTTTCCCCAGGGATCAAAAACTCACTTATATGAAGACGGTGACTTTAAATGGTTCGTGATGTTTCAATTTGAAGATGTTCTCTTTCCAAATGGAGATATGGGCAACGGGGATATGTTGCACATAAATAATTTCTTTGGCGATGTTGATTTATTTTTTGACGGGAAACAGGTAAACTGCTCCGTCAAAAATCAGGAACAATGGTTAAAAGATGTTATGTCGATTATTGTGCAGTATCCTGATTAAGTTACAATTCCCGTTTATCGGGAAGTCGAAAATCCCGCCGCAAAGCAAGGGCGCACTTCTATACATGGTCTGCGACCATGTATCGTGCGCTCTGCGAGGCTACGGCCCGGACTTCCGAAAGTCCGGGCCGTTTGCGTCGCTGCGCTCCGTACAAGGGGCTGCACCCCTTGCGCCGCTTCGCGGCTATCCCTGCGCCCTCGCCGGAAAGGTGCATCCGCTTCGCGTCTGCATCTTTCCAGCGAGGCTAAAACCGAATACTGTTACCCTTGACCGTTTACCCAACACAGCAGGTAGACGGTCTTTTATTTTGCGAAAAAGGAGGCAATCACCATGAACAAGAAGCGTGAAGAACTGGAAAAAGAGTATGGCGAGGCCACCGCCAAGCTGGAGCAGTACCAGCACCGGGGCCAGCGGTACGAGAACCGCATCCGCTACTACACCCAGGGCGAGAGGAAGAAGCGGAACCACCGCCTTATCACCCGTGGCGGAGCGGTGGAGAGCATCGTCCCGGAGGTGCGTGGCATGAGCGAGAGGGCCTTTTTTCTTTTGATGGAAAAGGTCTTTTCCCTGTATGGCATCCACGGCCTGCTCGATCTCCTTACCGATCAACTGGGTCAGGGTGTCCAGCAGAATATCCTCCCGCAGGAATTTGTAGGCACAGCCGCTTTTATCCAGCATTGCGGCATAATTGGGGCACATATAGTGATAGGTCACCTTTTTCCCTTTGACGACCTGCTTGTACCGCACCATAGGCCGGCCGCAGTCGCCGCAGTATACCAGACCCCTGAGAATATTTTCGCTCTTGCCCAGGTGATCGTACTTCCCCAGCCGGGCGTGATATTCCCTGTTTTTCGTTTCACAGAGGGCCTGTACAGCGTCAAAGTCCTTTTGGCTGATGATGGCCTCGTGGGTATTCTCCACGATGGTCCACTCCTCAGCTGGCAGAAGCCGGTCCGGTCTCCCGGCATAAAATTCCGAGCGGCGGCGGCCTTGGACCAGGTGGCCCAGGTAGACCCGGCTGCTCAGGATTTTCTTGACAGTCTGAACATTCCAGGGCTTCCTTCACAATTTCCTCTTTGGTATCAGCATTCAGTTTGTCAACTCTGTTCTGATAGTTGAGGGCGATGTAGAGGGTCTTATCGGAAATACGGTCATCCATACGGCCGCTTCCGTCTCCGTGTCCCAGAGCCATAGTTTCCAGCATCTCATTTTTGGATGTCTGCGCAGCGTGGTCCAATTCGAAGTGCAGAACAGCAATTTTACGTTTGCGATCCGTGTAGCTCTCCAGCAAACCGATCACATAGTCTTTTGTATTTATATCCATGATAGTTAAATTCCTTTCCAATCAAAATTTATCGTTACGTTGGGAAAACGAGAAATTTTGATTGGAGGGGAACGGCACCTGGGTTGATGCCCACATATAAAAATGTGGTTATCGTGTTTAATCAACACTCCCCAAAAGGTTGAGGTGAGCATCAGCAGTAATTCTCTATCCGTTGTGCCTTGTTGACTTATCACGATAACCATGTATAAAAAAGAAGCGACCGACTCCACAAAACTGTGGAAAATCGGCCGCTTGGTACGCATTGAGATATCTTGTCGATGTGACTGATCGGGCAGGCGGAGGTTCTGTCGGTTTTGCGACTGGCTCTCTTTTGTTCCTGCGGGAGAAACCGAGACAAGGACGCCTGAATGCTTTTGAGTAAGCGGTGTGTCCTAGTGCGTCATATCGGCGGATATTCTCAATGCGATGGATCGTCCATCGCATAGGAACCCCTTCCGTTTACGACTGGCACACAGACGGCCCTCCCCTAAAAATCGAACAAATTATAACTAATACTTCTGGAAATATTAGTTAAACACCTTATAATTTAAACAAATAGCATAATTAGCACCAGATTCAGAAATTTGGAAAATTAGAACCACGTAGTTAATGAATCTTCAATTTTATCTTCTCACAAGTTGGGGATACTGTGCAATATGTATTCAGGATAAGTATGAGCACATCTTATGGTTGCCTCATAACTGGGTAAAACTCCACTTTTGATAGTTACTTGTAGATTCTTCTGCCCAGTATACATTTGTTCCATCAGTGCTAGCGCCAACTGTCAAATACAAATCGTAATTGTATAGTTTGATTTTATAGCAACTTCCAGACTGTACAATATTGACCAAAGCATCTACTTCATTTTCTGCGAAAACATGAACATTACAGTTGTATGGACTTCCACTACGAAAAACATTTAGTGCATAAGCCACATCAATAATTGACTTAATGCATCTACAAGTAGAAAGAGAAGAAACTAACCATTTCTGCTCGTTTGATCCACTATTTGACCACAGAGTGACATTTTTTCCATTACTAAGAGAGGTAAGTTTATCTCCGTTGATATTGAGACACTTATTAGCACCCAAATTTGTAATACGGTATGTTTTCGCCCAATGCGCATATAACGTGTGATTTGCCGTCTTAGCAACAACTTTGCTGGAGGTGTATTCAGTCAACTCGGTTGTTGCATTATCCCACCATCCAATAAATGTATAACCAGACCGTGTTGGTGTAGGGAGTGAGCCATACGCAGAACCTGGTGAAACTGATTTACTTTTCGTACCGCATGTACCGCCGTTTGCATTAAAGGTAACCGTGATCATTGCACCAGAAGTCTTGGGAGCTTTTAATACATATTTACACTGACTAAGAATGCTCGCTTGAGTTTTATTTTTAGAACTCCCATTAAAATATCCGAAAGCGATTTTACATCCGTTTGAACCCCAGCATTCAATTACTTTAACCTCGGAACTTGTGACTGTCCAGATTACAGCCGAATGCCCGCCGGTCGTCCTTACAACATCTCCTGGTTCCAATGCCAAAGAGGAAAAACCGGATTTATGAAGTTTCCACCCAGATAAGTCAGCACCATCTTTGGCACTATTGATCATAGCCGAAGAAAGCTTTGCTCCAGTCAGAAGGTACGCCATGAAAAGAGAAAAACCGTAACACTGTGTGCAATCTATAAATGTGTTAGAGGTGCAAGAAGAGCCACAGGGGCTTGATGTTACACCCCAATTATTTTCTGATAGAGAACTTTCTCGCAGATTTTGATTCCAATATTTCCCTTCATAGAGTGCTTTGTATCCAGTAATCTTATCAGTTATTTGTTTATTAGTCATATCTATTTCTCCTTTTGCAATTATTTTTTCATGAATAGTGGAAGATGCTATCAAACTAACTAAAGTTATGTGTGCATTTTAGGCTCTCTTGTTTCAATATAGTCCGAAATTGTATATTTGTTTTCTGGTACTAACACTAATTTTTTTCCTTCGATAGAAACCACTCCATCTTCTCCATAATAGTCATCTCTGTTGATTATTATCTGCGTAATTTCGTCTAATTGTTCCAAAGCAGAATAATCCGCTCGTATTTTTTTATACCGCAATTCTCTATCATCTCCACAATAGAGAGAGATAGAATAATTGCTTCTCTTGACGCTGGCCGGGTCGGCCACCAGAAGTTTGCCGTCAGAGGTGACGCCCCGCAGGACGATAAAGTGTCCGCTGTTGGTAAAGTGTCCCTTGGTCATGATGGCGATGACCAGCTTGCCCTCTTGCAGGGCCTCCACCAGCTTTTTGCCGTCCCGGCCAATGCTGGTCACGGTCAGACCGTAATGCCGTCCGCCGTTGGGGATCAGGCTGTGGTAGCTTCCGCTGCCCTCACAGAGCCCACCGTTCGCCACCGACCACTGGGCCACGTCATAGGGGGTGACCTTGTTGCCGGTCAGGGAGGCCACGGCGATGGCAAGGGCCGTGGGGCCGCAGCCTGCCCGGCCGATGGTGCTGGTCTTGCCGTAGGGCTTATTCCCCCACCGGGCGTCCGTCTGATTGTAGTAGACCACAGGGGTCTCAGCGTTGGTAAAGGTGATGTCGCCGTAGTCGGTGCCGTAGTACCCAGAGCCGTCTGTGTCGCCAACGGTCACCCGCTGGTCCTCCGCCATGACGGAGTAGAGCAGCGTGGCCCAGTCCTTCTCCGCCTGGGAGAAGCCCAGCCGGGTCATGTAGGCCTCCGGGGTCAGGTCCCAAACGGAGATGTTCAGCACCCGGTCGGCGATGGAGGCGGAGTAGTCCAGCTTGCCGAAGAGCAGATCCTCCAGGGCGTCATCATCCATAACAGCCAAATCCTGTTTGTACCGGACGGAGCCGATGGCGATAAGCCAATTCTGGTTCATGCCGCCGGAGCCGTCCGTTACCTTATATTCATCGTAGTCCGAAAAGCCGGGCAGGATGCTGTTGACCAGACGTTCCAGGGCGGATTGATTTTTCTGTGTGATGTTCTGGTATGCGCTGCTCAGCCGCCGGGCGGAGGCGGTAAAGTCCGCCACGCCCTGATTTGTTGCGCCGGCGAAACCAAAAATCGTATTTGGCAGCGCCGTGAAGATCAGCATGGGCAGGAGCAGCAGCGCGGCCAAAACGCCCGAAATTACCTTGGGCAAAATAGATGTGCTTTTTGCGCTATACACTTGTGGGACCTCCCTCCCGTTTGGTCTGTCGTGTGGGCTTCTGTTTCGATGGTCCGCCGCCCAGCTTCTGGACTGGGGGTGTGCGGGAGCCTGGCGCAGTTCCTGCCATGCCGGGGCGGGGAACGGAGCCGCCGCTCTTCACCGGGAGCTTGTCCTTCTTGGAGGCCCGGCGTTGTTCCTGCTGTGCCGGGCTGGAACTCTGCGCCCCAGACGGAGACGCGGCTGTAACCGGGGGCACATTCCTGCTGTGCCGGGGTTCGGAGGCGGGCGGTCTCCGGGTACTGCGTGTTCCTGCTGTACCGGGCTGAGAGCCAGGCATACTGCCACTGGACAATTTGGTAGATGGAGGCTTCGCCGTTCCTGCTGTGCCGGGGTGGGAGGCGGAGCCGCCGCCTTTCATCGGGGGCCTGTCCTTCCCGGGGACCCGGCGCTGTTCCTGCTGTACCGGGCGCCCCGTTGCCCGGAGCGTTCAGA
>CAJUPW010000012.1:0-69870 GCA_910588635.1 uncultured Oscillospiraceae bacterium | reverse complement strand
GACCCGGCGCTGTTCCTGCTGTACCGGGCTGGAGCTCTGCACCCCTGATGTGGGCGCAGCGGTTGTCGGGGGCATATTCCTGCTGTGCCGGGGTTCTGTGGCAGGAGGACGCTGTGTGCTGCGGGTCCCCATTCCTGCTGCGCCGGGTTGAGAGCCGGAAGTTCCCATCCCAGGCTTTCCACTTGTTGGCGGCGTCCCGGTTCCTGCTGCACCGGACTGAGAGATTTCCATTTTCTGAGAGGTTTTGGAGAATGTACCGCCGAAACCAGCGCCTCGGGGTGTGCCGCTGGGCCTTCCCCCGAACGTGCCGCCACCGCGAGGGGTATCCGTTTTTGCACCAGCGCCGCCAAAGCCGCTGTGAGTATCGCTAGAGCTACCACCAAAACCTCCGCTGCGAGGAGTACCCTCGCCGGTAAAGCCGCCACCCCTTGGGGCGTCCTTGGAAAATCCGCCGCCACGGGGAGTACCCTCGCCGGTGAAGCCGCCTCCCCTCGGGGTGTCCTTGGAAAATCCGCCGCCACAGGGAGTACCCTCGCTGGTGAAGCCGCCGCCCCTCGGGATGTCCTTGAAGAAACCGCCGCCCCGACCCCCGGTGAAGCCATCACCTCTGCTGGGTGCGCTGCCGGTAAAGCCGCCACCCTGCGGACCGTGAAAGCCAGTGAATCCACTGGAAGAAGTGGATTTTTCCTCTGTTTTGCTCTGACTGTCGGGCAGCGTGACATAGCTGGAGCCTCGGCGAGTACCGGGCTGCACAGATGTTTTCCTGCTGAATCGGCCTGGACGGGTCACACCGCCGGGGCCAGTTCTCTGACCGCCGGATGTGCGTTCCTGCCCTGCCGTTTGATGTTGGCCGCCGGTTTGCGATTGGGATGTATTCTGTTGGGATGTGTGCCGGTTTTGTTCCTGCTGAGTGTTGGACTGCTGTTCCTGCCGGGTATCGGTCTGGCTGGTCTGAGTCCGGCCTCCGCCATAGCGGAGGCTAGCTGCCGCACCGCCGATCCCTCCCACAGCCGCGCCAACCGCGGTGCCGCCGATCCCGCCGACAGCGCCAGCCACAGCGCCAAAACCTTTCCCGGCACCCTTGAAGGCTCTGCCAGCCGCGCCTTTTCCTATGCCGGTGCTCTTGCCAACACCTGCCGCCGCTTTTCCGGTCAGGCCCAGAGCGCCGCCGATCCCGTTCGCCGCGCCCTTTGTCACCATAGACAGAGCGGTACGGAATACGGTGTAGGCGATTACGCCGGGGAGACTGGACTTGTTTCCAGTGATGGCTGGATTCAGGCCGATCCGGGTGATAATTTCGTCCGCCTTTTTCGCCACCTTGACAATGCTGACAATGAGTACCATCCATAGGAATACGTCGGGAAAGCTGGGGACGGTGGACACCACCGACAGCAGCATTTTGAAAAAGACAATGTTGGTGGCCATGAGAAAGCACATACTGCCGAACATCCGGCACCAGCCGGAGAAAATCTCCGATGTGCTCTTACTGCCACCCATAGCAAAAGCCAGCGGGGCCATGACGGTGAGCATAGCCAGCACCATGTACCGCTCCGCCACCTCCAGCAGCAGGGAGAACACCATGAACATGGTGATGAGGTCGAAGATGATGACCAGCAGCCAGGAGGCGGTAAAGACGCCAAAGACGCTGCCGTCCACCAGCTTGACGTTGATGGCGTCCGGGACCTCCAGCAAGGCGATCACTTTGCTGGTCATGCCCAACACGATCTCGCAGATTTGCGGGCTGGCCAGCAGGAGGAAGCCAAACACAAAAGTCCGGGCAAAGAGCAGCTTGGGGTCTTCCCCCTCGAAGCCCAGCCCGGCGGCCATGCTCCGCAGGGCCTGGAACACCAGGTTCCCCAGCAGCAGCGCCCAGCCTACCGCCAAAATGATTTGCTGTATGTCCCCCATGACGGGGATGTGGGTCTTGATGTAGGCGAAATCCAGGCTCATAACATCCAGCAGGGCCGAGGAAAAGTAATTCCAGATTTCCAAAATCAGGCCGTAGACCCACTCACAAAAGCCTTGAAAGATAAATTCAAGCAGAGAAAACACCTCCTTTAAACACGGAACGGCAAGATATCTCCAGTCGTCCCCAAATTTTTAGCATAATAAGTTGTCAACAAGCAGAGAAACGTGTAGAATAGCACCGAGGTGTTTTGTATGGACAAGTACCAAGGCTATTGCTGTGAGATGTGTTTTAGTGACGACATGATACATACTTTCATCCAAGAACACGGACAATCTGGAGACTGTCCCTACTGTAAAAGCAAGAAAGTCAAGGTATGTGATACCGAACAAGTAGGAGACTTTATCAAAGCGGGCCTGCGCCGAGCTTATGAAGAGGTGGACTATCTACTGGTAAAAGAAGGACTTTGTCACCCGCTCTCCATACATGAAATTTTGACTGAGGAACTGTGTATCTTTTCCGAACGTCTGCTTAGTTTGGACGAAACATATATCATCCTACTAGAAGACATGATGGATTCCCAGCTGTCCCTCAGAGATATTAAACATGGAGGGGATAAGGATCTTGAATTTCAGGACATTTTTGGCAACAATTTTATGCAGCGCACTATATTCCCAAGTGATCTTTCAGATATGGGAGAAATCAAAATGCGTAGTACATGGGACAGATTTAAATACATTTGTCAGCACTACAACCGTTTTTTCGACATGTCCAGCAAGCCGACCAGAGAGCACCTGCTGAAAGTCCTGGAAAATATTTGGCAACAGGTAGAAAAAAGAGTATACAAGGCACAATTGCACCGAATACGCATCTACAATCTGTCTGGCGAAAATATCCGCGCCGACTTGGAAGAAATGGATCAATACCAGGAGATTGGTCCTGCCCCTTATATGACTGTGAAACAAAACCGTATGAGTCCAGCTGGTATCCCTTACATATATTTATCCAACAGCTTTAAAACCTGCGCCAAAGAGACTCATATCTCAGATGGCCAAACTGCACTTTGGGGTAAATTCACACTCAAAAAACCGTTACTATTGCTTGATTTAACTGTAGAAAGCATACAGAAACAAAACTTCGATACAGGTAGCATTTTTTCCGAGGAGTATAACCCGGATATGCTGTGGATCAAGGACTTTTTGCTTCGTTTTGCCCATGAGATTAGCAAACCTGTTTTGGAGGAAACCGCAAATCTGGACTATGTCCCCACGCAGTTGATGGCAGAATATATTCGAAAATCTGGTTATCAAGGAATCGTATTCAGCAGCAGTGTGAACCCTACAGGTTATAATTATGTACTGTTCTATGGCCCGACAACAAAACCAACGCATGAGGGTTTTGACTATTTTAATTTTCTACCGCCATATACAGATGTGCTTCAGTTGGAGGAATTAGTTTATGGAAAGGTAACATTGACGCCAAGTATTGAAACATATTCGACTGCATTAGATGTTACGCAATTAGAAATAGATAGAGTGCCTGTACTCACCTGAAGAAATCAGGGCGTCAGGGTAGCCAGGCCGCTGAACAGCGGGGTGACATAGGCGATAAAGGCCCCAATGCCGTTGATAATCATCCAGGCGATCCAGATGCGCTTGAGCCAGTCCCAGGCCTGGTCCACCTTGTGCTGGTTGTTGGACAGCTTGGCTCCCACCACCGCCACGGCGGACATCAGACCGGCCAGGACAGTGCTGACGCCGGCGATTTTGCCATAGACATCCACAATGATCCGGTTGGCGACCGTCCACATATCGTCCAGGGCGAAGGCAGGTGTCACCATGCAGGCGCACAGCACCACCACGGCCATGGTCTGGACGTAGTACCTGGGGAGCCGGGGACCCAGCCGCCCCCAAAAGTTTTGTTTCTTCAAAGGAAAACCTCCTTGCAAATCAGAGAGAACATGATATACTTGTTTCTCGGTGATTAAAATGATTTTTGCTTGTGATAAGTGCCATTTCCTGTTCAGCCGCACCCGACAGCCGGAACAGTGCCCCGATTGCGGCAAGTTCCCCGTCCGTGAGGCGACTGAGGCGGAGCGGCAGGAGTATGAGG
This sequence comes from uncultured Oscillospiraceae bacterium, assembly GCA_910588635.1. Classification (GTDB taxonomy): domain Bacteria; phylum Bacillota; class Clostridia; order Oscillospirales; family Oscillospiraceae; genus Lawsonibacter. The sequence continues at coordinate 65,852 of CAJUPW010000012.1, read as the reverse complement.
AACACCTGAAGGAGTTCCAGAACAGTTAAATATAAAATGGGACTTGATATTATGAGGGAAAATAAGTACGATGACTCCGTATTTTTTCAGAAATACAGCGAGATGAATCGTTCCCAGCAAGGACTTGCCGGAGCTGGTGAATGGTACGAACTAGAAAAGCTGTTACCGGATTTTCAAGGTTTGTCCGTTCTGGACTTGGGCTGCGGTTATGGCTGGCACTGTAAGTATGCGGCCGAACACGGGGCCGCCTATGTGCTGGGGACGGACATCTCCCATAAAATGCTGGACGCCGCCGCACGGAAAAATCCTGGTCCCAACATTGAATACCGGCAAGCCGCTATGGAGGATCTGCAATTTGCGGATGCCAATTTCGATGTGGTATTGAGTTCCCTGGCCTTTCATTATGTTGCTGATTTTACCTCACTGGTCCAGAATATTAGCCACTGGCTGAAGCCAGGCGGCAGATTCGTCTTTTCAGTTGAGCACCCCGTATTTACCGCCTACGGCTCTCAGGACTGGTACTATGATGAAAACGGTAATATTCTTCACTTTCCCATAGATAATTACTATCTGGAAGGAAAGCGTGACGCAATCTTTCTGGGTGAACAGGTTACAAAATACCACCGGACGCTGACCACCTACCTGGATACACTACTGAGAAATGGTTTTCAGCTTCAGCATGTGGTGGAGCCTCAGCCCCCAGGGCATATGATGGATATCCCGGGCATGAAAGACGAGTTGCGAAGGCCCATGATGTTGTTGGTTTCAGCGACTAGGGAAGGGTGATGGTCAGTTATAGACCGCCTGGGCGATCATGCCGATATGCCGGGCGAAGCAGGCCAGGAGCAGCGGGTCAAAGATACCGCAAGCCCCGGATACGATCATGTCACTGGCCTGGTCCTGGGGGTAGGCCGGCTTGTAGACCCGGGGGTGGATGAGCGCGTCAAAGGCATCTGCCAGCCCTACCACCTGGACCCAGGGGGTGATGCTGTCCCCGGCCAGCCTGTCCGGGTAGCCGCTGCCGTCCCACCGTTCATGGTGGTGGCGGCACACGTCGCAGATCAGAGGAAACGCCTCGCACTCCCGCAGCTCCGGGATGTTCTCCAGCAGCTCGCAGCCCTGGGTGGTGTGGGACTTCATCAACTCAAATTCCTCCGGGGTCAGGCAACCCGGCTTGTTGAGAATTTCCTGCGGGATGGCCCGCTTGCCCACGTCATGGAGTAGGGCCAGGGTGGCGTAGAGCCGGATTTCCGCCATAGTCAGCGGTGGAATGACAGCGGCAGCGGAAAAGGTACGCAAAAGCTGTCCGGTCAGGTTTTCAAACTGTACGCTGTGGGGAGCGTGGTCCATGAGAAGCTGCTCCCGGCGCAGGACAGTAAACGCAGGTTCTATATTCAATTTTAGTTCACCTCTACCTTAATATAATGCGAGGGACGACCCGATGGGCCGTCCCTCTTTTCAGTTTAGTAGCCGGTCTTGGGGAGGGTGGGAACGTAAGTGGGCGTCAGCTTGCGGATGACGGTGAGCCAGGTAGCCTGGGCAGTCTGCCAGGCGCCCTGATACTTACCGCCCACATCGGCCCGGTTGATCAGTTGGTAGCCGTTGGCCGCCGTACCGCTGACGGTGACGGTCAAAGTGGGATTGGCCACCGACTGGAAGCCCACGGGCACCTTGCCAAAGTCCAAATACACATCAGTGACATACTCCCCAGCCTGCATGGGGATAGCGTTCAGGCTGAAGGAGTAGTTGATGCTGGTGATGAGATTGGACGCCAGCACCTGGTAGGCCCCGGAGTAATTGGTCTTGTAGAGAATCCGGTAATTGAGCCGGGCGCTGTAGGTTCCGGTGGTGAAAATAGTCGCTCGGGCCGCGTCGGTGGGAATGCGGTCATGCCAGTAGTAGGATTCAAGCGGTACATTGCTGGTGTTGGCCACGGTGAAGTCATAGCGCATCTGGCTCCCGGCCAGGACCTCGGCGTTGCCCCGTTTGGTGATAGTCACGCCCAGGTTGGAGGGCTTGTCGTAGTCGCTCACCTTGATGATCTGGCCCGAATACTCCAATGTTTCGTCAAAGGTCTTGCCGCTGACCTGCCAGTAGGCCGGGGCAGTAACCTCCACAATTTTATAGCGCCCTAACGGCAGAGGCTTGGAGGCGGCTACGCCTCTGGCGTCGGTGGTAATATAATCGACGACCTTGCCTGAGCGGGCCTCGCTGATCTCATAGACCGCGCCCTGGAGGGGAGCACCGGCGGGTGTGCCGGTGACTTCATTGTACTCGGCAGCGTACTTCTGGACCTGAATCTGTCCGGTAATGGGGGTATTTTCCCATTCGATTTCCACCGTTTTGCCCGGCTGAACATAGACGGTCTTGTACTCCTTATCCAGCTCATAGCCGGGTGCAGCCTCCAGCTCACGGATGAACAGCTTGCCCTTGCCCTGGATGGTCAAATCGTCGATGTAGATATAGCCGGAATCATCTGTGGAATACTCCCCGATGGGATTCTTGTTCTGGTCGTAGACCAAGAACTTCACGCCGTAAATCCCCAGGCCGGTCACGCTGTCAATTTTGTGCAGTATGATACCGCTAAAGGGGGCGTTGGTCACGGTCAGCGTGGTGGTCTCGTTGTCCCGGATGGTGAAGTAGTGGGGGGTGCTGTCAATCTTGAAGCCCTCCGCCGCCTCGACCTCCACGCAGTAGTAGTCGCCCGCGTCCAGGGAGACATGGACCCGGCCACGGTCCCCGGTGGTCACGGTGTCCACCAGAGCGCCGTCCATCTTGCGGATTTCAAAGGTCACACCCTTGATCCGCTGGGTCTTGTCCGCTTCGGACACCTTGATCAGCTCCAAGCCGCCCACAGGAGTGTTATAAAACTTCAAGGTCTGAGCGTCCCCAACCTTGATCTGGATGGTTTTGGGGCTGGTGTCGAGAACATAACCGTGCAGGCCCCGGATTTCTTTCGCAATGATGGTCACACCGGGCTCCAGGCCCTCAATTACAATCCGGCCATTCTCATCGGTGGTGTACTCGCCGTTGTTGGCCCCCAGCACCTTGCCATTGGACTCAGTGACCAGGAACGTCACGCCTTTCAGCGGAGTGGTGGTTCCGGTGATGTACTTCTCAATCACTAAGGTGGTCTTGGGGTCATTCTCGAACGTGATATCATTGCCGCCGTTGGTCCCGCCGCCAGTGCTGGTATTTCCGCCTGGATTGGCCGTACCGCCAGTGGTTCCGCCGCTGCTCACCGAATTAGAGCCATTTTTCACAATAATTATTTGGGGCGTACTGTTGAGGACATAGCCGCTGGGGACTTTCGTTTCAACCACGACTACAGTGCTGCCGGGGATGAGGCCCGTCACAACGACAGTGCCATCCTTGCCGGTAGTGTAGCGGCCCAGCACAGTCCCGTTGCCGTCCTTGACCGTGAATTCGGTTCCCGGTACAGGCTTTCCGGTAACGGAATCTTTTTTCGTAATCGTGAGGGAGCACAGAGGTTCGTTGAGGAAAGTTAAAGTTTGCGTGTCCATGGGATTGACCGTTACGGTCTGGGTCTGGGTGCTCTGGTCAATCACATAGCCGGGAGCCGCCTTGACCTCTTTCGCCACAACAGTTCCCACAATACCGGAAATGCGAATCTCACCTTTATCGTCCGTGGTATAGAGGCCGTTGCTGCTCAGGTGGCCGTTGTCGGCGTCCACATAGCCGCCGTTGGCATAGGTCAGCTGGAACTGAGCGCCGGGGATAAAATTGCCGGTTACGCTGTCTTTCTTTTGAATCACCAGCGTACCGGCCCGCTTGTTCCAAAACGTCAACTGCTGGACTTCACCGCCCTTAATGAGAATATCCTGGGGCGTTCCGTCCAGCACAAAGCCCTCCACGGTCTTGATCTCTCTGGCAATCACCGTAGTTCCGGGCTCAATGCCTTCCAGGACGATTTCACCGGCTTTATCCGTGAAATACACCCCATCGTCCGGGCCGACAGCGGCACCGGAGCCGTCCACCACCTTGAAGCACACGCCGCTCAAAGGCTCGTTTTCGGTTCCCTCGATGAATTTCCGAATTATTAAGGTTGTACCCGGTTGGTTGTCAAAAATCAGGCTGTTGGAAATGCCGGACTTCACCACAATGCTCTTGGGTGTCTCATCGAGGATGTAACCTGTAGGTGCTCTGGTTTCAGACACCATGATGGTACTGCCAGGCTCCAGTCCGGAGACAATCACTGTGCCGTCCGTTCCGGTTTTATAGATGCCATTGGTGGGACCAACCGCGTGACCTTCACTGTCCCGGACAATAAATTCAGCGTTTGCCAAAGGCTTGCGGGTCACAGCGTCCCGTTTCGTGATGGTCAATGTGGCCTTGGGGGTGTTGGTGATAATGATCGTCTGCGTGTCTCCGTTGGGGCCGATGACCACGTTGGTGCTGGGGCTGTCCATGATGTAACCGTCCGGGGCCTTGATTTCAGACAGTACATAGGCGCCGGGTGCGAGATTGGTAATTCGGATTTCGCCCAGGGAATCGGTAGTAAAAATGCCGTTGGAGGTCAGCGTGGATGTGCCGATCACGCCGTCCAGACCCACTTCGCACCCCGCCGCCGTAGTGATGCGGAACTCCGCCCCGGAGAGCGGCTTGTTGGTGGCGCTGTCCCGTTTCTGGACAATGAGCTGGCCCTTGGGCTGGTTTTTCATGGTCACGCTGACCGTCTTACCCGCCTGGATCACTACCGTCTGGGACTGGGTATCAATGAGGAACCCCGCCGGGGCCTTGGTCTCTGTGACGACCACGCTCTTTCCGGGGACGAGGCCCTCGATGCGCACCTCGCCATTTTCGTCCGAACGGTAAACGCCGTTGGAATCCCCAATGAGGCTGCCGTCCGAGTAGGCCACCTTGAACTCTGCATTCGCCAGCGTCACACTGGGATTGACACTGCACACCTTCCGAATGAGGAGGGAGCCGGTGGGCTGGTTGCGGAACTCCAGGGTCTTGGTCTCGTTGGACTCGATCTTGACCGTCTGGGGCACGTCATCCAAAATGTACCCGGGTCTGGTCCGGGTCTCCTTGACCACCAGTGTGGTCCCCGGCATGATGTCGGATACCAGGATGGTGCCTGCGCTGTCGGTGGTGAAGTAGCCGTTTCCGTTGCCCACAACAGCGCCGTCGCTGGTGGTGATAAAGAACTGAATATCACTCAGCGGCTCGCCGGTGATGCTGTCCACCTTCTTGACCAGGAGGGACCCGTACTTGCTGTTGGTGAAGGTGAGGGTGATGCAGTCCTGCTCCTTGCCGCTGATGTAGGCGGTCTGCGGTGCGGTATCCATGACGTAGCCGTGGGGGGCGGAAATTTCTTCCACCACATAAGTTCCAGCATCCAGGCCGGTAATCACGATATTTCCGTTGCTTGAAGTCTGATACTCCCCAATGATGGTGCCGCCGCTGCCGGAGGTCCCGCCCAGGTAACGGACGCGGAACCAGGCGTTGGCCAGAGGCGCGCCGGTATCCGAATCAATTTTCCGGATGACCAGAGCTGACTTTGGAATATTCTCGAACGTCACTTCCACGGAGGTGTCATGCTCGATATAGATGGTCTGCTCGGAGGGCTCTTTGAGCATGAACCCTGCCGGCGGCTCCACCTCGATGATTTTGTACCAGCCTGTGTCCAGGTTGTCCAAATGGATGATGCCATTTTCATCGGAATAATAGTAGCTGTTGGTCAGCTGCTGGTAGGTTCCGTTCTGGTTCTTGTCCTTGGAGACCCAGATCTCAAATTTAGCGCCCTTGATCCCGTCCCCGACGATGGAATCCACCTTATAGATGGTGAGTCCGGGCTTCTTTTCGTTCTCGATGGAGACCTCGGTGGTCTTGCCGGGGCGCAGGTAGACCTCATGGGGCGTGGGGTCCAGGATGTAGCCCGCCGGGGCCTGTTTTTCCGTGATGATGTAATAGCCTTCGGTGAGGTGCTTCTGAGGCACAGTGATCGTGCCGTCCGCACCTACGGGGAAGTCACCGATCTTCACACCTGCCTTGGTCTTGACCTCAAAAATAGCGCCAGTCAGGTGCTTGCCCGCAATATCCACCTTCACGATTTTCAGGGTGGGCCGCTGGTAATTCTGGAACTCCACCTGGGCCTCCTTGTTGGGGAACAGGGTCACGGTCTGAGGCGTGGTGTCCAGAATGTAATTCTCCGGGACGCTCTGCTCGGTGACGGTATAGACGCCGGGCAGGAGGTCGGTAGTGACGATTTTTCCATCCGACCCCGTGGGCTTGGTGGTGATGGTGGGGCCGTCCGCGCCCCGCAGCGTAAAGGTCACGCCGGGAACCGGATCACCTGTGTCCTTATCCGTTTTGCTGATGATCAGGCTGGGCCGCTTGTCGTTGCTCAGCCGCAACTCCGCAGTCTTGCCGGGAGACAGCTCCACATGGTATTCAGTGGTGTCCAAAATGTGATCGGGCAAGGTGGCGGTTTCCACCACGGAGTAAATTCCAGGCTCAAGGCCCTCCACCAGAATCTCTCCGCCGTTCTGGGTGGTGCGGTCGATAGAGTGGCTGGCGTCCTCGATCCTGGTTATCTTAAAGGTAACACCATCCAGCGGAGACCCGTCCGCGCTGGTTTTGACCAGTCGTAGGCCGGGCTTTTTTGTATTCGTGAACACAAATTCAGCGGTGTCGTTGGCTCGCAGGTGGATGATGCGCTGGGCGTTGTCCACCACATAGCCGGGGCACTCCAGCTCCGTTACCTCGTAGGAGCCGGTGGGGAGGTTGCTCAAATCAATCTCGCCGTTTCCGTCCGTGACAAACTCCTGGGGGCCGTAGCTGCCGTCGATGGCCCGGATGCTGAACTTCACACCGGGGATGGTTTTGGACGGGTCGGCGCTGTCCACCTTCACCAGCTTCATGCCAGGCTTGGTGTCATTAAAGAAGAACAGCTCCTTGATGCCGCAGCCAGCGGTCAATTCAATCTCCTGGGGAGCGGTGTCCTTGATGTGGCTGTCGTCCCCGGTGTCCACCTCTACCGCCCGGTAGGTGCCGGGTTCGATGCCGGTCAGGAGGATCTCGCCGCTGGCGTTCGTCTCATAGTTGCCCAGAGAAACGCCATCCCGGAAAATCTCAAAGGTGACGTTCGCCATGGGCCGGTGGCTCTGCCGGTCATATTTCACGATCTTCAGTCCGACCTTCGCCAGATTTTTGAAGACAAGGGGGCCGGCGGGGATGGGGTTGCCGTTGGCGTCCAGTTCCAGCTTGATTTGCTGGACCTCGGTGGTGGGCTCGTAGTTGGGGGGCGGGACCAATTCCGTTACAGCGTACTCACCAGGCTTGATATACTTCCCGGACGCCTCGGTGGGGTCCCACCACTGGACGCTCTCCAACACGCCAGCTTCATCGGTGTCAAACTCATACACGCCGTTGGTGACGGAGCTGAACTTGAAGGTGGCGGGGCCGACGCCGGTGTTGGTCAGCGCGTCCCGCTTGAACAGAAGGGCTTTCCCCGGCTCGGGGATGCCGCCGTTCTCGATCCCGCTTGCAGGGCCGACCTGGACCGCGCCCGCCGCCGTGCTGTTCTCCGGGGCCTTGCAGGTCACAGTGAAGGGGGAGGCCAGCGGAGTACAGCCGGCGGGGGCCTTTGCCTCCTTGACGTACAGGGTCACAGAGCCACCATCCTCCACAATGTTGGGGACGGAGGTGCTGGCTGTGCCGTCAGCGCCGGTGGTCATTACGGCCAGGGGTGTGCCGCTGCAAGAGGAATCCGCATAGACAGAGAACTCTGCGCCGGCCAGGGGCCGCTTGTCCGCAGCAGCGATCTTCTTGAGCTTCAGGTAGACGGGCTTCTTTTCGGCGGTGCCGTTGGTAAAGGTCACCTTGGAGGCTCCGCCGCTGCTGGTAAATTTCTTGGTGGACATATCGGCTGTGCCGCCGGTGCCGGTGATATTGGTCAGCTGGGAAGAGTCGTCCTCTGTGACCTCGAATCGGAAAGAGGGATCGGCTTCAAAGTCAATGTGTATGGTTTCATCACCTGTCAGAGTAAATTTTAAACCGTTATCGGTGGCTACAACTTGATTTGTATAACTTGTTCCATTTTTCGTTGCGGTAAAACTGGATGGCCTTCCTGCTGTATATCTCACGGTAAAGTTCCATACCTGTCCAAGCGCAATCCCTGCTCCGGTTTTCTTAGTAACTTCTAACGACAATTCCGTCTGGTCTTTTCTTTCAAAATTGAAGGGACTAAAAATATGTAGACCAAAGGAACGCCGCTCATTGAAGATGGTATCTCGAATGGGCCGGGGATACTGGATGGTATCCACATAGCTGTCACACTCCCGGAAACCGTTAGTGGAGTGCAGCTCCTCACCGGTGGGAGTGCCGTCCTCGTTAAGCGGATATTCGAGGAACTGCTGATCCTTGCCCTGCCGCATCCAGCGGGCCATGTTCACCATGGTGGACGCCTGGTCCCAAATTAAATTGCCTTTGACTTGGGATTCATTATTGTAAATGGTGTAGGCCATCATCTCCCGCAGCGTGTAGGCCCGGCGCACACCGTCAGGGTCCCGAAAGACACCGCCTGTTTCTACAATGACCCGGTACTTGGTGCGCAGATTGCCGTCCGCGTCGTGGACATACTCAGACCAACGCTCCATGGCTTCGTCCTTGCTCCAGCCAGTAACATCTCCGCCAGCACCGTTGTCTGTTTCACTCAGCCGGCCCAGAAGATAAAGGAACGCATCATTGGCCTTGTAAACTTTGTAAAGGTTGCCGGGAGTAACAGACTCAGCGTCAGTGCCCCACATGGAGGTGTAATCGCCATCTCTCCAGCCAGAAGACCAGGAACTGGAGTTACAGTGGAACATCTGCTCCTTCTGTTGGTCGGTAATGCCCGTTTCCTTTTGGAACTCATCCGCAGTGGTCACCCAGCGTTTGTTGTGACCGGCGGTAGCATCGTAGGAATAGACACCCTGGGGCACAGATGAGCCGGCCATAAGCTGGGCGGCATCCGCACCTTTTCCGTTGTACTGCATGGCACAGGAGTTGTACCAGGTGATGTCACTCCGGCACTTGTCGGCGGACCATACGTCCGATCCATTCCTGTTCCAGACTATGTTGAGGGGGGTGCCGACAACGTGCCAAGTACTGTAATCGTTGGTATTAAGGTCGGTAACAACACCATTCGGAAATTCAATCAGGGTAAAGCGCAAAAATGTCCGCTCCGCGTCAGTGCGCCAGTCTACATTGGAGGTAGTGGGTTTCTTGCCGCCGGGGCTGCCAGGGTTATAGGCCCCGACACCTCCGGTGGGGTCGCTGGCGCTTACCTTAGAGGGGGCGTGCTTGACCGTCTGCGGGCAGAACCTTGTAAGCGTCACGCTGGGGTCGGCGCTGTAGGCCTGGTCAACGGAAAAGGGCAGGTCATAGCTGAGATTACTCAGGCTGTCGCCTGCCGTTTCGTACTCAGCCCATGCCTCATACTTCTGGTAGGTCACCCCGTCCAGAGTATAACTGTGCAGCTGGGCGGGGTCTCCCTTGGCCCGGCTGACGCTCACCATCTGACCGGACTGGCGCACCACCAGCGTCTCAACGCCAGCCATAGACTCCTTCTGGAGATGGGCTAGCTGTTCGGCCAGAGCGTAGGAACCGGGAATGACATACTCAAATCGGGTCAGGCGGGAGTTGAACAGCCTGCTGCCGTCCGACTCATAGGCAATGCTGGGAATCACATCGGGCAGATTGACCAAGACACTGTCCTTATCTACCCAGCCGATGCCGTCCAAGTTTGCACCTGTCCAGCCGCCGTTCTGATAGCCGATCTTGATCCGATCGCCGCTGTTGTCCTCCAATAAGGCGAAAGGAGTTGCGGTTGGGAGCGTCGCAACCGGGACGTTGCCGCCCTCGGTCTTGTAGACGGTGAAAGGCTTGTCACCGCCGTTCCAGGCGGTAGCACCAGCCACGTTCAACTCGAAGCTGCCCGTGGGCGCATAAAGGTTGGAGTTGTCCGAGGTGTCGGCGGCAAAGGCGGAAACTGGGAGCATACCAGCGGCCATAATGACAGCCAGCAGACCAGAAACTGCCCGTTTCCAATGGGCTCTCATACATTTCAGCATTGAAATTTCCTCCTTATAACGGATTTTTGGTATGAAAAAGGACCGCACAACGTTGTGCAGTCCTTGCGGATGATTCTTTACTTGTAATTGGGGCTGTTCATGCGGGGAATCGGTGGTTTTAGGTGCATTCTTCCTCCTTAACTATTATTTGTGAACCATACCTTTACGCTGTTGCCAGTGTAAGGGACATTTTCGGGATAACGGGTCCAAGCCTCTAAATGATAAGTCTGGTTTTCACCCTGATAATTGTCCAAATTGTTCATATTGCTATACGGACTTTCTCTATCAGGCCATTGAATAGTTTCACCGTGATTGCCATCTGTAATGTAGAATGCATTGATATCGTTGGGTGATTCAAGGGCAACTACCACATGCCATACTTTATTGTTGTCATTCCGCACCCGAAAAATAATATCCCCAGGTCTGATCTGGGATAGATTCTCAAGTCTTCGGCCAGGGTTGGCGGTACTACCAAAGATGAGGGAGCTAATCATGCTGGCATACCCACCACATCCATAGATGTTGCTGAGACCATAGCGGAGCATAATTCGGTCACATTCTTTGTCCGGCACTTCATTTTTGTTGGTATTAGGCGTGTTTCGTGTACCCCAAATTGTATCTGTAGGCCAGTCTTTTTCGATCTCACGGAGCAGCTCCAGCACATTTTCCTCGGTAATAGGCTTGCCATTAGTGAGATAGCCGTCCCCAATGCCCTGCGAAGCTGTGTGAGAGTTTCCTGCCATACCATTCAGCGCCCGATAGATCAGAACTGCAATGTTTCCCCGGGTGATGGTGGGGCCGGTGGTCGCTTCAACTGGGAGCAGTCCCAGTTCGACCGCCTTATCACAAGCGGTGGCGTAGCTCCACTGGCTGGCCGGGCAGTCCAGATACCGGAGCATGACGGTGCAGGCCGCAGATGGGGTCACCGGGTCACTGGGGCCAAATTGTTTGTTGCCATAGCCGGCCATCAGCTTTTTCTCGGCACAGTAACCGGCATAGGGCATGGCCCACTCAGGAACATCGGTGAAGGGACAGATGGTGCGGTAATAGGCGGCGTTCCGACCCATATCCCCGGTATCATCGGAGAGCCGGGTCAGGATTACAGCCAGCTCCGCCCGGGTCAGGCCGGAACCGAGATTCAGATTGCCGTTCTGGTCACCGGTCAGGATACCGTTTTCTTTCAGCCAGGCCGCCGCCGTTTCCTGCTCTGACTGAACAGCCAGGGCGGGAACAGCCAGCGAGAGTGTCAGTGTGGCACACAGCAGCAAGGTCAAGATCCGTTTCATATTTTGCACTCCTTTCAGTACCCAAAATCAAATTGTTTCTTCCTTCTGATTTGAGCATAGTACGGAATCCGGACTCTGTCAAAGGATTATTTTAAATCCCTTTGCCGATATTTTGAACCTTGCCGTATTTGTTGAATTTCGGTCGTTTCACCTCCGCTTTTCACGGAGTTTCGCCGCAAAAGGTTATTTGTAAACCTTTTATGAACGAATCTCTACCGCCTGTACCACGACCCGGCTCTCCGGGTGGTCGGCCAGGCAGGTGGTGAGGGTGAGCCGGTTGTCGGAGGTGGCCTGGAGGTAGCTCCAGTCGGTGTTGGAGATGGTTTTCACCAGTGTGACCGCATAGGTCCGGGTGCCGTACATGGTAGTGTAGGTGATGGTGTCCCCCTGCTTCAGATTTTTGATTGCGCCAATGGCGTACTTGGTCCCCCGGTTGTGGCCGCACACCCCGACGTTGCCGTCCCAGGCAGATGTGGAGCTGTAATGCCCCAGGCCCTTGGACATACTGGTACTCGTTTCCCCCTCCCAGACCTTCATGTTGATCTTGAGGGACGGAATCTTGATGGTGCCGATATGGCCGTCCTTGTAGGCCATGCCCTCCGCGCTGGTGTAGGCGGGCGGCTGGTAGGTGGGTATGGTGGGGACAGTGGGTGTGGGAGTGACAGCGGAGCCCGGCTTACCGGCCTCCACCAGCTCGGTGATGGGGCCGCCGCCACCGACGCCGTAGCCGCCTCCGCCCGTCGCCACCGTCTGTTGGAGGCCGGGGAGGATGGTGCGCTCCATCACGCCGGTCATGGTGGTGCTCTGAAGGCCGTACTCCAGCTCGGGGACCTGGTAGTCCACCACATTCCTGCCGCCGTAGTTGTACTGGCTGCCGTAAATGTCCTCATAGCTGGTGCTCTTGTAGTAGTCCTGGGGGACGGTGGTCTCAAAGGAGTAGTCCGCCGCCGCATAGGCAGAGGGCGTCAGCGCCAGCAGGGCCAGAATGGGCAGGATAGCTTTGCTCAGAATTTTCCAGGGTTTCATTTCGTCTCCTCCTCTTCAGATTCGTCCTCCGGTTCCTCCTGGAGCTGCCGCAGTGCCCGGCGGGAGCGGAACAGCAGTACAGCCAGAGTGGCGATGGTTCCCGCACCCAGAATCCCCAGAGCATAGGGCAGGACCTTCCCGGGCAGGCCGGCCGTCAGACCGGAGGCCCGGTCAATGATGATACCAGGCGTCTCGGTTTCTGTCCCCAGGTAGGTCACCATATAGGTGACGCTCTCCACATCGTTCCGGGTGACCTCGCCCACATAGTCGGCGGAGGTGATGTACCCAGTGGCGACCTTGTGGTAGCTCTTACCGGAGTAGGTGGCCACGGCCTGATAAGAGGCGGGGGCCAGGGCGTCTCCCACCAGATCAGTGCCAATGATCTGCCAGTCCACGTTGGACAGGTTCAGCGTCACCCCGTCCTTGACGGTGGTAGCCGGGACATAAGACATATCGTTCCGGTCCAGTGGCCCGATGGTCTTGGTGGCGGTGACAGTCTTGGCCTGGCTGGTGTAGCCGGCGGCTTCGGTGCGAATGGCGGTGTGATCCAGGTTCAGAACGCCGGAGTAAGTGCCGTCATCATAGTCCAGTGTGGCTGCAAGCTGGGTCAGGATAGTCTCCAGGTCCTTGGTGCCGGTTTCCAGCGTGACCGTCTCGGTGTGGTACTTCCGGTCCGACACCTGATTCTCTTCCTTCACAATCTCCGCAAAGGTGTAGCGGTAGCCCTCCTGCTCGAAGGGCTCCTCAATGAGCTGCTGGGGATCAGTCCCGGGGGGCAGGGTGTAGGTCTTGATGAGCTGCTGGCTCCCGTTGAGGTTCTGGATGGTGGTATCGGTGGGTACCTCCAAGGCGCAGGCGTTGGTCACCAGCGCCGCTGCCAGCAGCAGACAGGCGAGCAGTCGTTTCATGTCTGGGTCCTCCTTCTCCAGAAAAATACCGCACCGGACAATGCCAGCGCGGCCGCCAGGGTGATGGGTACAATGGGTTTCACTTGGGTTCCTCCTTGACGATATATTCTACTGCGTACTCCGGGTGATCCCAGAGCGACGCCAGCAGTCTGAGTGAGTGCTCCAGCGCTTTTTCGGTGTCACGCTTTTGGCGCTTCACAAAGGCGTGCAGGAGCAGATAGTCCCCGTTGGGACAGGGGGTGAAGATGACCCGCACCACCACCCGGCCCTTCTCCCGGAGCTCATAGAGGCTTTGATACTTTTCAATGGAGAAGTGCTTGTAGTGGGGCTCTTTCAGTTCCGGGAGGGGCGTCTGGGAGAGATAAAAAATCTGCCGGACCAGCTTGTCCCGCAGCTTGGGCTCCAGCCCCTCAATGAACTCCGCCGCCTGGGCAGGACTATCCGGGGGCTTATAAATTTTAATACGATCCATGTTCTCATCCTCCGTTATGTATTTTCTGCCAGACGTTTCAAGTGAGTCAGAAAGTCCTCGGCAAACAGCTCCGCAAAATCCGGGCTGCCGCTGATCCACCAGACTGGGTCGGGCAGGGAGCGGTAGATGCTGTCATATTGCAGGCAGATCATCAAAAATTTCTGCTTGGGATCGGCCTGCTCCGCCGTGTGGAAAATCTGGGCTATGGTCTCCTGGACGTTCTCGTAGTCCTGATAATAGTCGCACAGATCATCAAAAAACTGGCCGGCGAATATGCTGCTAAATACGGCCATAGCGTCCCGTTCCGGGGAGCCGTCCTCGGTGGTCAGGCCCATGCGCCGCAATCGCTGAGTGGCGGAGTCCTCAAAGGGACTGTGGGCCCGTTGGTAGTTGTTCATATCGTTGTCACCTCCTCCAAGGCATGAAAATAGCCTGGGCCGCAGAAGCGGCGCCAGGCTGTACAGCATGGTTCATTCTTCGGTTGTCTTGTCCTTCACAGGCGGCAATTCCTCGGGATTTGCAGAGGCCACCGTCTCGATCATCTGTGTGACCATAGCGTTTAACTGTGCGGCGTTTTGAGAGGTGATTACTGGCTCTCCAGTCTCGGCCTCCAGCGCTTGACGGGCAATGTGGGCAACACGGCCGCCGCGTTTCGCTACCTGCCGGCTCTCCTCAAAGCCCTCCGGTTGCTCCTTCTGCGATATGTCTTTTGTAGAGGTTTCTGCCAGCATATTAAGGATGATCTCTGTGGTACTCATGTTATCGCGCAGATTTTGCTTTTTTAAGCCTTTCAACTGTTTATACTGCTTCGTCGTCATACCAGACCAAGCGCGGGTGATCTCATCAGTGAGAATAGCGTATTCCCGACCCTGTTCTACCCCTCTGGCCTGCCACTCAGCCGTCAATTCGTTGCGGACCCGGATGGCAAGGATTCTCTGATGTATCCAATCGGGGGAATATCCCTTTCGCTGATAGGTTTCCAAAGCCCGGTCAATGGCCTGTTCTGGGTCGATAGTCTCCTCAATACGCTCCCGGCCAACCTGGGCCAGCCAAACTTTGATTGGCTCCGCCTTGGGGGATGGCACAGACTGTATAATACGGAATAACTGCTGTATTGTTGCCACATCGGTCGCATACCGTTTTCCGTCCTTGGGAGATTTCAATTTCAGTTGGTGACAATTTGTCACCAACTGACTGCCTTCGTCCTTCAGCCGTTGTTTGAGCTTGTTCCAATACTTTCGGGCGGTGTTGTAGTCACTCTGATCAATGAGCACCTGAATCACATCAATGATTGAAAAATACCACTCTTCTAGTTCCTCGTCCCATGCGGCACGAATAGGCTGATCTTCAAATCGCTGGACAAGTTCCTGTTCGCTCATATGTACCCCTCGCAATCTGTATTTTGCCCATTATACGTCATCCGGCCCGTTCCCGCAAGAACTCAAGGAACAGTTTTTCAATCTCCCGGTCGCTGCTGAACTTCTCCAGATAGGGGGCAAATTGCTTGCGGTCAAAGGATATTTTCCTGGGCGGGGCTGTCAAGCGTTTCTCCGCCGCCGCCCGGGCCTCGCGCCAGGCGGCAAACACGGCCTGACGGTCAGCGGTGGGAGGCGGGCATTTACGAGTAATGTGCTGCATGGCGGCCTTGTTGATTTGATACCCCTCAATGGAGCATATCTCAATGAACGCCTTTTGAGACTCGGTGTCATAGTCCGCGATCAGGTCGGCGCAGGCGAAGTTAAGCTGCTTGGGATTGTCCTCCAGAATATCGGACAATTCCGGTATCAGCTGGGTCAGCTTGACAGCTTTCCGAATCTCGTACTCGGTAACACCGAAAAATTCCGCGACCAAGGCCCGAGCGGAATACTTCTGGTGATTCTCGCCAGAAGTTGAACTCTGCATATCAGAACGGTATCCTTGACGGTTTTTGGCATCCAGCAAGGCTTTATACGCTTTTCCACGCTCAATAATGGAGAGACCCTGTCGCTGGATCAGATTGGTGGAAGTGGCAATCACAATGGCCCTGGCATCATCTGCCTCCACTACCTCCGCAGGGATCATAGACCACCCGGCCAGCTTTGCAGCCGCAACTCGATTGTGACCGCTCAGGATCTCATACTTATCTGTACTGATAGGGCGGGCAATAATTCGGACAAACAGTCCATCCTCCTGAAGCTGTTCTGAAAAGGCTTCCAGCTTGGCCCTGGGGTAGGGGCGAAAACCGATATCCGCCGTGAAGAAGGATACCAGCTTGTCCAGCGGGAGGTCGCAGAGCTGGGAGGCTCCAACTGGTGCCTTTTCACGGAAAATCCGCTGGTAGGCTTCATCGCTGGTTTGTAACTCTGATGCCTGCTGGGTAGCGGCCATGCGCCGTTTCAACATATCGTTCATGTTCGCTTTAGGCAAGCCTCAGCACCTCCTCTGCCAGACTGCGGTAGGACTCAGCGGCAGCATTCTTCGGAGCGTAGTCAAAAATGCTCTGCCCGGCGGCGGGACACTCCGCTACCTTGATGGAGTATTCTATGGGCCGCTCAAAAACATGAAACGTCTCGCCGTAGATCTCGCCCACACTTTCCCGGACGCTGCGGCACAGCTGAGGCCGGGACTGGTACATGGTCAGCAGGATGCCAGCGACCTGGAGTCTGGGGTTGAACCGTTCCCGCACTGACCTTACCAACTCCAGCACCTCCGGGATACCCTCGCTGGCCAGAAAGTGAGCCTGGACCGGAACGATACAGAAATCCGACGCTGCCAGCGCATTGACGGTCAGCAATTCATGCTTCAATCCGCAGTCGATGATAATGTAGTCATAGCAGGGACGCAGATGCTCTAACAGTTCAGACATGACACGTTCGCTGGCCCGATCAGAATCCCCAACAGCATTGTACTGAGAGAGCTGCATGACCTGAAGCCGGGCAGCAGCATCCGACAGCCGGCGGTTGGCAGGGATGAGGTCGATGCCTGTGTCCGTGTGGACGATAGTCTTCCGCAAGTGAAAATCCAGATCCTCTGGGTAGTCGATGGCAGACAGTAAAAGGTTGGCAAGGGTATGAGGCTGCTCGGCAGGGGTGTAGCCCAGCGACGCTGTGAGATTGCTTTGAACATCGTTGTCAATCAGGGCAACAGACTTCCCAGCAGCTGCCAATGCAGCTCCCAAATTTAAGGCTGTTGATGTTTTACCACAGCCCCCCTTAAAATTGCTGACGCTGTAAATAATTCCCATTCCGCACATCCCCTCATTTTTTATTTCAAATTTTTAACGCAAAAAAATGGACCAAATCAGATAAAGGCTTCTTTTATAAGCACTTTCTGACTTGGTCCTAATATAGCACTATCATCAGAGTAAATGTTATCATTAGGTCAAAAGCCAGTCTGTGCTAAAGCCCTGCTTCCCATATTTGGTTGTAAAAGTTGAGCAGTTACGCCTTATTTTCAAATAGCTTGTCCCCTAAAAGTGTCCTTAGGTCACAGCGCCCCATGTAGTGGAGCCCCAATATCCCGGAGCGGTGGAGCGCTATGTGAACATGGGGGACTGTTACGACAAGGAGGCGCTGTGGCCTCTGCGCCGGGAGATCATGGACTGTATGGCGGGCTACAAGGGCAGTTACCAGCGTGCCTACCGATGCCTGGGAGCAGCGGCGGAGATCGTGGAGGACCAGCGCTCCGCTCTGCTCACCGACACGCTGTCCCACAAGCTGGCCAAGCGGGCTCGGGGGATTCTTACTCGGGAGGTTCCCCGCCGGAAGGGGGAGCTGCCCGGGCGGGTGAGGCAGCGCTTCCTGGGAGCGATCACCCACCGGGGCCCCCTGTGCCTGTACGGCACCGCCCTGGCCCAGTGCGGCCGGGTGTACGTTCTGACCGACAGCTGCGGGCTGGCCCATGAGCTGCTCATCCACCTGCTGGCCGGGGTGACGGCCGGCGGCTATGACGTGGTGGCCTGTCCCGATCCCATGGTGCCCGAGCGGCTGGCCCATCTGCTGATCCCCCAACTGGACCTGGCCTTCCTCACCGACTCCGGTGCGCTGCCCCGAGAGGTGACGCCCTACCGCCGCATCAGGCTGGACGCGGCGGCTGACAGGGAGGTCCTGCGGCGCAGCCGGCCCCGTCTGCGCTTTGCCAGGAAGGTGTCCGCCGCCTTAGTGGAGGAGGCGGTGGCCTCCCTGGACCAGGCGAAGGCCATGCACGACGAGCTGGAGGCCATTTACAACCCCCATGTGGACTTCGGCCTGGTGGAGCAGACGGCCCGGGATATCTGGGGCGAGATACAGACCTTTTAAATGACAGAAACGGGCCCTCCCTGTGGGGAGGGCCCGCTGGCGCGTTTGGGAGACCGCCTTACAGATTGAAGTAGCGTTCAAACTCGGCGGGGTGGGGGATGGCGGACAGCTGACTGCATTCCTTGCGCTTGGCCGCCGCCAGATTGGACAGCAGCCCTTCGGGGAACACCCCTCCGGCGGTGAGGTAGTCGTGGTCGGCTTCCAGGGCGTCCAGGGCGGCCTCCAGGGAGGTGGGCAGGTGCTCCAGTTTGGCCTTCTCCTCGTCGGACAGGGTGTAGAGGTTGCAGTCGTAGGGACCCCAGCCGCTGGCATGGGGATCAATGCGGTTCTTGACGCCGTCCAGTCCGGCCATGAGCAAGGCCGCGTAGCAGAAGTAGGGGTTGCAGGTGGCGTCCGGGTTGCGAATTTCAAAGCGGCGCAGGCTGGGGGTCTTGGCGTAGGCGGGGATGCGGATGACCGCGCTGCGATTGGAGGTGGCGTAACCCACGGTGACGGGGGCCTCGAACCCGGGCACCAGCCGCTTGAAGGAGTTGGTGCTGGGGTTTGTAATGGCGCACAGGGAGTTGATGTGCTTGAGCAGGCCGCCCATGAAAAAGTGGGCCGTCTGGCTGAGGTGGGAGTAGCCGTTGTCGTCAGAGAAAACGGGCTGACCGTCCTTCATCAGCAGCATGTGGACATGCATCCCGCTGCCCGCCTCGCCGTACACCGGCTTGGGCATCAGGGTGGCGCACTTGCCGTACTTCAGGGCGGTGTTGTGGATGATGTATTTAATCATCATGGTGGCGTCGGCCATTTTGGACATCTGGCCCAGCTGGGGCTCGATCTCGAACTGGCCGGCGGCCCCCACCTCAGGGTGGTGGTACTTGATGGGAATGCCGGCGGCCTCCATGTGCATGCACATCTCACTGCGGCACTCATAGGTGCGGTCGAAGGGCTTAGCCACATGGTAGTTGGCCTGGCGGGGGACGACGACTCCCTTGCCGTTGACAGCGCTGTTCCAGTGGGCCTGCTCGGCGTCCACCTCCATACCGATGGCGCTGGGGGTGACCTGCCAGGAGGCGCTGTCGAAAAGATAGAACTCAAACTCAGGAAGAATCAGCATGGTATCGGCAACGCCGGTGTCCCGCATGTACCGCTCGGCGGCCAGAACAATGTTCCGGGGATACTGATCCAGAGGGCGGTTTTCCGGGTAGCCGATCACCATGGCGTTGCCTGTCATGGACAGGGTGGGAACATCGCAGAAGGGATCAACCACCGCTGTGTCCGGGTCGGGAACAAAGACCATGTCGCTCTTCTCCACCACGGCGTAGCCGTAGTTTGAGGCGTCGAAGCCGATGCCATTTACCATGGTTTCCTCTGAAAAATGCTGTGCGGGAATGGTCACATGGCGGAACTGGCCGTTGATATCTACCATTTTGAAGTCCACCATCTGAATTCCTTGGTTCTGGATCATCCTCATGATATCCGGCGCGGTTTTTTGCATGACAGCTTCCTCCTTATGTGTTTGTAATGTCCGGCTGGTCAAATCAGTTGTTTCTTTTAGATATTATAACATAATCTTACTTAAAAATCCAGGCTATTTTTGAGGATATTTACCGATTTTCAGCCGCCGGGGCGGCCCAGCTCCTCCGGCGGAACCCCCAGCAGCAAAAGCGCCCCGGCGGCGGCCAGGGAGGGAAGCTCCCCCGCCCCAGGCTCCAGGCGGAGGGGGAATTCCTGCCGCTCTACCACCTGGCCGTCCACCGTCACCAGCTCCCGCTGGAGGGCGGCCCACAGGGTATCCCCCTCCCGGCTGGAGAGGGTCAGGCTGTCCCGGGGGGAGGCGCCGTAGCTGACGGCGCTGGCCGCGCGGAGAGGCAGTCCGCTCGTTCCTCCGGGCAGCAGGACGGTGCGGCACTGTCTGGGCAGCGGCACTTTCGCCGCGGCCGCCCGGGGGGACACCACCACCAGGGTGGGATGGTTTCCCCGGGCGCACCGGCCTCCCAGGCCGCCCCGGGCGGCCAGTCTGCGTAAAATTGCCTGCTGGATGCCCTCTTCGGCCTCCAGCACCTGAAAACATTCCATTTCTCTCGCCCCTTTCCCGTCAGTTTGGGCGTATTTTCGGATTTTATGCAAAAAATATGGAGAAAGCTCTTGACAAGCCTCCTTTCTCCTGGTAAAATACTCAAGCCGCTTCAAGCAGGTATTCAAGTGAGATCACTCCGCCTGCAAGAGCGAGCCCGTAATAAAGGAGTTGAAATTATGCAGGCAATTATCGTGACCGGCGGCAAGCAGTACAAGGTGGCCCAGGGCGACACCCTGTTCATCGAGAAGCTGGAGGCCGAGGCCGGCCAGGCTGTCACCTTCGACAAGGTGTTGGCGATTCTGGATGGGGACAAGGCCATCTTCGGCGCTCCCACTGTGGAGGGCGCTTCCGTGGCCGCCACCGTGGTCAAGAACGGCAAGGGCAAGAAGATCCGCATCTTCAAGTATACCCCCAAGAAGGGCTATCGTAAGCGCCAGGGCCACCGTCAGCCCTACACCAAGGTGGAGATCGGCGCCATCAAGGCCTGATGACTACCGTCACGTTTCGTTCCGAGGGCAGCCGCGTCGCCGGCTTTGAGATGCAGGGCCACAGCGGCTACGCCCCCCAGGGGGAGGACATTGTGTGCGCCGCCCTCACCAGCGCCGTCCGGCTCACCGAGTGCGCCGTCAACGACGTGCTGGGGCTGGAGGCCCCGGTGAAGGCGCGGGACAAGGACGCCTACCTCTCCCTGAAGCTCCCCAAGGCACTGGACCCGGACAGCGAGCGCGTCTGCCAGACCCTTCTGGCCGCCTTGCTGGTCCACTGTGTTCAGCTGGCTGAGGAGTACCCTGAAAATATATCCGTTATGGAGGTGTAAGAGATGCTGAATATCGGTTTACAGTTTTTCGCCCATAAAAAGGGCGTGGGCTCCACCCGCAACGGCCGGGACTCCGAGTCCAAGCGCCTGGGCGTGAAGCGGGGCGACGGTCAGTTCGTGCTGGCCGGCAACATTCTGGTCCGCCAGCGGGGCACCCACATCCACCCCGGCGTCAACGTGGGCAAGGGCAGCGACGATACCCTGTACGCCATGAAGTCCGGCCGG
This sequence comes from uncultured Oscillospiraceae bacterium, assembly GCA_910588635.1. Lineage (GTDB taxonomy): Bacteria > Bacillota > Clostridia > Oscillospirales > Oscillospiraceae > Lawsonibacter. The sequence continues at coordinate 44,697 of CAJUPW010000012.1, read as the reverse complement.
GTGAAGTTCCACCGCCTGGGCAAGGACCGCAAGCAGGTCTCCATCGTGGAGGAGACCCCCGCGGAGTAACATTGGTTAAAAAGCCGCAAACGAGTACCGTTTGCGGCTTTTTCTTAATGAAAGCAGGAGGGATTTTATGGAATACAGAAAATTTTCTCAGGGCTACGCCTTGCGTCTGGACCCGGGCGAGGAGGTGGTGGACTGCCTGACCCGTCTGGTGGAGCAAGAGAACGTTCAGCTTGGGACGGTCTCTGCTCTGGGAGCGGCCAACGATGTCACCATGGGTATTTTTGATACGCAGGAGAAAAAATACTACTCCCGGCGCTGCCAGGGGCAGTATGAGATCTCCGCCCTGGTGGGGAATGTGACCCGGCAGGAGGGGAAACCCTATCTCCATCTGCACATCACAATTGGAAATCCGTCAACCGGAGAGGTTTACGCCGGTCATCTGTCCGCCTGTACCATCAGTGCCACGCTGGAGCTGTTTTTACAGGTCTGGGACGGGCAGATCGGCCGGAAGTTCAGCGATACCGTGGGACTGAATCTGTTGGAATTTGAAGCCTGAGCCGGCCTGTAAGGAGATTTTTTATGGATATCCGTGAAAAGTAGCACAGCGGCGCGCTCTATCTCCCCGGCGACCCGGAACTTCAGCGGGAGCAGCTGCAATGCTTGGACCGGCTGCATGAGTTCAACCAGATCAAGCCCTCGGAGCTGGACAAAAAAAGCGCTATGCTCCGGGAGATGTTCGCCGAGATCGGAGAGGACTGCTACATTGAAATGCCCTTCCATGCCAACTGGGGTGGGAAGCATGTCCATTTCGGAAAAAACATCTACACCAACTTCAACCTGACCCTGGTGGACGATACCCAAATCTATGTGGGGGACTTCTGCCAGATCGGCCCCAACGTGGTGCTGACTACAGCGGGCCACCCCATCCTCCCCGAGTTACGGGAGCGGGCTTACCAGTACAACGCCCCTGTCCGTATCGGCCGAAACTGCTGGCTGGGGGCCGACGTGGTGGTTGTCCCTGGCGTCACCATCGGGGACAACGTGGTCGTCGGTGCGGGGAGTGTAATCACTCGGGACCTGCCTGATAACGTTGTGGCCGCAGGCAACCCTTGCCGCATTCTGCGTGAGGTAAACGACCACGATCGGGAATACTACTTTAAGGATCGAAAGATTGATCTGGAACTCTAAGGAGGCTGTACCTGTGGAACAATGGCTGTTTGTGATGTTTATTGAAAAGACCAAGACCTACAACAAGCTGACTAAAGCCGCCGTGGAGCGGCATGTGGCCAATTTGAGGCAACTGGACGAAGAGGGACACATTGAACTGGCCGGGGTGTTCAAGGGCTACCCCGGCGTGGCGGGCATGTATATCCTCCGGGCAGAGAGCCTCGAGGCGGCGGAGGAACTGTGCAGGCGGGAGCCTCTGGTGGCGGAGGGGTTCGCCACCTACAAGCTAAAAGCCTTCCAGCCCGCAAATCAGGAGAATAACTATCTGCTCTAACAGGAAAAGTTCTTTTTCCTCCAAGAAGAAGGAATAAAGGAAAGGAGGCACCCGATATGGCAGCGCCCTTTGTGGATACGGCAAAGATTAGCGTCCGCTCCGGGAACGGGGGGAACGGCGTGGTGTCCTTTCACCGGGAGAAGTACGTGGCCAACGGCGGCCCCGACGGGGGCGACGGCGGCCGGGGCGGGGACATTGTGTTAGAGGTCAACGACCACATGTCCACCCTGATGGACTTGCGCTACAAGCGCAAATATGTGGCGGACAGCGGGGCCGACGGCGCGGGCAAGCGGTGCACCGGCCGGGATGGGGAGGACCTCATCATCCGGGTGCCACGGGGCACCGTCATCCGGGACGCCGAGACCGGGGAGATCATCCAGGACATGTCCCAGACCGACCGCTTTGTGCTGTGCCGGGGGGGCCGGGGGGGCTGGGGCAACCAGCACTTCGCCACCCCCACCCGGCAGGTGCCCCGGTTCGCCAAGGCAGGCCTGCCCGGCCAGAGCCGGGATGTGGTGCTGGAGCTGAAGCTGCTGGCCGATGTGGGGCTGGTGGGCTTCCCCAACGTGGGCAAGTCCACCTTGCTGTCGGTGGTCAGCCGGGCTCAGCCCAAGATCGCCAACTACCACTTCACCACCCTGTTCCCCAACCTGGGGGTGGTCTATGTGGAGGAGGGGGTATCTTTTGTCATGGCGGATATCCCCGGCATCATTGAGGGGGCGGCAGAGGGGGCTGGCCTGGGCCACGACTTCCTGCGCCATATTGACCGCTGCCGGCTGCTGGTCCATGTGGTGGATGTGTCCGGCTCCGAGGGCCGGGACCCGGTGGCCGACTTTGAGGCCATCAACGAGGAGCTGCGGCAGTATTCCCCCGAGCTGGCCTCCCGGAGGATGATCGTGGCGGCAAACAAGGCGGACATTATGGCCGACCCCGCCTTGCTGGACAGGCTTCGGACCCATGTGGAGGGCCTGGGACTGGAGCTGTATGTCATCTCCGCCGCCACCCACCAGGGCACCCGGGAGCTGGTGCTGCGTACCGCCCGGCTCCTCCAGGAGCTGCCCCCCGTGGCGGTGTATGAGCCCACCTATGTGGAGCGCCCCCCGGAGGTGGACACCGACGGGGCGGTGGATATCCAGGAGTTCGACGGCACCTGGGTGGTGGACGCCCCCTGGCTGCAGCGGCTCATCGCCAACGTCAACTTCGGCGACTACGAGTCCAGGAACTGGTTCGACCAGAAGCTGCGCCAGTCCGGACTGTTCGGCAGGCTGGAGGAAATGGGCATCAAGGACGGGGACATCGTGTCCATGTACGACCTGGAGTTTGAATATCAGCGGTAATATATTGTATTTCCCCGCCCGGATGGCGGGGAAATATATGTTTATCGGCATAAAGACAAAAGCAGACGCTTCGGCGCCTGCTTTTTGGCAGCTGTGTCTGTACCGGGTGTTTCATCCGTTTAGTGCCGCCGCCTGCTCCTCCAGCCAGACGGCGGTCTGAGTCAGGCCGTCCTCTGTGACAGGAAAGACGGCTGTGGCAATAATCTCACTCAGCTCCATGGTCAAGGGCCCCTTCCACAGCCGGACAGAGAGCTGCTTTTCTCCCGCCGCATCGGAGACCTCCGGCCGAATGAAGAACCGGGCGCTGCCCAGACTGCCGTACCAAGTGTTGCCGTTCTCCCAGAAGAGAAGAGTGGGGATTTCAATGGTGTTCAATGGGGACGCCTCCTTTTTCCTCATTATAAAGGAAACCGGCCGGTCTGTAAAGCCTCGCACCAAAGAACGGGGCGGTCATAGTATGGTATGTGGCATAGCCACATTGATTACTTGAAGGTGAAGGAGCGCGTTATGAGACGATACTATGCTTCTGATTGGGAGCAGAGCAGTCGGGACGGCGTTGTTGCCCATTTGACCGGCTGCGGATGCAATACCAGCTGCGGATGCAATACCGGCTGCGGATGCGATACTGGCTGCGGCTGTAATACCGGCTGCGGGTGCCCCAGTCCTCTGCCCCCGGTGCCCCCCTGTCCGGGACCCTTTCCGCCTGGCCCGGGAGTAGGGCCAACAGGGCCGACCGGACCTACAGGGCCGCAAGGGTATCCAGGCCCGAACGGCGCGACAGGCCCCACTGGCCCTCAGGGTATTCCTGGTCCCGCCGGCGCGACGGGTGCTACGGGTGCGACAGGCGCAACGGGCGCTCAGGGACCCGCAGGTCCCGCTGGACCTACCGGACCCGCCGGTGCTACAGGTGCAACCGGTGCAACGGGCGCTCAGGGCCCCGCCGGTCCCGCTGGTCCTACCGGACCTGCCGGTGCTACGGGTGCGACTGGCGCAACGGGCGCTCAGGGACCCGCCGGTCCCACTGGTCCTACCGGACCTGCCGGCGCGACCGGTGCAACCGGTGCAACGGGCGCTCAGGGACCCGCCGGTCCCGCTGGTCCTACCGGACCTGCCGGCGCGACAGGTGCAACCGGCGCAACGGGAGCTCAGGGACCCGCCGGTCCCACCGGTCCCGTCATATATGCGCAACACAGGACCCTTGCCGGAAAATCCGGCCCCAATTCATTCTTTTTTAGTTTCCCATTTCAAAATCACGGATAAGGGGCGGGATTTGAGAAATCATATTGTCCATATCCTCAAACATGGCGCTCTTGGTAGTACCCATCCGGCTGGCGGATTCAATATGTGTGACGACCTGCTGATACTGCTCCTTGATCCGATCAAAAAACTGGCATAGCACCTGCAGCTCGCTCTGAGAGGTCTGAATCACTTCGGCGATACCACCTTGCACGGAGGCAGCGCCCGCCGCAGCGGCGGTGATCTTCTCAAAGCTCCCCTCGGTTTGTTCCACAATCACGGTGTTCTGGCCCAAAGTCTGCTGAGCGCCGGCAATGCTCTGGCTCAGTTCGCCCGCGCGGCCCTCCACATCGTTCACACCGGCGTCTACCTCGCCGGCAAGTTCCTTGATCTCCTCTGCCAGCTTCTTGACCTGAGCGGCTACTACCGCGAAGCCCCGGCCCTCCTGACCGGCCCGGGCCGCTTCGATGGAGGCGTTAATGGCCAAAATATTCGTCTGCTCCGCTATGGACACAATCTTTTCCATAGATTTTTGGATGCCTCGGATGGCGGATTCCAACTGGGCAAAAGTCTCCGACATGGCGTCAAAGGACTGATGTACCTGCGTGGAGACCTGCGCCAGATCCTCCATCTGGCCCCTGGCCTCAGACACAGACTGGTTAATCTCCTCCCGGACCTGTCCAAACTGGCCCGCCGTATCGTTGATATTGGAAAAGGATTGACCCAGATTTTGCAGCTCCATTTGAAACTGGTCCCCACCCTTTAGCACATCGGAAAAGGAGGAGCCCACCTGGCTCAGCTCCCATAGGGAGGCCACCTCCTTCTTTACCAGCTCCTTCTGGTACTCTTTCAGGCTGCCCGCCACATGCAGCACCGGGTAGAGGCTCTTTTGCTCCTGAGTATGGGGAACCTTCCGGCCCTTTTTTTGAAACAGCATAACTGAGCCCTCCTTTATTCAAAGACCACGCAGGTCATGGATTGGTTAACAAACCGGTTGTTGTAGTGCTCGCCATACCCTACAAAGCCGGCGTGATTACCCAGCGCCGCCATATCCTGCAAATAACGCTGCATATAGCCTTGCTCGGAAAACAGTTTGTATCGGAACAGGCAGTTCACTGAAAAGACGGCCGATCGCCGGGGAAAGTCTCTGCTGATCTGACGAATCGTATCCTGCACAATTGCCCGGTAGTCCCCCAGCTCCAGCAGGATCAGCACGTCAGAGTCGTTGACCTGGCGGAAACAGGCCAGAGCGTTGCCGCTGACCTCTTTGATGGAGATGATGCAGGTATCGTCTCCATTGATTTTACCAAATGGATTCTGAAAAGTCCGGGTAAGAATCTCCTCATCTGTGACGTGCAGGATATCCTTGTAGACCTGTTTGGCCGACTTGCCGTTCAGTGCCCCAAGGACATAATTGGCCCGGTCGGTGTTGGAGGCCACAAAACGGTAATTTCCAAACTGATGGTAGATGTTTTCCTTATAGGTCTTGATCCGGCCGTTCTTATTGCGCACCAGTCCGTAGGCTACCGCGTCCTCATAGACGCGTCCGTTGGCCGAGACCTTACCCTGGTCGCCGGTGCCGCCCATAAGAGAAATACCGCGCTTGCGCAAGGCAGTGTAAATCGTGGTCAGCACGCAGGCGTCGTTTCCGGCGCAGAAGTCAATACAGACCGTGTCCCGGTCAGAGCCGCCCACCACCTGTATGTCCTGCTCCAGGCGCTGTATGTATTTCACCGGCATGGTAGACACATGCTCCAACACGTTTGCAGCGGCCTCAACGCCGTCAGAAAAAGCAATGATTCCAACGCCGTTTTCCACCACCCCCAGTTGGTAGCTCATTCCGATACAGCCAATACTTGGAACACCGGGGAAGCGCTTCTCCAGCGCAGCCACATGACTTTCAAACTGGTCTTTGTTGGACAGCAGCATAATAAACTGGGGCTGGTAGAGACCTTGAAGCGCCTCATCCAAATTTCCCCGCTGGCTCATGCCATAGAACTGTTTCATACCGTTAGCCTCCTCCGTTATTTCACCAAATACCTATTATATGGTAAGTTTTCCAGTGTGTCAATCATATTTGCTGTAATAAACCTTCTGGTGCTAAGGCTTAGCTTCTGCACATAACATTCAGACGGAGGTGCTTTGCGTGATTGATAAAAACCTGCTGGAAGCTCTGTCATGTGTCAGTATCCAGGACGCGGTTTCCAAGCCCTTAAAAGATATCCTTGAGATGCAGTTCAGCGGGGAGACCGCCGGGCAGCGGCTGGAGCGCTATATATTCCAGGTGGACAATCCTTATTGCTTCCGGGTGGGGGATACCCCTGTTAAAATTTCATTCAATCCAGACGGAGAGGCTCTTGAACAAAAGCTAAAAGCCTATCTTATAGGCTTGAAACGCTGAATTATTTTTAAGGAGGCTCCCCTCATGGCGAGAATCAGAAAATCACACCAGAGCGAAGCTGCCCCGAAGCAGAATGTCTGGAAGGTTGGCAAATACATCCGCCTGTCTCGGGATGACGGGAATATTGTCTCCGAATCAGTGGTCAACCAGGACAAGATTTTAAACGACGAAATTCCTGGTTTCTTTGAGGATGGCCAATATGAAGTGGTGGATACCTATATTGACGATGGGACCAGTGGAACAACGGACCTGGAACGGCAGGACTTTCAGCGTATGGTCCAGGATATGAAATGCGGACGGATCAACTGTATCATTGTTAAGAACCTGTCCAGAGCGTTTCGCAACAGCGCAAATCAGGGCCATTTTCTGGAAGAATTTATTCCGCTTTACAATACCAGATTTATTTCCCTATACCAGCCGAGAATTGACACCTTTTTAGACCCGGAGATCGTTCACAGTCTGGAAGTGAGCATTACTGGCTTTATGAATGAACAGTACGCCTACAAGACCTCCGCCGATGTTCGCCGTACCTTTCGGCACAAACGGGAAAGGGGCGAGTTTATCGGGGCTTTCGCCCCTTACGGCTATGCCAAGGATCCTGAAAACAAAAATGCCCTCATCATTGACGAGGACGCCGCGCAGGTGGTCCGGGACGTTTTTCACTGGTTTATTTCGGAGGGAATGAGCAAGGCCGGAATTGCCAAACGTCTGAACGAATATGGAATCCTCAATCCGGCGGCCTATAAACGTTCCAAGGGTCTCCGTTACGAAAATCCTCACTGTAAATACAATGACGGGCTCTGGTCGCCAACAACGATAACGCGTATGCTCCAAAACCCATTGTATATTGGCGTCATGCGTCAGGGACGACAGCGGGTTATCAGCTACAAGGTCCATAAGCGTACTGCAGTACCGGAAGATGAATGGTGCATCGTGGAGAATGCAGTCCCGGCTATCATTGACAGGGCGACATTCCAAGCAGCCCAGGACTTGCATAAGCGGGACACCAGGACAGCGCCCGGCAAACGGGAAGTGCATCTGTTTTCCGGTTTGATCCGCTGTGCTGACTGCGGCAAGAGCATGGCGCGGCACACGGCCAGGGGCCTTGTCTACTACCAGTGCAGGACCAGCCGGGAGAAATCCAAAGATAAATGCACCAAGCACAGTATCAGACTGGACGTACTGGAAAAAGCTGTTTTAGCGGCTATCCAAAAGCAAATCGAACTTGTGGATTCTTTATCAGAAATTATTGAGGAAATCAACAACGCCCCGATTGTGCATACGGAATCCATCCGGCTGAACGCTCTGTTGGTGCAGAGGACCAAGGGGCTGGAAAAAGTGACCGGCGTCCTGGACGGCCTCTACATGGACTGGAAAAGCGGCGATATTACCCGTGAGCAATACCGCCGCATGAAGCTCCGGTTTGAGGAACAGTCCCAACAGCTCCAAGAGACGATCACACGCATCCAGAGCGAGTGTGAGACGCTGGCCCAGAGCATTGACACCGAGAATCCCTACTTGACCACCTTTCTAAAGTACCGCAATATCGAGAGCTTATCCCGCGGTCTGCTGGTTAAGCTTGTCGATGCGATCTATGTCCATGAGGACAAGAGCGTAGAGATAAAATTTGATTTTGCAGATCAATACCGCCGCATTGCAGAGTACATAGAAACCAAGCAGGTTGGACTCTGTGAGAACGGCGGAAAAGCTGTCTGAGCTGTTGTGTATAAATGACTGGCCCCACCGGACCTGCCGGGCCTGAGGGTGCCGCCGGCGCAGCGGGCGCTACGGGCGCTCAGGGCCCCGCCGGTCCCACCGGTCCTACCGGGCCTGCCGGGCCTGAGGGTGCCGCCGGCGCAACGGGTGCGACAGGCGCTGCGGGTGCTCAGGGCCCCGCTGGTCCCACCGGCCCCACTGGACCTGCCGGGCCTGAGGGTGCTGCCGGCGCAACGGGTGCGACTGGTGCTACGGGCGCTCAGGGCCCCGCTGGCCCCACTGGACCTGCCGGGCCTGCTATCACTCCGGGTCCTGCGGTGGAGGATGAGGAACCGGGCGCTGGAACCCCGGAACTTGTAGACAAAATCAATGAGCTGCTGGCCTCTCTGAGGACTGCTGGCGTCATTGCAACCTGATTCCGATTCAGGCAAGATCAGCCGGCACTCCCGCCCTAAAGGAGTGCCGGCACTTTTAAAGGAGGTTCTTATGAAGCGGTACAAGGTATGTGTCTACGCCATTTGTAAAAACGAAGAGCAGTTTGTAGAACGCTGGATGGACTCCATGTCTGAGGCCGACCGGGTGGTGGTGCTGGACACGGGCTCCGAGGACGGTACGGTGGAAAAGCTGCGGGAGCGGGGGGCCGAGGTGACGGTGGAGACCATCTCCCCCTGGCGCTTCGATACCGCCCGGAACCGCTCTTTGGAGCTTGCGCCGGAGGACGCGGACATCTGCGTCTGCACCGACCTGGACGAGGTGTTCCATCCCGGCTGGCGGGAGGAGCTGGAGAAGGTCTGGGCGCCGGGGGCGGGACAGGCGTCCTACAGGTACACCTGGTCCTTCAACGCCGACGGTTCCGAGGGGGTGGTCTTTTGGTACGAGAAGATCCACGCCCGCTGGGGCTATCAGTGGGTGCATCCCGTCCACGAGGTGCTGAAGTGGGTGGGGGAGGGCAGCCCCGGTCCCATGGTCACTGCGGAAGGCGTCCAGCTGGACCACCACCCGGACCCGGAAAAGTCACGGAGCCAGTATCTGCCTTTGCTGGAGCTGTCTGTCCGGGAGGCGCCGGAGGACGACCGGAACGTCCACTACCTGGGCCGGGAGTACATGTATCGGGGCCGTTGGGACGACTGCATCCGTACCCTGAAGGGACATCTGGCCATGCCAACCGCCCTGTGGCGGGACGAGCGGGCGGCGTCCATGCGTTACATCGCCAAGGCCTACTGGGAGAAAGGAGAACCGGCGGCGGCCCGGGACTGGTATCTCCGAGCCATCACCGAGGCGCCCCATCTTCGGGAGCCCTATATGGACCTGGCCCTTATGCTCTACCTCCAGGGGGAATGGGAGGGGGTGCTCTACTTCACCGCCTGCGCCCTGGCCATCACCGTCCGGCCCAGAAGCTACATCTGTGAGGCGGCCGCCTGGGGCAGCCTGCCCCACGACCTGCGGGCCATGGCCTTCTACCACACCGGAGCTTATTTGGAGGCGGTGGCCGAGGCGGGGAAGGCGCTGGAACTGGAGCCGGAAAATCCGCGGCTGAAGGAAAATCTGGAAATTTTAAAAGAGCTGGCGGAGGGATAGGAAAAGACGACTTTTTTACACCGGGAGCGGGGCATATCTGTTGACAGAAAAGACCAGGGGGATTATACTTATAATGAAGAGTTGTGCCACGCAGGAGGGAAGAGTCAATGTACCGCTGTCATATGGAATTCTATCTCATAAACTGCCAGCCAGGGGTGTTGGAGACCCTTCGGGAGCTGCCCCCACTGGAGGCCTTCAACCACTCCTTTCTGGACAGCCGCGAGCCCCGGGGGGTCCCCCTGGCCAGGGCCGATGTGGTCTTGGCGGCGCCTCAGGGCGGAGAGGAAGCTGTGCGCGCGCTGGCGGAGGGAATGAAGGACTCCGCAAAACTGATCCTCCTGTTGGACAAGGAGCAGATTGCGCTGCTGGAGGACAGCCTGTCTCTGGCGGACGAGGTGTGGACGCTGCCCATGACCAGGAAGGAGCTGGTCTACCGCTTTACCCGCTGGCAGGAGAAACAGAAGCTGCGTCTGGACCTGTGGCAGGAAAGTCAGTTCTTGGAGGCCACCATAAACAGCACGCCTAGTCTGGTGTGGTACAAGGACAAGAACGGCATCCACGAGAAGGTGAACGACGCTTTCTGCGACACGGTGAACAAGACCAGAGAGCAAGTGCAGGGCAAAGGCCACGCATACATCTGGGATGTGGAGCAGGACGACCCCGCCTGCATTGAGTCGGAGCGGGTCGTCATGGAGACGGAGCAGACCTGCGTCTCAGAGGAGACCATCCAGACCGGCGGAGGGACCCGTCTGCTGACCACCTACAAGTCCCCCCTGTACGACTGCGACGGCAGCGTGATGGGCACCGTGGGCCTGGCCATTGACATTACACAGGAGCGGGCTTACGAACAGGAGATTGTGAATAAAAACCGGGAGCTGGAAAACCTCTTTACCTCCATGGACTGCGGCGTGATGTGCCATACCCTGGACGGTTCCCGCATTATCAGCATCAACCGGGCGGCCCTTCAGATATTGGGCTACAGCTCTGAGAAGGAGCTGCTGGACAGCGGCTTCGAGATGGTTGCTTCCTCTGTGATGCCGGAGGACCAGGCCAAGCTCCGGACCAGCATCCAGTCGCTGGACAAGGTGGGAGACAGCACCAATGTCGAATACCGGGTGAAGCATGCCAACGGTGAAATTCTCCATGTGATGGCCAATATCAAGCTGATGGAGGAGGACGGAAAGCTGTTCTATCAGCGCTTCCTGCTGGACTATACAACCCAGAGGCTCCGGGAGGAGCGGGAGCGGGCGGAAAACGAGCAGCGGCAGGCCGAGCTGGTCCAGGCCCTGAGTGTGGACTACAACCTGGTGTGTCATTTTGATCTGGATACCGGCGAGGGCGGGCCTCTGCGGATTCACGACTGCAAGCTTGACGTTCTGGACGAGATATTTGTGGAGGACCGGCCCATCCGGGAGAGCCTGAGCCGCTATATTGACCGATGTGTCTATGAGGAGGACAGGGAACTGGTGCGCCAGGCGGTGTCCTTCGAGGACTTGGGCGAGCGGCTGAACCAGAGAAATACATATATCCTCAACTACCGGGTGATGTGCGGAGGAGAGCTCCGCTATTTTCAGATGAAAGCGGTCCGGGCGGGCCAGTGGGAGAACCGCCGGGAGGTGGTGCTGGGCTTCAGGAATGTGGACGAGGATACCCGCCGGGAGATCGAGCGGATGGACCTGTTGGAGGACGCCCTGATGCAGGCAAACCGGGCCAACAAGGCCAAAAGCACTTTCCTGTCCAACATGTCCCACGATATCCGCACCCCCATGAACGCCATTATCGGCTTTACAGCCCTGGCCACCACCCACATCGACCAGCGGGACCAGGTGGAGGGCTATCTGAAAAAAATTATGACATCCAGCAACCACCTGCTCAGCCTCATCAACGACGTGCTGGATATGAGCCGAATTGAGAGCGGGAAGATGTCACTGGAGGAGAAGCCTTGTTCCTTGCCCGATATCCTTCACGGGCTGCGCAACATTGTGCATGCGGACGTCCATGCCAAGCAGCTGGAGCTGTATATGGACGCGGTGGACGTAATCAACGAGGACATCTGCTGCGACCGCCTGCGTCTAAACCAGATTCTGCTCAACCTGCTGAGCAATTCCATCAAGTACACCCCAGCGGGGGGCGTGGTCAGCGTCCGCGTGACGGAGAAGCCGGGGGCCCCGGCGGGATACGCCAGATATGAGTTCTGTGTGAAGGACACCGGCATCGGGATGAGCGAGGAGTTTGTCGCCCATATCTTTGAGCCCTTCGAGCGGGAGTACAACTCCACTACCAGCGGCGTTCAGGGCACTGGCCTGGGCATGGCCATCACCAGAAACATCGTGGATATGATGGACGGGACCATCTCGGTGAAGAGCCGGCAAGGCGTGGGGACGGAGTTTACGGTGAGCCTCACCCTCCGGCTGAGCGGCGAGGAGGGGGCGCGTGAGCCGCAGACCATCCCGGAGCTGAAAGGATGCCGGGCCCTGGTGGTGGACGACGACTTCAACACCTGCGACAGCGTGTCCTGTATGCTCCAGCAGATCGGAATGCGGGCGGAGTGGACCCTGTCCGGCAAGGAGGCGGTGCTGCGTACCCGTCAGGCCGTGATGCGGGAGGATGACTACAGTGTCTACATCATCGACTGGCTGCTGCCCGACATGAACGGCATTGAGGTAGCCCGCCGAATCCGCAAGGAGACCGGCGATGAGGTGCCGATCATCGTCCTCACCGCCTACGACTGGTCGGATATCGAGGAGGAGGCCCGGGAGGCGGGGGTCACCGCTTTCTGCGCCAAGCCACTGTTCCTGTCCGAGCTGCGCAGCTGCCTTGCGTCCCTGGTGAAGGAGGAGCCGGAGAAAGCGGCGGAGGACGCTGAGCCGGCGCCCCTCAAGACCGGGCGTATCCTGCTGGTGGAGGACAACGAGCTGAACCAGGAGATCGCCACCGTGATCCTGAGCGAGGCCGGCTTCCAGGTGGAGAGGGCGGAAAACGGCCGGAAGGCTGTGGAGATGGTCAGCCAGTCCCAGCCGGGACACTTCCAGCTGGTGCTGATGGACGTACAAATGCCCGTAATGAGCGGCTATGAGGCCACCAAGCTGATCCGCCGGCTGGAGAACCGGGAGCTGGCCAATATCCCCATTCTGGCCATGACCGCCAACGCTTTCGAGGAGGACAAACAGGAGGCCTTGCGAGTCGGAATGAACGGCCATATCTCCAAGCCCATTAACATTAAAAAGCTGTTGGAGACGTTAGATCATATGCTGAGCTGAATAACGGCATGGAAAGGCCCCCGGCGTAAGCCGGGGGCCTTTCGCTTAGATTTTCGTGATGTCGATGGGAGTCAGGTCCTCGCTGCGGCTCTGCTGCCGGACGGTGAGCAAGGCCCTGGCGGTGTCCACCGAGGTGACGCAGCCCACCCCGTGCTCCACAGCGGAGCGGCGGATGCGGAAGCCGTCGCTGTCGTGCTTGCGGCCCCGGGTGGGAGTGTTGATAATCAGGTCCACGGTGCCGGACGCGATCATGTCCAGGATGTTGGGGTGGGCCTGGGACACCCGGTTGACGCCCTTGCACTGGATGCCCGCGTCGGTGAGGGTCTGGCAGGTGCCGGCGGTGGCGTACAGCTCCACACCCATCTCCTCGAAGCCCCGGGCGATGGCTACGATCTCCCCCTTGTCCTCGTCCTTCACAGTGACGATGATCCGGCCGCCTCGCTTGGGGGCCCGCATTCCGGAGCCCTTAAAGGCCTTGAGGAGGGCCTGAGGATAGGTCTCGGCCAGTCCCAGCACCTCGCCGGTGGATTTCATCTCGGGGCCCAGGCCGGTGTCCACGTCGGTGAGCTTCTCGAAGGAAAATACCGGGGCCTTGACGGCAAAGTAGTCGGCTTCCCTGTAGATGCCGGTGCCGTATTCCATATCGCGGAGCTTCTCTCCCAGCATCACCCGGGTAGCCAGGTCAATGATGGGCACGCCGGTGACCTTGGAGATATAGGGGATGGTGCGGGAGGACCGGGGGTTGACCTCGATCACATAGATGTCGTCGTCATAGAGGATATACTGGGCGTTGATGAGGCCCACCACCCCCAGGTGTCCGGCCATGCTCTTGGTGTGCTTGAGGATCAGGTCCCGGTGCTTCTGCTCCAGGTGGAGGGGGGGATAGACGGCGATGGAGTCTCCGGAGTGAACGCCGGCCCGCTCCACGTGCTCCATGATGCCGGGGATGAGGATGTCCTCCCCGTCGAACACGCCGTCGACCTCCAGCTCTCGGCCCATGAGGTACTTGTCCACCAGAATGGGGTGTTCCTGAACGGTCATGTTGATGATCCTCATGAACTCCTCAATGTTCCGGTCGGTGTAGGCGATTTCCATGCCCTGTCCGCCCAGCACGTAGGAGGGCCGCACCAGCACGGGGTAGCCCAGCTCGTGGGCGGCGTCCAGTGCCTCCTGGGTGGTGAAGACGGTCCTGCCCCTGGCCCGGGGGATGGAGCACTTCTGCAGAATCTCATCAAACCGCTCCCGGTCCTCGGCGGCATCCACGCCGTCTGCGGGGGTGCCCAGCAGCCGGACGCCCATGTCGGTGAGAGCCTTGGCCAGCTTGATGGCGGTCTGGCCCCCGAACTGGACCACCGCTCCCCATGGCTTTTCCTGTTCCACGATGTTCTGCACGTCCTCGGCGGTCAGCGGCTCAAAGTACAGCTTGTCGGCCACGTCGAAGTCGGTGGAGACGGTCTCCGGGTTGTTGTTGACGATGATGGTCTCGCAGCCCAGCTTGCGGAGCGCCCAGACGGAGTGGACGGAGCAGTAGTCAAACTCGATGCCCTGGCCGATGCGGATGGGGCCGGAGCCCAGCACCAGCACCTTTTTCCGCCCCGACCCGTCGTCCCGGGCCTCGTTCTCTCCGTCGTAGGTGGAGTAGTAATAGGGGGTCTCGGCATCGAACTCGGCGGCGCAGGTATCCACCATCTTGAAGGCGGGGATGATACTGTACCGCTCCCGCAAGGCCTTCACATCGGCCTGGGTCATGCCGCACAGGGCGCCGATATAGCTGTCGGCGAAGCACATCTCCTTGGCCCGCTTCAGGGTGTCGACATCCGGTTCGCCCTTGCAGCGCTTGAGCTCCTCCTCCATGTCGATGATCCGTTTGAAGCCGTCCAGGAACCAGATATCCATCTTGGTGATGGAGTAAATCTTCTGAGGGGAGAAGCCCCGGCGCAGAGCCTCGGCCACCACGAACAGCCGCTCGTCGGTGACGTTGACCAGCAGCTCCTCGATCTCATCGGTGTACAGCTTCTCCAGCTTGTCCAGCTTGAGAGCCCGGACGTTCAGCTCCAGGGAGCGGATGGCCTTCATGACGGCCCCCTCGAAGGAATTGGCGATGGCCATGACCTCGCCGGTGGCCTTCATCTGGGTGCCCAGGGTGCGGCTGGCGGTGGTGAACTTGTCAAAGGGCAGACGGGGGATTTTCAGCACGCAGTAGTCGATGGCGGGCTCGAAGCAGGCCTTGGTCTTGCCGGTGACGGCGTTGGGTATCTCGTCCAGGGTGTAGCCCAGGGCGACTTTCGCCGCCACCTTGGCGATGGGGTAGCCGGTGGCCTTGGAGGCCAGGGCGGAGGACCGGGACACCCGGGGATTGACCTCGATGACGGCGTACTCAAAGGAGTCGGGGTTCAGGGCGAACTGCACGTTGCACCCGCCCTCGATCTCCAGGGCGGAGATGATGTCCAGGGCGGCGGAGCGGAGCATCTGGAACTCCCTGTTGGCCAGGGTCTGGGTGGGGGCCACCACGATGGAGTCGCCGGTGTGGACGCCCACAGGGTCGATGTTTTCCATGGAGCAGATGGTGATGACGTTGCCGGCGCCGTCCCGCATGACCTCGAACTCGATCTCCTTCCAGCCGGCGATGCACCGCTCGATGAGCACCTGACCCACACGGCTGAGGTTGATGCCCCGGTCGGCGATCTCCTCCAGGGAGGAGCGGTCGTAGGCGATGCCCCCGCCGGTGCCGCCCAGGGTGTAGGCGGGCCGGACGATGACCGGGTAGCCGATGCTCTCGGCGAAGGAGACGGCGTCCTGAACGCTCTCCACCACCAGGGAGGTGACGCAGGGCTGACCGATGGACTCCATGCAGTCCTTGAAGCCCTGGCGGTCCTCAGCTTTGCGGATAGACTCGGGGGATGTGCCCAGCAGGCGGACGCCATACTTGGCCAGGGTCCCGTCCTCGTGGAGGGCCATGGCCAGGTTCAGGCCGGTCTGGCCGCCCAGGGTGGGCAGGATGGAGTCGGGCCGCTCCATCTCGATGACCTGTGTGACGGAGGGGATGTTCAGCGGTTCGATATACACATGGTCGGCGATGTCCTTGTCGGTCATGATGGTGGCGGGGTTGGAGTTAACCAGCACCACCTCCAGGCCCTCCTCCTTCAGGGCGCGGCAGGCCTGGGTGCCGGCGTAGTCAAACTCCGCGGCCTGGCCGATGACGATGGGGCCGGAGCCCAGCACCAGCACCTTCTTCACGTCGGTATACTTGGGCATTACTTGTCACCTCCCGATTTCCTGGCGGCCATATTGTCGATAAAGCGGTTGAACAGATACTCGGTGTCCCTGGGGCCGGCGTTGGCCTCGGGATGGAACTGGGTGGTGAAGCAGTCGGGCCGTTTGTAGTTCAGACCCTCGCAGGTGCCGTCGTTGACGTTGACGTGGCTCACCTCGGCCACAGAGGGGTCTACCGAGTCAGAGAGCACCATGTAGCCGTGGTTCTGGCTGGTGATGAACACCCGGCCCTTCGCCAAATCCCGGACGGGGTGGTTGCCCCCCCGGTGGCCGTAGGCCAGCCGGCCGGTCCTGGCTCCGGTGGCCAGGGCCAGAAGCTGGTGGCCCAGGCAGACGCCGAAGAGAGGGATATCGCTGGCATAGAGCGTTTTCAGCTCCTCGATGATGGCGGTGTTTTCCGCCGGGTCGCCGGGGCCGTTGGAGAGCATCACACCGTCGTACCCCCCGGAGAGCACTTCCCCGGCGGAGGTGGAGGCGGGCAGAGCCGTCACCCTGCAGCCCCGCTTGCGCAGGCACTCGATCATGTGCTGCTTGACGCCGTAATCCATCATGGCCACATGGAAGCGCTCCTCGCCGCAGGCGGGGAATACCTCGGGCTCGGTCCGGGTGACCAGCGCCACGGTGTTTTCCACCTTGTAGGTTTTCAGCTGTTCCAGCACCTTGGCGATATTAAAATGCTCCGCACAGGTGAGCATTCCGTTCATGCTCCCCTCACTGCGGAGTATCTTAGTCAGCGCCCGGGTGTCTACGCCCTGGATGCCGGTGATGTTGTGTTCCTTCAAATAGCTGCCCAGATCGCCCTCACAGCGGAAGTTGCTCCCCCGGGGGGACAGATGGCGGACCACAAGGGCCTCTGCCCAGGGCCTGCGGGACTCGTTGTCCTCGCTGTTGACCCCGTAATTGCCGATGAGGGGATAGGACATGACCACGCCCTGTCCGGCGTAGGAGGGGTCGGTGAGAATCTCCTGGTAGCCGGCCATGGAGGTGTTGAACACCATCTCGCACACCCTCGTCTCGGTGGAGCCGATGCTGGTGCCGGAGAAGATGCTCCCGTTGGCTAAGATCAAGGTCGCTTTCATTCTTTCGTTCACTCGCTTTCCGTTCCAGTTCTGCGTCTGTAAGTCTAATCAAGTTATTTTATCGAAAAAAATGCCCCTTGGCAAGATGCGTTTTCCCTTTTTCTGTATCAATATTCGGAGGATATTTGGGCAATTCGCAGGATAAATTTTTGAGGGCCGGGAAAGACTGAAAAAACAGGAGGCGAGAAGCATGTTTACCGGCCTGTTACGGACAATTATTTTATACATCCTCATTATCGCCGGGGTGCGGCTGATGGGAAAGCGCCAGGTGGGGGAGCTGGAGCCCTCCGAGCTGGTGCTCTCCCTTATCATCGCCGATCTGGCCTCAGTGCCTATGCAGGACTACGGCATCCCCTTGCTCACCGGGGTGGTGCCCATCCTGACTCTGCTGTCGGTTACCATGATTTTGTCGGTACTCACCATGAAGAGCGTCCGGTTCCGGGCGCTTCTGTGCGGCCGGCCCAGCATCGTCGTCCGGAATGGGACCCTGGACCAGCAGGAGATGGCCAAGACCCGCCTTACCCTGGACGAGCTGCTGGAGGAGCTGAGGGGCAAGGGCTACACCGATCTCAGCCAGATCAAATACGCCATTCTGGAGACCAACGGCCTGCTCTCCATCCTGCCCTACGCCAACCAGAAGCCCCCCACGGCCCGGGACCTGAAGGTGAGCGTGGAGGAGGGGGGACTGCCCCAGGTGGTGGTCAGCGACGGAAAGCTGCTGGAGCGCAATTTAAAGCTGCTGGGCCACGACCGCCCCTGGCTGGACAAGCAGCTTGCCCAGCGGGGGTGCCGGGATATTTCCCAGGTGTTTTTGCTGCTGGTGGATGAGGCCGACGCGGTCTACTTCGCCAAGAAGGAATCGTAGGGGGCAGTTTTATGAAACGACTTTGGATCGCGGCGGGGCTGCTGGCTCTGCTGCTGGCGGCCAGCCTGACCAACGCCTGGTACGCCCAGAAGCTCACCGGGAATATGGGGGAGCGGCTGCGTCAGGCCCAGACGCTGACGGGACAGGGGAACTGGGACCGGGCGGAGGCCCTCACCCGGCAGGTCTACGAGGACTGGCAGGACCACCATTTTTACTTTCACACTCTCATGCGCCACAGCGACACCGACCAGGTGCTGCGGGCCTTCCGGCAGGTGCTGGAGTATCTCCGGCTCCGGGAGCCCGACCAGTACAACGCGGCAAACGCCGATCTGGTGGCCCAGCTGGAGCTGCTGGCTGAGATGGAGCAGGCCACGGTGGTCAACGTGCTGTAAAAACAACGGCCGCCCTCCCCCCGTACGGCGGGAGGGCGGAGACTCTGTTACAGGTTTTTCTCCAGCACCTGAATGAAGGCGTCGGGGGGCATGACCCCCACCAGCCGGTCGATCTCCCTGCCGTCCTTGAAGAAGATGACGGTGGGGATGCCGGTGATGTGGAAGCTCATGGCCAGTTCCTGCTCCTCGTCGGTGTTTACCTTGCCAACGACGGCCTTGCCCTCGTAATTTTCGGCCAGCTTCTCAATGACGGGGCCCAGCATCTGACAGGGACCGCACCACTCGGCCCAGAAGTCCACCATCATCAGCCTGCCCTCGCCGAGGGCCTTTTCAAAGGTCTCCTTGTTGAAATGGATCATAACAATCTTCCTTTCATTTGTCTAAATATTCGCAGGCGGACAGGGCGGCCACATGGCCCTCTCCCACCGCCTTGGATACCTGGAGCGGCCCGCCGGTGCAGTCCCCGGCGGCGAACACTCCGGGGATGCTGGAGGCCATCTTCCGGTCCACCTTGATGACTCCCGCCTCGGTTTCCAGCGTGGGCAGCAGGTCGGTGGGAGCCACCGCCTTCCGGAGGATGAACACCCCGGCACAGGGGAGGAGGGCACCGTCCGCCTCCAGCCCGGTGACAGTCTGCTCCCCTTTGACGGCCAGCTTTCCGGCTTTCACATAGGGGATGGCCCCGTCCAGCCCCTGGGGCTGCCAGGGGGAGACGTAGACTACCTGACAGCCCAGGCTGTGGAGGTAGTTGGTCTCCTGAGGGGCGTCGGGGGCCAGACCGACCACGGCGACGGGTCTGCCCCGGTAGAGCATCCCGTCGCAGGTGGCGCAGTAGCTCACCCCCCGGCCCAGGTATTCCGCCTCGCCCGGGTACTTGGCCGCCCGGACCACGCCGGGGGCCAGAATCAGAGCTTTTCCCCGATACACCTGAGAGCCAACGGTAATGGAAAAGCCCTCCCAGGCCAGTAGGGACAGGGCCTTGCCCACCACGAACTCCGTGCCCGCGCTTTGGGCGTGGCGGTAAAACTCCTCCAGCAGTTCCAGACCGGTGCGGCCGGGGAGGCCGGGGTAGTTGTCCACCCGCTCCGCCTTGGCCAGAGGGCTGTCCTGCCAGCGGTTTCCGATGACCAGGACGCTCTTGTCCCGGCCGCGGGCTGCAATGGCCGCCGCCAGCCCGGCGGGGCCGGAGCCCAATACAATCATATCATATACCATACCGTTCACTCCTATGTCCCCTATTATACCCCTATTTTCCGGCGGGAACAAGAGTTTTCCGAAAACAGATTGCACACCATACGATCCTGTGATAAAATTGGAGCAATCAGCGGAAAATCAGGATGGCAAGCGAAGAAAGAATGGGAGATATGATGAGCGACATTTTGGAGTTTCACGACAGAGAGACCTTTCGGCGCTGGCTGTCTGAGCACTGCCTGACCAGTGCCGGCGTCTGGCTCTTATTCGGCAAGGCCGGCGGTCCAAAAACCATTAAGGCGGGGGAAGCGCTGGAGGAGGCCCTGTGTTTTGGGTGGATTGATGGGCAGATGCAGAGCATTGACGACAAATCCTATAGGAAATACTTTTCCCAACGCCGGGATAAGAGCAAGTGGTCGGAGAAAAACAAGGCACTGACCCAACGCTTAGAGGAGCGGGGGCTTATGACCGACTTCGGAAGGGCGAAGATAGCGCAGGCCAAGGCGAACGGCCAGTGGAACGCGCCCAGCCCCATAGCGGTGACAGAGGAACAGATTGCGCAGGTTTCCGCACTGCTGGAGGGCCATGAGCCCGCCTTTTCCAATTTTAAGGCTATGTCCCCATCTGTGCAGAAAACCTACGCCCGGGCCTACTTCGACGCCAAGACCGACGCCGGACGGGAGAAACGGATTTCCTGGATGGTGGACCGGCTCAATCAAAATCTGAAGCCCATGTAACGGCTCCGTGCCCGGTGCAATCGGAAAAGGGAGCCGAAAACACTTGCCAGGATATGTTTTCTGGTGTAAAATAACCCCATTGACAAAGGAGGAGAGAGCCCATGTCTGAGGAAATCAAAACTGCCGGTCTGGAAGAGCCTGAAAGCCAGAACTTTATCCACCAGTTTATCACGGAGGACATCGCCGAGGGAGGCCGCTGCGCCGGGATGCAGGTCCACACCCGCTTTCCGCCCGAGCCCAACGGCTACCTGCATATTGGCCACTGCAAGGCCCTGATTATCGACTTCGGTTCCGCCGAGAAGTTCGGCGGCATCTGCAACCTGCGTATGGACGACACCAACCCCGCCAAGGAGGACACCGAGTTTGTGGACGCCATCAAAGAGGACATCCACTGGCTGGGCTTCGACTGGGGGGACCGCTTCTACTACGGCAGCGACTATTTCGAAAAGACCTATGAGCTGGCCATCGGCCTCATCAAAAAGGGACTGGCTTACGTCTGTGAGCTCACTCCCGAGCAGTTCCGGGAGTACCGGGGGGATGTGAATACTCCAGCCCGCTCCCCCTGGCGGGACCGGCCCGTTGAGGAGAACCTGGACCTGTTCCAGCGGATGCGGAACGGAGAGTTCCCCGAGGGCAGGTACACCCTCCGGGCCAAGATCGACCTGGCCAGCGGCAATTTCAACATGCGGGACCCGGTGCTCTACCGCATCCGCTATATTGAGCACCACCGCCAGGGCACCAAGTGGTGCATCTTCCCCATGTACGACTTCGCCCACCCCATCCAGGATGCCCTGGAGGGCATTACCCACTCCCTCTGCTCCCTGGAGTATGAGGACCACCGGCCCCTGTACGACTGGGTCATCAACAACACCGACGTGCCCTCCAAGCCCCGGCAGATCGAGTTTGCCCGGCTGGGCATCAACTACACCGTCATGTCCAAGCGGAAGCTGCGCAGGCTGGTGGAGGAGAAGTATGTCTCCGGTTGGGACGACCCCCGTATGCCCACCCTGTGCGGCCTGCGCCGCCGGGGCTACACCCCCGCCGCCATCCGGAACTTCTGCGACCGCATCGGCGTGGCCAAGAACACCTCCACCGTGGAGTTCGGCTTCCTGGAGCACTGTCTGCGGGAAGACCTGAACGACCACGCCAAGCGGGTGATGGCCGTGCTGCGGCCGGTGAAGCTGGTCATCACCAACTACCCCGCCGGAAAGAGTGAGACGCTCACTGTGGAAAACAATCCCCTGGACCCCTCCGCCGGGACCCGGGAGGTGACCTTCTCCCGGGAGCTGTGGGTGGAGGCGGAGGACTTCCTGCCCGAGCCTGTGCCCAAGTACAAGCGGCTCTACCCAGGTGGCCCGGAGTGCCGGCTGAAGGGGGCCTACCTCGTCAAATGTGTGGGCTACGAGACCGACGAGGCGGGAAATATCACCCAGATCGCTGCCGAGTATGACCCGGACAGCCGGGGAGGCGACCCCGCCGACGGCCGGAAGGTGAAGGGGGCGACCATCCACTGGGTGGACGCGGCCACCGCCGTGGACGCGGAGGTGCGGCTGTACGACAACCTGTTCAGCGACCCGGACCCGGACGGCGGAGAGAAGGATTTCCTGGACTGCTTGAACCCCGGCTCTCTGGAGGTGCTCACCGGCTGCAAGCTGGAGGCCAGTCTCGCCTCCGCCCAGCCGGCCGACCGGTTCCAGTTCCTTCGCCTGGGCTACTTCTGCGCCGACAGCAGGGACTCCAAGCCCGGCGCCCTGGTCTTTAACCGGGCGGTCAGCCTGAAGGACAGCTTCAAGCCGGGCAAATAAGCGGGCTTGCCGGCAGGCAAAGTAAGAGAACAGCTTTATCGGCGGACCTGTGGGGAGAATCTGACAAAAAGCAAGCAGGACTTCATTCGGATGAATGAAGTCCTGTTTCAGTTTGATAAAATCAAAGTGCGGTTTTGAGGTGGGATTAAAGTGAAAAAATACTGGATGCCGGTTATTATGCTTGCGATATTTGAAACAGTAGCAGTTACACTTTGGTTGACAAAGGATAACCTGTTTTATTTTTTCAATTTCAGCTATATTGGTATTTCCATATCACTAGGCATTTTCTTGTTTATCAGAAAATACAAAAACGCCCGGCGAGTTACTCAGTTGCTTGTTGGACTCTACATGCTGATATATTTAGGGATCATCAGTGGTGAGAATATGCAGATTGAAGGGTTCTGGTACTACCTGTTGATAGGGACGTTTGAAGCCGCGACAATCCACTATGCGGTTGCTAAAATTTTTGGGCCGCTGATTTTTGGCAGAGGCTGGTGCGGCTACGCCTGCTGGACGGCAATGGTGCTTGATTTTCTTCCATACAAAGCTCCTGAAACACCAAGAAAAAAGATCGGATGGATCAGATATATCACATTTGCCGTTTCACTCATATTTGTTTCGATGCTGTTGCTTGCACATGCCGGCAATATGGAGCGGATCATGTTTTGGGCGTTTATCATCGGAAATGTATCGTACTATGCTGTTGGTGTAATACTGGCTTTTTCCTTTAAAGACAATCGTGCATTTTGCAAATACATATGCCCGGTCACAGTGTTTTTGAAGCCCATGAGTTATTTTTCGCTGTTCCGAATTGAATGCGATAAAAGCAAATGCGTATCTTGCGGTAGATGCAAAAAGGTATGTCCGATGGAAGTGGACGTTACAGATAATTCCAGGAGGCGAAAAAACGGTACAGAATGTATCCTGTGTTTTGAGTGCGTTAAAAATTGTCCAAAGGATGCGCTGTAACGTTCCGCCAACCGTCCGTCTCCTGATATTCGATTGTGCGGCAGAGATAGTGAGTACCCGCGACAATTCAAATCCGCTTCCGGCAGAAGCAACAAAAAATATATTTTATTTCCCAAAAGGATTGACATATTGCATTAGTGTGCTATAATGCACTAAAAAGGTACTGTTTTGACTGGAGGAAAACAGGTTGTTGGTTACGCGAGAGATGGACTACGCCCTACGTATTCTGCGGGCGCTGTATCAGGGGGGACAGCTGTCCGCTGCCGCCGTTGCCCAGCGGGAGCATATGCCCAAGGCAATTACGCTGAAGGTTTTAAAGCAGCTCCATGCCGTCGGACTGGTGTGCAGCCGCCGGGGAAGCAGCGGGGGCTACGCCCTCCAGCGCCCTTGTGAGGGGCTGTATTTGGACGATGTGTTTTCCGCGCTGGAGGAGGCTGTCCACATCAACCGCTGCCAAAAACCCGGTTACCGATGTGAAAGCCGCCCAGAGGGGGACTGCGGCCTGTGCCGGGAGCTGTCCCGTATCCAGAGGGTGCTGGACGAGGAGTTTCGAAAAACGCCATTGAGCGAAATTTTCCAGGAAAAATAACATAAAGGAGGAACTATCTGTATGCTGTATCAAACCACACAGGAGCATGAGGAACTGCGGGCCAAGGTAAGGGAGTTTGCCGAGGCGGAGATCAAGCCCATTGCCTTCATGCTGGACAAGAACAACCAGTTCCCCACTGAGGCCGTAAAGAAGATGGGGGAGCTGGGCCTGATGGGCCTGCCCTATGAGAAGAAGTACGGGGGCGCGGGGCTGGACGCTCTGAGCTACGCCATCGCCGTGGAGGAGCTGGCCCGGGTGGACGGCGGCGCGGGCGTCATCCTGTCCGCCCATACCTCGCTGGGCACCTACCCCATCTACGCCTTCGGCACCGAGGAGCAGAAGAAAAAATATCTGCCCGACCTCTGCTCCGGCAAAAAACTGGGGGCCTTCGGCCTCACCGAGCCCAACGCCGGCTCTGACGCCGGCGGCACCGAGACCACCGCCGAGGACATGGGGGACCACTACCTCCTCAACGGCGAGAAGATATTCATCACCAACGGCGGCGAGGCCGGCACCTATGTGGTGTTCGCCGTCACCACCCCCGGTATCGGAACGAGGGGCATCTCCGCCTTTATCGTGGAAAAGGGCTGGGAGGGCTTTACCTTTGAGGAGCACTATGACAAGATGGGCATCCGCTCTTCCGCCACCTGCCAGCTGAATTTCAACAACGTGAAGATTCCCAAGGAGAACCTGCTGGGCAAGGAGGGCCAGGGCTTCAAGATCGCCATGGCCACCCTGGACGGCGGCCGCATCGGCATCGCGGCCCAGGCTCTTGGCATTGCCCAGGGGGCCTATGAGGCCGCCGTGGAGTACTCCAAGGAGCGTGTTCAGTTCGGAAAGCCCATCTGCCAGCAGCAGAACATCGCCTTTAAGATCGCTGATATGGCCACCAAGCTGCGCTGCGCCCGGTTCCTGGTCTACTCCGCCGCCGAGCTGAAGCAGGCACACGTCCCCTACGGCATGGAGTCCGCCATGGCCAAGCAGTACGCCTCCGACATTGCCCTGGAGGTCACAAACGACGCCCTCCAGATTTTCGGCGGCTGCGGCTACCTCAAGGGCATGGAGGTGGAGCGGTTCTACCGGGACGCCAAGATCACCACCATCTACGAGGGCACCAATGAGATTCAGCGGGTGGTGATTGCCTCCCACATCCTGGGCAAGGCGGCCAAGGAGGCCCCCTCCGCCGCCACGGCCGGCCCCAAGGGCCCCGAGACGGGCGCCCGGAAGCGGATGATCCTCAAGGACGGCGCCGCCCAGGAGAAGGTGGAGACCCTGGTGGCCAACCTGAAAAAGGACGGCCACGACTTTACCGTGGGCATCCCCATAGACACCCCCATCACCCAGGCCGAGCGGGTGGTATCCGCCGGACAGGGCATCGGGGCCAAAGAGAACATGAAGCTCATTGAGGACCTGGCCCGCGCCGCCGGGGCCGCCGTCGGCTCCAGCCGCCCTGTGGCCGAAACGCTGAAATATGTGCCCCTCAACCGTTATGTGGGCATGTCCGGTCAGAAGTTCAAGGGCAACCTGTACATCGCCTGCGGCATCTCCGGCGCGATTCAGCATTTGAAGGGCATTAAGGACGCCTCCTGCATTGTGGCCATCAACAAAAACCCCAACGCCAAGATATTCAAAAACTGCGACTACGGCATTGTGGGGGACGTGATGGAAATTCTCCCCCTGCTCACCGCCGCTCTGGACACTGGCGAGAAGCTCCCCGCCCCGCCCATGACCAAGATGAAGCGCATGGCCCCCAAGAAGGTCTACCAGCCCCGGAAGCTGTATATCTGCAACGGCTGCGGCCACGAATACGATCCCATGCAGGGCGACCCGGAGAACGAGGTCAAGCCCGGCACCGCCTTCAAGGACCTGCCCGAGGGCTGGACCTGCCCCCACTGCGGTGAGAGCGTGAGCGAATTTATCGAAATCGAGGCGTAAGCGGCATCTGTAGGGGCCGCCCCCCTGGGCGGCCCGCCGCTCCCCGAATGAAACCGATTATGCGGGCCGCCGAGGGCGGCGGCCCCTACAAAGAAACAATAAAGGAGGAAATCCCATATGTATAATTACCGCATGGTCACCGACGACCTGTACTGGGTAGGCGCGGACGAGCACCGGCTGGCCCTGTTTGAGAACATCCACCCCCTGTACCACGGCGTGTCCTACAACGCCTATGTCCTGCTGGACGAGAAGACCGTCCTCTTCGACACCGCCGACTGGGCGGTGGGCCGGCAGTTCATCGCCAACGTGAAGGCCGTTCTGAATGGCCGCCCCCTGGACTACCTGGTCATCAACCACGTGGAGCCCGACCACGCCGCCTCCATTGAGGAAATTCTCCTGCGCTGGCCCAAGGTGAAGATCATCACCAGCCCCAAGGCGGTGACCCTCCTGAATCAGTTCGGCTTCGGCCTGGACCCCAGCGCCATCGAGGAGGTGGCCGAGGGGGACACCAAGTGCTTCGGCAAGCACACCGTGGCCTTTGTCTACGCCCCCATGGTCCACTGGCCCGAGGCTATGGTCACCTTCGATACCACCAACGGCGTGCTTTTCTCCGCCGACGCTTTCGGCTCCTTCCGCTCCCTGGATGGCAAGCTCTTCGCCGATGAGTTCGACTTTGACCGGGAATGGATCGACGACGCCCGCCGGTACTACACCAACATCGTGGGCAAGTATGGTCCTCAGGTGGTGGCCTTGCTGAACAAGGCGGCCTCTATCGTGGGCCTGGAGAACATCAAGTTCCTGTGTCCCCTCCACGGTCCGGTGTGGCGCAAGGACTTGGGCTACATCATCGACAAGTACACCCACTGGGCCACCTACGAGCCGGAGGAGAAGGGCGTGATGATCGTCTATGCCTCCATGTACGGCAACACGGAGGCCGCCGCCGAGGTGCTGGCTGCCAAGCTCACCGCCCGGGGCGTGACCAACACCCGGCTGTACGACGTGTCCTCCACCCATGTCAGCTACCTCATCTCCGACCTGTTTAAATACAGCCATCTGGTGCTGGCCTCTGTCACCTACAATCTGGGTATCTTCCCGCCTATGCACAACTTCCTTATGGACATGAAGGCCCTGAATCTCCAGAAGCGCACGGTAGCCATCATGGGCAGCGGCTCCTGGGCTCCCCGCTCCGGCGCGCTGATGAAGGAGGAGATCGAGTCCCTGAAGAACATGACCATCCTGGACGAGGAGATGACCGTCACCTCTTCCCTGAAAGCCGACAACGAGTCGGAAATTGACGCCCTGGCCGATGCGATTGCCGCCTCAGTGCTAAAATAATTCCGGAATTTATAGTCCGATAACCTGACATATAAGGAGTTTGAAGCCCTTCATTTACACGTTTTGCACCCGGATTTTCAACTATTTGTATTTACAGGTGGCGGACCACAGACAAACAGCCCCCAAGTCTTGACATATCAAGGCTTGGGGGTAAAAAATGACCCTGCCTGATCCGAACAACTGACAACAGTCTGTTCATATCAGGCAAGGTGGCTCAATCCTAAAAGATGCCGCCTTCAGGTCTGCACCCGAAACCAAACCGCGGCCCAGCGCAGCGGTTGCGGTTTGGTGAGGAGCGGAGCGGATGGCATTTTTTGTAAAAAAATGTCGGAGCAAAGCAGACTTTGCTCCGACGTGGTACGGCTGAAGGGATTCGAACCCCCGACCTACTGGTTCGTAGCCAGTCACTCTATCCAACTGAGCTACAGCCGCATACCGTAAAGAGGATTCCTCTTGACAGCTTTATTATTATAGCACAGGGACATTTGAAATGCAAGAGAAATTTTCCGGTTTTTTTATTTTTTTCGCGTCTCTGGGCTGTCGGATTTGTCCGGCAGCCCAGAGACGATTTGTTATGTCGTTTCCGCTTTCTGGGCAGCGATGGTCTCCCGCTCCTTCAGCAGCTCCTCATAGAGCTGCGCAGTGGTCCAGGACCGGTTGGTGTCGGTGAGGACGGCCTTCAGGGGGATGGGGGGCAGCTTGGAAATCCTGATGATCTCCAGTACCTGGTTGAGCAAGGCCTGCCCCATGCCGCAGAATACCAGCATGGGCTCAGGTAGGGGAGAGGCCGGCTCGACGGGGTCTCCCTTGCCCTGGGACAGCTCCTCCAGGGAGACGTGGTAGCGGTCGGGCTCCACCGGCCGCATCCGCAGGCGGAGCATGGCGAAAATCTGCTTCAGCTTGGAGAACTCCTCCCCGGAGCAGTTGTACATCAGAACGGTTCCGGCATTTTTCATCATCCGCACCTCACACCTGAGCCAGGGCCTGCTCGATATCGGCGATCAGATCGGCGGCGTCCTCAATGCCGCAGGAAAAGCGGACCAGATCGGGAGTGATGCCGGCGGCTGTCAGCTCCTCGTCGTTCATCTGCCGGTGGGTGGCGGAGGCGGGGTGGAGGGTGCAGGTGCGGGCATCGGCCACGTGGGTCTCAATGGCGGCCAGGCGCAGGTGCTTCATAAAGGTCTCCGCGGCGGAGCGGCCGCCCTTGAAGCCGAAGGATACCACCCCACAGGTGCCGTTAGGCATATATTTCCGGGTCAGCTCGTAGTATTGATCCCCCTCCAGACCGGGGTAGGTGACAAAGCTGATCTTGGGATGGGACTTGAGATATTTGGCTACCGCCAGAGCGTTCTCGCAGTGGCGGGGCATCCGGACATGGAGGCTCTCCAGGCCAAGATTCAGCAGAAAGGCGTTCTGGGGGGACTGGATGGAGCCGAAGTCCCGCATGAGCTGGGCGGTGCACTTGGTAATGAAAGCGCCCCCCTGGCCGAACTTCTCGGCGTAGGTGATGCCGTGGTAGCTGTCGTCAGGAGTACACAGGCCGGGGAATTTTTCCTTATGGGCCATCCAGTCGAAGTTGCCGCTGTCCACGATGCAGCCGCCCACCCCAGCCCCGTGGCCGTCCATATACTTGGTGGTGGAGTGGGTGACGATGTCGCAGCCCCACTCAAAGGGGCGGCAGTTCACCGGGGTGGCGAAGGTGTTGTCCACAATCAGGGGCACGCCGTGGGCATGGGCGGCTCTGGCAAACTTTTCAATGTCCAGCACGGTGAGGGCTGGGTTGGCGATGGTCTCGCCAAAGACGGCCTTGGTGTTGGGCTTAAAGGCGGCGTTCAGTTCCTCCTCGGAGCAGTCGGGGGAGACGAAGGTAAAGTCGATGCCCATTTTGCGCATGGTGACGTGAAACAGGTTATAGGTGCCGCCGTAGATGGTGGAGGAGGCCACCACATGGTCGCCGCAGTTGGCGATGTTGAAGATAGCGTAGAAGTTGGCCGCCTGGCCGGAGGAGGTGAGCATGGCGGCGGCGCCGCCCTCCATGTCGCAGATTTTGGCGGCCACCATGTCGTTGGTGGGGTTCTGGAGCCGGGTGTAGAAATAGCCGCTGGCCTCCAGGTCGAAGAGCTTGCCCATATCCTCGCTGGTGGTGTATTTAAAGGTGGTGGACTGGATAATGGGAATCTGCCGGGGCTCGCCGTTGCCGGGGGTATAGCCCCCTTGGACGCATTTGGTGCTCATTTTGTAATCGCTCATGAAGAACGCCTTCTTTCGTTAAAATACCTGATTAAGAGTAGCGGGAAATGGGAAATTTGTCAAGTGTTTTCCGGGGCTGTCTCCGCCAGCTCGTCCCGAAGTACAGCCTCCTGCGGGTCCAGAAGCTGGTGGCTGCGGTAGCTGGCCTGATAGCCCTGGGTGGATATCTCCACCGTGTCCACCCCCTCCACCTGGGTCAGGGTGAGCACAACGCAGTAGTCGGCCAGGGTGAGGGAGACGTCGGCCAGGGCCCCGTACTGCTCCGAGAATCCCACCAGCAGCACACCGGGCCGCTCCTCGTCCCAGTTCAGCTGCCGCAAGGTAACTCCACGGGGGAAGGGGGAGCGGAGACCCTCCAGAGTGGGGCCGGCCAGCAGGGCGGACAGCAGCTCCTCGGGGCCTGGGTCGTCCACCCCGGCGTAGGCCTCGCTGTCCAGCGCCGGGCCGTGGCCGTAATCCGCCTGCCCCTCGTCTGCGGCGAACCACAGCCGGAAGCCGCCCTCCTCCTGGGGAATCTCCCGGCTGCCGCAGGCGGACAGCAGGAGCGCTGCCGCGAGCAGAATGGAAAGCCATCTTATGTTACGCACCGGGCCGCCCCCTCTCTGACTGTCTGGGCACATATCTGGGGAAGCCGGCGGTAAACAGGCTTCCCTCGGGGTTTCTGGGCCGGGCGGTGACCCAGCCGCCGTGGCGGCGCACCGTGTCCCGGACAATGGAAAGCCCCAGCCCGGTGCCGCCGGCGGCCCGGGACCGGGCCTTGTCCACCCGGTAGAAGCGGTTGAACACCTTGGGCAGGTCCGCCTCCGGAATGCCCACGCCGGTGTCGCCCACCTCCAGCAGTACCTGATCCCCGTCCCGGTACACCGAGACAAATACCTTGCCGCCGTTGAAGTTGTACTTGACAGCGTTTTCCACCAGGTTGAAGCAAATCTGGGACAGGTCGTCCTCGGTACACAGGATGAGGCAGTCGGGCTTGAGGTTCTGTTCCACCGTCACCCCGGCGGCGTCGGCCACGGGCTGGAGCAGCCCGATGGTCCGCTCCGTCACCTGGGACACATCCACCGGAAGCTGCTGCCCGGCGGGCAGGCTGTCCAGCCGGGTGAGGGCCAGCAGGTGCTCGGTGATACGGGTGAGCCGCTCGGCCTCGGAGCCAATATCCCCCACGAAGTCCCGTACCATGGCCGGGTCCATCTCGTCGGTCTGCAAAATGGAGTCGGCCAGCAGGCGGATGGAGGCCAGGGGCGTTTTCAGCTCGTGGCTGGCGTCGGAGACAAAGCGGCGGCGGACCTCCTCGGTGGTCTGGAGGCGGTCGGTGAGCTGGTTGAACTCCTCGGCCAGCTGGGCCATCTCGTCCCAGCCCACAGGCTGGAGCCGGTGGCCGTATTCCCCCTCGCCCACGATGCGGATGGCCCGCAGCAAGGCGGCGATGCGTGAGGTGAGCAGCTTGGAGAAAAAGGTTGACATAATCAACGTCACCGCCGCGATGACCAGGGAGATGGTGCGCAGATTCTGCTGTAAGCTGTACAGCAGCTCCCCCTGGACCTCGTCCACCTCCAGAATGTAGATGGACCCGATGACCATGCCCCGGTAGACGATGGGCATGGCGGCGGTGGAGATGAACTTTCTATCGGTGTACCGGGAGTAGGATACGTCGCTGCCCCGCAAGGCGGATACCACCTCCTGGTACAGGGCGTAGCGGTACTCCGGTTCCTCCGGCTCCCCCTCTCCGGGCGGCGGCTCCTCCTGGGGCTGGCGGGTGCTGTCGTAGAGAATCAGCCCCGCCGGGTCGGTAACCAGAATGCGGGTCAGCCCCATGCTGTCCAGCATGTTCATCACCCGGGCCACCTGTTCGGCGGACAGGGACTCCAGCTCCATTAGGGCGGAGGCCATCACCGCCGTCTGGCTCTTCAGCGAATCCCGCTTAGAGGTGAACAGCAGGTCCTGGGAGGCCACCACCGGGTAGGTGTTCAGCAGTACCAGCACCACCGCGAAGATGACCAGGTAGCTCATAGCGTATTTCACCTGGAGAGAGGCGAAAAATGGGACCTTGTTTTTCTTCATGGCTTTGTCAGATAGTATCCCACGCCCCACTTGGTGCGGATGAACTCAGGGTTGGCGGGGTCCAGCTCCAGCTTCTCCCGCAGGCGGCGGACATGAACGTCCACTGTGCGGTAGTCGCCGATATACTCATAGCCCCACACCACGTTGAGCAGGTTTTCCCGGCTGTACACCCGGCCGGGGTTGCGCAGCAGCAGCTCCATCAGGTCGAACTCCTTGGCGGTGAGCTCCACCGGGACGCCGTCCCTCCAGGCCGCCCGGGCGGCCGTATCCAGCTTGATGTGGCCAGTCTGCAGAACGGCGCCCGCCTTCTGCTGCTCCGCCGCGCCGGAGCGGCGCAGCAAGGCCCGGACCCGGGCCTTCAGCTCCAGAAGGTTGAAGGGCTTGGTGATATAGTCGTCGGCGCCGCACTCAAAGCCCATGAGCTTGTCGGCGTCCTCCCCCTTGGCCGTCAGCATGATGACGGGGACGTTGGAGAACTCACGGATGCGCATGCAGGCCTGGAGGCCGTCGATCTTGGGCATCATCAGGTCCAGCAGGATCAGGTCGAAGCCCCCCTCACGGGCCAGCTCCACCGCCTGCTCGCCGTCGTACCCCACCTCCACCTGATAGCCCTCGTGCTCCAGGTTGAACTTGATGCCCTTCACCAGCACCTGCTCGTCGTCTACCACTAAAATCTTTGCCATATGAAACCTCACTCATCTCCCGCGGTCACATACTCCCGCAGGTTTTCCAAAATGACCGGCCCGATGCCGGACACCTTGGTCAGCTCGTCCGCCGCCCGGAAGGGGCCGTGTTCCGCCCGGTAGGTGATGATATCCTGCGCCCGCTTCTCTCCGATGCCGGGCAGGCGCTGAAGGTCGTAGATGTCGGCGGTGTTTAAGTTGATGACCTCGCCGGGGAGGAGGCTGTCGGGACGGGGGACCTCCTCGGGCTCTGAAGCGTCCTGGTATTCCGCCGCCGGCCGCCGGGTGGAGGAGACCAGCCAGGGCTCCGGCGAACTGGTCCGGGCCAGATACCAGGTGGCGCAGACGAGGCAGAAAGCCGCGGACAGGGCCAGCACGGCCAGTCCAAATCTGGATTTTCCTTCCATGAGCTGCTTCCCCCTTGCGGCTTTGGCCGGTTTTTGTTATAATCGGGACAGACGGCGTCATACCATAAATTTAAGAAGTTCTTAATTGCCTTTTTCTCTTGTGTACGATACACTGGAGAATACAGCATTCATTATAACATACATATGGAGATTTTCCTATGAAAAAATATCGTTTTCTTTCTCTGTTTCTTCTGCTCGTCCTGTCGCTGTCCTTGACGCCCGCCTCCGCCGCCGTGCCGGGACAGGAGGACTTGAACCTGTTCTGCACCAAGGCTGTGCTGCTGGACGCCAACCATGGGGAGGTCCTGTACGACATGAACTCCAGCGAGCGGGCCGCCCCCGCCAGCACCACCAAGCTGATGACCTGCCTGCTGGTGCTGGAGGCCGTCCAGTCTGGTCAGATGTCCCTGAACACCCAGATTACCGCGGGGGAGACCACCTATCAGGGGCTGACGGGGAACTTCTCCACCGCCAACATCAAGGTGGGGGAGGTGCTGACGGTGGAGGAGCTGCTCTACTGCCTGATGCTGCCCTCCGCCAATGAGGCGGCCAATGTGCTGGCTGTGGCGGTGGACGGCTCGGTGGAGGACTTTGTGTCTCACATGAACCGCCGGGCGGGGGAGCTGGGCTGTGAGGGCACCCGCTTCGCCAATCCCCACGGGATGGACCAGGAGAACCACTACACCACCGCCTACGATCTGTCCCTTATGATGCAGGCCTGTCTGGAGCATGATGAATTTATCACCGTGACCACAACCCCCAAGCACAACGTGCCCGCCACCAATATGTCCAAAGAGCGGGAGCTGTACAACACCAACGGGCTGGTTTCCAACTGGACGTACAGCGGCTATCTCTATGACAAGTGCATCGGAGGCAAAACGGGCACTACCGACGCGGCAGGCCGCTGCCTGGTGGCCGCCGCCCGGGACGGGGACGAGGTGCTGATCTCGGTGATCCTGGGCTCCGGACCTATGGAGGTCCCGGGGGAGGAGAAGCTGAAGCAAGGCCAGTTCCGGGAGAGCCGCCGCCTGCTGGAGTACGGCTTCAGCAATTTTCACCGCGTGACCATCACCCGCGGGGATGAGCCGGTGGACACGGTGAAGGTCACCATGTCCCGTCAGGCCGACGAGGTCAACGTGAAGCCACAGGGCTCCATCACCAAAACATTGCCCAAATCCATCGACCTGGACGATATCGAGACCGATATCCGCCTGTTCTCCAAAGAGGTGGAGGCTCCGGTGAAAGCGGGCCAGGTGATGGGCTTGATGACCTTGTCCTACGAGGGAGAGGTCTACGGCGAGCTGGACCTGGTGGCCGTCACGTCGGTGGAGCGCTCTGAGCTGCTGCACAAGAAACAGCAGTTCTTTGAGTTCTTCCAGACCACCGGCGTGAAGATCGCCATTGCCGCCGCGGCTGTAGTGCTCTGTCTGATCGCCTTGCGGCTGTTGGTGTTCCCCAGGCGCCGCCGCCCTGTGGGAGCGGGCCGGCGCGTCCAGAGCCGTGGAAACTACCAGGGGACCAGGAGACGGTGATAAAAAAGCAAAACCCTCTGACTTCAAGTCAGAGGGTTTTCTGATTACTGCTGAGCCTCAACCTGGCCGAAGGTACGGCCGTTATAGGTCAGGCAATTTTTGCACATACGGTGAGGCAGCCGGTAAGCCCCGCACTTGGGGCAGGTCACGATACCGGGAGTTTCCAGCTTCCAGTGGGAGCTGCGCCGCTTATCGCGCCGGGCCTTGGATACTTTTCCCTTGGGGACCGCCATGGGTGACACCTCCTTCGGCTGTGCCGGTCAGAGCACGTGGTACTCACTCAGCTTCCTTATCCAACAGCTGCGCAAGGGCCGCCAGTCTTGGATCGACATCAGGTCCGCACCCGCAAGGGCCGAGGTTCAGGTCGGCTCCGCACTTGGCGCACAGCCCTTTGCAGTCGTCTGAGCAAAGGTTTTTGGTATCCATCGCGAGGATGAAGGCGGTGCCCGCCGCGTCATCCAGGTCCAGCTCGGAGCCGTCCAGAAGGAGGATATCGTCGTTCTCCTCGTCCTCCAGCTCCTGAGCCGCCAGACTGTCCAGCGTGACTGCCTTTTCCCGGGAAAAAGCTTTCCCGCAGCGGTCGCATTGAAGCTCCAGAACAGAACGGGCCGTTCCCTCCAGCACCAGGGCACCGGCGTGGTTGGTCACGTTGCCCTCCACCTGAACGGGGTGGACGATGGGCTTACTCCCGTAGAAGTCCTGCTGGGACAGGTCCAGCTGGAACCGAAACGTCTTTTTTCCGTCGGGGACATGAATGATATCCCGCAGATCCAGGCGCATGGCGTTCCTCCCCGGGGAGCGTTTCCCCCATACTCGCAGAATGGTACGCAGGATATTATAAAGACTTTTCCTCCAAATGTCAAATGCTTTTCACAAATTTCTCCACGAAATTTATTGACACTGGGGGCGGAATATGGTGAAATATTTTGGACAGCGGGAGGCGGCCTCTGAGCCGCCCCGCTGGTGCCGGATCAGGGAAGCACGGGGCGGCGCGGAGGCCGCCCCCTACAGGAGGTCCTGAATGAAAGAATTTACCATTGGGAAAAACGATGCCGGGCAGCGGCTGGACCGCTGGCTGGCCAAGACCTTGCCTCTGCTGCCCGCCCCTCTGGCCCAGAAGTATATCCGGCTCAAGCGGGTGAAGGTGAACGGCAAAGGGAGCAAGCGGGATGTGCGGCTCAATGCGGGGGACGTGCTCCAGCTGTACATCAACGACGAGTTCTTCGAACGGCCCACCCCGGAAAACGCCTTTCTCTCCCTTTACCAGCCCAAGCTGAATATCCTGTACGAGGACGGGCACATCATGCTCCTGGACAAGCGCCCCGGCCTGGTGGTCCACCCGGACGAGAACGAGCGGGTGAACACCCTCCTTACCCACATCCAGGCCTATCTCTATCAGAAGAAGGAGTGGTCTCCCTACTGGGAGAACTCCTTCGCCCCCGCCCTGTGCAACCGCATCGACCGGAACACCGGGGGCATCGTCATCGCCGCCAAGACCGCCGAGGGCCTGCGGATCATGAATCAGAAGATCCGCGACCGGGAGCTGACCAAGCTCTACCTGTGTGTGGTCCAGGGAAAGCTGTCGCCCCGGTCGGGGCGGCTGGAGGGGTATCTCTTCAAGGACGAGGTGAAAAAGCAGGTTTATGTCCGTAAGCGCCCCGAGCCGGGGGCCAAGACGGCCGTTACCGAGTACAGAACGCTGGCGGTGAGGGACGGGCTGTCCCTGGTGGAGTGCAACCTGATAACCGGCCGGACCCACCAGATTCGGGCTCAGTTCGCCGCCGCCGGCCACCCCCTTTTGGGGGACGGCAAGTACGGCTCTGAGCGGGAGAACCGGAAATACGGCCGTCACGGTCAGGCGCTGTACTCCTACAAGCTGATCTTTCGGTTCACCACCGGCGCCGGGCCGCTGGAGTCCCTCAACGGCAGGACCTTCCAGGTGGAGGACGTGGACTTTGTGGAGGAGTATTTTCCCGGCACACAGATTTGAAAATATCCCGCCCGCAGCGCAGCCGCGGGCGGGGTTTGCATGTTATTGCACCGGCTCAAAGTCGGAGGCGGGACGGCGGCAGATGGGGCAGATGAAGCCGTCGGGGAGGGTGTCGCCCTCATATATGAAGCCGCAGATCTTGCAGATAAAGCCGCTGGGCTGTGCCTGGACGGGCTCCGCCTCGGGGGCGGGCTCCTCGCCCTTCACCGACGCGGCCAGCGCCTGGGCCAGGGCCTCCAATTCGCTCTCCTGACCGGGGGCCAGGGCGGACTTGAGGGTGACGGGGGCCTCTATGACCTCCATATTCTTCATCCCACCCAGAATTTCGGCCATCAGCTTGCCGCTGGCGGGAGCCCAGGAGCCGTTCTGGATGAGGACTATCTTGCGGTTTTGCAGGTTGTGGTGCTGAAGGTCCCGGAGCAGATGCTCCATGGTGTCAAAGACGCCGTTGTTGAAGGTGGGGGCGGCAAAGACGATGTGGCTGTACTTGAAGCAGTCGGCCAGTACATAGGAGTAGTGTGTGACGGACACGTCGTGCATCTCCACAGGTACGCCCAGCTCGGCCAGACGGCAGGCCAGGATGTTGGCTGCGGTTTCGGTGTGGCCGTAGATGGAGGCAAAGGGGATCACGACCCCCTGCACCTCTGGCTCGTAGCCGGCCCACTTCACATATCGGTCGATGATTCTGGAGAAATCCTTGCGCCACACGGGGCCGTGGAGGGGGCAGATCATTTTGATGTCCAGCTTGGCGGCCTTGTTCAGCAGGGCCGTCACCTGGGGGCCGTACTTGCCCACGATGTTGGTGTAGTACCGCCGGGCCTCGTCCAGCCAGTCCCGCTCCCAGTCGATCTCATCGGCGAAGAGGACGCCGTTCAGCGCCCCGAAAGAGCCGAAGCCGTCAGCGGAAAAGAGAATCTTGTCGGTGGAGTCGTAGCTGACCACCACCTCGGGCCAGTGGACCATGGGGGCGGCCACAAAGGTGAAATGATGACGGCCGGTGGACAGGGTGTCACCTTCGTTCACCAGGATGGCTCCCTTGGGGTCGGCGGCGTGGAACTGACGGATCATATTGATGGCCTTGCCGTTGCAGACGATTTTGGCCTCGGGGTGGCGGAGCATCAGGTCGCCCAGGGTGGCGGCGTGGTCGGGCTCCATGTGGTGGACGAAGATATAGTCCAGGGGGCGGCCATCCAGGGCATGCTCCAGGTTCTCCATAAACTGGGTCTGGACCGCCCGGTCCACCGTGTCGAAGAGGACGGTCTTTTCGTCCAGCAGCAGGTAGGAATTGTAGGACATCCCCCGGGGAACGGGATGGGCGGCCTCAAAAACGGGGTGCTGGCGACCGTTGGCGCCAATCCAGATCAGGTCGTCGGTGACTTTACGGGTACAATACATAGGTAAAACCTCCCTTTGTACAGGAATTTTGTCGCCCATATCATAGCATATTTTTTTCAATAATGCGATAGGATTTTGTGAAATTTTCCGGTTTGCCCGGAATGCGTTGAAAAAGGAGAAAGAATCCCGTATAATATGCCGTGAGAAAGGCGGGACGAGCATGTACCGGATTGATATTATGACATTATTCCCCGATGTGGTGGGGGATATGCTCTGCGAGTCGGTTCTGGGCCGGGGCCAGGAGCGGGGCTACATCCGGGTGGAGTGCCACCAGATCAGGGACTACACGGTAAACAGGCAGAAGCAGGTGGACGACTACCCCTACGGCGGGGGCCGGGGGGCGGTGATGCAGGCCGATCCCCTTTTCCGGTGCTGGGAGCATATCTGCCAGGAGGCGGGGGAGCGGGTCCACACAATTTATATGTCCCCGGCGGGCAAGACCTTCACCCAGGGGGACGCCCGGCGGCTGAAGGACGATTACCGGCGGCTGATTCTGGTCTGCGGCCACTATGAGGGCATCGACGAGCGGTTCATTGAAGAATGCGTGGACGAGGAGATTTCCCTGGGGGACTTCGTCATGACCGGGGGAGAAATTCCTGCTATGGCGGTGGCGGACGCGGTGTGCCGCCTGGTGCCCGGGGTGCTGTCCGACCCCTCCTGCTACGAGAACGAGAGCCACTGGAACGGCATGCTGGAGGCCCCCCAGTACTCCCGGCCCGAGGTGTGGCACGGCCGGACGGTGCCCCCCATCCTCCTGTCGGGCAACCACGCCAAGGTGGACCAGTGGCGCAGGAAGATGTCCATTCTCCGCACCAGACAGCGCCGGCCCGACCTGTACAAGAAGCTGGACCTGTCCTCCAGAGAAGACCAGAAGCTGCTGCGGGAGCTGGAGGAGGAACCGTAGGGGGCGGCCTCTGTGCCGCCCCGTCAGTGTGGGCTGTGAAAACGGGCCGGCCCCTACAATATTTACTCTTTACATTTTCTTAAGCCTATGATAAACTAATTGATACAATCTAATTTAAAAAACCATGTCTGGAGATGAAATACATGAGTTTTAAAATTGTAGTAGACAGCTGCTGCGATCTGACCCCCGCCATGCTGAGGGATCCCGTCTTTGTGAAGGTGCCCCTGACCATTTTTTCCAACGGCAGCACCTTTGTGGACGATGAGACCTTCGACCAGGCCGACCTGCTGTGGTCCATGCGCCAGAGCGATGACGCTCCCTCCACCGCCTGTCCCTCCCCCCAGGCCTATCTGGACGCCTACCGGGGGGCGGACGACGTGTATGTAGTCACCCTGTCCGCCTTGCTCAGCGGCTCCCACAACAGCGCTGAACAGGCCCGTATCCTGATGGAGGAGGAGCGCCCGGAGGTCAACGTACATGTGTTCAACTCCTGCTCCGCCGTCTCCGGAGAGGTGCTGGTTGCCCTGGCGATCCAGCGCATGGCCTCATCGGGGATGCCCTTCAAGCGGGTGGTCACCGAGGTGGAGCAGTTCATCTACCAGATGCAGACCCTGTTTGTGCTGGAGAGCCTGGAGAACCTGCGGAAAAACGGCCGGCTCACCAAGCTTCAGGCGGTCATTACCGGGGCGCTGAAAATCAAGCTGTTTATGGGCGCCACCCCCGAGGGGGAAATCTGCAAGTACGGTCAGGCCCTTACCATCAAGCAGGCGCTGGCCAAAATGATGGATAAGATCGCCGCCGATGCCGCCCACGTGGGCCGCACCCTGGTGATTTGCCACTGCAACTGCCTGGAGCGGGCCTTTACAGTGAAAGCTATGGCGGAGAAAAAGTGTAATTTTGCCCACATCCTGATTACTGAGGCCGGCGGGATTAGCACCGTCTACGCCTACGACGGCGGAATCGTGGTAGCCTATTGACAAAATCCGTAATTTGCGCTCATAATAAGAGGATGGCGGTGCCATCCTCTTATAAATATACGATTTGGGGTGTTTTTATGGCGATGACCCGTTCCCAGGCCTGGGACCTGCTGACCAAATACAATAAGGAGCCCTTCCATCTGCGCCACGCCATTACGGTGGAGCGTGTGATGGGCTGGTACGCCCGGGAGCTGGGCTATGGGGATCGGGCGGAGTTCTGGTCCACCGTGGGCCTGCTCCACGATCTGGACTTTGAGATGTGGCCTGAGGAGCACTGCGTCAAGTCCCAGGAGCTGATGCGCCAGGTCGGGGTGGAGGAGGAGATGATCCGGGCCGCCGCAAGCCATGGCTGGGG
Source organism: uncultured Oscillospiraceae bacterium (assembly GCA_910588635.1). Classification (GTDB taxonomy): domain Bacteria; phylum Bacillota; class Clostridia; order Oscillospirales; family Oscillospiraceae; genus Lawsonibacter. Next base: position 4,935 of record CAJUPW010000012.1, on the reverse strand, counting down.
TCACTGCGTGGATATCAAGCCGGAGCACGAGATGGAGAAGGTGCTCTACGCCTGCGACGAGCTTACCGGCCTCATCGGCGCGGCGGCTCTCATGCGGCCCTCCAAGAGCGCGGCGGACATGGAGCTGAAGTCCCTGAAGAAGAAGTTCAAGGACAAGAAGTTCGCCGCCGGCTGCTCCCGGGACGTGATTGCCAACGGGGCGGAGCTGCTGGGCTGGGAGCTGGACAAGCTCCTGGATATGACCCTCAAGGCCATGCAGGCCGAGGAGGAGGCCATCGAGGGGGCAGTGGCGGCTCTGGGGTGAAGCGGAGGGCCTGACATGATTAGAAGAGCGCAGGGGCAAGAAATCGACGCAGTCGCGGAGCTGTGGCTGGAAACAAACTTAAAGGCCCACGATTTTATCCCCGCCCAGTATTGGAAGGCTAATTTTGAAGGGGTAAAAGCTGTGCTCCCCCAGGCGGAACTGTATGTTTACCAGGATGAAGGCGGAATACAGGGGTTCATAGGGCTGAGCGGGGACTATATCGCGGGAATCTTTGTCCGGAGTGAGAGACAGTCCCGGGGCGTGGGCAGGCGTCTGGTCGATTTTGCGAAAGGGATCAGAGGGCGCCTCCGATTGAGCGTATACCAGAAGAACGCGCGGGCAGTTAAGTTTTATTTGAGAGAGGGCTTTGTCGTTCAAAGGGAAGGCAGAGATGAAAATACCGGCGAAGCAGAGTATGAAATGGTATGGAAGCCGGAAGATGAACGCCCCTGAAAGATATGGGCCGAAAGGCTTGCAAATTAAATAAAACGGTGATATAATACCTCCGCCTATTACACAAAAAGGGGAAGATATGCATGTCCGGACATTCCAAGTGGCACAACATACAAAAGACCAAGGGGGCAGCTGATGCCAAGCGCTCCCAGATTTTTACCAAGATCGCCCGTGAGATGATCGTGGCGGTCAAGACGGGCGGCAGCGGCGACCCGGCCAACAATTCCCGGCTGGCCACCGTTATCGCCAAGGCCAAGGCGGCCAACATGCCCAACGACAACATCAAGCGCACCATTGACAAGGCGCTGGGCTCGGGCAACACCGACAGCTTTGAGAACGTGGTCTACGAGGGCTACGGCCCCAACGGCGTGGCCATTATTGTGGAGGCCCTCACCGATAACCGCCAGCGCACCGCGCCTGAGGTGCGCCACCTGATGGACAAGTACGGCAAGGGGATGGGGGCCACCGGCTGCGTGTCCTGGTCCTTCGACAAGAAGGGCGTCATCGTCATCGAGTCTGAGGAGCTGGACGAGGACACCGTTATGATGGACGCGCTGGAGGCTGGCGCCGACGACATGCAGGCCAACGGCGAGGTATTTGAGGTCTACACCGACCCGGACGCTTTCGCCGCCGTTACTGAGGCTCTGGAGGCCGAGGGCTACACTTTCCTGGAGGCCGGGGTGCAGATGGTGCCCCAGAACTATGTGAAGCTCACCGATGAGGACGATATAAAGAACATGGAGAAGCTCATCGACTTCCTGGAGGAAAACGACGACGTACAGAACGTCTACCACAACTGGGATCAGGATTAAAGAAACACAGCCCGCCTTGGCGGGCTGTGTTTCTTTATACTTTTTCCGGCATAGAGGTGGGGTCGTCCACCACCCGTTTGCCTGCCAGGTCCACATGGCTGTAATAGATCAAGGTCAGCACGCTGCATACCAGCCACCCGGCGGGGTAACCCATGGCGATGGGCAGGATGGTGTTGGAGACGAAGTTGGCCATGATATAAAGATATATCTGCCGAAAGACCACAAAGGAGGCCAGCATAATATAGGTGGGCGGCTGGCTGATGCCCGCCCCCCGGAGGGAGCCGGAGTAGACCTGATTGACGCAGATGAGCACATAACAGGGGCACATGTACCGCAGGAAGAGGGAGCCGTAAGCGACCACCTCCGGCTTGTCGTTGAAAAAGGCCACCAGCTGGGGAGCGAGGGCGATGGCGGCGGAAGAAATGACCACTGTGATGCCCACCGACAGAAGGAAAGCGTCCCGGGTGCCCCGTTTGGCCCGTTCTACCTGGTCGGTGCCCAGGTTCTGGCCCACAAAGGTGGTAGCCGCCAGGCCCAGGGACTGCACAGGCAGGATGATGAACTGGTCCAGCTTGCTGTAGGTGGTCCAGCCGGACATGCAGTCCAGGCCAAAATAGTTGATGTAGGACTGGACAAAGACGTTGGAGAAGGATGTAATGGCCATCTGGAGGGCGGAGGGGACGCCGATGCGGATAATCTGCCGCAGGATGCGCCGGTCCACCCGCAGCTCCTGCCACCGCAGGCGGACGCAGTCCTCGTTGCTGCGGGCCAGCACCAGGAGGATCAGCGCCGCCGACACCCCCTGGGACAGGATGGTGGCGTAGGCCACCCCCTCCACTTTCATCCCGAAGCCAATGACGAAGAGCAGGTCCAGGGCGATGTTCAGCAGCGCGGACACCACCAAAAAGTAGAAGGGCCGCTTGGAGTCCCCCACCGCCCGGAGGATGCCCGAGCCCATATTGTACAGCAGCAGGCCCATGGCCCCGGCGAAGTAGATGGTCAGGTAGGTGGTGGCCTCGGGGACGGCCTCCGGGGCGGTGTTCATCAGCTTGAGCATGTACGGGATGATGAGGATGCCCGCTACCGACAGCACCGCCCCCAGCGCCAGGGTCATGACGATGGAGGTGTGGACGGTCTGCCGCACCTGGTTGTACTTTTTGGCTCCGTAGTACTGGGAGATGACCACCCCGGCGCCGCTGGCCAGCCCCATAAAGAAGCCGATGAGCATGGTGATGATAGGGGTGACGGCGCCCACGGCGGAGTAGGCCTCGTTGCTGACGAATTTGCCCACCACCCACAGGTCCACAGTGTTGTAAAGCTGCTGGAACAGGTTGCCCAGCAGCAGCGGTACGGCAAACCGGACGAGGTGGCCCACCACGCTGCCCTGAGTCATATCCACCGAGCGGCCGGCCCTCTTTGCCAGTGCGGACAAGTTAATCTACCTCCTAAGGTTTGGTTGGTTTTCGCCCCCAAAGGGGGCGAAAACCATAATTAATATTCCAGCCCGGACAGATACCGCCGGGCCAGGTCGAAGGCGTGGCTGGCGGTCTGGGTGCGCAGCCGCTCCCGCATGGGCCGGGCGCCCAGGCGGAGGGGGCGCACATGGACGCCATCCTGGGTGGCGATGGCCACGAACATGGTGCCCACCTCGTTGTCCCGGTCGTCCCTGTCCGGCCCGGCCACGCCGGTGGAGGACAGGGCCACATCGCAGTTCAGCGCCTGGCGGGCTCCCTCGGCCATGGCGGCGGCTACCTCCCGGGACACCGCCCCGAATTGCTCCAGAATATGGCCGGGCACATGCAGGATGTCCGTCTTGATCTCGTTGGTGTAGGACACGATACCTCCCTTGAAGGCGGCGGAGGCCCCGGGGATGTCGGTCAGCCGCTTGGCGATCAGGCCGCCGGTGCAGCTCTCGGCGCAGCCCAGAGTGAGCCCCTTCTCCTTGCAGCCCTGGATAATCACATGCTCCAGGGAGGGCACGTCCACCCCGTAGACCTTGTCGCCGAAGAGGGCCTTCACCTGATCCACCGTGGGCCGGAGGAGGGCCTGAGCCTCCGCGTCCGTGGCCGCCTTGGCGGTGACCCGCAGCTCACACTCCCCCTCCTTGGCGTAGGGGGCCAGGGTGGGGTTGGACATGGCGTTCATCTGGTCCCGGAGCCGAGCTTCCATGGCCGACTCGCCGATACCGAAGAGCTTGATGGTGTGGGAGGCAATCACGCCCTCGGACAGGGACAGCAGATAGGGCCTGGCCCGGTACTGGAACATGGGCCGGCATTCGCTGGGAGGACCGGGGAGCATAATCACATGGACCCCGTCCGCCTCAAAGGCGCAGCCGGGAGCGGTGCCCCAGTCGTTGGGCAGGATGGTGCAGCCCTCGGGGAGCATGGCTTGTTGGAGGTTGTTGTCGGTCATGGGCCGGCCGGTGCGCTGGAAATAGGAGCGGATGCGCCGGGCGGACTCCTCATCGAAAATCAGCTTCTTGCCGAAGGCCTCGGCCAGCACGTTTTTGGTCAGATCGTCGCAGGTGGGACCCAGGCCGCCGGTGGTGATAATGATATCCGCCCGCTGCTTGGCCAGGGCCACCGCCTCCTCGGCCCGCTGGAGGTTGTCCCCCACCACGGTGTGCCAAAAGACGTTCAGCCCCAGTTCGCTCAGCCCCTGGGACAGCATCTGAGCGTCGGTGTTGGCGATGTTGCCCAGCAGAAGCTCGGTGCCCACTGAGAGAATTTCAACGGTATGAGACATAAAAAAGACCTCCAAATCCTTTGTCAGGCAGTTGTGGAGACATTATAGCACGGGAAAACCGGAATGGGTAGTCATTTCCAGAAAGAGGAATGTTTTTTGTATATTTTTTCTACTTTTCGGAAGATTGAGGGGGGTGGGAAAGACGGGAACGCAGTTTTTTGCCGGTTTGGGCCGGTTTGCTTCGGCACTTTGCCTAAAAAAAGCGGGAAAAAAAGTTACAAATCTAAAAAACAAACAAGGAACGGGGCGAAACGGTTATATTTCAATATTTTTGTAAACTTTCTGCAATATTTCGACCATTTTATAGTTGAAATTTTTCCCGGTTTGGACTACAATAAGACCCGCAAGAGCAAGGAGGGGCCCAAGTGCTGAACATTGTGCTGGTCGAACCGGAGATTCCCCAGAATACCGGCAATATCGCCCGTACCTGCGCCGCCACCCGCAGCCGTCTCCACCTGGTGAGGCCTCTGGGCTTCGACATCAGCGAGAAGGCCGTGAAACGGGCGGGGCTGGACTACTGGCATATGGTGGACCTGCGTGTCTATGACAGCCTGGACCATTTCTTTGCGGTCAACCCCAGGCCCGACCTGTGGCTGGCTACCACCAAGGCCCCCCGGGACT